>JALRGT010000041.1 GCA_023259675.1 Flavobacterium sp.
CCATTTTGAATGGTTTATTGGCATTTTTGTAATCTTTGATAACTGGTAACAAAGCACTCGCGCTTATTGGGTGAACTGGTTTTCCATCTTTCAAAGGTAAACTTGGTTTCATTTTAGACCATACATCGTTAGAAACTGTAATGGCGTTACCATTTAAATCCATTGAGAAAGTAGTAACTAGTTTTGCTTGTCTTCCAAAACCAACTGCTGCTGCGATTGGTTGTCCGGCTAGCATATGAGAACCGTCAATTTGTTCGTCAATTACACGGTCTAAAACGTTTTTCCAGTTAGATTGTGCTTCAAGAGTTACAAATAACCCTTCGTCTTCAAAGAATCCTTTTTCTTTTGCAATGGCAAGAGGAGCCATATCGGTCAATTTGATAAAACCTAAAGTAACTTGTGGTTTTTCTAATACCAATTGTTCCGTTTTGGATGCTGTGGCCGTTTCGGCTTCTGCAGCACCTTCTTTTTTTGCTTCTTTTTTACAACTAACCACACCTAAACAGGCTATGGCCAATATCGATAATCTAAATGCTAATTTTTTCATTTTAAACTTTTTTTAGTTATGGATTGTTATTTTTTTGTTGAGAAAATTTGTGGGTTGATATTTACCATTAACCAAGCCCAGTTGTTTGTGGTATCTTTTAAACCAGTTCCACCTTTTAAAGTAACCATAGAATCAGAAGCAAACATTTGAGAATAACCTCCGATAAGCGTTACATCTTTGTGTAATTTGTAAACTGCAGTTAAGTCAACCTCAGTACCTAGGTAAGAATCATCAGTTGCAGATAAATCAGCAGCAGTCATGAATACGTGTGGAGCAACAGATAATTTTACTTTTCCGATTGGGAAATCCAATTTCAAAGAGATATCTTGTAATCCCGTTTTGTTTGCGAAACCTACGTAGAAGTAATCCATAAAACCATTGAAAGCGTGGTTTGTTCCGAATAATGGAGCAAATGTTTTAGTTTTTGTGCTTGCGTCATCATAATCTTTACCGGATAAGTATTCATATCCTAAAGTGGTTTTGAATTTTGGAGAAAAAGCATATCCTAGATTTACAGCTCCTTCAAAAGCAGATACATCAGTAGCTCCAACTTCTCCTGTTTGATAATAGAAACTGAAGTCAGCATCGAATTTTTTGTCTTTAAAAGTAGCATAAGTCCCCAATGTTTGCATGTATTTGGTTTCTAAAGCGGCAGTTTCTTTACCTACGTTTAAGGCTAAGAAACTAATTCCGAATTTGTTAGCGTTAGTATGAAACCAAGCATATTGCATGTTTTTATGGTCAGTTGCAAATGCTGTAGCGGCATCAACTTTAGATTCAGAATCTTCATTTAAAGAAACTCCTAAATCCAATTGAGATTTAGCACCTTTGAAAGTAAGTACTGCAGCATCAAAGGCTCTTCCTTGTGTCGCCCAATCCAATCCACCTATAATTCTTTGGTTGTCATAAGATAAAACTTGACGTCCCGCTTTTACGCTAAATTTATCCGTGAATTTATATTGTGCCCATCCTTCGAAAATAGCAATTCCTCCTTTTACATTTGTTGTTGATAAAACTCCAGTTGTAGGAACATCTCCCCAAGTGCGAATACTTTGTAAAGATAATTTTGTTGTTAGTTTTGCATCACCATAGTTTAAGTTTAATCTTGAACGTTGTCCGATGAAAGAAGTGTGACTAGTGGTAGGAGTCAATAAAGTTCCAAAACCATTAGTGTATTCATAACGAGGTCTAATTTGCACATCAGCAGTTAATTCTTGTGCATATGTAGAAGCACCTATTAACCCCAGTAAGCTTAACCCAATTTTCTTAGATAATTTCATAATAAAATGTTTTAGTTGATATTTAATTTCGTTTTAATTATGTACTATGCAAATATACGTACGTACTTATACTTATGTTTAAGGCTGTTGGCAATGATTTTTGTCTTTTTACACCATATTTCAGTATGATATATAGCATTTAAGAACTTGCGTTATCGCATGTTTTATAACTAAGTTATTGGTATTGTTGGTTTTTAGGTTGTTGTTATTGAGATAAGTATTGGGCTTTAATTGGGGAGTGTGTTACTTAATATTATAAGTACACGCGATATAACCCATAAAAAAAAGCCCAATATTTGGACTTTTTAGCGATAGATACGTAAGTAGTTAGTTTTTATTTGTGCTCTATGATTTCCCGTTGCATTTTGTCTACTTGTAACAGGCTTATTTTTTTTCCGACCATTTTTATTAAGCCTTCCTTTTTCAAACTTGAAAAGATACGGGTGACTTGTTCGTCTGTTGTACCCGCAAAATCGGCAATCTCTTTTCGAGATAAGTTAATGTCTATTAAGTTATTGGTGTGACCGAATTTTTTAAGTAAGTATAATAAGGTGTCAATTACTCTTTCTCTAACATTCATTTGCGCAATTTTCTTGACATTGTTTTCGCTTTTGTTCAGCTCTTCTGCATAAAAAAGCATCATGTCATAAGTGAATTCTGGAATTGTTTTAAGGATATTTTGCATTACCTCATTACTGAAATTACATAAAACGGTATCTTCAAGAGCAGCAGCTCCAATATGATAGCGATTACTGGTTCCAAAACCTCTAAAACCGATCGTGTCGCCCTCTTGGGTTAATCGAACAATATGTTCTTTGCCATAGATTCCTGTTTTTAAGACTTTTACTTTTCCTTTATGAATAAAGTATAATCCTTGTATAGGTGCGCCTTCAATCATACATTGTTGGCCTTTTTTACAAATGAAATTGTTTTTTTGCAAAACAAAATCTTGCATTTTTTCCAGGTGTAAATGTTTTTTTATAAAGCAATTTGTATTGATACATGTGGCACAATCTGTATTTATTCTTTTCATTTTGTATCCTTTAAAATATTTTCAATAATTGTTTCATTTAAAACAAATTTATTAAAAAAAACGCAAAGAATAAGTATTAATACGTATTTTAATTAAATTATAAGTACGTACAAGGTGCTTTTTATGAATTTACTATTTGTTGATGTTTTTTCTAAATATTAAATAATATTTTATTGGTTTACTATTAGATTCGTAATCGCATTTTAAGGAGTCGATCGCTGTTTTTTAATTTATAGGAAAAAAATATTTATTGGTAGAACAAAATTCAATTTTAAAAATAGGGCTTTAAGAGGCAAAATGGAGCATAAGTAATTGAAGTTACTAGTGTTCTAAATAAAAAAAACTGTCCAAAATTAACTTCTGGACAGTTTTGTAAAAAAAAATATTAACTAATGCGATTTGCGAAAATCAGTGTTTAAATTATTTGGCTTAGTTTTTTTTGTCTATTTCACGAGCCAAAACGGGTTGTTTTTCATTCATCATTCGGGTTATGGTTATGTGCATCCAAATCAAACAAATAGCTGAAAAGAGTAAAACAAAAATCCATGAACTAGACCATATTCCGGTGAATTGTAATAAATAACTAAAGATAATAGGACCAAAGAATCCACCAAGTCCACCAAGTAAACCTACCATTCCTCCAACAACACCCACTTCTGTCGGGAAATATTCAGGAATGTGTTTGTATACAGCTGCTTTCCCAATTCCCCAAGAGATACCAATAAGTACAACCAGAACTAAGTATACCCACATGTTGGCATCAAATTTTATGGAAGTAATTCCTTTGGCAATTAATTCTTTTTTCTTTACCTCTTGATTTTCTTTTACAATTACTTCTTGCCAAGTTGATTTGGTGGGGAAAATACTGTTGGTTTCTGTTTTTTCTTTTTGAGTATCTATTACAAAATCAGTATCACCAATGCGAACGTTTGAATCTGTTACAGCGGTCACAATTCCTTTTTTTCCTGCCATAACACCAGGTCCAGCGGTGGTTATTGTCATCTTTGGAATCATTAATAAAGCACTTAATATTACAGATGAACTCAATACCCAATACATTACTTTTCGGGCGCCATATTTGTCTGAAAGGTAACCTCCAAAAGCACGAATTACTCCAGAAGGTAAACTAAATAAGGTTGCAAATAAACCACCCAGTACCAAACTGGTTTGATATACGTTCATGAAGTTTGGCAATAACCATTGGGAGTAAGCTACAAAACATCCAAATACAAGGAAGTAATACGCTCCAAATCTCCAAACTCTTGGACTTTTCAAGGTCGTTAGCATTTGTGGAATTGTTTTAGTGCTTTTTTCCAGTTTTTTATTTTTTGCAAATACTAAGAATAACAGACCAATAACCAATAGAGCTACACCATAAATAACCGGAAGTAATTTCCATCCGTTTTGTGGATCATCTACTGAAAATTGATTTAGTAATGTTGGCGCAATAAAAGTTGTTATGGCAGCTCCTGCATTTCCCATTCCAAAAATCCCCAACGCTCTACCTTGCCATTCTTTTGGATACCATATTGAGGTATATCCAATACCGACGGCAAAGCTAGTTCCAACCATTCCAAATAAAAAGCTTAAGACAGCAAACATGAAAAAGCTATCGGCTAATGGTAATAAGAATAGTGGAATAGAACAGAGCAGGAGGAGACTTGAAAAAACATATTTTCCACCAAATTTATCTGTCAAAATACCAATTGGTAAACGCATTATGGAACCTGTTAAAATAGGGATTCCAAGTAACCATCCAACTTGCACAACACTCCAATGAAAAATGCCATTGTCGACCAAAAAAGTAACGAGTACTCCATTTAAGGTCCAGCAGGCAAAACATACGGTAAATGCAAGTGTGTTTAGAAATAAGATTCTATGCGATTGAGATAAAGAGGTTGCGCTTTTCATATACTTGTATTTTTTTTGACAAATATATGTATAAATACGTATGAATACTTAGTTTTGCTAAAATATTTTACGTATGTGTACGTATTGTGATGGTTTTATATCAATTGTTTGAAATTTCAATCAAATATTTTTAATATGCTATTTGATGAGGTAGTTTTTTAAGAATATGACAAGAGATAATGTTGTGGTTTAATAATTGGTATTGAGTTGTATTGAAATTTGTTTCTAATTTATTTGTATTCCGATTTCGATATCATTTTTTCTTTCTTAGTAATCGATTTTGTATCAATATTTTTTGCAATTATATCTATTGAATTAAATGATTCATGGAATTATTTAGTTCGCTTTTTTATTGCCATAAAAAAAACTACTTAAAAGATTGCTTTGTCAAGGAACAAAAACAAACTACTAAGTAGTTTTCGATATAAAATTAATCCAGAATTATAAAAGGGAGTATTCTGTTACTTTATTGGAGAGCTCCATCAAGTTTTTGACTTTCAATTTTTTCATTAGATTAAAGCGATGTACTTCGGCTGTTCTTTTACTGATGTTTAAAGCTTCCGCAATTTCTTTATTCCCCTTTCCTGATAACAATAAAGTTAGGATTTCCTTCTCTCTCTTAGTAATTGCTACCTCGTCTTCCAAATTATTTTTATGTTCCGGTGCGCTACTATTGGAAAGTTGGTTTATTAATATAGAGGAGATGTCACCAGTAAAATATTTTCCGCCATTGGCGACTGTATGTAAAGCTTTTAAAAATTCTTCTTTACTGGAACCTTTCAACAGATAACCGTCGGCACCGGCTTTGATTGATTTCAAAACATATTCTTCTGATTCGTGCATGGAAAGCATAATCACTTTAATGGGATTTTCTTTTGCCCTTAATTTTTCAACCACTTCTATTCCGGTCAGATGGGGCATGCGTATGTCAACGATCAATAGATCAGGTTTGCTTTCTTCCACTATTTTTAAGGCCTCTAAACCATCAGTGGCTTCACCAACAACGATTATGTTTTCTTCGGTTTCTAATAAGGATTTAATGCCGTCTCTTACAAAAACATGGTCATCTGCCAGGGCTACTCGAATAGAATTATTCATGATTTACTTAATTTAAAAATAATTGGTTTTAAGTATATATATCTAAATATAAATGCAATGTACGTAATAATAAAAAAATCCCCAAAAAACATTGAAAAAGATAAGGTGTTTTTAACGAAAATAAAATTCTTTCTATCCAATAGGGATGTTGAAGGTAATTCGAGTGCCTTCCCCAAGGATAGAGTTTATGAATACACGTCCGTTAATGTATTGGATTCGTTCTTTCATAAATAGTAATCCCATACCGGATTCGCTATTTCTTCTTTTTTCCACAAGTGTAGGGTCAAACCCCTTGCCGTTATCGTCTATAGTAATGCTTAAAATAGTTGCACTGTGCGAAAGTTGTACGATAATATGGGTCGATTCGGCATATTTGATGGCATTATTGATAGCTTCCTGTGTCAATCGATAGATATTGATTTCAATTAACGAATCTAATCTTTGGTCAAAATTACTTTTATTATAAAACTGAATGTTTTTTCCGGTCAGTTTAGATAATTCCTGTGTCAGTTTGGCCAAGGAAGATACAATACCGTGATCGCTTAACTCTGGAGGCATCAAATTGAAAGTCGCAGTGCGGACTCCCTTAATAATGTCTAAAGACAGTTTTTTTAAATAATCAATTTTTTGAATGGACTTTTCTTTATCGTCCAAGTTGATGCTTTCGAGGCTGAATTTCAATCCCGTAAGCATTTGACCGATACCGTCATGAATTTCTCTAGCAATTCTATTTTGTTCGTTTTCTTGATTTTCAACAATTTTACTCGAAATAATTTTTTGCTGATTGAGCCTTTCTGCAGTGTTCTCGGCATTTAATCGTTCAACTTCCTGTTGCGCTTTTTTACGTTCGGTAATGTCAAAACAAATAATCAACAATTCTGATTCTTCTTTTTTAATGGTTACCGGAACCATTGATAAATCAAGCCAAATTGATTCTTTATTTTTGTTGGTGATATTTATTTCTCCTTGCCAACCTGTTTTATGTTTTTCGGTGATAATTCGGTCAATGAATAATTGCTCTTTTTCTATTGGAGTCAATACTTCAGCAAATCTTCTCTCTGAATTGACAGGGTTGTATTGCAGTAATCTTGAGAATTTTTCTCCAATATGAATTACATTTCCGTTAGGTGCAATTCGGCAATAGAGTAGGGTATTTTCCATTGCGTAATTGAGCGATTTCAATTCCTTAACGGAGTTTTCTTTTATTTCACTAATGACTTCAGTATCGTAAGCTAGTTTTAATGCCTTTTTTTCAGAAGATAAAAGTTTGGAAATCAGTAACTCAATTCTTTTATTAGTTGGTTTGAAAATAAAAAAGAATTCCAATAATAATACAAAAAGGGTAAATCCTAAAATACCATATTCGGTGTTTCTTTGTAGTGTAACTTTTTGCAGGGCTTCTTTTTCATACTGACTTACTATTTGATTCATATTAGTCAGGAACGTTTCTTCATTGTCAAGAATCGTTGAGACTAATTTCTGATTTTCATTGGTGAGGTCAGGATTGTTTTGTATTTCTAAAACACGGGTGGTAGCTTTAACGATAGCGTCAAAACTGGGTTTGATATTTATAAATAAGTTAGTGAGTGTTTTGCTTTTTTTCTTTGGAAAAGAAAGGCTGTCGTTTCCATTTTCCAATGCATAATGAGTGAACTTCCAAAGGGATAACGTTTCGTCAATTTTATTGGTGTTTTCGCTTTTCTTGTTTGGAGTGGTAGCCAAAATAAGCACTTCTTTCACTAATTTCTGACTCAACATTCTTTGTTTTCCCGAAATATTGATCAAGCGGGAATCGTTCAATTGGCTGTTGATATTGTATTGAATCAAGAGCTGGCTGAGCAGTACGGTTAATGCAATAGTCATTAAAGCAAATATGTATAATTGCTTTAATTTTTTGAAATTAAGATTGTTTATTGCTGCTTTGTTGCCTTTGCCCATATCTGAATTGAATTCAAGTTACAACCCAAGTGCCTCTTTTATCAGTGATAGATTTGACGGGCTGTAATTTATTTTTAAGGCTTCTTGATGTCCTCTGTCAGACATCTTATTCCACGTTTTCAGAATAATGTTTTTTAGTTTCTCCGTATCGTGTTTATGAACAAATGGGTCTAAATAATATTCCAAAAACACTAAACAAATGACATCTTCCAGAAGTTGGGTTTCTTCGTCTTTTTTAAGTAATTTTTTTTCAATTAAGAACGAAACGCGTGCAATGAAATCCGCATCATAACCGGCCTTTTCTAAAATTCCGGCTGTAGTTTTAGCATGAAATTTTTTTAAATCTTCTCTCCATTTTAAATAACCCACTCGATCCATTGGATAGGATTCCCGAGCTATTTTCCATCGGCAGATGTGTTGTGCTTTGGAAGCGATTTGAACTGCTTCTGATGCATTTGGATAAAAATCCATAAGCCTCACATACATTCTATTAGAATATAATAGTTCTTTTGGGTAGCTTATGGATTCTACTATTTCTATATTTGGATCTTGAGCGTTTTCGGCATCAATCCATTGGCTGGCCTTGTAAAATGGTGTATTGTTCATGTAAAAAAGTTATACACCAAAGATACATATTTATTCCAAAAAGCCAACGAATACTTCGCCATCTACAATTTTAACGGGATAGGTGGCTATCTTCAAATCGTCGTTTCCGCTTAAGTTGCTTCCGTCTTTTAAAGAAAATGTGTTTTTATGAAGCGGACAGGCAATTTTTGGAATATCTTCCATAGAACCAATCATTCCTCTTGATAATACCATTTCCATTTTGTGCGGACATAAATTTTGACAAGCGTACCACTCGTTTCTTCTTTCGAAATTGAAAACGGCAATTTGTTTGTCTTTGTATTTAATGCAGTTTCCTCCATCGGCAGGAAAATCAGCTTTTGTTCCGGCTTTGAACCATACTGTAACTTCGCTTTCGCGTACTGTTTCGTATTTATTTAATATGTTTTCCATTTCGTTTTTTCTTTATTTTCTCCTTCTTTTATCAGTGAAAGAAAGAGAAGTAGTTGGTGAAATTATGATCAAGTAATCGGTTCTCTGCTTTAAGAGATGATGTTTACCAAAGACGAGGCATTTTTTGATCTCTCATTGGTACAAATTCAATATTTTCGTCGCGGTCATCAGAGTTGGTGAAATGTCTGAAACGTTTTTGCATTTCAGGATCTTCAACTACTTGAGTCCACTCGCATTCATAGGTATCCACTAAACCTTGCATTTCAATATCTAATGCTTCGGCAATCCCCAAGCTGTCTTCGATTACCACTTGTTTTAGGTAGTCTAATCCACCTTCCAGTTTTTCTAACCAAGTAGAGGTACGTACCAATGGACCTGCAGTATGGATGTAATACATTAGGAAACGGTCTAAGTATTTAAGACAGGTTTCTTTGTCTACTTGTTCTGCAAAAAGTACAGCATGTTTTGGATTTGCTCCTCCGTTACCACAGATGTATAAGTTCCATCCTCCTTCAACGGCAATTACTCCAAAATCTTTACCTCTTGCTTCAGCACATTCTCTAATACAACCAGAAACACCACCTTTGATCTTATGGGGAGAGCGTAGTCCTTTGTATCTGTTTTCCAGTTCTATGGCAAAAGTTGTACTGTCGTCCATTCCGTAACGACACCATGTGTTTCCTACACAACTTTTTACTGTACGAAGTGATTTACCATAAGCGTGTCCACTTTCGAAACCATTGTCGATAAGGATTTTCCAGATTTCAGGTAAGTCATTTAATTCGGCTCCGAATAAATCAATTCGTTGTCCACCTGTAATTTTAGTGTACAGGTTGTATTTTTTGGCTACTTCACCTAATACGATTAGTTTGTCGGCTGAAATTTCACCTCCTGCAACTCTTGGTACAATGGAATAGGTTCCATTTCGTTGAATATTGGCCAAGAATCTGTCATTTGAATCTTGAGCAGGAACGTGTTTGTTCGCTGTATCATTGTAGATACTGGAGAATATAGAAGATAAAACCGGCTTACAGATTTCACATCCATCCCCTTTACCCACAACACCTAAAACTTCATTGTGGTTAGTAAATTTGTTAATTTTTACAATATCATATAGTTCTTGTCTGCTATAGGCAAAGTGCTCACAAACAACATCTTTAACTTCTTTTCCAAGTGATTTTTGAGTTTCTTTTACCAAGTCAACTACCATTGGTTTACAACCTCCACAACCTGTAGTGGCTTTGGTTGCTTTAACTACATCTGATAAAGTTTCACAATTACCCTCTGTGATAGAGCAACAAATACTTCCTTTGGTTACGTTTTCGCAAGAACAAATTACGGCAGTATCGGGTAAATCCATGGCACTTCCTATTGTAGAACTTTCTCCGCCTCTTGAACCTAAAATCAGATCTTCCGGATTTTTAGGCAAAGCCATCGCGTTGCTATAGATTTGGAACAAGCTATTGTAATCGCTGGAATCACCTACCAAGATTCCTCCCAATAAAGTTTTTCCGTCTTTGGTAACATTTATTCTTTTGTATATCCCGTTGAATTTATTTTCATAAACAATTGCGGTTACGTTTTCATTTTCTATAAAGGGATCACCAAAACTCGCTACTTCAACTCCAATTAATTTTAATTGAGTAGACATGTCGATGGTCTCTCTCATGGTTTTTTCACCCTGCAAAATTTGCTCTGCAGCAACATCGGCCATTTCATATCCAGGAGCAACCAAACCATAAATCATATGGTTGTAAAGAGCAACTTCACCAATGGCATAAATGCTAGGGTCTGTCGTTTGCATTTTGTTATTAACCACAATACCTCCGCGAACACCAACTTCTAAACCGGATACTCTTCCTAGTTCATCACGTGGTTTTATACCTGCAGAAATCACAAGCATATCTACTTTCAACATTTTTTCTCCCTCGAACATCATTCCTGTGATTGCATCTTCACCGGCAATGAATTGAGTGGATTTGTTCAGGTGAATTCCGATGTTCAGTTCTTCTATTTTAGATTGCAACATATCACTTGCGCCTTTGTCCAATTGTCTTGGCATTAAGCGAGGGGCAAATTCAACTACATGTGGATTTAATCCTAGATCACGAACGGCTTTGGCGGCTTCAAGGCCTAATAATCCTCCACCAAGAACGGCTGCTTCCGTAGCTCCGTTTTGTTTTATTTTTTTGGCGTAAGCCATAATGGCATCCAAGTCTTCGATGGTTCTGTATACAAAAACCCCTTCTTTGTCAACTCCTTCAATTGGTGGAACAAAGGCAGAAGAACCAGTCGCTAAGACTAAGTAGTCGTAGGGATGAGTTTTCTCTAAATGGGTGTGAATCGTCTTCTCTTCTCTATTAATATCGGTAATTAACTCAGACGTATTTAAAATAATATTATTTTCTTTGTACCAGTCTGTAGTAGATAAAGATAAATCATCGGCACTTTTACCTGCAAAATATTCGCTCAAATGAACACGGTCATAGGCACGACGAGGTTCTTCTCCGAATACGGTAATTTGATATTTTTCTTGTCCTGATTTTGCAACGAATTTTTCGCAAAATTTGTATCCTACCATGCCGTTTCCGACTACTATTATTTTAATCATAATATCATTATTAAGTATTACGTAGCAAATATACGTATATATACTTAATTTCCGAACTTAGATTGATGTATTTTGAAATTAATTGGGATATCTTGATAAAGCAATATCTAAATTATTTAATTAGTAAATTTTTGCTTTATTTTTGAAGAAAATAAAATCAATATAATAGCTTTTGTTGATAAAATGGTTGGTTTTACTTGAAATTTTGATGTTGTTATAGAGTAAAAAAGTGTCTTTTAATGTTTTGATGTTTGAAATTACAATAAAAAAAGCATAAAATTACGTATGTTTAAATACGTAATTTTATGCTTTTAGAGATTTAGTACTAAGTAATAATTCAGAAAATAATAGGTGTTTTTACAGTTAATTATATGCTTTTTGTGAAATATTTTTTTCTAAACCAAAAAGCTACATTCACCAAAGCAATTAATGCAGGTACTTCAACAAGTGGTCCTATTACACCGGCAAATGCTTGTCCGCTATTGATGCCAAAAACTCCAATGGCAACAGCAATGGCCAATTCAAAATTATTTCCTGTGGCGGTAAAAGCGATAGCGGTACTTTTTGAATAATCGGCACCAAAATATTTTCCGATAAAAAAACTCACGAGGAACATTAGGGTAAAATAAATGACTAACGGAATTGCAATGCGCAACACATCCAACGGTATTTCAACAATCATTTCCCCTTTTAGGCTAAACATAATTACTATGGTAAAAAGCAAAGCAATTAGGGTAATTGGTGAAATTATCGGTACGTATTTATTTTGAAACCATGCTTCCCCTTTTATTTTTATTAAGGTATATCGACTGATAATTCCTAATGCAAATGGAATTCCCAAATAAATACCCACACTTTCTGCTATTTGAGCGATGCTGATATTGACTTCAAATCCGTCGTAACCAAAATAAGGAGGAAGGATTGTGATGAAAATATAGGCATAAACACTGTACAGCAAAACTTGAAAGATACTGTTTAAAGCGATTAATCCTGCGGCGTATTCTCTATTACCGTCGGCCAAATCATTCCAAACCACAACCATGGCAATACATCGGGCTAAACCAATTAGGATAACGCCAATCATGTATTCGGGATAGCCATTTAGAAAAGTTATAGCCAAAAAAAACATTAAGATGGGACCTATAATCCAGTTTAGAATTAAAGAAGCCCCCAGTACTTTTGTGTTTTTAAACACAGCTCCCATTTGTTCATATTTTACTTTGGCCAAAGGGGGATACATCATTAATATAAGTCCGATAGCCAGTGGAATATTTGTAGTGCCGCTTGAAAACGAGTTGATGAAATTTCCACTTGATGGAATAAAGTTCCCGATGGCTACACCAAAAGCCATGGCCAGGAAAATCCAAAGCGTTAGATAACTGTCAAGGAAGCTTAATTTTTTTCGGGCTACAGTTGGAGCGCAATTAGTTATTGACATCTTTATTTTTTTATTTGTGAGAATACATAAAATAATTCGGTAGCAATCTGTACACTTCGCTCTTGGTATTTTTCTGCTTGTTGTGGTGTGCCATCAAATGCTTTTGGATCTTCAAAGGTAATTGGGATGCGTTTTTCGGCTCCTGCAATAAAGGGGCAACCTTGGTCTGCTTGAGAACAGGTTAAGATGGCTGCAAATTGGGATTGTGGATTGAATGCATCATCATATGTTTTGGAGAATCCAATTATAGGATGACTATTTTCGTTGTATTTGATGGCGTATATTGGATTTTTTCCTTCGGCTATGGTGTTAATTTTAAATCCAGATTTTTCCAATGTTTGTGCGGCCATGGGAAACAATGCCGTGGCTTCGGTTCCGCCAGAATAACAAAACACATTTTGTATGTTGAAATGTGCTGCTACTGTTTGTGCCCACACTTGAGACAAATGGCTTCTTCTGGAATTATGGGTACAAATAAAGTTGAGCCTAATTTCTTCGTTTTGTGTCGCTTTAATTTGAATGTAGTCAATAAGTGGTTGCAAAATGGATTTGCGTTCTGGTGTAATGTTTTCTGTTGAAAGCGATTGAATTACGTCTTCAATCGCAGTAAATAAAGATGTTTTTGTCAGTGTCATTGTTGGATTAGTTTAATTAGCAGCATCCTGCACCTGGAGTACAGCAGTTATTTTGATTGTTGATTTCTGATAGTATGATCTTTTGTTTTTCTTGTGGAATACCACATTGGTCTTCTGCCAAACAAGCTGTTTTTTTGTTTAACAGCACAAAATCATTTCCGTTAAATCCTAAATCGTATTTACCGATGGTTTCGGTTTGGTATTCTACTTCAATTTCGTAATCACCAATACCTAATACTTTTTCGGAAAGCGCGATGATGTCTAATAATTTTTTAGGTTTCAAACGATGTTCTAGATCGTTGGCATTCCACAATTGGAAATTAACAACAGTTTCTTTTCGAACCGTTCCGCCACAGTCGATAAAATTTTTAGTGATAAGTCCTACCTCGGTAACATGAAAATGTTCTGGAACATAAGTTCCGTTGGGTAGTAAAAAAGTAACAGTGTCAACTGTACTCAATTGATTTTTAATTTCTGATAGTTTCATTTTTTTATATTTTAAAAATTAACAGCATTGATTTTTCTTGTTGTCCAAATAGGCATTAACATGGTTGAAGAAGTGTTTTATTTTATTGAATCCTTCCTCATTGAGACAGTAACAAATCGCATTCCCTTCAAAATTACCTTTTATCAGTCCGGCATTTTTAAGTTCTTTAAGATGTTGAGAAATGGTAGGCTGGGCGAGAGGCAATTCATTTACAATGTCTCCGCAGATACAGCTGTCCACTTTTATGAGGTATTCTAAAATGGCAATACGAGCCGGATGACCTATTGCTTTTGCTAATGTGGCCAATTCGTTTTGATTTTCGGTGAAGTGTTCTGTTTTAGTAGTTCCCATTGTTATATATTAATATTGCAATATTACGATAATAGATTTTGAAAAACAATATGTGGAGTGTTATTTAATATCTTATTCAATAGTTGTGGAAGTAATTTTAAATGGAAATATAATTATTTTAAAGAATGAAGATAAAACGTTGTCAATAAATTTATTGAGGAATAGCATGGAAACCAATTGATTTCACTTTTTTTTCAATAGCGCTAACAGACATAATTTTGGTAGTGTACACTGTAAATTCTCTTGGAAAAATGGTTGTATTAACGACTACATTTTTTATGCCGTCCATTTCTAATAGACTTTTTTTGATGTCCATTAAATCGGTTTCTTCTATGGCATTTGTTCCAAATATTTTGCCATGATTTCCCGGTATCACATTGTCTGAAAATAAACTCATTTCTTATTTGTATTAAGGATTCTTGTTTTGGCGAACTCTCTTATGATTAGATACTTAAAGTTAGTTATTTATGTTGAGATATAAAATAAATAAATATTAGAATTTATGTAAACATATATGAATTTAATTATTTGATTTCAAAAAGCGGTATTGTTTTAGAAAATAGTTTAAAATATATATAAAAGACAAAAAGAGCTGATGAATTTTAAAATTGCAGTTGTATAAATTCTTAAAAAGGATTTATAAATTTAGTGAATTTCATTAAAGGTATATAGTGCAAATAATACGACAAGAATAAAAAGCACCACTAAATTAAGGCTAATAATTAAGCAACTTTTATAAAATGATTTAAAAAATCCATGCTCGTAAAAACGACGGTGTGCTGGGAAGAAATAATAAATCATCCAAAAATATCCAATAGAATTTATTCCTAAATGAATCCATTCAACAATTGGAGTGGAATCAAATAAATAAATAATCTTGTCTGTCAAAAATATGGTCAGAATTAATAGGAGCAAAAAAGAAAAATAATGCAAAGTGAAAATGCCATGGTCAAAATAGTACCATTTCTTTTTATCATGAAATAACCAAAGTGTGAATGCGAAAAAGGGCATGTATAAAAATAAAACTTTTGGTATGTTGTTCGTAAATGAGTATCCAAATTTTTCTATGATTTGTTCGTTTGTGTTTACTTCTTTTACTTCGAGCCACTTTTTAAGAAACCAATATTCGGTATCACTTACCTTAATTTTAGTGCTTCCATTTTTTTGTATAGAATCCAATTCTTTTATGGACTCATAACCAAAATCTGCGACTTCTTTTTTGTTGGTTTTACTCGTATCAATTTCGTTTGATTGCTGTAAAATTTTGGTCAAAGTATCATTGTTTTTTTGGGAAAGAATTCCCACTTTGGTTAAGCCATTTATGCTTTTTTCTTCAATATGTAAAGAATCAATAGAAGGAATTAAAACTTCATTTTTATTTACTTGTATAGATATCGGTTCTATTTTGGGTAACGAGTCATTAGGAAAAAGGGATAGGGTTAAAAAAGTAACAAAACTGATAAAGATATACAATCGGATAGGGTTCAGAAAAGACATACGCTTTCCGGCCATGTATACTTTTGTTAATGAAGCAGGTTTAAAGAATAAGTGAATTATTGTTCTCCAAAAAGAATGGTCGTAATGGGTAAGATCTTCAAAAAAATGCATAAATAAATGATGGAACGTTTTGCGGCTTTCGGTATTTTCTTGTCCACAGTTGGGGCAATACCTTTTTTCTACGATATGATCACAGTTTAGGCAATTGGGTTCAACACGTAATTTATTTTTTGACATAAGAACTTTTTAATGATACATTCTATGCTGTAAATTTATTGATAATTCGGTATTAAAAGGTTATCTATTTATTGTTGTTTATTATAATATTTACTGATTTGGTTTCTTTTAAAGATTTCTGTTGAAATCAATTTTAGAATATTTTTTTTTCTTTCTGTAATGCAAATTTTATTTAAAATGATTAACTTAGAGTGTTTGTAATCAGTTAAATAAAAATAAAAATGAAAAAGAAAGATAAAAATAAATTACCTGATTCTCTTCAGTATCCACCGAGTGAGGATATCTATAATCAATTGAAGAAAGAAATTGATATTAATCCCGAAGATCCTACAAAAAAGAAAATTCCTGTTGAAATCAATAATACCCGAGAGTTCAATCAGAAGGATTTTGAAGAAGATATGGCTGGTGGAGATTTAGATATTCCTGGAGCGGAGTTAGATGATAAGCAAGAAAGTGTTGGGAGTGAGGATGAAGAAAACAATCACTATAGCATAGGTGGTGATAATCACAATAATTTAGAGGAAGATAATGGATAGCATTTTTTCATAAGGATATTTTTTATGTATTGTTATTTCAGGACGGGACAATACATAAAAAAAACCTGCAACATTTGTTGCAGGTTTTTTAGAATCAAATAGTATTTTAAATACTACTCGTTGTATACATTTGAACCATGTTCGTGGATATCTAATCCGTCGATTTCTTCTTCTTTGTTTACTCTTAATCCCATTGTTTTCTTCAAGATAAACAATACGACAAATGCAGATCCAGCAGCCCAAGCACCAATACTTACTACTCCGATAGCTTGAACAATTAATTTGTCGAATCCACCACCGTACAATAATCCACCATCAGTGGCAAACAAACCTACTAATAATGTACCTAATGCTCCACATACTCCGTGTACAGAAACAGCTCCAACTGGATCATCAACTTTTAATTTTTTGTCGATGAATTCAATAGAGAATACTACTGCTAATCCACAAATCAATCCAATCAATATTGCTCCTAATGGGCTTACAACAGCACAACCAGCAGTGATACCCACTAATCCAGCCAATACTCCGTTTAAAGTCATTGAGATATCTGGTTTTCCGTATAATTTCCATGAAAGGAACATTGCAGCAAGTGCTCCAGCAGCTCCAGCTAAGTTTGTAGTGATGATTACACCAGTTACAGCAATTGCGTTATCTCCAGAGATTGCCAATTGTGATCCAGGGTTGAAACCAAACCAACCTAACCATAAGATAAATACCCCTAAAGCTCCTAGCATTAAACTGTGTCCAGGTATTGCGTTAGATTTACCATCTGTATATTTTCCAATTCTAGGTCCTACCAAGGCAGCAGCAACTAATGCAGCCCATCCACCCACAGAGTGTACTACAGTAGAACCAGCAAAGTCAGTAAAGCCCATTCCTGCTAACCATCCATCACCATTCCAAACCCAGCTTCCTGAGATAGGATAAATCACTAAAGTCATCAATAATGAGAAGATTAAATAGGTAGTGAATTTTGTTCTTTCTGCAATGGCTCCAGAAACAATGGTAGCGGCAGTAGCGGCAAATACAGTTTGAAAGAATAAACTGTGCATGTCAGCAGCGCTGTCAAAAAACAAATAGTCTCCAGGGCTTCCAATAAGTCCCCCTATTGATTTTCCGTACATCAAAGAGTATCCTAATGCCCAGAAAGCAACACTCCCAATACAGAAATCCATTAAATTTTTCATGATTATATTTCCTGCGTTTTTTGATCTGGAAAAACCAGCTTCTACAAGCGTGAATCCAGCTTGCATAAAAAACACTAATATTCCGCAGATTACCACCCACATTAAGTCTAATACAGCATTCGTATCCATAATATATATTTATTTGTTATTTATTGTTTTAATTTTTTAGATGTGACAATTAGTTAACCGCATCTGTTCCGCTCTCTTTTGTTCTGATTCTGTATGTTTCGATAACGTCCATTACAAATATTTTACCATCTCCAACCATTCCAGTATAAGCTGAATTTAATATGGCTTCAACAGTTTTTTCTAAAAAAGGATCGGAAACTACTATAGATATGTATCTTCTTTGGATGTCCGAAGTACTATAAGTTATTCCTCTGTAAACGTGTCCTTCTTTTTCGTTACCAACACCGGTTACATCCCAGTATGTGAAAAAGTTTACGCCTACTTCATGTAATGCTTTTTTAACTTCAGAAAATTTTGATTTTCTAATTGTTGCTTCAATTTTTTTCATTAGATAAATTATTTTAGTTAATATTAATATTGGTTAATTGTCTATTTAGTTCAAATTGTTTTGAAACAAAGTAAAAAATTAACATTTTTTTAATTTTTCTGTTACGAATGTATTAACTTTTTGTTGAAGGCAAATAATTCAAAATGGATTATTTGATTTTTGAGGATACGAATTATCGATTACTAAAAATCAGTTTGAAAAATTGCGTGTTTTTATTTTTTTTGAGTCCAAAAAATGAATTATTCTCAACAGGTATTTTGGTGTCAACCCTATTTTGACGGGGGTGTTATTGAATTTAAACGTTAAAAAATCGAATTTTACGACTATTTTTTTATTTGTAAAGCTTAAAAAGATGAAAAAATAGGGGGTTGTTCTCTTTTTTATTGATAATTAAGCAAAATGTTTTTTTGTAGAATTCCATTTAAATACCTTTTAATGTTTATAGAATCCTTAAAAACAGAGTAAGTAGGTATCAGGTTATCTTATAATTGTATTTTAATACAAGAGGAGTATAGCTATTCTTTTTTGCTTATAGATATGATATAAGGCACAAAAAAAAACGGAGGGATAAAATCCTCCGTTTTTTTGTATTGCTGTAATTTGATAAAATGATCTATGCTTCTTCCATAGTGTGATATACGTTCATCACATCATCATCTTCTTCCAATTTCTCTATTAATTTTTCTACATCGGCCATTTCAGCTTCTGTGAGTTTTTTGGTAATCTGTGGGATTCGTTCAAAACCGGAAGAAAGAATTTCCAGATTTCTATTTTCCAATTCTTTTTGGATGGTTCCAAAACTATTAAACGGCGCATAAATTAAGATTCCGTCTTCGTCTTCAAAAACTTCTTCGGCACCAAAATCAATCAATTCCAATTCGAGTTCTTCTGGATCAATACCTTCTTTTGGAATTCTGAAGTTACAAGTATGGTCAAACATAAATTCTACAGAACCTTGTGTTCCCATCGTACCGTTACATTTATTAAAATAACTTCTTACGTTTGCAACAGTTCTATTATTATTGTCGGTTGCCGTTTCAATCAAAAGGGCAATTCCATGTGGAGCATATCCTTCAAATAAAACTTCTTTATAATTGGCAGTATCTTTATCGGTTGCTTTTTTAATTGCACGTTCTACGTTTTCTTTAGGCATGTTAGCTGCCTTGGCATTTTGGATAACTGCTCTTAATCTTGAATTGGCATCAGGATTTGGTCCGCCTTCTTTAACGGCCATTACAATATCTTTTCCAATTCTGGTAAATGCTTTGGCCATAGCAGACCAACGTTTCATTTTTCTACCTTTTCTGAATTCAAACGCTCTTCCCATTTCTAATTTATTATTTTGTGATGCAAAAATACAGTTAATAGTGATTTTACCAAATCAATTTATCCTCTTTTCAATATTTTATCCTTCAAAAACAGACTTAACTCTTTTTCGATGCAGTAACATCTTCCAGGATGTTTATGGCTTCTTTTAAATAATGATTGGTTTTCAAATTTTTCATTTGGTAATCATTGTTTCCTTTTTCTATTGGATTGATTTTAAAGTGAAACTCATTCAGATAGGAATTGTAAATCAATAAACCATTTTCTGCTTTTTCGATATCATTTATTTCCTCCAATAATTTATTGATTTGTTTGTGTTCTTCATAGATGGCATCAATAGTTAGCGGAGATGGTGCTTTTTCGCGGCCTACCAAATAATCAATTTTTTTGTTTAGGTATTTTATTTCCGTAAAATAAGCATCATTATCTATTCTTTTGGTACTCTTTGTTACTAGTTTGTCAATTAGATTATTTTTTAGAAAAGGTTTAAAAGAGATTAGGTTTGTCAAACTATCGTTTGGTAATGCCGTTACGCTTTTACTTTCACGTTCCCATAATGTTTCATAGATTTCAGGCATTACAATACTGGGAATAATCCCCAATCCCTGATGGCTTTTTCCCGTAATTTTATAAAATTTATTGATGGTTATTTTTATAAAATTATTGGGATTATTTTCTTCTAAAGGGACTATGGTTTGCATCGTGGCTTTACCCACAGAGGTATTACCGGCCAATATAGCACGGTTGTAATCTTGTAAGGCCGAAGCAAAAAACTCACTTGCCGAAGCTGAATTTCCATTCAGAAGTAAAATGATTGGCGAAGTAATGAGCATTCCATCGTAAGGATCATAGATAACGGTTTGTTCCTGCTTGGCATTGGTTACAACAGAAATCGGACCGGAATCAATAAACATTCCCGACAACTTAATGGCTTCTTCCATCGAGCCGCCGCCATTGTCCATAATGTCAATTATTAATCCTTCTATGTTTTCTTTTTGAAGTTTAAGGACTTCTATGGCGACGTCTTCAGCACAACCTTTCCCATTGTTTCCTTCGAAATCAGCATAAAAACTCGGAATTTTTACATAGCCATATTTCCTCTTTTTTTGCTCAATGATAAAACTGTAAACCGAATTCTCTTTGTCATTCAACAATTCTTTTTCTATGGCGACCTCAAAACTTTTGCCTGAATTTCGTCTCAGGGTCAATATGATGGTTTTGTTGCTGGAGGAACGCACCATATTCGAAATGGATTCCAGTGTGGAGCAGGATACCTGCAAGGTTTCTTTCGAATTGGAAATGGCTATGATTTGATCGCCTTTTATGATTTTACCGGTTTGAAAGGCAGGACCATTCGGATCTATTTCTTCCACAATGATTTCGTTGCGTTCGTTTAATTTCAAATTTAAACCCAACGAAAGATGTTCTTTAGACAAAGTGGCGACAAAGCTAGATTTTGAATCCAAATTGAAATAATCGGTATGTGGGTCAAAATAGTTGCAAAAAAGACTGTATATTTTTTCTTCGTAGTGCGGTAAATTTTGTAATTCCATGTTGATTTTACACAGCTCATTTTCGGTTACCGTTTGAAACGAAGCCGTTGCCAAAGACTTGAAATGGGTTTTTATGGAATCTAGATTGTTGTTTTTGGAGGTAATGTCGTCCAGAATCTCATATTTTATTTTTTTTATAGTGGCGGTTTCCACTTGATTATTAGAAAGGTAAAAAGGAAATGCTTTTTTGAAATACAGAATGGTGTCTTTTTTTTCAAAATCAATGGCTTCAAAAGTGCTTTTTTCGATTACCTCTTTATTTCGCTTCAGTCCGTTTTTATATACGTCCAAAATATCCGAAAGGAACGAACAGTTTTTAGCATTGATGTAATCATCAAGTGTAAGACGGTATTTTTCTGAAAGAGCGTCAGATTCTGTTTTCAATAAAATTTTACGCGAAGGATCAAGCTCGTCCATAAAATGGTCAAAAACAAAAACCGATAAACTGTCATCTATCGGTTTGGGTTGTAGGTGTTCGCTCTGAAGTAGCGTATTTATTTTTGAGAGAATTTCACAAGTTTTTGCATCATTTTGAGCCAAAAGCAAAAATGGAGTCAAAAGAAAAAAGAGTGAAATTTTCTTCATTTAGGTGTTTATTAGTGCAATTTAAAATAAAATTACCGCATATCCACCAATTATTTATACAGATTAGATAAATTTAATTGCAGATATGCGGTTTATTTCTTTATGCAAAAAACCGATTCTTATTTCTTGTAAAAAGGCATTTTTACCACTTTGGCAGCTACGTCTTTTTTACGAATGCGAATAAAAATTTCGCTGTCAACAGCACTATTTTCTATCGTTACATAACCCATTCCAATTCCTTTATTCAAAGAAGGCGACATGGTTCCCGAAGTCACGATTCCAATAGTATTGCCATTGGCATCCACAATTTCGTAATCATGTCTTGGTATGGCGCGTTCTTGCATTTCAAAACCAACTAATTTTTTTGTCACGCCGGCTTCTTTTTGTTTCTTCAGGTTTTCTGAATTGGTAAATTCTTTGTTGAATTTAGTAATCCAACCCAATCCGGCTTCAATAGGCGAAGTCGTGTCGTTGATATCGTTTCCGTACAAACAGAATCCCATTTCCAATCGCAACGTGTCACGAGCCGCCAGACCAATTGGTTTGATACCAAAGGCAGCACCCGCTTCAAAAACTTTGTTCCAGATGGTTTCTACTTGGTCATTTTTACAATAAATTTCAAATCCTCCTGCACCCGTATATCCTGTAGCCGAGATTATCACATGTTCGATTCCTGCAAAATCACCCACTTTAAAATGATAATACGGAATCGCAGATAAGTCAACCGAAGTCAACGATTGCAAAGCTTCAATCGCTTTTGGTCCTTGAATCGCCAATAAGGAATAATCATCCGAAAGGTTTCGCATGTCAACACCCAAATCATTGTGTGAAGCAATCCAATTCC
>JALRGT010000042.1 GCA_023259675.1 Flavobacterium sp.
TGCCTTTCATACCTCCAGTTTCCATTATGATGGTATGTTGCAATTGGAATTGCTGTTTTTCAACTAAGTCCAGTAAAGCATAAGTAACGCCAATGAGTAGGACGTTTTGTCCGGTTTGTTCCAATTCCAGTAGTTTGTCAATAAGTTCCTTGTGATTGTGAAGATAAAAGCCGCTTTCGGGATGATTGGATAATTGGATTAAATCCTCAACCATATAAATCAGGGACGAACCTTCTCTTTCGAGATAGGAAGGCAAAAGTGCCAAAACGACATAATCTTCAATGTTACCATAAAATTCAGAAAACCCTTTTCGGTAACTTTCTTCATAAACAGATGCATCCGTTACCAAATGTTTGCTGGTAATCATTCCGGTGGTTCCGCTACTGGTAAACGTTTCTTCAATGGCATTGGTGTTTGAAACCACCTCATGGCTTTTGAAAAACTGAATCGGTAAGAATGGGATTTGATAGATAGATTTTACCTTTTGGACATCGACTTTCAGAAAATTGCAAAATTCCTGATAGACTAAGTTGTTTTCATATTGATAACGAAACACTTTTAAAGCTATTTTTTCGAATTGCTTTTGATTGGAAATGGCAAATATATCTGATGAGGTAATCAATGAATTTTTTAACAAAGGTATAAATATTTAATTATGCTTTTGTTTTTTTGGACTTAGGGATTTATGAAATAAAAAAAACTCCAAGACTATTGGAGTTTTAAGTTTTTGTTGAAATAAGTTATCGTACAATCAATTTTCTGGTTGCCGAGGCTTCATTCTCATTTATTTTTATAATATATACACCAGGGGAAAGATTTGAAATATTAAGTTCTTTAGAATTCAACATTGTTTGCAATACTTTTTTTCCAAGGACATCAAAAATGATTATTTCTTTGTTTGAGTCATTTTTAGTGGAAATATATATTTTACCGTTGCTCACGGGGTTCGGATACAAGTTTAGTCCTTCGATTACGGAGGTTACTTGCGGATTTGGTTGGGGCTTAATCTCTTGGGCAGTGGTGCTTAGAGTAAAGAAAAAAACCAATAAGAGAATAGTGTAAAAGTAGTTTTTTTTCATTAGTTCTTATTTTGTTTAGTAAAGATAAACAAAATATTTCAAATAGCATGCCAAAAAAAACATCCTGAATATCAGGATGTTTTAAATAAAATAGGAGTTGTTTTTTTTATTAATTTCCTAATAAATTTACTCCATCGACGATAGCCCAAGCTCCGGCTGTTAATGAAGCTCCGGTAGAAGTCGTACTTGTTGTGTAGTTTCCTGTTGGGAAAACAACCGTAAATCCAGTTCCTACACCTGCAAACTGAGAAGTACCATCATTGATTTGTACATTTATTAATTTGATTTTACCACCAGTTACCTGGTTAGTGTTTGTAGAAGCATCTTGAATTCTAACTGCTGTAGCACCAGTAGTAGTGTAGCCTGATATTAAGACATTTGAATATTCACCATTTCCTTCTTTTTTGAATTGGATTGCATCATATTCAGCGGCAGCAGAACCACCTTCGGTAACTGTTCCTGCAGCTCTTTTTAGTGTAATGTTGCTGATTTTTGGTCCAAAAGAATTGTTTACTGATTTTGCTTCGATTTCCATTCCGTAGTTTCCTGTTCCTGTTTGGTAAGCGAACCAGTTGGTATTATCAGCACCTCTCCAGCCATCTTGCCAGTCGAATGAATCATCAAAGTTTCCGTAAGAAATCAAGTTTTTAGCACTTACAGTTCCACCATAAAATTCAAATCCGTCATCAGCTCCTTTGTAAGCAACCAGATTTTCCAAAACTGTTCCTGTTCCTACAGAATAAAATGAAAATCCATTCATTTCACTTGTATTATCTGTTAGTTTTTTACCTGCATATTCTACACGTACATATTTTAATGAACCTCCGTTATGAGTAGCGTTTGTTCCCCCATAAGATAAATTATTTCCATCTTCAGAGGTAGCTGTTGTTACTCCATTAGCTCCCACGATTGGTGCATCACCAAACATGATGATTCCTCCCCAAGATCCAGCGGTTTTTGAAGTTTCGGTAAGAACGATTGGTAAAGCTGCGGTACCGTTCAAGAATAATTGGCCTCCATTTTCTACAAGTATCGCATCGGCAGTACCGTCAGCGATAGATGCAGTGATAGTAGATCCAGCAGCAATAGTTAATGATCCAGTACTTTTAATTTTTACGGTCCCTTGTATAGTATAGTTTCCTAACGGATACTCTTTATCTGTTGTGATTTCACCACTGATTTCACCTGTTGGGATTGGTTCGTTATTGATTTCTTCATTATCAGAAGTACAACTTCCTAAAGTTAAAGCTACGATTGCTAAGCTTAATACTAATTTTTTCATTTTTTTTATTGTTTTTTTTGTTGTGATTATTTGATACAAATGTAGAAATGGCATTAGAGACAGAGGTTAACCCAATATTATAATACCATTGTCAAAATTTGAATTTTATGTAAATTTTATGTAAAGTAGTTAACATTGGTTTTGTGTTTTTTACAAAAAAAAGCTACCGTTTTCGGGTAGCTTTAGGTCTTAAAAAGTATAAGAAAGATTTAAAGAGAATCCTCGACCTCTTTTGAAACTTTCCAGTATTAAGGAACTTTCGTTTATCGTAAATCGATTTTCATTACCTAGTTCCATTTTGTATAAAGAATTTAAGATATTGTCTACGGCAAATTTTGCATCTATATTCTTGGTTAACTTACTGGTCCAGACAAAATCTAATTTATGAAACGGTTGTTCGTAGATGTTGTCCATTCCTGCAGAACCTACTGCGAAAATTCTGGGTCCATAGACTCCATAGACTAATGAAATGGAGTTTTTCATGATTTCACTGAATTCAAAATCATATTTTAAATCTGAATTCACAATCCATTCTGAAGCTCCTTGTAATTTTCTGCTTGGGTTGTTTTCTAATGAAGTAGAACCATAATTTACTTTTACATCGGTTTTCATCAATGAAGTGTTCAATCCGAAAGAGAAGTCAGTCAAAGCATTTGATAAACGGTCTAATTGCAACAACAATTCTATCTCTGCACCATATAGTAAGGCTTCTTTAGAGTTTTGATATGTCATCAATTGTCCACTACCTCCAGCACCGGCAATAAAAACTCTTTCAATTGGATTTTGAATTTGTTTTGCAAATAAACCGACAGCCAGCAATTCATTGTTTTCAGGGAACAATTCGTATTTTATGTCCAAGTTGTAGTTGTCGCTATTCTTTATGTTTGGGTTTCCTAAAATCGATTTACCGTCCGGGCTGATGTATTGAATAGGCAATAACTCCATTGTAACAGGCCTAGTTATCGTTTTAGAACCATTGAAACGTAAATTGCTTTTTTCGGTCAATTCGTATTTGGCATTCACTACAGGTAAAAAGTCTATTTTTTGGTCGTTAATCTTTTTGTATGGACCGTTGATGATTTGACCGATGTTTCTGTATTCAATAGTTCTGTCTGAGTTTTCTACGCGAATTCCTCCATTAATTTCTAATTTATCTCCTATGTTGTGTAGATAATTTACATATCCGGCATTCACAATTTGATCCAATTTTACTTTATAATCTGCATTCGATTCTTCACGAACGGTAAGGATTCCATTATTGATATCTTCGGTGATAAATTGATCAATGGTGTTTATAGGAGCTGTATAGTTTTTGTTTATCGTTCTGAATCCTGAAAAAATTCTATAAGTGGATTTTAAATTATTAGCAAAAGAGTTTGCGCCAACAGTTAAACGATTGTATTTACCATTTTCTTTTTCTTTAAACTTTAAATTGTATTCCAATAAACCGGAGAAATAATAATTTCCGTTGATGTCTAAATACTGTCTGTTCAAATGATTTCCGCCATAAGACGTATTAATTTCAGTAGCCGAAACTTTTTCTCCAATGATAAATTTACGGTCAGGTTGCTCGTAAGCTGTTTTTACAAAAGAACCCCCTATTTTAAGTGTGTGTCTTTCGTCTTCGGTCAGCTTAATATTTCCTAAAAGTTGGGTATTTATATAATCCGATTGATCAAACTGATTGGTACGGATTAAGATATTCGGATTTGTAGATTGGTTGTTCGTGTATCCTAATTGATCCTGGATCTTACTGTCGGTAGAACGTAAGTAGAAGGAATTTAAACCAATATCAAATCTTTGTGCTTTGTATTTGATGGCTGCTAAAGCTGATGCAGTGGTCTGATAGCTGTAGCTTTCTTTTTGTAGGTTATTGTCATAATCTCCGGCACCTAATATAAAAGTACGGTCTACTCCTTTACGGATAACGTATTTGTTGTCTCCATTGATAGAAAAGGTGTAGTTGATTTTATCTCCGTTTTCTAAATTGAATTTTTCAGAATGAATAAAACCGATACTGGTATTTAAAGGACTTGAAGTTTCGTCTACATTCCAAGTATTGTCTTTGTAGGCGGCATTATATTGTTCTGGAGTTAATTTTCTTGCTGTTGGAACATTCCCAAAAGCAGAACTTAATTGACGGTCTCTCCCATTTAGTCCAAATAATCCCTGAGTATTGTTTGCATCGGAATGCATTAGGAAATCAGCTCCATTGTTGGCAGTTGTGTATCCGGCTCCTACACTGATTTTAGTTATGCTTTTAGCTTGTGTTGTTTCAATATTTACTGTTGCTCCGGCAAAATCACCTGAGATGTTTGGATTGAATGTTTTGTACACATTAAGTACTCCAACAATATCCGTTGGAAACAAATCTAAGGGAATTATTTTAGTAAACGGGCTGTTAGACGGTGCTTGTAAATCGTTTATCAATAAGTTGTTGTAACGGTCTTCTAATCCTCTAACAAATAAACCGCGGGATTCTACTTTAGTGATACCAGTTATTTTAGTCAATCCTTCTTCTACATCGCTCACTCCTTTTCGGGACATTTCCTGGGCACCGATGCTTTGTTTAATCTCCACCGCATTTTTTTGTTCTAATAATAAGGCGGTTTCTTTTTCTCTGTTAACTCTAGTTTTTATAACTACATCCTCCAGTTTATAACCCGCTGCACCCAATGCTTTATTAATAATCACGGTTTTTCCGGCAACAACTGTTACGGGTTGTTCTATTGGTTCATAACCAACGAAGCTAAACTGAACGACATAATCTCCTTCTGCTGCACTTATTGTGTATTTACCGTCAATGTCAGTTGTGGTATTTATGTTTGTTCCTTTTATTACCACATTTGCAAATGGTAATGTTTCGTTATTGGCATCTTTATCAGTTAATGTTCCGGTTATAGTACCTTTTGTTTGTGAAAAACTAATGGCAGTGATAAAAAGCGATAAAATGAATAATCTGATTTTCATGTTGTGTTTAATTTTTTGCAAAGTAATGACCTCTTTGTAAAGTTTAAGTTACTTGGTTGTTACGATTGCATTACTCCAATATTATCAAATCGTTATGATATTAAATTACCGTTAACCGAGTTTTTTAACCATTCTTTTATTGTTATATTTACCATCGGAATTGAAATCAAGCGAAGTTTTTATTGATTTATTCCTTACATTAAATACTAATTTTCAATACATGAAAAAAGCACAAACTAAGATTTTACTGGTTGATGATGAACCAGATATTTTGGAAATCGTAGGTTATAATCTTACTCAAGAAGGATATCAAATTGTTACGGCTTCAAATGGTAAGGAAGCTATTGCAAAAGCAAAAAAAGAATTGCCGGATCTTATTATTATGGACGTCATGATGCCAGAAATGGACGGAATGGAAGCTTGTGAAAATATTAGAAATATTCCGGAATTAAGTAATGTTATTATCACTTTCCTGACAGCCAGAAATGAAGATTATTCCCAAATGGCAGGTTTTGATGTGGGTGCGGATGATTACATTGCCAAACCAATAAAACCAAAATTATTGGTTAGTAAAGTAAAAGCATTGTTGCGCAGATTAAAGGAGTCAAGTGAAGCTAGTGAAACCTTAAATGTGGGCGGAATTGAAATCAATCGCGAAGAATACAAAATCGTGAAGGATAATGTAGAAATTGCTTTGCCTAGAAAAGAATTCGAATTGTTCTATTTATTAGCTTCCAAACCCGGAAAAGTGTTCAAAAGAGACGAAATCCTAGATAAGGTTTGGGGAAATGAAGTTGTTGTTGGTGGAAGAACCATAGATGTTCACATCAGAAAACTTCGCGAAAAAATTGGAGAAGATTTGTTTAAAACCATTAAAGGAGTTGGTTATAAGTTTGAAGTTTAGATTTGATTTCAAAAATATATATCTTTGTAGTGCTTCTACAATAAAAGGAATGTTTGCCCTAAATGAAAATAAGTTTCAAAAAAACCTATAAGTTTGCCGTAAAATCAGCTTTATATATCAGTCTTTTTTCTACAGGATTTGTTGTGTTCTTGGCTTCGTTGATTTTCAAAAATACTTTTCAAAGTTTATTATTATTTGGAGGGTTCTTTTGTTTGATAATTTATCTCTTTTCATTTGTAGTGTTACAATATAGGGTAGAGCGCTTTATCTACCGACGTGTAAAAAAAATCTACGATGATGTTTCGTTGTTGGAATCCAGTACTTTTATCAATCAGCCCATAACTACAGATATGGAGACTCTAACTAGAGAAGTAAAGAAATTTGCTACCGATAAAAAGTTGGAAATTGAAATGCTTCAGGTGCGAGAGCAATATCGACGAGAGTTTTTAGGAAATGTTTCCCATGAGCTTAAAACTCCATTATTTACTGTTCAGGGATATATCTCTACTTTATTGGATGGTGCTATGGATGACAAGACTATTCGAAAAAAATATCTAAAACGTGCCGAAAAAGGAGTAGAGCGATTGATCTATATTGTTGAAGATTTAGATATGATCACCAAATTAGAAGTTGGAGATTTGAATTTAGAGGTTTCTGAGTTTGATATTGTTGATTTGATTCAAAATGTTTTTGACCTTTTGGAAATGAAAGCTGAAAAAAAGGAAATTACCTTAGCTTTCGAAAATTATCATATTCAGCCCAATTTTGTCAAAGGGGATAAAGATAGGATTCAGCAGATTTTAGAAAATCTAATTGTCAATTCTATCAAATACGGAAAATTTAAAGGCACGACGGAAGTTGCGGTAGTTAATTTAACAAAAGAAAAAGTGCTTGTCCGTATCAGTGATAATGGGGAAGGGATTGAAAGGCAAAATATTCCAAGACTTTTTGAACGTTTTTATAGAGTTGATAAAAGTGGCTCTCGTGCAGAAGGAGGTTCTGGGTTAGGGTTAGCGATTGTGAAACATATTATTGAGGCACATCAAGAGAAGATTTATGTTGAAAGTGAATTTGGGATAGGTTCAGAATTTTCTTTTACGCTTGAGAAGGCAACAAAACGAATTAAAAACTAACCTATATAATATACGATACTGTTTTAATAACAGATTTTTTTTCATATAAAGAGTGCCCTTTTCATTTAAAATGAAGAGGGTATTTTTTTTAAATATAATTAAAGTAAAATCAGATTAAGGACGAAGTCTTTTTTGGTGAATTGAAGTATTCCTTTTGTTGTTTTCATTTGTTTTTCAGGTAACTATTTTAGTTAGTGGAAAAGATGTTCTATGAATGATTTTCTTAATGTTTTTTCTTGGCTGTTTTAAGTTGAAATGTAATGTGCAGATTGATAGGCTTTTATTTATTATCTTAATTTGGTATTTTATCTGTTTAATTTGATTTTTTAATATATACGCATTATTTAGCAGTAATCCTAATCTTACTGTTTTTGTCTACTAGATATTTAAACAATTGAAAATCAAATATTTAGTAATTTTTAAGTATAAAAGCAAGGTGTTTTAGTTACGTTAAGTTTCCTGTTTGTTAACTTTAAGTTAATACTTGACGTAAAAATTAACTTTAGGTTTGCATCGCATTAACACAGTAATAACTAATTATTAAAATGAAAAAATTTTTATTAAGTATCATGGTATTGTTTTCTTTTGTTGCGCTAGCTCAAGAAGGAACAATTGTCAAAAAAACAGATCCAGCTTATCTAATGTCAAAAAAGAAACTTGGTTTTACGGCTGCGGATAGTTTGTTTCAAGTAAATATTGGATTTAGAATTCAAAGTAGAGCTGGTTTTGAAAAAACGGAAGGGGAAGCTGGTTTTTATGAAGGTGAAGTAAGAAGAATGCGATTGAAATTGGATGGTTTTGTTTATAATCCAAAATTTGGTTATAAGATCGAATTAGGTTTTGCTGCTAGAGATATGGTAACTCTAGATAACAAGAATGGGAATGTTATACTCGATGCGGTAATGTTCTACCATCCTGCAAAAAACTGGACAATTGCTTTCGGGCAAACTAAATTACCTGGAAATAATCAACGTGTGATCTCATCTGGTTCGTTAGAATTTACAGATAGAACAATAAATAACTCTAAGTTTAATATTGACCGTGATTTCGGATTGTTTTTTGATTACTCAAAATCAAATGAAAAACAATTTTCTTACTCTTTGAAAGGGGCTGTAACTAAAGGTGAAGGAAGAAACTGGGTAAAAACGGAAGATGATGGAATTGCATTGACGGGTAAAGTGGAGTTATTTCCATTAGGGGCTTTTACTAAGCATGGTTCAAATTTTGAAGCAGATTTGGAAAGAGAAAAATCGGTTAAATGGATGGTTTCAGGTGCTTTTTCTCAGAATAACAAAGCTCGTAGAACGCAAGGGCAATTGGGAAGTGAATTGTTTGAGGCAAGAACAATCAAGTCTTTGTTTTTTGATACGATGTTAAAGTATAATGGTTGGACGGCTATCGGTGCTTATATGTCAACGATGTGTGATGATCCTATTACGGTTAATCCTTTAGATGTTACCAAAACCCAATCTGTATTTGTTGGAGAAGGAATTGATACTCAATTAAGCTATGTGTTTCCGTCAAATTACCAGATCGCAGGGAGGTTTTCTACTCAAAAAGTAGACAGTGAAATTCATGCGAAAGTACCTAATGCCGATGAATATGCGGTTAGTTTGTCTAAATATATTTTAGGTCACAAATTAAAAGTTCAAACGGAGTTTTCTTATAAAAACGATAAATATATTTCAGGAAATACAAATGGCACTTGGTATGTTCGTGGTCAAGTAGAAATCGGTTTGTAAATTTGATTTATAAAACAGATAAACAATATAATTGATTAATACTTTCTTAACCTTAAGTTAACATTTAGAGAGTACATTTGCAAAAAATTAAAAGAAAAACAAAAAAATAAAATGAAAACAAGAAAATTATTTTTGATATTACCTTTAATTGGTATGTTGAGCTGTGGTAAAGCAAAAACGGAAGACAAAGGAACGGAAGCAACTAGCGCTGAAGTTTCAGTTACCATTAAAGGAAGTGATACGGTTTTGCCTTTAGCGCAAAAGGAAGCAGAAGAATTAATGAAAAAAGATTCAAATGTTAGTGTTACTGTTGTAGGTGGTGGTTCAGGAGTAGGTATTACTGCTTTAATTGATGGTACTACTGATATTGCAATGGCTTCAAGAGATTTGAAAACAGAAGAAAAATTAAAATTTTCAGAAGAAAAAGTTGAGATTGAAGAAGTAATTATTGCTTATGATGCTTTAACCGTTATTGTTAATCCAGCAAATAAAGTGTCTAAATTGACTCGTGAGCAATTAGAAAAAATATTCACTGGTGCAATAACTAACTGGAAAGAAGTTGGTGGTGCTGATGAAAAAATCGTTGCTTATTCAAGAGAGTCTTCTTCAGGGACTTATGAGTTTTTTAAAGAAGAAGTATTAGATAAGAAAAACTATGCTACAAACATTTTAAGTTTACCGGCTACTGGAGCAATTGTTCAAGCAGTAGGCCAAACTAAAGGCGCTATTGGTTACATAGGATTAGCTTATGAAACAAAAGAAGTTAAACAATTGGCTGTTTCTTATGATGAAGGAAAAACTTTTATCGAGCCTTCTGTTGCAAGTGCAAAAGATAAAACTTATCCAATTTCAAGACCATTGTTTTATATGTTCAATAAAGTAAATGCAGAAAAAGTAAAATCAATTGTTGATTATGCATTATCTCCAGAAGGACAAAAAATTGTTTCTGAAGTAGGATATATTCCATTGAATTAATAAAGGTTAATTATAGATATTTAAGAGGTTGTCTGTTACAGGCAACCTCTTTTTGTTTAGGGGATTAGTTGTTAAATTTAATATACTTAATAAACGCTCTTAACGTTAAGTTAACATAAGGTTAATGTTGAGCAAACATTAGAGACGGATACCTAGCGTAGTTTTGCTTAAAATAAAAAATACTGATTTGAAAACAAATTTTAAACAGATTAAAGAGAAAATTATTGAATTTATATTGATGCTAAGTGGTGCTGCCACTAGTATTACTGTAATTTTGATAGTTTTTTTTCTATTTATTGAAGGTTCAGGCGTTTTTAATAAAAAACCAATTGATGACGGTTATTTACTGGCCGTAGAAGCCAATAATCCGGTTAAAAAATTATTGCCTTCACAAGTCAAAGATATTTTTGATCAGAAAATAACAAACTGGAAAGAAGTAGGAGGGAAAGATATTCCCATTGTTTTATTCAGGACTGGAGATATAACGGATTATTATACGGATGAAGAATTAGGAGAGAACTTTGAAAATTTTCCGGTAAAAATTGATGAACTTATTTCAAAAACACCTGGAATAATTGCTTTCTTTTCTGAAAAATATAAATCAAATAGCTTTAAAGGTCGAGAGTTAGACATCGATAAAATAAAGGTATGGGAATTTTTATCTGGTGAAGAATGGTTTCCTACTGCCCAGCCCATAGCGCAAATGGGAGTTAAGCCATTAATATTAGGTACATTATGGGTCAGTCTTGGTGCTATTTTATTGGCTTTGCCAATTGGTTTGGCTGCTGCAATATATTTAAGCGAAATTGCAAAGAAAAGAACTCGTAGTCTTTTGAAACCACTGATTGAATTGTTAGCCGGAATTCCATCCGTTGTCTATGGTTTTTTTGGATTGGTAATCATTGTACCTTTAATTCAAAGTACTTTTAATTTACCGGTTGGTGAAACGGGATTGGCAGGAAGTATTGTTTTGGCCATTATGGCATTACCAACTATTATTACAATCTCTGAAGACGCCATGCGTAATACGCCTCGTGCTATGAAAGAAGCCAGTTTGGCTTTGGGAGCAAGTCAATGGCAAACGATATATAAAGTGGTAATTCCTTATTCTGCTTCCGGAATTACAGCTGCAGCGATATTAGGTATTGGTCGTGCTATTGGTGAGACAATGGCCGTATTAATGGTTACGGGTAATGCAGCAGTTATACCTCATACTCTTTTGGAACCAGTTAGAACTATACCGGCAACCATTGCCGCAGAGTTGGGGGAAGCGCCTAATGGGGGATTACATTATGAGGCTTTATTTGCTTTGGGATGTATACTATTCATAATTACTTTTGGAATCAATATGTTAGTTGAAATGGTTACTAATAGAAAATCCCATAAAAAACATTAAGATGAGTAAAGAAAATGATTTAGCAAAATATAAAAGAAGAAATCAAAAGATTGCTTTTGGTGTTTTTAGTACAATAAGTTATGCCATAGTAGCTCTTTTGTTTGTGATTTTAGCTTTTATTGTTATAAAAGGATTGGGAGTTATCAGTTGGGAATTTATTAGCGAAATGCCTAAAAACGGTATGACTGAGGGCGGTATCTTCCCCGCTATCGTTGGTACACTTTGTTTGGTTTTGGCTAGTATGATATTTGCGTTTCCAGTTGGAGTTTTGGCAGCGATTTATATGAATGAATATGTGAAAGATGGTTGGCCTAAAAAGGTTATCAAACAAATGACCAATAATCTTGCCGGTGTTCCCTCAATAGTATTTGGACTTTTTGGGATGTCTTTATTTGTAAATAAATTAGGTTTTGGGGATTCGATTTTAGCAGGTGGTTTAACTTTGGGATTATTGGTTTTGCCTATAATTATTAGAACAACCGAGGAATCACTAAAAGCGGTAGACGATACCTTTAGACAAGCTAGTTTAGGTTTAGGCGCCAGTAAATGGGAAACGACCAGTAAAATTGTTTTCCCAATTGCATTTCCAAATATAATTACGGGTTTAATATTGTCCATAGGAAGAGTTTCTGGAGAAACGGCACCTATTTTATTCACCGTAGCAGCTTATTTTTTGCCTAAATTGCCAACATCCATTTTTGATCAAGCAATGGCTTTGCCATATCACTTATATGTAATCGCAACGAGTGGTACAAATATTGAAGCGTCAAGAGCAATGGCTTATGGTACGGCACTTATTTTAATTATTATTGTATTAATTTCTAATTTATTGGCGAATGCTCTTCGTAAATATTACGGAAAAAAAGTAAAAATGAATTAACATGCTTAAAATAGAATCAAAAAATGTAAATTTTTTCTACGGGGAAAACCAAGCGTTACACGATATTTCTTTATCCATGAAAGAGAATACTGTTACTGCATTGATTGGACCATCAGGTTGTGGTAAATCAACCTATTTGCGTTTGCTTAATCGTATGAATGATTTGATTGACAATACCCAAATGAAAGGTAATATCCTGATTGATGGGAATGACATTTATGCCAAAAACATGAATGTCGATGATTTGCGTAAAAATGTTGGAATGGTTTTTCAAAAACCAAATCCTTTTCCGAAAACTATTTTTGAGAATGTTGCGTACGGCCTTAGAGTTAACGGCATTACCGATAAAAATATAATTGAAGAGCGCGTAGTTACTTCTATTGAGCAAGTGGCCCTTTGGGATGAAGTAAAAGATAAATTAAAAAAATCCGCTTTTGAACTTTCGGGAGGGCAACAACAAAGGTTATGTATTGCCAGAGCTTTGGCTATTCAGCCTTCTGTTTTGTTAATGGATGAGCCTACTTCGGCGTTGGACCCTATTTCAACTTCAAAAATTGAGGAATTAATTTATGAGTTGAAAAATAAATATACAATTGTTATCGTTACACACAATATGCAACAGGCAGGTCGTGTTAGTGATTCTACTGCTTTTTTCTATATGGGAAAATTGATAGAATACGACAAAACCAAAACAATTTTTACCAAGCCAGCCATAAAACAAACAGAAGATTACATCACAGGAAGGTTCGGTTAATTTTGTTTTGTATTCAGAAACGATTAACTTTATACACAAATATAAAAGATAATGGCACTACATTTAGAAACCGAATTAGGTAAACTTAAAAATATAATAATTAAAATAGGCGTTTTGGCAGAAAATCAGGTTTCTGAAGCTGCTAAAGCCGTGCTTTTTGAACCTGTTTCTGAAGGGAAAGATTTAAAAAAGGCAGAAGAAAAGATTGATAAACTCGATGTTAAAATTTATGACATCTGTCAAAGTGTTTTTGCTTTGCAGCAGCCTGTTGCCTCTGATTTGAGAATTATTATGTCGGCGATGCAAATCAGTAATGAAATTGAAAGAATTGGGGATTTATCGATGAGTGTCATAAAATCGTCCAAAAACATAAAAGAGAAACACGAATTGATATCTAAATTTGATATCGAAAGTATTGTTAAAGAAGTGGAGGCGATTACCGCAAGAACGAATAAATGTCTTCAAAGTATGGATGTTGAAAATATCCAGCAAATATTTGATTTGAATAACTCCATTAAAAAGAAAAGTGGTGAAGCGATTCAAAATATAATTTCTGAAATGAAGAGTCATTCTAAAACGGTTATTTCCGGGACTTATTTAATTATTTCCTTGAAGCATTTTGAAAGAATTGCAGACCACTGTACTAATGTAGCAGAATCTATTTATTTTGTGGTTAATGCACAAATTATTAAACATGAAAAATTTGATAGCTCTAAGTTGGAACATTAATTTAGTTGAACATTAAATACTAAACAAAAAATCCATTTCAATTTTGAAATGGATTTTTTGTTATATAAACTATTCATTTTTTTTCTTTTTAACATTTTTAAAAACACCAAATAAATCGTTCCAATCAACGTGTTCTTTAATTGAAGTAAATCCATTGTAATTTTCAATTTCATTTAGATTTTCTATAGTAAATTCATCTTGGGTTGTATAAGGAGCTATTGCTTCTCTTTTGATTTTTTTAGCCAGATAATTTTGTTCATATTGACCGGGAGTTGGTATGAAAAAAGCTTTCTTTTCTAATTTTACCAAATCCATTATGGTAGTGTATCCGGAGCGACAAAGTATTTTATCACTTTCGTTAAAGGTTTGTTCCAATTGTCGGCTATTCATAAAATTGTAATACGTGATAGTACCAATTTGTTCCTTTATTTGCTCTTTCTCTATAATTCCTTTTACGAAAACTACTTTTCCGTTATATTTTTGAAGTTCGATGCGTAATTTATCTTCCAGTAATCCTCTTTGGGGTTCTGGTCCAGATAAAACAACCATTAAATCGTAAATTATAGGGGTTTCTTTTTTATGCATTCTACTTAATGGGCCGATATGTCTAATTTTAAAATTAGCATTCTCTAGGTGGCCTAATTTACCTGTTAAGTTGTTTTCGCCTTCTAGATCGGGTACCCAGCATTCTTCATATTTCTGAATGATGTTTTGATGTAGAACACTGGTAATCCAAGTGGTTGTTCCTGTTAGTACATTGAGTTGATGTGTTACAAATACAGAGGGTACTTTTTTACTGATGACTCCCAATCGATTATCAGAGATGATTCCATCTATTTTGTGTTTTTTAATCCACTTGTTTACCGTTTTTTTTTCTTCCCAAATGGCTTCAATTATTTTTGGACAGTTTTTTAGTAGTTTCCATTTGAAATTTCTACCATTTTTAGCATACTCTATTTGATAGGAAGGGAGTTCGAGTGTTTTTAAATAAGGAAATTCTTTTTTAAGTAAATCCAATGCTATACCATCAGAAGCAATAATGGGGATGTAATTGTTTTCTTGTAACGCTTTAATAATAGGAATACAACGTGTTGCATGTCCCAGTCCCCAATTTAATGGGGCTACAAGAATGTTTTTTGGAGTGGTAACGATTTCCATTGTTAGTTTTACGTATTTTTTAAAGTTGAAATATACATATAACTGTATGTTGATTCTATTTGGAAATTATTATTAAAAGATTAAATTAGGTTCGCTTTTAAGTTGATTATCTAGTTCCAATAGACTTGTTAAAGACAGAAATTAATTCTACAATGTTTTTAATGTTTAATTTATTGAAAATTTTATTTTTATGAGTGCTGACGGTAGTCAAATGAATGTTTAACTTATTTGCGATTTCAATATTACCATCACCTTTGACTAACAATTCAGAAATTTCCAATTCCCTTGTGGACAGTTTTTCTAGGGGATCTATACTAGATTTTTGGGTAGAGGCATGGATCAAAGTGTCTAGTATTTCAGGGGACAAATAATTTCCGGTTTTTAGAACCGAGTCTATGGCATCTGTAATTTGTTTTTTATCACTTAATTTATTTAGATATCCACTTGCACCAGCTATAATATAAGGGCAAGCATGTGTTTCTTCATCATATACTGAGAAAATTAAAATCTTTGTGTTTTTTTGGATGTTTTTTATTTCCTGTATCATTGAAATATTTTTACTCCCCGGAATATTTATGTCCAAGATGACCAAATCAATGGGTTGTCTCTGTAAGAGAGCTAAGGTCTCTTGATAGTTTTCTGTTGTGTTGATAATAAGATTTTTAAATTTCTCTTCCAATATTATTGAAATACCAGTTCTTACCACTAAATGGTCGTCTACTATTAATATTTGTTGTTGCATATTTTTTAGATTTAGATTGGGGGCTTTACTATATATTTACTTCAATTGTTATGATTGTTCCTTCATTAACTTTGCTTTTGAATGATATTTTGGCTTTGATGATAATTAGTAATTCTAAAACTAAATGAAGTCCGATACCATAAGTACTTAAAATCAATTTTTCAGGATCTCTATTTTTGAATAAATTCGTGTAATAATCTATGATATCCTGTTGCATTCCAATACCGGTGTCTTCAACCCAAAAATATATTTTTTTGTGTTCTGTTCTAGCACCAATTTCAATAGTTCCCTTATTAGTGTGTTTTACTGCATTATCCAATAGATTATGAATTATTATTGATAAGACCCTATTGTTTAGATTAGAATACAAGTTTTTTTTTGTGACATTGACTATTTTAGTATTATTGTTAATAGCCAACTCTTCAAATATATTTTTTTTCTTTTCTAGTAGTTCATAAACAGAATAATTTTCCTGTATATAATCTTTGTCTTCAAAATATATTTTTGAATATTGAATTAAAGTTTTAGTGAATTCATAAAGCTGTGAGGAAGATTTATAAATAGAAGTTGCATATTTAAATGAAATTTCATCTTTGCTTTCTTTTGTTTTATTCATCAAATATTTAGATGTGAGTTGGATATATTTTAAAGGGCTTCTAATATCATGACTTATGGTTCCAATAATTTTCTTATGTTGAATAATTTCTGTTGAAAGTTCTTTTTTTGTTTTTTTTAAGTCTTCAATAAATAATTGAAGTTCTTCTTTTTTACTTCTTAATATATGTTTTGAATAAAGAAGTTTCTTTATCATCGAAGTAAAGTAAATATATACGGTACTAATGATAATCAAAATAAAGAATATATTGATATAAAATAAATAGTTTTTTACTTTTCTGGTGCCATTACCAAATGCGTTTGAAAATTCTTCCTGATTGTGACTAATCTTCTTTGTGATAGTATTTATTTTGTTTAAAAATTCAAGTTTTGCATTTTGATCAAACAATTTATTAAATAGTATTTCGTCATGAATTATAAGTCCCAATAGTTTGAGTTCTGAATTTAATTGATCTCCTCTTTCCCATTCATATACTGCTTTTTTAAAAAATGGAATTGACTTGAAATTTTTAAAAAGCCAGATCATATCATCTAAATCTTCTTCATGATTTTTACCCTCCTTAAACCCTCGTTTTATAATATCAGTATTTGAATCGTTTATTAAAGCGATTCTGGCTTTAGCATCACCTTGGGGAATTGTTAAGTTTCGATTGAATTTTGTCCAATAAATTTCATTTGAAGTAAATAATAATGAGATTAAGTTATTTACCGCATTATTATGTCCTTTTGAGTAATGCGATTCTCCATTTACATAAGCTCTTGCGGCAGACAGTGTTTTTATTGTAAAGTAATTTGTGATCATTAGCATTGAACACGATGTCAATATTATCAACAAGGCTGTTGTTGAATTATATTTTAAATTTTTGAAGAAAGTAATGTTGGATTTTTTTTTCAAGATAGAAATTAATTAGGGTGCTTTTAAAATTTCAGATTTTTATTACTAATTAAGTTATAACAAATATAGGAAACATTAGTAAGTGTTTTTGTAAGAATAAGTCAATTATGTATATGGTATTTTGTTGATTTAATAGTCGTATAAAATTTGTTTACGTGTAGGTTTATGTTTACTTATTTATTCTTAAAGGAGTGATGGTTTTGTTTAATTTTGATGTGATACGAGTGTATTTTGTTATTAAATCTACTTTTTACCCCAAAAATTGAAATATTTTAAAAATTTCAAGAGTTCAAATCATTAGGTTGAAATTATAATTTAAACATAAGATTATGAAAAAAAACTACCCCAAATCTTCCATCCAAAATTTTATTAGAAAAAGTATTTTAAGGACTAAATGTAAGAAATTTTTAATCTTCATTTTTGTTTTTTTGTCATCTCTAAATTCTTATAGCCAATGTAATGTTGAGATTCCCACGCCTTTTATATCTGATAACTTTGATATATTATCTACAAGTTCTTCTACTTCAGGATTGTGCCTTGTAGGTTGTGGTATTACTGATGAAGGAAATTTAATTGATACCTCATTGGACAATTTTGCCACAGTTAGTTTTGGATTAGGTATTGGAGCAGTTCATAAATTAACAGTAACAGATGGTAATACAGTTTACCCTCTAGGTACTTTTGCGGGTTTCAAAATTGGTCCTAGCGGGGGATTGCTTTCTCTGGATTTACTTTCTGCAATTACTGTTAATACTTATAATTCAGGAGTACTTAAGGAATCTGTTTCGGCAAGTTCTTTGCTAAGTTTGAGTTTGGTTTCCAGTCCCGGGAATTATGTAGTGGGATTTAATACTTCTCAATCTTTTGATGCTATAGAATTGGTTTTCGATGGGACAATAACTTTGTTAAGTTCTACAAATGTTTATTATGCCGTTGTAAGACAATATTGTGCTGGGCCGTCATTAGAGTGTAATGTGGCAACAACCATGAGTTTACCTACTTATCCGGTTATTATTGATACTGATAATACAGGTCTTTCGGGGGTAAGTGTAGGTAGTATTGATAATACTAATAATGTAATCAGTTCCAGTACTACCGATTTTGCAACAATTGACTTGACGTTAGGACTATTAGCTTCCGGTAGCATTGCTGTAAAAGATCAGATTACGGATTATCCAATAGGGAATTATGCTGGTTTTGAAATAGAAAATTCAAATTTAGTGGACCTTTCAGCTCTTGGTAATATTACAGTTTCTACTTATATGGATGGAGTTTTTCAGGAGCAATTTTCGGGGAATAATTTAATAGTTAATGGGACTTTGCTAAATGCATCGGGACGTTATAAGGTTGGTTTTGTTACAACTAAAGCATTTGATGAAGTTCAATTTTCTATCAATCAAATTCTCGGAGCCAGTTTAGGTGTTACTAAAGTTTATGGAGCCATTTTTGAAAATTTTTGCGCCGGATCTGATTTACAATGTAACACACAAACAGCTGTTACCGCTCCAGATTTTCCGGTTTTTATCAACGGCCAAAATACAGGAATTAACGGTATTGCCTGTCTTTTATGTAATGTAATTAATCAGGATAACCTGATAGATGCGGATGACTCTAATTACGCCCAAGTAGATTTGACTACTGCAGTTGGAGCCAGTGGAAGTGTTTCGGTTAAAGATCAAATTACCGATTATCCAGTTGGAACCTTTGCCGGATATACTATAGAGAATCCGGCATTACTTAGTGTAGATGCTTTAGATGCTATCAGGGTAACAACTTATTTGAATGGAGTGCAACAAGAAACAAAGACAGGTAATGGAGCCTTGGTTTCTGTGGGTACAGATTTATTGGTAGGTACAAGTAAGCAAACTATAGGCTTTATTACGACTTTGCCGTTTGATGAAGTGAAACTTACTTTGACAAATTTAGTTTCGGTAGATTTAGGAATCGTTAAGGTTTATCAGGCTATTTTTCAAAAGTTATGTGAACCTGTAGTTGAATGTTATCAATCATATGACTGGACTAATCCTGATTTTCCGGTAACAGTCAATGGAGCCAACAGTGGTATCGAAGGGGTCGCTTGTGTGGCTTGTGGGGTAAATGATGCCAATAATTTAATAACGGCTGATGATACCGATTTTGCTCAAATTACTTTAACGGCAGGTGTTTTAGCATCTGGAAGTGTATCAGTAAAAGAGGAATTGTATACTTATCCTAAAGGGACTTTTGCAGGATTTAAAATTAGAGATTTAAATGCTTTAGTTCAATTGGATCTTTTTTCGTCTTTGACAATATATACCTATAACGATGGTGTTTTACAAGAATCAAAATCAGGCGGAGATTTAATTGATTTGACTCTCTTGGGCGGGCCATTATTTGGTTCAGGTGCCGGTTATTATGAAGTTGGTTTTCATGTTACATTGCCATTTGATGAAATTAAACTTGGAGTAAATTCAATTGCTAGTGTTGTGAATACAATAAATGTATTTGGTGCATTTGTAAATACTTCAAATAGTGATGGAACTGGAACTACTGGTAGTTTACTTTGTGATAATTCATCTATTTCAATTACAAAAGAAGGTATTTATGTAGATAACAATTCTGATGGAATAGTTAATGTAGGAGATACTATCGAATATACTTTTGATGTCACCAATACAGGCGATACGACTTTGACAAATGTTATTGTAACAGATGATAAAGCTACCGTATCGGGTACTCCGATTCCTGTTTTACTTCCGGGAGAGCATGATAATACAAGTTATACTGCTGTATATTATATTCAACAATCAGATATTGATTCCGGTGTAGTTTTCAATTTAGCTATAGCAAAAGGTACAACTTTAATTGGAGAGGAAGTTACCGCAAATTCAACAGATCCTACTCCATGTGCTAGTTGTCCTGTAGATCCAACTTGTCCAACATGTACCGCAACACCATTGACACAATCTCCATCACTGGCTTTTGTAAAAACAGCGGTTTATAACGGAGACCCGAGCAAGGCACAGGTAGGGGATATTATCACCTATACATTTACGGTTACCAATACTGGAAACGTAACGGTAGACAACATCAAAATCAATGATGCACAATTGGGCGTTACCGATTTAGCGATAACCCCAAGCAGCTTAGCCCCATCGTCATCTGGAGTGGTAACTAAAGATTACGCCATCACCCAAGGAGATATCGATGCAGGAAAAGTGACCAATACGGCTATTGCCAAAGGACAAGACCCGGAGGGTAATGATGTTCAGGATACTTCTGGAACGGCTGTAGACAATGACACCAACACGGTGACTACGCTTCCTCAATCTCCATCACTGGCCTTTGTAAAAACAGCGGTTTATAACGGAGACCCGAGCAAGGCACAGGTAGGGGATATTATCACCTATACATTTACGGTTACCAATACTGGAAACGTAACGGTAGCCAACATCAAAATCAATGATGCACAATTGGGCGTTACCGATTTAGCGATAACCCCAAGCAGTTTGGCCCCATCGTCATCTGGAGTGGCAACTAAAGATTACGCCATTACCCAAGGAGATATCGATGCAGGAAAAGTGACCAATACGGCTATTGCCAAAGGACAAGACCCAGAGGGTAATGATGTTCAGGATACTTCTGGAACGGCAGTAGACAATGACACCAACACGGTGACTACGCTTCCTCAATCGGCTACATTGGCTTTTGTAAAAACAGCGGTTTATAACGGAGACCCGAGCAAGGCGCAGGTAGGGGATAT
>JALRGT010000043.1 GCA_023259675.1 Flavobacterium sp.
CAATGTTAAATTATTGCTCTGTAATTGCGCCTTAATTTTGACCAAATCAGTTGCAGTCAAATTATCCACTTTTAAAGCACTTAAATCGCTCGCTTTCAACAAGTCTTGGGCTACGGTGTCCAACGATTGAAACAACGCAGACAAAACTAAAAGGACTGTAATTATTTTTCTCATAAGAGTGTATTATAAATCATTAGTATAATTTAATGTAACAATTCCGGTTTTTCTTTTTCCAAATCATTATAGACGTATTTTACATCCTGGGAATGACTTTTCTTTAAAATTAAATTAGCGGTCTCCGTAAACACAAAAATGGTATTGCGGAGACCAACAAATGCTGTAAAGACGTTTGTACCGATAACCATATTTCCTTTTTTATCCACGGGATATCCTTTGGTTACAAAATAATCATAAACCGATTCAAAGGATCCTAAATCAGACCAGATAAAATCCGAGGGCACCACTTTAATTTTTTTACTGCGTTCCATCACCGCATAATCCACACTAATGGAAGGTATTTCCAGTGACAAATCCAAATCTAAATTGCCATCAATATTTGAATCCCAGGCAATTTTGGCTTTTTCATAAACCTCGGGCTGAAAAGTTCGCAATTCCTCTAAAAACACTCCAGCTTTAAAGCAAAACATTCCGCTGTTCCAAAGAAAATTACCTCTTTCAATAAAGTTAATGGCCGTAATTTCATTTGGTTTTTCCCGGAAAGAAATCACCTTATCTCCTCTGCGTTCTATATACCCATAGCCCGTTTCGGGTTTAGTGGGCATAATACCAAAAGTGACAATAGCCCCATTGGAAGCTTTTTCTACTCCCTGTTGAATTGATTCTTTATATTTCTCCACATCATCAATAATATGATCGGATGGGGTTACTATCAAAATATCCTCCGGTTGGGCGGCAAATGCAGCAAAAGCAATAGCGGCTGCCGTATTTCTTGGAGTAGATTCCACAATATTAATATAAGGAGTATTGAATTTGTCCATCACTTTTTGGCTCAAATGGCAATTATCTACATTTCCCACCACCATGATGGTATCGGCAATATTGCGGTTGCGCTCCACGGTCAATTCAAACAACGATTTCCCTTCAAAAATTTCCAAATATTGTTTGGGTTGGCTCTTTCGGGACAATGGCCACAAACGACTCCCTACTCCTCCGGTAAGAATCACATGTGTGATTGAATGTTTTTTATCCATAATACGATTGGTTGTTCGTTGTCCGTAAAAAACGATAGACGATAAACGGTTGAAGATAGACGACAAACGTTTCTCAACAGAAATTACAACATTTTATTTTCTTTCAACAACTCTTTTTCCTTCACTTCCTTACGCAAACTGCTACTGGAAAAACGATGGTCTCTAACATTAAAATAGAGAATAATCCCCTTTTCTTCACAATAGGTTCTACCCGTAAAATTTCTATCTCGGTATTCGTCCCCTATTATGCGAACGTCTATTTTAAACGAACGCAAAATATCCTCTAAATCCTGTTCTGTGGCATAAGGCACAATTTCATCCACAAATCGGCATCCTTTCAGTTGAATATAACGCTCTACAACAGACTGTGTCGGTCGGTTCTTTTCAGGACGGTCGATAGTCGGATCGGTTTGCAAACCGGCAATTAAATAATCACATTGCCTTTTAGCTTCTTCCAACATCGTAATATGTCCTGCATGTAGCAAATCAAAGGCACTAAAAGTAATCCCTATTTTCATATACTTTTATTTATTGAATCCAATTACAAAACAATTTACTTTTCACACCACACTATTCACCACTCACTCCTCACTCCTCACTTCTCACAACTCACTTCTCACAACTCACTACTACAACCTGCCATCAACTTTTTCTCCCAAAACGCCTTTTACATCATAGACTATGCTATTAGTATTTTGTAAGGGAGATAAATCCATTTCTAAAAAAGCAGCATGTGCGACACTTAGCACAATGGCATCAAATCTATTTTGGGGAACTGCTGTGTTTATTTCAAGTTGGTATTCATTAAATACTTCTTCACGACTTGCCAATGGATCATAAATAGTTACTGCAATCCCGTATTCCTTCAAAGAACAAATGACGTCCACAATTTTAGTATTCCTCACGTCAGGACAATTCTCTTTGAAAGTGATGCCTAACATTAACAAAGAAGCCCCATTTACTGAAATCCCTTTCTTAATCATCAATTTCACGATCTGCGAAGCAACATACTCGCCCATGCTGTCATTCAAACGTCGTCCTGCCAATATTATTTCGGGATGATAACCTAATTCTTGTGCTTTTTGAGCCAAATAGTAAGGATCTACCCCAATACAATGTCCACCAACCAATCCCGGTTTAAAGGGTAAAAAATTCCATTTGGTTCCTGCTGCTTCCAAAACGGCTTGGGTATCAATATCCATTAAATTGAATATTTTGGCCAACTCATTGACAAAAGCAATATTGATATCTCGTTGGGAATTTTCGATGACTTTGGCCGCTTCAGCCACTTTTATGGATGAGGCCAAATAAGTACCCGCAGTAATTACGGATTGGTACAGTCGATCCACTTTTTGACCAATTTCAGGCGTGGATCCTGCGGTAACTTTTAAAATTTTATCTACGGTATGGAGTTTATCTCCTGGGTTGATTCTTTCGGGTGAATAACCGGCAAAAAAATCAACGTTAAATAGCAAACCCGATATCCGTTCCAAAACGGGAACACATTCTTCCTCGGTAACGCCAGGATAAACGGTAGATTCATAAATAACAATATCCCCCTTTTTCAACACTTTCCCAACTGTTTCTGATGACTTATACAAAGGAGTCAAATCGGGTCTATTGTTTTTATCTACTGGAGTGGGTACGGTAACAATATAATAATTACAATCGGCTATCGCATTGATATCAGAAGAACAATACAGCCCAACGGCATCGCTTTTTTGTGCTAATAGCACTTTTTGTAAAGAATCGGATTCAATTTCAAGGGTAGAATCAATTCCTAACCTAAGAGAATCTATTCGGGCTTGATTGATATCAAACCCCACAACTGCATATTGGGTGGCAAACAATCGTGCCAAAGGCAGACCTACATACCCCATTCCAATAACTGCAATTTTTATCTTTGAATCCATTAATTAAATCATAAATATTTAACGGTTGTTAATTTTAGGCCACCGCTTCGCATTTCTAACTCACAAAAACAAGTAGAAATCCGGTCAATTTTTGAGTGCAAATATAGAAACAATAAACCATTTTCTCCATATTAAAATTTTTAAGAAATCTTAAAATGAATGAATTTCAAAACAGACCAATCACAAATCACTTAAAACCAATCAAAAAGAGTTCACAATCTAATTGTTAAAGAAAAAAATATCACTACATTTAGTGATGCCTACAGAAAAAATTCACTCCTAGAAACAGGTTCATAAGTTAAAATAATAGACTCATAATTTAAAAAAAAAATCACGGTAAACAGCTATGAAACGAAATACTGATATTATAAAAAAACTGCCTGATTAGAATACCAAAAATGGGATTTAACAAAGTGCTTCAATTCTAAAAAAGATATTAAAAAAGGGTACAACAACTGTACCCTAAAATCACAAAAACATCCTTTTAATAAGTTCGGTAAATTAGTTTTTGATAATAACATTTCGGTCAAGGCTCAATTTTATTCTAAAAAAATCAATGAACACTCCTCACAAATCATCCCAACAACTATCAGGACCTAAAACTCCCTAGTCACCACTCCTATTCCTGCCCTCAAATAAAAAGCATAAAAAAACAACGAAAAAGTAAAGTGGCAGCAGTCCGCGAGTTGAGGACGAAGGACGAACGGCTTGGGCTGCGTAACGGCACTTTGAAGTAGTTTTTAAGCTTTTGATTGCAGGCTTGATTTTTTGCTTCTTTTGCATCAAGGCAAAAGAAAAGATACAGGGAACGTCACTTAAAAACAAGAGTAAAGTGGACTAAAAAAGTAGGGGCTTCCCCTACCATTCATCCCAACAACTATCAGAACTGACAAACAATTGATGAATTCGCGCTAAAATCTTCAGTACCTATAAAACCTCACCATAAACAACTAACATTTAATCTTCAAAACGCAACCCATCGATTCCAAAACAACCACATAATGCGTCTTATTCACTTCTTGAACAATCGCCGCCTGATTGGAAAATGGACCGGATTCTAAAGCAATAGTATCTCCAACTTTGAATGGATGCAAAGAAACCTCATATCTATTAGGCTCTTCGAGCCCTTTCTTGATTATAGCAATTTCCTCATCCCTGACAATTGCCGGTTTCCCTAACCAAAACAGATAACGAACCACACCCGTAGATTGAAACACTAAATTCCTATCCGCGTCAGCTAGTTGAACAAAAACATAGGAATTAAAAAGGGGCACTTCTATTTTTTTCTTCCGATCCGACCATTGCCTGACTTGGGTAATCAAAGGGCAATAGTTCTCTATTCCTAATGCATCCAATTGCTCCGCCACTTTTTTCTCCCACTTCGGTTTTGTATAAACTACATACCAATTCATATTTCTTTTTTTTCGCAAAGACACAAAAGCGCCATTATTTACTATGTTGTATTTACTTAGGATTAAATAGTATCGTAATTATACTATTTAGATTTATAAATTAATCCTTTGTCAGTCGAGGCGCTTTTTTTATTTAAAAAAATTACAAGACAGCTACACAACAGCCCGTCAGTTCTAGTCCTAATTTTATTCTAAAAAAGCAATATAAAATGCCCCATTAAATGTTTATTTATAGTGTTACCGCCCTTTGACTGTGGCAGCCGGGTACCCGTTTTTCGAAGATTCTGAAAAAATCCAACACTGTTTGACCCCGAATCCTTTCGGGGGAGTTTGTTGGATTTCAGAATGGAGAAAATAGCGGGTCGGCGAACAGTCTTGAGCTAGCCTTTTTTGGTTCTTTTTTGGGCAATGCAAAAAAGAACAGATGTTAATCAAAGAATGTGTTTACTTATAATCGCACTTTTCTACAAATTTCATTTTCAATGCATTAATTAAAAAAAATCAATGATAGTTAATTTTCAGAAAATGCGATTTGTTTTTTCAGAAAATTTGTATTGAGAACCATTTAAAAAAATTACAACCCGTTGAAAGAAGGCTCGCGACAAAAAAACCTTTCGAAATATCGAAAACTAGCCTTTTTCATAAAGCTTCTCGGTACTCCCGAAAGCTTTCGTGATAAATAATAAAGCTACGTATCATCATTTTAAATCACTAGCATTGACGTTTATATTAGAAAGGGCTTCGACAAGCTCAGCCTGACAAAGAATACGTCATTTTATATTGCTTTTTTTAGAATAAAAATTCCATCTACCATTGGCATTTTATTAAAAAGGGCTTCGACAAGCTCAGCCTGACATAGAATACGTCATTTCATATTACTTTTTTTTAGAATAAAAATTCTACTCCGAAGTGACAATTAAATAACTTAACTCAATTAATATAACCTGACACAACAAAATCTACGAACCTATCCCCTGATAAACAAACCCAATGGCCTCCAATTCGGTGCGATTCAATAAATTTCTTCCGTCAAAAATAAAAGCGGGCTTATGCATCGCATCATATATTCTTTGCCAATCGTACGTTTTAAACTCATCCCATTCGGTCAATACCGCTATGGCATGGGCATTAGAACAAGCAGCATAAGGCTCTTCATACGAACTCACAAAATCCCTATTAGCTTCTGCACTTCTGGTTTCTAAATAATCCAAGTCGGCCAGCACTTTTTTAGCTGGAACCTTTGGATCATAAACCGCAATTTTTGCCTGCTCATTGATTAAATCATCGGCCACATAAATCGCTGCCGATTCACGGGTATCATTAGTATCTTTCTTGAAAGCCCATCCCAAAAAGGCGATTTTTTTATCGGCTACCGTATTATATAAGGTTTGTACAATTTTATTCGAAAAACGTTTCTTTTGATGGTCATTCATTATAATTACCTGTTCCCAATAATCAGCCACTTCGTGCAATCCATAGGACTTAGCGATATAAACCAAATTTAAAATGTCTTTTTGAAAACAAGAACCCCCAAAACCTACCGAGGATTTAAGGAACTTAGCCCCAATTCGGCTATCCATACCAATGGCTTTCGCCACTTCATTGATATCGGCTCCCGTTTTTTCACACAACTCAGACATCGCATTGACAGAAGAAATTCGTTGTGCCAAAAAAGCATTGGCAGTCAATTTTGACAATTCCGAAGACCATACATTGGTCGTTAGAATTTTATCGGAATCTACCCAGTTGGCATACACATCCACTAAGGATTGTATGGCTTTTTGCCCTTCTTCGGTTGCAATTTCACCACCAATTAAAATACGGTCAGGATGCAATAAATCAGACACTGCTGTCCCCTCAGCCAAAAATTCCGGATTAGAAAGAATCTGAAACTTAACTCCATTACCGGTATGATCCAAAATACTTTTGATGGCTTCTGCCGTTCGTACCGGCAACGTCGATTTCTCTACCACAATCTTATCGTCTTTGGACACTTTGGCAATTTGTCTGGCGCATAATTCGATATACTTTAAATCGGCAGCCATTCCTTTCCCCTTTCCGTAGGTTTTAGTTGGTGTATTAACCGATATAAAAATAATTTGAGCCTCATCAATGGCTTTCTCCACCTCGGTAGAAAAAAACAAATTTCTTCCTCTGGCTTCCGCTACAATTTCAGAAAGTCCCGGTTCATAAATGGGAATATTATTAACATCTTCATCATTCCAGGCTGCAATACGCTCTGCATTCAAATCAACAACCGTAACTTGAATATGCGGACATTTTTGGGCAATAACTGCCATCGTAGGTCCACCAACATATCCGGCCCCAATACAACAAATTTTAGTAATCTTCATTCTTACATTATTATCTATTAACTTCTAACTTTTTCACAACTCACAACTCACCATTCTCCTCTCACCTCTCACTAACGCAAATTCTCCCAATACCAATCAACGGCCTCTTTCAAGCCATCTTGCAAAGAAAACTCGGGATGGTATCCCAACAACTCTTTTGCTTTATCGATACTAGCCAACGAATGAGGAATATCTCCCATTCTATTGGGACCATATACGATGGGAACATCGGCTATTTTAGGATTGTATTTCGACAGGTATTCTTTTAAATACCCCACTAAATCGTTCAGGGTATTCCGGTCTCCATACGCTGTGTTATAAACCGTATTCACGGCGTCCTTATTGGTGGTGGTCATCGCCAACTCATTCATTTGAATCACATTATCGATGTAGGTGAAATCCCGGGAATAATTTCCATCACCATTTATCTTCGGACTTTCCAATTGCATCAATTGCATCACAAATTTTGGAATTACGGCTGCGTAGGCTCCATTTGGATCCTGTTTTCTTCCAAAAACATTAAAATACCGCAATCCGATACTTTCCAAACCATAGGTTCTGCTAAAAATTTCAGCATACAATTCGTTCACATATTTGGTAATCGCATAAGGCGATAGCGGTTTTCCGATTACCTCTTCCACTTTTGGCAACCCTTCCGAATCCCCATAGGTCGAAGAACTTGCCGCATATACAAACCGTTTTACTTTGGCATCTCGCGAAGCCACCAACATGTTTAAAAACCCAGAAACGTTTACTTCATTCGTCGTAATTGGATCCACAATAGAACGTGGCACCGAACCTAATGCTGCCTGATGTAACACATAGTCAACTCCTTGTACCGCATTCTGACAATCATCAAGATTCCGAATATCCCCTTCTATCAAACAAAAATTCGGATGGTCAATAAAATCTTTAAGATTGTGTCGGTGTCCCGTTGCAAAATTATCAAGACAAACCACTTCATACCCTTTGGATAAAAAATAATCACACAGATTAGACCCTATGAATCCGGCTCCGCCCGTAACAAGTATTTTCGCTTTATTTAATGTCATTACTTCAATTGAATTCATTATTATCCTTTTCGGAATTTGTTCACTATTTTATCAAAAACAGTTTTAGGTTTATCTTCGTCATGATACCCATTGGCATAACTTCCGTAACCGTAGCCATATCCGTAGCCATAACCCGCTCCATATTTGGCTTTGTTTTCAAAACCATTTAAAATAATACTGGTATTTTTTAACTCTCCACGTCTAACTCTATTATTCAAAAGTGATATCATTTCTTTTTTGGTAAAATTCTGTCTCACGATATAAAGCGTAACATCACAATACTGAGCCAATTCTAATGCATCGGAAACCAGACCAACAGGCGGTGTATCTAAAATAATATAATCATATTTCTTTTTTAATTCTGTCATTATCTCTGCCATGACATCACTCATAATTAATTCAGAAGGATTAGGTGGTACTGGTCCAGAAAGAATAACATCCAGATTTGGAATCTGGGTCTGATTAATCACTTCATCAATCGTTTTTTGCTTAATTAAACAATTTACAATTCCAGTAGTATTAGTCAAATTAAACTCAGCTGATAATTTAGGTTTTCTTAAATCCAATCCAATGATTACCGTTTTTTTTCCACTCAAAGCAAACACAGTGGCAATGTTTAAAGAACAAAATGTTTTTCCTTCTCCACTCACCGAAGAGGTTATCATAAGGGTTTTGGCTCCATCTACATTTTGTTGCTTGTACAAATATTGTAGAGAGGAACGAATTGCCCTAAATGATTCAGAAAGAGCCGATTTAGGTTTGTCAAAAACTGCTAAGTCCGTAACTTCTTTATTTAATCCCACAACTCCTATCAAAGGAATTTGGGTCTGTTTACTGATATCTTCAGTGTTTTGGATAGAATTATTAATAAAGAAAATGGCAAAGACCATTATCAACGGAAATAATATTCCCAGAAACAAAGCCAAAACATAATTTACGGTTGTTTTTGGACCGATTAACCCTCCACCAACATCTTTTGCCGGATCAATAAAATGAATATCTGATAGATTGGCAGCCTTGACAATATCTGCTTCACTTCTTTTTTGAAGAAATGTACTGTAGATATTATCACTTAAGTCGTATTTCCTTTTTATTTTAATTAATTCCTGTTGGTCATCCGGTAGATTTTTTATGGTACTTTCCGCCTCATTTATCTTGCCGTTAACCATAGCCAAATCATACTGTAAGGAAGATTTTGCCGTAGCAATATTTTCTAACAATACATTTTTTATGGCTTCCATCTGATTGTCAAAATCTTTGAAAATCTTATCACTTTTTACTGCATACGCCATTTCGGAACGCTGGGTAGAAAGCGTTATTAATTTTGAAACATTGACAACTACATTAGGGTCTTCGATACCCGCTACAGAAGGTGCAGGCAGTCGAGAATAATCAACACTATTTTTTAAATAATTTTTTAATGAATTGTAGTAAGCCGCTTTACGGGTTATTTCGTCTTTTTTAATATCAAATTCTAAAATTTTATCTGAAAATTTCGACCCTCCATCTTCAATATCATAGATGTTTTTACCTTTTTTGAAAGACTTTAATTCATTACCCGTTTCTTTCAATTGTGACTCCATTGCCACCAAAGTACTGTCAATAAAACTGATTGTGTTGGTTGCGAATTGGTTTTTATCATCCAATTGTCTTTTGATAAGCATCTTAACCGTTGCATTCAAATAGGTTACCATTTTTGCTTTATTAGTTCCTTGCATACCAAGAGTTAATATAGAACCTCCTTTATCATCGGTACGAACATTGATTCCTTTATAACGAGAAACTGTTCCGTCAAAATCATTAAATTTCACAAAATATTCTTTCCCTTTATAAAATCCAGGATTGTCATTAATTTGTAATTTCCAATTTAAAAATGGCAACGAAACTTGCTCTCCCACTTTATATTTTTTGACAAAATCCCCAATCGCAACAGCTGTATTACTATAAGAATCATCCGAATAGGTTATTAATGGAACGGATGGATTCTGAAAAGGAATTTGCAGTTCATATTCATTTTCATTTAAAAACTTAATTTTAATGAGATGCCCCGTTAATTGTCCTTTCGTTTTATTGATGGAAACATAAAAAGGAATCGACCCATAAGCGTCGATGAGATTGTATTTACCCTGAACTAGGTAATCGATATAAAATTGTAATTTATCAACAACCAACTCATTATGGGATCTGGATTGTAAAGTAGTTGAAATGGTTTGAACTTGATCTGAAATCCCCCCCCAATTAAAAACCAAACTAGTATTCGAGGTAAAAAGAGGGTTACTTTCTTCTTTTACAGAAATCAGCGTCTCCATACTGTAAATTTTTTCTTTACGAATATTGACCTGATAGGCAATTGAAAATGCAATGATCAAACTGAACAAAAACCATTTCCAATAACTTCCTATTTTTATCAAAAAACCTTTAAAGTCAAAACTTACTTGGTTTTCAAAAATTGAAAAATCTTTTATATCTAACATTTTTGAAGTCTATTTTATTTTTTTACAAGAAAAAAAAGTGTAGTTGCTAATGATAATAAGCTTATTACGGTTCCAAAAGACTCAATACCCGTTTTTCCGGTACCCCAAGTTTTCTCTTTGAGTGGCTTTACATAAATATAATCGTTTGGCTGTAAATAAAAATAGGGTGATTTCATCACATTAATATCCGTAAGATCAATATCGTGCATCTCACTTCCATTGGGCGTTTGTCTAATAATCGTTACCGCTTTTCTATTTCCCGTTAACGCAATATCTCCAGAATTTGCGATGGCTTCTAAAATGTTTACATGATCTTGAAACAAGGTTTTAGTCCCTGTACTTCCCACTTCACCATTTATGGTGTATTTAAAACCCGCTAATTTTACGGTAACAAAAATATTGGCTTCTTTCTTAAAATAATCCTCCAATAATTGTTTCTCAATTTTCACCCTAACTTCTTCAAGAGTATATCCAATCACATTGATTTCCCCCAAAATTGGCATTCTGATATTCCCATGATCGTCTACCGTAAAACCATTAAAATACAGTGCTGATTCAGATTTTCCAGCTTCTCCTTCGTTTGTAGTGCTAAAAATGGAGACGAGTTTTGGATCTATTGCTTTTATATTAACACTCAAGACATCATTGGTTTGCAATCGATAAGGTTTGGATTCAACTGCAACAATAGAGGTTTCCATTTCAGTACTATCCTTCTTTTGTAAATAAACCAAGTCACGGGTTGAAATACAAGAAGTAAACAAAACTCCGGCGCTTAGAAATATATAGAATAGATACTTGCTCATTTTAAAATTTTAGTTAACAAATATAGCTTTTCATTTACTATATTAAAAATTTCGCTATTTATAAACGAACTAATTGTTCTTAAATGACTTCTCGAATGGCACTCTTTGAATAATACTTCTCCCCAATGTCACTTCATCTGCATATTCCAGTTCGTCACCAACAGCTATACCACGAGCAATTGTAGAAATAATCACATCGGCATCAGCTATTTGCTTATAAATATAAAAATTTGTAGTATCCCCTTCCATTGTGGAACTTAAAGCAAAAATCACCTCGTTTACACTCCCTGATTTTACTTTTTCTACCAATGTCATTATCTTAAGTTGACTGGGGCCAACTCCGTCTATTGGAGAAATCTTACCCCCAAGGACATGATAAATTCCTCTAAACTGTCCTGTGTTTTCAATTGCCATCACATCTCGAATATCTTCCACAACACAAACCAATTGTTGATTCCTATTTGTATTGGCACAGATTTCACAAATTTCGCTATCTGAAATATTATGACAACTGGAGCAATACTTAATATCCTCACGCATATTTATTAAGGCCTGTGACAAAAAACCAGTTTGCTCTTTGGGCTGTTTCAATAAATGCAACACTAAACGTAAAGCGGTTCTTTTTCCAATTCCCGGTAATTGCGCTATTTCGTTAACTGCTTTTTCTATAAGTTTTGAAGAAAATTCCATAAATGATTTAAGAAAAGGATAACTTAATACCGATTAAGTGTAAGTAAAGTCAAAGTGCAAGCTACATCGACTTTAATACCATTCAATTCTAAAAGTTGATATAATTCCGGATTTTCAGTTCCTGGATTAAAAATGACTCTTTTGGGATGAACCTCTACAATATAATTATAATAATCCCTTTGACGAATTGGATTCAAATACAAAGTTATAGTGTCTATATTTTTTAATGGAATCGCTTTAGTCTGAATTTTAACTCCAGCTACTTCATCAGCCTTTTGACCAATTGCAACAACAGAATGTCCTTTTTCAACCAATAATTCAACAGTTCTATATGATGCTCTATGCGAATTTGAAGATGCTCCAATAACTAAAGTTTTTTTATTTTTCATTTTTATACTAATTTTCAACAAAAGTACTAAAATACCAGAGTCGATTTCCTATAAATGTACTTCTTTAACAAGGCTCAGCCATTATTTATGTTCTTGGCAAGAATACCTCCGCCATCATGCATCTCACACTTCCTCCGCCACAGGCTTCTATAGTATCTATATTGGAACTAATAATCTCGGCGTGTTTTTCTATTTGAGCAATTTGTTTTGGAGTCAAACACTGATAAGCCGCCGTACTCATAACCACAAATCGCTTAGCACCAGTCCCTTCCACTTCTAATATATTACCCGCAAAACTACTTGCTTGCTTCTCGGTTATCAAGATAATTTCTTTACCATCGGCCTTCAAATTATCCAAAACCATTTTTCGCTCTTTCTTATCATCGATACAATCAGCGCAAATAACCGCAAAAGTTTCTCCAACACTCATCATAACATTCGTATGATAGATTAATTTCCGTTCTCCATCGACCGTCTGAAAGGCCTCAAATAAAACCGGAGCACAATCAAAATCCTCGCAGAATTCTATCGCTAATTCCTCATCGGCTCTGGGCGACAAAGCACAATAGGCTTTTGCATTTGCCCTGTCAAGCACTAAACTTCCTGTTCCTTCGAGAAAAAAACCATCTTCTTCAGCCGAAGTATAATCAACAATATTTTCGATATGAAAACCTTTATCTTCCAATATATCTAAAATTTCTTCCCGACGTTCCAAGCGACGATTTTCTGCAAACATTGGATAAAAAACCACATCGCCATTTTCATGAAAAGTAACCCAATTATTCGGAAAAATACTGTCCGGTGTATCAGTATCCAAAGTGTCTTCTATTACAATCATGTTAACACCCACCAATTCTAATTTAGCTATTAAGGCATCAAATTCCTGTTGTGCCTTCGCATTTATTGTTGCCGGCAATAAGCCAGACAATTCTTTTTGGTAAAAATTATTTATAGTAGTTTGCTCATTCATACGAAAAGCAACCGGACGAATCATCAATATGGAATTGGTAATTTGCTTCATTTTATTTTTTGATTTAATATGGCAATTAATCCCTAATTAAAGGTAAGGTAGTACAACGTAATAACCCCTCCTGTTTTGCTATTTCGGCGTAAGGTACTTCCTCTACTACAAAACCATGAGATCGCAACCAATCATTCAATTTTTTAAAGTTTTTTTCAGAGACAACAACATTGTCATCTATAGAAAACACATTTGAATTCATATTATACATTTGATTTCTTGTCAAATGAAAAAGGTTTTCTTTTCCGAAAAGGTCGACTAAAAACATATAATCTGCTTCTTCCCGAAATCCTCTCTTATAAATAATTCCTTTATCTTTCCCAACAGGTTGAAAACAACAATCCAAATGCAGCGCATTGTCTCGAGCTTCAATTTTTGATTTAACCAAATCAAATTCTTTTACAATTTTATTTGGGAATAAATCCCTGATGTATTCTACTCCCAACATATTTGTTCTTGCCGTAATATATTGCTTGTAATCACTTCCTTTATAAGTCCCTATAAAGATATAATCATTCCACAAAATCACATCACCCCCTTCTATATGTGCTTCTTTAGGTGGACGAACCACTTTTTTAGTATCAATTTGATCTATGATATATTGTATCGCATCTATTTCCCGTTCTCTGTCTGGTAAAATATTAGATTTGATAAAAACATCATCAATAACAAAACCAATGTCTCTGGTAAAAATCTGATTGTAATTTTCAATTAATTGAGGTCTAAATACAGTGACATCATATTTTTTAAGCACTTTTTCAAATGCTTCCATCTCTACAACCATATCCTCCTCTATAGGATAAGTCCCAGCCAAAATATGCTCCAGTGATTTAGGATCATAGGCTTCTTCGGCTGTAGGAATGGGCCCATTACTGACTGCCGTTCCCAAAACTACTACCCGCAGTCTCGAAGTTTCATTTTTTATATTTAATGCTAACATATTTACTTGTTGAAGATGTAAAGATAAAAAAAAGCTTCACCGTTAAGTAAAGCTTTTAATATCATTTTTTATCGTTTATCTGTTTCTTTGAATTCTCTTAAAGGAGAACCTGTATAAATCTGCCTTGGTCTACCAATAGGCTCTTTGTTTTCACGCATTTCTTTCCATTGCGCAATCCAACCTGGTAATCTACCAATAGCAAACATTACTGTAAACATGTCGGTAGGAATCCCTAATGCTCTGTAAATAATTCCAGAATAGAAATCTACGTTTGGATATAAATTTCTTGATTTGAAATATTCATCAGACAAAGCAGCCGCTTCCAATTTTTTGGCGATATCCAAAATTGGATCATCTACACCTAAAGTTTCCAAAACTTCATTGGCCGCTTTTTTAATAATTTTGGCTCTTGGATCAAAATTTTTATATACTCTATGTCCAAAGCCCATCAATCTAAAAGGATCCGATTTGTCTTTAGCTTTAGCCAAATACATATCTGTATCCCCACCATTATTATGGATTTCTTCCAACATCTCAAGAACTGCTTGATTTGCACCTCCGTGAAGTGGCCCCCAAAGAGCTGAAACCCCAGAAGATATTGACGCAAACAATCCAGCGTGAGAGGAACCTACCATTCTCACAGTAGATGTAGAACAATTTTGTTCGTGATCTGCATGAAGAATAAATAATTTATCCAAAGCATCAATAATGACCGGATTCATTTTGTAAGGCTCCGTTGGCAACTCAAACATTAAATGCATGAAGTTCTCCACATACCCTTTTGTATTATCATAATAATTCAAAGGGAAGCCCATTGTTTTTCTATAAGTCCAAGTAGCAATCACTAAGAATTTAGCCATTGTTTTACAAACAGCATTGTATAATTCCGTTTCACTATCTACATTAACTGATTTAGGATTAAAAGCCGTCAATGCACTTGTCAATGCCGCTAAAACACCCATTGGGTGAGCTGTTTTAGGAAAACCATCAATAATGCTTTTCATTTCCTCATTCACCAATGTATGCTTTCTAATATCTATTTCAAATTTTTCTAGCTGAGCAGCTGTAGGCAACTCTCCAAAAATCAATAAAAAAGAAACTTCTAAAAAATTGGCTTTATCGGCAAGATCTTCTATTGCATATCCTCTGTAACGTAAAATCCCTAGTTCACCATCTAAAAAAGTGATTGCGCTTGTACATGAACCTGAATTTTTATATCCTGGATCAAGAGTTATAGCACCTGTTAAATCCCTCAATTTTTTAATATCGATAGCTTCCTCATTTTCGCTTCCAACGAATATTGGAAACTCATATTTCTTCCCATCAATTTCTAACGTAGCTGTTTTTGACATAGTATTTTGAAAATAAATCTTAATATTTAATAATTTTCCAAATCTAAGGATTATATCGCTAATTTAAAAGAGAAAATCACAACGATATTGTTAAATTTCACAAAAAAAGCCATCCGTTTTACACGAATGGCTTTTTATTTCAAAATATAAAATTTTATTTTATTTTGAATGCATTTTTACCAGGAAAATATGCTGTATTTCCTAATTCTTCTTCAATTCTTATCAATTGATTGTATTTTGCCATACGATCAGAACGTGAAGCAGAACCTGTTTTAATTTGTCCACAATTTAATGCCACTGCTAAGTCTGCAATTGTATTATCTTCAGTCTCACCTGAACGGTGTGACATTACTGAAGTATAACCTGCATTTTTAGCCATATTTACAGCCGCAATTGTTTCCGTCAAAGTACCTATTTGATTTACTTTCACAAGGATTGAATTTGCAATACCTTTTTCAATTCCAGTTGACAAACGAGTTACATTCGTTACAAACAAATCATCTCCAACTAACTGTACTTTATCACCAATCTTTTCGGTAAGCAATTTCCAACCATCCCAATCATTTTCATCCATTCCGTCTTCAATAGAGATAATTGGATATTTAGCCACTAATTCAGCTAAATACTCAACTTGCTCAGCAGAAGATCTTACTTTTCCAGTTTCACCTTCAAATTTAGAGTAATCGTATTTTCCGTTTACATAAAATTCTGCAGATGCACAATCTAGAGCAATCATGATTTGGTCTCCAAAAGTATATCCAGCATTTTCAACTGCTTTTTTGATTGTATCTAAAGCATCTTCTGTTCCACCGGCCAAATTAGGAGCAAAACCTCCTTCATCACCAACAGCAGTGCTTAATCCTCTATCATGCAATACTTTTTTCAAACTATGAAAAATCTCTGTCCCCATTTGCATAGCTTGCGAGAAAGAATCTGCTTTTACAGGAAAAATCATGAATTCTTGAAATGCAATCGGAGCATCAGAATGAGAACCTCCATTGATGATATTCATCATTGGTACCGGCAATGTATTTGCTGAAACACCACCTACATATCTGTATAATGGCAACCCTAATTCATTAGCAGCCGCTTTTGCAACCGCAAGTGAAACACCTAAAATTGCATTTGCACCTAAGCTTGATTTATTTGGCGTACCATCTAAATCAATCATTCTTTGATCAATTAAATTTTGCTCAAAAACTGATGTCCCAACAAGTTCTTCTGCAATAACGGTATTAACATTATTCACTGCATTCAAAACTCCTTTTCCTAAAAAGGCTTTTCCACCATCACGTAACTCAACTGCTTCGTGTTCTCCAGTAGAAGCTCCAGAAGGAACTGCCGCTCTTCCTAAAACACCGTTATCTGTAATTACATCCACTTCAATAGTAGGATTCCCTCTTGAATCGAAAATTTGTCTTGCGTGAATTTTGATAATAATACTCATACTACTTTATTTTAAATTTTAAAGTACAAATATATTCTATCTTTTGGAATCATTTCATGAAAATATTGAATGTTATTAACGAAAACGTTATAATTATACACATTAAAACGTATGAATGTCACTATGTTATAAAAATATACTCAATTTTCTATATTTTACTATTTTTTAGCAGTCAAATTTATCAAAATGCTAATAAAACACAACCGCTAAAAGAATCATACTCAACTATTTTAGCATTTAATTATCATCCCAATTTCTTTCATTTCATGTAATAACCGTAACTTCATAGCTAGATATAATCTATTACTTTTTGCTCCCAACTCATTACTGTAATTGTATAATCTTTAATACAAAACACCATGAAAACAGAAAAAAATGCAAAAGTATCTAAATTTACAGACGAAATTATTTCCTTATTAAAAGAACATTCCACAGCTCTGAAAGCTGATTCCGACCTAGACCCATTAATAGAATACATTGGTAACGCCAAATATGTTTTATTAGGAGAGGCTTCACACGGAACCCACGAATATTATACTTGGAGAGCTAAAATAACCCAACGCCTTATTCAAGAAAAAGGTTTTTCATTTGTTGGCGTTGAAGGAGACTGGCCAGATTGCTACAGATTAAATCGATATGCAAAAGGATACTATAATGCCGGAACTGACATTTACACCCTAATGAATGAATTTAAAAGATGGCCTACTTGGATGTGGGCAAATTGGGAAACAGCCGCATTCATCGAATGGTTAAAAAAACACAACACTAAATTACCATTGGAGAAAAAAATTGGCTTTTACGGTCTAGATGTTTATAGTTTTAATGAATCTATGAATTCAATTATTAACTATCTAGAAAAAAACGACCCTGCCTCTTTAGAAGTTGCCAAAACCGCAATAGCTTGTTTTGAACCATACTGGAAAGATGAAGGTCAGACCTACGCAAGAGCATCCGCTTTTATACCCAAATTATGCGAAGAAGAAATCTTGGACTTACTCATAGAAATAAGAAAAAATGTACCGAATTATAATACAGATGCAGAAAATGTCCTTAGCACAGAACAAAATGCATTTATTGTAAGGAATGCCGAAAAATATTATAGAGCAATGATAAAAAGAGGAGCTGCATCTTGGAATATCAGAGATGAGCATATGGTAGCCACCATAGAGCGTCTTTTAGAATATCATGGTAAAGAATCAAAAGTAATTATTTGGGAACACAATACACATATCGGAGATGCACGAGCTACAGATATGTCAACTGAAGGAATGGTCAACGTTGGGCAACTTCTAAAAGAACAATACGCAGATGAAGGAGTCATCGCAATAGGTTTTGGTTCTTATAAAGGAAGCGTCATCGCAGGAAGGAATTGGGGCGATGCGATGCGAAAAATACAAGTCCCTGAAGCCACCGAAGGAAGCTGGGAACATTTATACCATATAGCGAGCAACGGCCAAAATAAGTTGTTATTATTCGATAAAATTAGAAATGAAAACAAATTAACTAATTACATAGGACACAGAGCTATTGGAGTGGTATACAATCCGGAACATGAAAGATTTGGAAATTACGTCCCTACAATACTACCTAAAAGATATGACGCTTTTATTTTTTTAGACGAGACTACGGCCTTACACCCCATTCACATACAACCCGATGGGAACCAAATTCCAGAAACTTATCCTTTTGGAATGTAAATCAAATAAAAAAGGGTCTAACTTAAAAAAGTTAGACCCTTAATATGTATATAAATATGAAAATTTTAATTTTTCATGTTATCAACGAATTGATCGAATAAATAGGAAGAATCGTGAGGTCCTGGACTTGCTTCCGGATGATATTGAACTGAAAAACAATTTTTATTTTTCATACGCATACCTGCAACAGTACCGTCATTAAGATGAAGATGTGTAATCTCCATATCTGAATGATTGTCTAACTCTTCTTTATTAACAGCAAAACCATGATTCTGAGAAGTTATTTCTCCTTTTCCGGTTATGATATTTTTTACTGGATGATTAATCCCTCTGTGTCCATTAAACATTTTATAAGTAGAAATCCCGTTAGCCAAACCAATAACCTGATGCCCTAAACAAATTCCAAAAAGCGGTTTATCATTTGCCAGAATTTCTTTTGCCACCTGAATAGCTCCTTCTAATGGTTCTGGATCACCAGGTCCATTTGACAAGAAAAAACCATCTGGATTAAATGATGCTAAATCAGCATAAGTTGAATCATAAGGAAAAACCTTAATATAGCAATCTCTCTTAGCAAGGTTACGAAGAATATTCGTTTTAATACCTAAATCTAAGGCAGAGATTTTATGAGTTGCATTTTCATCACCATAAAAATATGGCTCTTTTGTAGAAACTTTAGAAGCTAATTCCAAACCTTTCATATCTGGAACATTAGCCAAAGCAGCTTTTAATTCTTCGATTGGAGTTCCATCTGTACAAATAACAGAATTCATTGCTCCATTTTCTCTAATATAACTTACCAAAGCACGAGTATCAACATCAGAGATACAGATTAAATTATGTTTTTTAAAATAATCTTCTAAACTTCCCGAAGCCCCCTCTCTAGAATAGTTGAAACTGAAATTTTTACAAACCAAACCAGCAATTTTAATACCGTTTGATTCTACTTCCTCGTCGCTAACACCATAATTCCCAATATGCGTGTTAGTTGCCACCATGATCTGTCCATAATAAGATGGATCAGTAAAAATTTCTTGATAACCGGTCATTCCAGTATTAAAACAAACTTCACCAAAAGTGGTTCCGCTGATTCCGATAGATTTTCCGTGGAATATAGTTCCATCACTTAGCAATAGGATGGCGCTTTTTCGTGTTGTGTATTTCATTTGTTGTTAAATATGGTGCAAATTTAATTCATTAAAGCAGTGAAAGCAACAATTTTAAAAATTATTTTAAAACAGCATTATATATATTTCACTCCTATGTTTTATGTAATAAAAAATCAAAAAAAAAGGATAAACTAAAAAAATAGTTTATCCTTAATTTTATTGAATGATTACCTTCATAATTATTCAGCAGCTTCAGTAGTAGTATCAGTTTCTGCAGCAGGAGCTTCTGTAGC
>JALRGT010000044.1 GCA_023259675.1 Flavobacterium sp.
ACTTCTTCTTCTTACTGATTCTGATTTTACAAGTTCTTGTAATTTCATTACACCATCAACAATTTGTTCTGGTCTTGGTGGACAACCCGGAACATATACATCCACAGGGATAACCTTGTCAATTCCTTGAAGCACAGAATAAGTATCGAATATTCCTCCTGAAGAAGCACAAGCTCCTACAGCAATTACCCATCTTGGTTCAGACATTTGTTCGTAAACCTGACGTAAGATAGGAGCCATTTTTTTAGAAATAGTTCCCATTACCATCAGCATATCTGCCTGACGAGGTGAGAAACTTACACGTTCTGAACCGAAACGCGCTAAGTCGTAATGAGAGGCCATAGTGGCCATAAATTCAATACCGCAACATGAAGTTGCAAAAGGTAATGGCCAAAGCGAATTGGCACGTGCTAATCCTACAACGTCATTAAGTTTTGTGGCAAAAAAACCTTCACCAACAACACCTTCCGGAGGGGCAACCATATTTACTTTTGAAGTACTCATTTTATTTTAGATTTTAGATTTCTGATTTTAGATTTAAAATCAGAAATCAATATTTTAAAAAATCGATATTATATTTTTTGAGAAAGCCAATTTTCAAATCAAAAACTCTAAACCAAAATCAATCTAAAATTTAAAATCTGAAATTTGAAGTCTTTATTCCCATTCCAGAGCTTTCTTTTTAATAATGTAGAAAAATCCTACTAAAAGCAAAGCCATAAATACAATCATCTTTAACATTCCCTCCAAGCCTAATTCTTTAAAATTGATTGCCCATGGATAAAGGAAAATTACTTCAACATCAAACAAAACGAATAAAATGGCAACGAGAAAGTATTTTACAGAGAATGGAATACGAGCATTACCTACTGATTCAATTCCACACTCAAAGTTTTTATCTTTAGAAGCCGATTTTCTTCTTGGGCCAAGTTTGCCTGAAATTAGGATGGTAGCTACTACAAAACCAATAGCAAGTAAGGCTTGCATAAGAATTGGTAAGTAGTTAAATTGTTCTGATTGCATAATAATAAAATTTGCGCTAAAATAAGTCACAAAGATATGCTTCAATGTTATAAAACACAAACTTAAAACCAAAATTACACGCTGATTTTAAGGGTTTTTTTTGTAGTTTTTAATGATTATAAATAAGTAAATTCGAGTTTTCTTAAAAAAAACTAAAAATTTTAAGATTTGTGCCAAAAAAAAACGTCCCGAAGTCATCGGGACGTTTTCAGCATTCGTAACAAAAAACTATTTTGTTTAGATTACTGCAACTTTAGCAGCAACTTTACCTTTTCTTCCTTCTTCTTCTTCGTAGCTCACTCTGTCACCTTCGCGTAATTCTTCCGCGCTGATTCCTGAAGCATGAACAAAAATGTCTTTTCCTGTTTCTTCGTCTGTAATGAATCCGTAACCTTTTGATTCATTGAAAAATTTAACTGTACCTGTACGCATTGTAATAGTAATAATAATTTATAATAAGACAAATGTAATATTTAAAATAATACGAAAGTCATTCTTCTCTTTTTATTTTGTAAAAATATTGATATTCAGTGTTTTCACTATTTATATTGCATTTAATTTAATATGCAATTCGTTTAATTGAGATTCATCAATTGCAGAGGGAGCATCAATCATTACATCTCTTCCGGAATTGTTTTTAGGGAATGCTATAAAATCGCGTATGGTTTCTTGTCCGCCAAGTATAGCCACCAATCGGTCAAGTCCAAATGCTAATCCACCATGTGGTGGCGCACCGAATTGAAAGGCATCCATTAGGAATCCAAACTGCGCTTTGGCTTCCTCTTCTGTAAATCCTAAATATTTAAACATCAACTGTTGCGTTGCTTTATCATGGATACGAATAGAACCCCCTCCAATTTCATTTCCATTCAATACCATATCATAGGCATTGGCACGCACTTTTCCTGGAGTAGTTTCCAATAGGCCCATATCTTCTGGTTTTGGAGAAGTAAATGGATGGTGCATGGCATGGTAACGTCCACTTTCTTCATCAAATTCCAATAATGGGAAGTCAATTACCCAAAGAGGGGCAAATTCTGCAGGGTTTCTTAGTCCCAAACGAGTGGCTAATTCCATTCTTAAGGCACTTAACTGTGCTCTGGTTTTATCGGCTGGACCAGAAAGTACGAAAATCATGTCACCTGCTTGTGCTCCAGTTGTTTTAGCCCAATTGTATAAGTCCCCTTGGTCGTAAAATTTGTCTACCGATGATTTATACGTTCCATCTTCGTTGCATTTTACATAAACCATTCCGCTGGCACCCACTTGAGGACGTTTTACCCAGTCAATCAAAGCGTCTATTTCTTTCCGAGTATAGCTTCCCGCTCCCGGAACTGCAATTCCTACCACTAATTCTGCAGCGTTGAAAACAGAAAATTCTTTGCTTTTTGCCACTTCATTCAGTTCTCCAAACTCCATTCCGAAACGAATATCCGGTTTGTCGTTACCGTAGGTTCTCATCGCATGCTCATAGGTCATTCGAGGGAATTTATCTACTTCAATACCTTTTATTTCTTTCAATAAGTGTCTGGTTAAACCTTCAAAGACATTCAAAATATCTTCTTGTTCCACAAATGCCATTTCACAATCGATTTGGGTAAATTCCGGCTGTCTGTCGGCACGCAAATCTTCGTCACGAAAGCATTTTACAATCTGGAAATATTTATCCATTCCGCCCACCATCAATAATTGCTTGAAAGTTTGTGGCGATTGTGGCAACGCATAAAATTGTCCTGCATTCATTCGAGAAGGCACCACAAAATCTCTGGCTCCTTCTGGAGTTGATTTGATTAAATAAGGAGTTTCCACTTCGCAGAAATCCAAATCAGAAAGGTATTTACGCACTTCCATGGCTACTTTGTGACGAAAAAGCAGACTGTTTTTTACCGGATTTCTTCGAATATCCAAATAACGATATTTCATTCGGATGTCTTCACCACCATCGGTTTCATCTTCAATTGTGAAAGGAGGAGTGAGTGCTGCATTCAATATGTTAAGTTCGCTAACCAAAATTTCGATTTCACCCGTTGGGATGTTTTTGTTTTTAGCTTCACGTTCAATTACTGTTCCTTTTACTTGGATAACAAATTCTCTTCCAAGTGTTTTTGCCAATTCAAAAACGGATTTTTCTGTACGACTTTCGTCAAATATTAATTGTGTAATACCATATCGATCGCGTAAATCTACCCAATTCATGAATCCTTTGTCTCTTGATTTTTGTACCCAACCTGCGAGAGTAACTTCGGTATTGATATTTGAGGCGTTCAATTCACCACAATTATGACTTCTATACATAATCCAATTTTTTTTAATTCTGCTTTTTGTCTTTTTGACTGGCGTGCAAATTTAGGACTAATTATGAACAATGAATTGAGAAATTCAAATTTTTAATACTCCTCTAGATTACAATTTATATTTCCAATGTTAAGTTTTCGTACTGTGTTACCAAATTGTTACCAAATTGTTTCTTTAATGTAAATAAATCCCTAATTTTGATATAGAACCAATTTAATATATCACATCATGAAAAAATATATAGTATTAGTAGCCGTGTTAATTTCAGGGATGACTTTTGCACAAAATGTAAAACCAAAATTAGAAGCTGTAGGCAATAAAGTCAAAGCAACGTATTATTATGAAAGTGGTCAAATTCAACAAGTTGGATTTTATAAAGACGGAAAATTACAAGGAGAATGGGTTTCCTTTGATTTAAATGGAAATAAAACTGCCATCGCAAAATATGACAAGGGAGAAAAAGTAGGGAAGTGGTTCTTTTGGAATGATATTGTTTTAAATGAAGTGGACTATTCTAATAATAGAGTGGCATCAGTTAAAAATTGGAAAAAGAGGTCATTGTAAATGAAGATTGATGTTGTTTATAATGTATTTAAAAACAAGTGCTTATGTGTGTGATAAAGTCTTTTTTCATAAATATTTTTTATTTCCAATGTTAAGCTTTTGTCTAATGTTACTAAATTGTTATCAAAACGTTTCTTAAATGTAAATATGTTTTTATATTTGTTAAACGAACTATCAAAAACTTTAGATTATGAAAAAATATATATTGATTGCAGCGGTTTTATTTTCAGGAATGATTTTCGCAAATGATAATAAACCAAAGTTGGAAGCTGTCGGTAACTTAGTTAAGGTTACCTATCTTCATGATAATGGACAGATTAAACAAGAAGGTTTTTATAAAGATGGAAAATTACAAGGGGAGTGGGTTTCTTATGATGCCAACGGAAATAAAATTGCTATTGCTGAATATAATAAAGGACAAAAAGTAGGAAAGTGGTTTTTCTGGAAAGATTCCGTTTTAAGTGAAGTGGATTATTCAGATAACCGAATTGTTTCTGTGAAAAACTGGAAACAAGATGCTTTAGTAAATGCATATTAAAAACAAGTTGTTAATTATTAAAAGGCCTTCATAGTTTTATGAAGGTCTTTTTTTTGTCTTTATTTCAGGACGGGACATCTTATAAAAACAAAAAACCATTCGCTGCTGCGAATGGTTTTTTGTTTTGTTTTAAAAACGATTGAATTTGGTTATTCTGTTTTTTTTATTTTCCACAATTTAAATCGTTCTACTAAATAATATAATATAGGAACAACTATCAGTGTTAGAAAAGTTGCAAAAACCAGTCCGAAGATTACGGTCCATGCCAATGGTCCCCAGAAAATAACATTATCTCCTCCAATATAAATTTTTGGATCTAAAGTACTAAACAATGAAAAGAAATCAATATTAAAACCAATAGCCAGTGGAATCAATCCAAGAACAGTTGTGATTGCTGTTAACAATACTGGTCTTAACCTTGCTTTCCCTCCTATAACTATGGCTTCAAAAATATATTCTTTATCTAAAATTGTACTTTGAGGTAAATTTAATTCTTCTTTTTTACGGCTTAATAATAATTCTGTATAATCGAGAAGTACTACGCCATTATTAACTACAATACCTGCGAGCGAAATAATTCCCATCATGGTCATCATAATTACAAATGGCCATCCCGTTACCATCAATCCCAAGAATACGCCAATAAAACTCAAAAATACAGCCACCATAATAATAGCAGGTTTAGAAATAGAGTTGAATTGAAAAACTAAAATCAACATGATAAGTCCAAGTCCTGTAATTAAAGCACCCATTAAAAAAGCCATCTGTTTATTTTGCTCTTCAATCTGTCCTGTAAAATCAAATTGTACTGTTTTTGGCGCATCAAAATCGGCCATTTCAGCTTGAATTTGACTTACTACAGCTCCAGCGTCAGTAAAGCCAGGAGAAAGTGCCGAGTACAAAACTACAACACGATTCAAATCTCGATGTTTAATAGCACTAAAAGAAGAACTGTTTTTTTGAGAAGCTACTGTTGAAAGGGGAATTTCTTTTAACTGTCCCGAAGCCATATCTCTAAAAGTGATGTTTTGATTGAAAAGTGTACTTTGATTGTAACGATTCTCATCATTGAATCTCACATTGATATCATAATCTTCACCATCTAATTTATATACACCTGCTTTTTCGCCAAATACAGATCGTCTCAGTTGATTTCCAACTTGTCCGGCTGAAATACCCATTTCACCCGCTTTCTCTCTGTCAACGATTACTTTCATTGCTGGTTTTTCTTTGTTGACATCTACTTTCAATTCGTCAATTCCTGGGATATTACGTCCATTCAAAAAGTCTTTCATTTTTTCGGCAGTAACAATCAGCTCGGTATAATCTTTTCCTTTTATTTCGATATTGATAGGATAACCTGCCGGTGGGCCTGCTGCATCTTTTTCGACAGAAATAGAAACACCGGGATAAATGTCTTTCAATGCTTCTTGTACTTTAAGACGCATTTGTTCCGAATCTCTTCCATTACGGTATTTGTACTCACGCATTGAAACCGTAATTTTGGCTTTATGTGGCATTTCAGCTGTAGAACCGCCATCCGTTTGTGGGTTTCCTGCTCCTTCACCTACTTGAGAAACAGCTGATTCTACCAAATAATTTGATTTATCGGCTTCATCAATATAATCTTTGGAATCCAAAACAGCATATACTCGCTTTTCAATATTTTTGGTTAAAGCATTTGTTTTTTCAATATCCGTTCCCTGTGGATATTCAATATACACTATAATTTGGTTGGGTTTATTATCTGGGAAAAACTCCACTTTTGTTCTTCCGCTTCCAACACTCCAGCCAAAATAAGTAATTAGAACAGCAAAAAACATAAAGAACATTACTCCAACAACGAGATATGGTTTTCTTCCAGACAAAAAGAATTTCAACCAACTTTCATATCCATTTTCTAATTTAGTCAACGTAATCGTTTGGAACTTTAGGGTAAAATCTTTAATAACATATTTATACAACCAAAACATGGCAGCAGTAAAAATCATCAAAGAACCTAAACCTCGAACAGCGCCTCCAAAAAGAAGAATTAAAGTTCCAATACCACCAAGGATGATACTCAAACGAATCAATTGTTTCTTGGTCAATACTTTATCCTTTATGTCCATGAATTGAGAAACCAAAACTGAGTTAAAAAAGATAGCAACAAACAATGAAGAACCCAAAACGACAGAAAGTGTTATAGGAAAATAAATCATAAATTGTCCCATCACACCCGGCCACAAACCAAGAGGAACGAAAGCGGCAACAGTTGTCGCAGTAGAGATGATAATAGGCATAGCGATTTCACCAATACCCACTTTAGCTGCTTCAAAACGATTCATTCCTTCGTCTTCCATTAATCGGTAGACGTTTTCAACAACAACAATTCCGTTATCAACAAGCATTCCGAGCCCCATGATGAGTCCAAATAAAATCATCGTATTCATCGTATAGCCTAAGGCATTTAAAATCATGAACGACAAAAACATTGACATAGGAATTGCAAATCCCACAAAAAGTGCATTTCGAAAACCTAAGAAAAACATTAAAACGCCAACAACCAGTATGATACCAAAAATGATATTATTTACTAAATCATCTACTTGATTTAATGTTTTCGAAGAAGAGTCGTTCGATAAACTGATATTTAAATCTTTAGGAAAATAATTTTCTTTAGTATCGGCTAGAATTGTTTTAATCTTTTCCGATGCTTCAATCATGTTTTTTCCAGCTCGTTTTTTCACATCAAGCATCACAACACTTTTACCAAATTCTCTAGCATAAGTGGTCTTGTCTTCATTTTTAAAACTAACTTCAGCTATATCTTTAAGATAAATAGGTCCAAGCTCATTTTTAACAACAAAGTTTCCCAAATCAGTAGGTTTTTCAATTTCACCTTTGATAGTAATCGTTCTTCTTTGTCCGCTTGAAATAATATTTCCTGCCGACATGGTTACATTTCCATTACGAACGGCATTAATCACATCATCAAAACTCACTTTTGAAGCTGACATTTTGAAAACATCAACTGCAATTTCGATTTCTTTTTCTTGAGCACCGCGAATATCTACTTGTTTGATTTCACTTAGTCCTTCAATTTCATCTTTCAGATATTCACCAAACTCCTTTAGTTTTTCTACTGGATAATCTCCGGAAAGATTAATATTCAGAATTGGAATTTCTTCAGACAAATTCAAATCAAATACATTAGGCTCGACTTTTACACCATTAAAAGTAGGCCAATCTTCGTTTGATTTTTTAGCATCAACTTTGTCCTTTACTTTTTGTTTGGCATCTTCGACTGAAATTTTTTCATCAAACTCTACAGTGATAATACCATAATCTTCTTGTGAAGTTGATACTACTTTAATCACATTACTCACGTTCTTAATATCTTCCTCTAAAGGGTCGATAATCAAACGCTCAATATCTTCTGCGGTATTTCCTGGATAAACAGTGCTTATATAAATTTTCGTTTCTTTAATCTCGGGAAAATCTTCTCTTGGCATGGCGTAATAAGCCGATATACCTAACACAAAGAACAACGCCATGATGACATAAATCGTCATTTTATTGTTAATTGCCATAGAAGAAAACTTAAATTCTTTATGCTTGATTGGTGGAGTACTCATCTTTTATCTTATTTTATTATAGACACTACCTGTCCGTCTTTTACGCTTCTGGCTCCTTCTTTTATAATCAAATCTCCATCACTAATACCTTCAAGTATTTCGACTAAATCTCCTTGTGACTTACCTGTTTTAACAATTACTTTTTTAGCCTTAGTTTGATTGTTTTCTCCTGTTTTTTCAGCTATATAAAGATATTGTTCTCCTTCGGCATTTTCTGAGATGATACTCAAAGGCACAGTAATAACATTGGTATTGGAATAATCGTTGATATTTAATTTTGATGATAAATTGGGCTTAATCAATCCTGATTTATTAGGTATTTGAACTTGAACTTTGAATGAACGGTTCGCTGGATTGATGTTGTTATTGACTAATGAAACCTTTGTTTCGATGGTTTCATTCAACATTGGAAACTCAACAACTACCTCTGTACCAGGTTTGATCGAACTCAAGTACTTCTCAGGTACATCAGCTTCAAGATACATATTTCCCAAATTGATGATTCTTAAAACAGGACTTCCTGGTGCTAAAACGCTTCCCTTTTCAGAAATTATTTCGTCAATAACTCCAGAAAAAGGAGCAATAATAAGTGTTTTTGCAATTTGTTTTTTAAGTTGCTGTATTGATTTATTTTGTGCTTCATAGTTTGATTTAGCTTGCAAAAACTGAATTTCAGAACCTATTTTTTGATCCCAAAGATTCTTTTGTCTTTCAAAAGTAGTTTTGGCAAGATTTGCTTGAACTTGAAGTTGCGCCAATTGTTGGTTTAATCCACCTTCATCAACACTTCCAAGAACCTGACCTTTAGCTACTCTTTGTCCTTCTTTTACAGAAAGATTTTCCAAAATTCCGCCCAATTGTGCATTTACAATTATATTCTCTTTGGTTTCTACTTGTGCTTGCAATTCCAGATAGTGTTTAAAAACAGTATCTTTTGCAGTGGTGGTTGTAATTAAAGTTTGTTTGTGATTCACATCAAGTAGACCAATTGCATCATCAATTTTTTTCAATTCTTTTGATAACTCATCGGCTGATTTTACAATCTCAGAACGTTTTAATCGCAATTGTTCTAGATTCCCAGACGCAATAATAGTCTCAGTGGAATTTTTTTTATCGCCTCCACAAGAGAGCATAACGATTGAAAATACGGTTAATAAAATAGTTTTTTTCATTGGTATATTTGTTTTATTGCTGATTATTATTTGTTGTTAAGTTTTTCTAAGGTTGCTTTTTTGTTGATGATATTAATCATTGACTGAAGGTAACTTTGTTGAGTAGAATATAATTGTCGTTGCGCTTCACTAAAATCAAAACTAGAAGACAACCCTTCTTTAAATTTAATTTGTTGTTTTTTCTCAATTCTTTCGGCCAGTGCTAAATTACTTTTGGCAGTCGCAAATTCTTCAACACTAAAATCAAATTCACTTTTTGCCGTAGCATATTGTAATTTTAATTTTTGGTCTGCTTCATTTAATTGTGTTTTGGCTTGTTCCAATGCTATTTTAGCTTGTTGTGTTTTAGCCTGATAACCAAAACTACTGAAGATAGGAACGCTCAATCTAACTCCCAAATTAGAGTAATTCAACCATTTTTGATTGGAAGAGAAAAAGGTAAATTCATTAGCAAAGGAATTGTAGCCAAAATTAACATTGGCAGCCAAAGTAGGCAGTGCTTTACTTCTTTCTAACTTATATTCTAATTCTCTTTGTTTTTGAAAATTGGTTGCGATTTGGTAATCAACATTATCATTTACATTAAACTGATTAAGCGTTAGAGCCACTGCTAGATTCTTTTGTGTCAAATTTTCTAGTTTATCGGTAATTATTAATTCATCATTAATATCCATACCTAGCGTAATTTTCAACATTTTATACGTAATATCAAGTAAACGAGTGGTGTTACTTAAATTACTATTAATGGATGCTAAAGTGATTTGTAATTGTTCTACATTTTCTTCTTCAATCAATCCATTTTTAAAAGTTTCTTTAGTATCAGCAACTGTTTTTTCTAAAGTTGACTGGTTTTTTTTGAGGATAGCAATGCTCTCTTGAGCTAACAAAACGTTACCATAGGCATTAATCACCATCTCTTTGACCTCTACATCGGTTTTTCTTTTAGCATTTTCATAATACTTCAAATAGGTTTTGGATGCCTGTAAAGCAACTATATAAGTACCATCAAACAACAATTGACTTAAAGTTGCTACAGCATTCATATTGTGTTTTGTCCCAAAAGCGAAAGTCGAAATTGAGCCTTCCTCACCTCCAAAAGGACCCCCGCCAGAAGCCGCTTGTTGCTGGAACGTAAAATTATTTTGGTAATCGACAGTTCCATTAATTTGAGGCAAACCTGCCGCAGTAGTTTCCCACTTTTTTTGCTTTGCCGCTTCAATATCGCGTCCAGAATTTATAACTGAATAGTTGTGTTCTAAAGCATGAAGAATTGCCTGGTCGAGACTATACGAATAGCTTTGTTTCGATTCTTGTGCATTCGCAATAAAAGCAAAAGCGAAGAAAGGGATTAAAATAAATCTTTTCATGTATAATTATTTAGGTATTAAAGTGGTGTAATTGTTTTTCAAGTTCTTGTATTCCTTTTGGTGTTGCCATAGCTCTGGTATGATATTCCAGTGCTTCTAATTCTAATCTTTTTGCTTCTTTTTCAGAACCGGTATTTTCATTAATGCTGAAAATTAAAATATAATAAAAGTTGACGTAGGTTTCTATGTTGAGATCTTTTCGGTACAAGTCCTGCTGAATTCCTTTTTCTATATTCTGTCTGAAACAGTAGTTGCATTTTTCAATTTCATTGGTCATTATTCTTTCGTATATTTCAGGATAGTATTTTTTTAATTGAAATATTGGTGATGCGTCTGAAGCTTGAAACATTTCTTTAAACATTTTTCTGATTTCAAAATTTTCTTGTATGGCATTGTAACTTTTAGCAATAATATTATCAATGATTTCGTGTACTTCTTTGTGAATCAAAGCAGTGCTTTCTTCAATTAGGATTTCTTTATTGCAAAAATATTTGTAGATTGTTTTTTTTGAGATACACATTTCACAGGCAATATCATCCATGGTAATGCTTTTGAATCCTAACTTTAAAAACAGTTCACTCGCTTTTTTTATTATTTTTTCTTTCATTTTGTCTTTAAATTCTAATTATTGATTTATTGCATTTAGGCTGAAAATTCCAAATTGGCAATAAGTTTAATTTCTTGTCCGATAGAGAGTCCTCCATTTTGAGTGAAGGAATTTGAGGTCAACCCAAAATCTTTTCGGTTGATTTGCCCTGTTATCTCAAAAGCCGCTTTGTCTTTGTTGTCAGAATCAATCAATTCAGCATCCAACTCAATTATTTTGGTTATATTTTTAATAGTGAGGTAGCCCTTTATGAAATTAATATGGTTGTTCACTTTTTGAAATGAAGTAGATTTAAAACTGATAATCGGAAACTCATTGATGTCAAAAAAATCATTTAATTGTAAATGGGTGTCAATTTGTTCCAGTTTGGAATCCCGGTTGTTAACGTCTAATGAGAAGGATAATTTCGCATCTTCTATTTCGTTATTTTTAAGGTTTATGTAGCCGTTAAAGTTATTTTTTTCTCCGGGTAGATAGGCAACTATAGAATGTTTGGTTTTAATTAAAACATCTGATTGATTCGAATTGATATTCCATTTCTTGGTCATGATGAATGCGGTTTATGTTTACTGTTCAGAATAAAAATATCGAAACTATGGGTAAGTAATTTCGGAGCAAATGTAGACAGGAAACTTTAAATACCAAAATAGTTTCCGTTGTTTTTACTTTTATTTAACATTTCGTTAAGATACGTGGTTTGTTATCTATTGTGAAAGACTTATTTTAGCCGAAAATTACTTTTATGCATGCCATTAATCAGTATCAAGATTTTTTTATTAGCTATTTAGAAAATCAAAAAATTAATAAAGAACCTAAAAATCTTTACGAGCCCATAGATTATATCATCGGATTAGGAGGTAAACGAATGCGTCCGGTTTTGACTTTAATGGCTGCAGAGGTTTTTGATGCTCATTATTCGAAAGCGCTTCCCGCTGCAATGGCTGTGGAGGTTTTTCATAATTTTTCTTTGGTTCATGATGATATAATGGATGATGCTCCATTGCGAAGAGGCAAAGAAACAGTTCATGAAAAGTGGAATATTAATACCGGAATTTTATCGGGTGATGCCATGTTGATTCTGGCGTATCAATATTTTGAGCAATACGAACCGTTAATTTTTAGGAATTTAGCCAAAATATTCAGTAAAACGGCGTTGGAGGTTTGTGAAGGGCAACAATGGGATGTAGATTTTGAAACGCGTACCGATGTTACGATTCCTGAATATCTGAAAATGATTGAATATAAAACGGCTGTTTTGGTCGCCGCAGCGATGAAAATGGGGGCAATTATTGCTGAAACTTCAGAAGAAAACGCTAATTTGATTTATGAATTTGGACTCAATTTAGGCTTGGCTTTTCAATTGCAGGACGATTATTTAGATGCTTTTGGTGATCCCAAAACCTTTGGTAAACAAGTTGGAGGGGACATTATCGAAAATAAAAAGACTTATTTGTATTTAAAAGCACTTGAGTTTTCAGAAAAAGAAAATACTGTACACTTGAATAATTTATTTTCCATGCAATTGGAAAATAATGTAGATAAAATCAATTCGGTAAAAGAAATATTTAATAGTTCCGGTGCTTCAAAAGCTACCCAAGAGGCTATAGAAAGCTATACTTTAAAGGCTTTTGAAACTTTGAAAAAAATGAATATCCAAACCGATAAGAAGGAAATTCTAAGGTCTTTTGGAGAAAGTTTAATGGGAAGAAAAGTATAATAATAATGGCAATAAGTAATTAGGGATAATTTACTTTTTTATTAGCATTTAAAACCGATTTCGAGATGTTTATAGCTCCACAAAATACCGATTTATTGTTTTCTGAGGCCGAAAAGGAATCATTATATATTAAGTTAGTTGAACAAATTAACAAAGATTTTAATTTGGCTAATGAAGGGATTGATTTTCCGATGAGTGTTTCTCCAAATGAATTAAAGATTCAATTGCACGAAAAAATTTATCGCTTGATTCAATATAAATTTGCCGAATATTTGAATCTTCTTTATATCATTGATGTTTCAGAAGACGAAATAAAAAAACTCGATGGTTCTGACTTAGTGATTCTGGCCGAACAAGTCGCTTTTTTGATTCTAAAAAGAGAATGGCAAAAAGTCTGGTTTAGAAATAAATACCGTTAGTCTTTTAAAAATATACCCTTACAAATGGCATGAACGCTTCGCTGTAAATACTTTTGTTTTCGTCGTGTAAAACATCATATCGAACTCCAATAGTAACATTATTGCTTCTGTAACCAACGCCAAGATACAAAGCGGTATTCCAAAAATTATCGGAAATGCCATTTTGAAAATTATAGTTGTATTTTGTGTTTACCCTTATTTGCTCTATTTCGGCGGAAAGCTGGATTTCGGGAATTGGATTGATCAATCCCAAAATACTGCCGCCATACGTATAAGATTTATAATAATTTTTCGAAGAAATATAGCCTCCTTGTAAACTTAGTCCAATAGCCAAGGTTTCATTAATGTTGTAAATTGCGCTGGGAGACAAGGAGATGTCAGAATATCCACTTCCAAAACTTAAACCAATTCCACCACCAAATTGTACCTTTTGCCAAAAATCATCTGGTGATTTAAATGAATTTAAATGTTGCTGAGAATAGCTGAAACAGGAATGAAGTAGTGCAGTTAAAATTAAAAAACTTCTTAGTTTACCTAAAAGATGAATTTCTTTCATGATTTGCATGTTTTTTTAACAAATTTTTGCCTAAAAGTACGTAAAATATTGATTTATATATAATGGATTATTGTATTTTTGCCGAACTATTTTAACAAAAGTACATTCACTAATATTATGGATAGGTTTTCATTTTTAAACGCGGCACATACCGAATTTTTTGCTCAATTATATGAACAATATACACAAAATCCAGATAGCGTAGAGCCTAGTTGGAGAAGCTTTTTTCAAGGTTTTGACTTTGGAATGACTACTTACAATGAGGAAAATCAGGTTCAAGCTCCTGTTCAACAGCTAGCTGATTTTGCGGCTAACAATACCGATTGTAGTTTAGTTTCTGAAAAACTGCAAAAAGAGTTTCAGGTGCTTAAATTAATTGATGGCTATCGTTCAAGAGGTCATTTGTTTACTAAAACAAATCCGGTAAGAGATAGAAGAGTCTTTTCTCCAAACTTGGATCTTGCCAATTTTGGACTTTCAGATGCCGATTTAAATACGGTTTTTGATGCCTCTAAAGTTATTGGTATTCCTCCATGTACACTTAGTGATATCATAAGACACTTAAAAAATGTATACTGCCAGCACATCGGAATTGAGTATATGTACATCAGAAATCCGGAGATTGTTCAATGGATTCAAGATAAGTTAAGTATAAATGACAATCAACCTAATTTTTCTACAGATGAAAAAAAGGCGATACTTAATAAATTAAACGAAGCGGTTTCTTTTGAAAATTTCTTGCATACGAAATATGTAGGTCAAAAACGATTTTCATTGGAAGGAGGGGAATCAGTAATCCCTGCTTTGAGTACATTGATTGAGAAGGCTGCCGAAAAAGGGGTGGAACAATTTGTAATGGGAATGGCTCACCGTGGTCGTTTGAACGTATTGGCTAACATTTTCGGGAAATCTACCCAAGATATTTTTGGAGAGTTTGACGGTAAAGATTACGATCAAGAATATTTTGATGGTGACGTAAAATACCATTTGGGTCTTACCGCAGATAAAGTAACTAGCACAGGAAAAAAAATAAACATCAATTTAGCTCCCAATCCATCTCACTTAGAGACAGTGGGTGCGGTAATTGAAGGAATTACCAGAGCAAAACAAGATAAATATTTCCCGGATGATTTCTCAAAAGTATTGCCAATTGCCGTGCATGGGGATGCTGCAATTGCCGGACAGGGAATTTTGTATGAAATCATACAAATGGCTCAATTAGATGGATACAAAACAGGAGGAACAATTCACGTGGTAATTAATAATCAAGTAGGATTTACTACCAATTATTTAGATGCCCGTTCTTCAACGTATTCTACAGATGTTGCCAAAGTAACGCTTTCCCCGGTATTACACGTTAACGCAGACAATGCAGAAGCAGTGGTACACGCCATGTCATTTGCATTGGATTTCAGAATGCAATTTGGTCGCGATGTATTCATCGATTTATTAGGGTATAGGAAATATGGTCATAACGAAGGGGATGAACCTCGTTTTACCCAACCGGTTTTATATAAAATTATAGCGAAACATAAAAACCCGAGAGATATTTATGCTGAAAAATTACTTTCAGAAGGGATTATCGATGCGGGTTATGTAAATGCTATTGAAAAGGAATATAAAGAGGATTTAGATAAAAATCTGGAAGCTTCACGCAAAAAAGATTTAACCATCATCACTCCATTTATGAAAAATGAATGGAAAGGTTTTGAACAAGTAAGCGATGCCAAAATGCTTGAAAATGTTGACACTTCTTATCATAAAGAGGGGTTAACTCAAATTGCCAATGCCGTTTGTAATTTACCTTCCGATAAAAAGTTTATTAAAAAGACAGAGAAATTAATAAACGACAGAAAAACAATGTTTTTCGAAACCAATCAATTAGATTGGGGTATGGGTGAGCATTTGGCTTATGGTTCGTTGTTACAAGAAGGATATAGTGTTCGTATCTCAGGTCAGGATGTGGAGCGTGGAACTTTCTCTCACCGTCATGCCGTAGTTAAGGTAGAAGATTCTGAAGAAGAAGTGACACTTATAAATAACTTAGAAGGGGCAAAAGGAAAATTTCATATTTTTAATTCCTTTTTGTCAGAATACGGTGTGTTAGGTTTCGATTATGGTTATGCATTGGCAAATCCAAATACATTGACTATTTGGGAAGCACAATTTGGAGATTTCAGTAATGGAGCCCAAATTATGATTGACCAATACATCTCCTGTGGAGAAGATAAATGGAACAACCAAAACGGAATAGTTTTATTGTTGCCACACGGATATGAAGGACAAGGAGCAGAACACTCTTCCGCAAGAATGGAGCGTTATTTACAGTTATGTGCACGTCACAATATGTATGTTGCCGATTGTACTACACCGGCAAACTTCTTTCACTTGTTGAGAAGACAAATGAAAACTACTTTCCGTAAACCACTTGTTGTGTTTACACCAAAGAGTTTATTGCGTGATCCAAGATGTGTATCTCCAATAGAAGATTTCACTAGCGGAAGTTTCCAAGAAACAATAGATGATAACACTGTAAATAAAGCAGAAGTTAAAACATTGGTTTTCTGTACCGGTAAATTCTACTATGATATTACTGCCGAAAGAGAAATTAACGGAAGAAAAGATGTAGCTGTAGTTAGAATCGAACAATTGTTCCCATTACCAGTGGAACAATTAAAAGCGATTATTGCACAATATCCAAATGCAGATGATTATGTTTGGGCACAGGAAGAACCAAAAAACATGGGAGCTTACAGTTTCATGTTAATGAATTTCGATTTGGTAAAATGGAGATTGGCTTCATTAAGAGCTTATTCAGCACCGGCTTCAGGAAGTTATACCAGAGCAAAACGCCGTCACGCTGATGCTATACAAATGGTTTTTGATAAAAATTTATTTAGATAATTAGAAGCTTTTTCCTGCTGTCCGCTATATCTTTTTATTTTTTTAAAGGAAAAAAATAAAAAGGATGTCGCTCCCATCAGGGCTAGAATACAAGAACACAACATATATTACAATAAAAATAAAATTCATAATTTAAAATATTAGAACATGATTTTAGAAATGAAAGTTCCTTCACCAGGGGAATCAATAAAAGAAGTTGAAATTGCAACTTGGTTAGTAAAAGACGGAGATTATGTAGAGAAAGACCAAGCAATTGCTGAGGTTGATTCTGATAAAGCAACATTGGAATTGCCTGCAGAAGCAAGTGGAATTATCACTTTAAAAGCAGAAGAAGGTGATGCAGTAGCAGTAGGGGCAGTAGTTTGTCTTATTGATACCGCCGCAGCGAAACCATCCGGTTCAGCACCTGCACCTGCAGCAGCCCCTGTAGCCGAAGCTCCAAAAGCAGCTCCAGTAGCTGCGGCACCAGTTGCGGCAGCACCGGCAGTAACCTATGCTTCAGGAACTCCATCTCCAGCAGCAAGAAAAATATTGGACGAAAAAAATATCGCTCCAGCATCTGTAACAGGAACTGGAAAAGACGGAAGAATCACCAAAGAGGATGCTGTAAATGCAGTT
>JALRGT010000045.1 GCA_023259675.1 Flavobacterium sp.
ATTAATTGACAATTCAGGAATGCCAATTTTATCAGCTGTTGAATTCCAAGAAGCTGCTGACCAAGTACAAGCGGCACTTTCTTAAATTAGAAAATTTATATATTTCAAAATCCTGTTCGTTACGACGAACAGGATTTTTTTTGCGCTATATTTATTGTAAAAAAAGGAATTCTCATAAGCAGAAAAGTTGTAGTGATAAAATAAAGTTATCATAAGAATTTATTTTTGTGTAAAGTATCGAATACCTTTGTAATATGCTAGAGTTTAAACTTTCTGGTATTTAAAAATCTGTCACAAATGAAACTTCATATACAAAATAATTTCACTGCTGAGTTGCCAGCCGATCCCAATGATATCAATACTCCTAGACAAGTGGAACAAGCTTGTTATTCCTATGTCTTACCTAAAAAACCTTCGAATCCTTCGCTAATTCATGCATCTGTGGAAGTGGCTAATTTATTAGGATTGTCTGAGAAAGATATTAATTCGGTTGATTTTTTGAATACTTTTTCAGGGAGTACCGTTTATCCGGGAACCAAACCCTATGCTATGAGTTATGCCGGACATCAATTTGGTAATTGGGCAGGTCAATTAGGTGATGGTCGAGCCATTAATCTTACTGAAGTTCTCCATAACGACAAACTATACACCTTGCAATTAAAAGGTGCTGGACCAACGCCATATTCCCGTACAGCGGACGGTTTTGCAGTATTGCGTTCCTCCATTCGAGAATATTTGTGTGCCGAATCCATGCATTATTTGGGCGTGCCTACCACGCGTTCGCTTTCCTTGATGCTTTCGGGAGATCAAGTGTTGCGTGATGTGATGTATAATGGGAATCCAGCTTATGAAAAGGGAGCGATTGTTTGCCGAGTGGCGCCTTCTTTTATTCGTTTTGGAAGCTTCGAATTGTTTGCCTCCAGAAAAGACCATGTTAATCTCAAATTATTGGCTGATTATACCATCAAACATCATTTTTCTCACATTGAAGGAGAGGGTGTCGGTAAATATCTCGATTTTTTTCATGAAGTAGTTCAAACTACATTGCAGATGATTGTGGAATGGCAACGGGTGGGTTTTGTTCATGGCGTTATGAATACCGACAATATGTCTATTCACGGTATCACAATTGATTACGGTCCGTATGGTTGGTTGGATAATTATGATTCCAATTGGACACCTAACACAACAGACAGTCAGTTCCGAAGATACCGTTTTGGAAACCAGCCCAATATTGCATTATGGAATTTATATCAATTAGCGAATGCATTGTATCCTTTGATTCAAGATGCGAAACCGTTAGAAGCTATTTTGCATGCCTTTGGTGCCGAATATGAAAAAGAATATTTGAATATGATGCAAAATAAACTGGGTTTACAAATCAAAAAAGAAGAGGATGCTGTTTTAACTGAAAGTCTGACCGAACTATTGGAAAAGATAGAAACCGATATGACCATTTTCTTTAGAAATTTAAGTGGTGTTACCAAAGAAGATAAGGCATTAACCGCTTTCGGAAAAATAAAAGATGCTTTTTACAAAGACGAAGATTTAAGTGAGTCAGTTTTGAAAGATTGGTATGATTGGATGGAGAAATACACTATTCGAATCAATCAGGAATCCGTATCCGATTCTGAAAGAAAAGCACAGATGAATACAGTAAATCCAAAATATGTGTTGCGAAATTATATGGCGCAAATGTCTATTGATGCTGCTGATAAAGGAGAATATGCTTTGTTGAACGAACTTTACGAAATGTTGAAAAAACCTTATGAGGAGCAACCGGATTTTCAAAAATGGTTTGCTAAAAGACCGGATTGGGCCAGAAATAAAGTGGGTTGTTCGATGTTAAGTTGCAGTTCGTAGCGTGTTTTTGAAAGTGTTTTTAGTAAAGATAAAAGTTCAATCCTGTTTGCCGTGGTAGACAGGATTTTTTATTTTAACAAAAGGAAAGTATTATGAAGCTTAGTGTTAATTCAATATTATAAGCTTATAATGCACTGTTTTTTGTTGTTTTGACTGTTTTAATGTGATTAATATAATTTTAATCGTAGTTTTTTATTGCTCTCCAATTTTTAAAATAACAGCATTAAAATATTCCAAAAAAATATAAAATAGTAGTTTTTATCAATAGGTTAAGTTATTGTTTTTGTGTTTTTTATGTTGATTCCTGTTCTAATTTTGACTCGAAATCTAAAACTAAAAAGTCATGAAAAAATTAATTTTGTCAGTTATTGTTACTTTGTTTATTAGCACTGCTTTTGCTGCTGAAAAAGAACCTAATCCAAAAGATAGTTTTAATGGAATCTATAAAGAGTTATCTAAAATGCTCAATTTGTCATCCGGCAATCAAAGCTTAAATGAAGATGTTTTGGTGAAAGTGAAAATTACACTAAATGACAATCACGAAATTGTTGTTTTGAGTACCAATACCAATAATGAAGACCTTAATTACTACATCAAAAATTCTTTGAATTATCAAAAAATTGCCTCTGAAGATTTATCAGTTGGAAGAAATTTTGTTTTCTTGGTAAGATTTGAAATGTAATCGGAAGAAATTTATTTAAATGGGAAATCCTAAGCTAACTTAGGATTTTTTGTTTTTACCGTTTTTGAATTGTACTTTTTCAACTACTTGTATTTTTGGAGCCGCTTTTTTATCTTTTGATTTGAAAGTCGGCTTTTTCTTGAAATCAGACTTGCCCGGTTTTTGATCTCCTCTGGCGCCCTGATCATCTTTTGCTTTTGGTTTAAATTCAGCTCTTTCTTTGCTTCCTTCTTTAGCAGGGATTTCTGCTTTATGTTTCGCTAAAACATCTTTTGGATTTTTAGGATTTTCTTTTGTTCCTCGCAAGTGAATCACTAATCCATTTAGGAAATTACGCAACACTTGGTCGCCACATTCCATGTAGTTTTCATGTTTTTCATCACGGAAAAAAGCACCTAACTCCGATTTTGAAATTCTGAAATCCACTAATTCCAAAATTTCAACTATTTGGTCATCTCGCAGCATCAATGCAACGCGTAGTTTTTTGAAGATATCGTTATTTGTCATTGTATTAATTTTTTACAAAGGTACGTTTAAAAAGTAATTGTTTTTTAATTCTAGATTTGATATTCGTTTAAAAGGGTTATGATCTTATCCAAATCCTTTTTTTCATGATTGGCAGTGATGACAATTCGGTTTAAAATTTTGAAGTCAGTAGGATATTCAAAATTGGTTACAATAATATTATTGGATTCCAGAAGTTTAATTAAATCCTTTTTGGTTGGGTAAATGACAGGATAATCAGGATTGAATATTGAATTGTTATTTGTCTTTAAAATAGTATTTATATACTGTAAGTTGGCTTTCAATTTTTGGTGTTGGCTTATATAAATAGATTCTGCATCAGCCATAGTTTGCACAAAGGCAGCATTCATTCCGGCACTGGAGACAAACGTATCTAATTGATATATTTCTTCAATAAAATTGGAGTCAGAGGCTATAACGCCGCCAGTCAATCCAAATGCTTTTCCCAATGAAGCCACCTTAATTTTTCTTTTGATGTTCGGAAATTCAATTGTGGAATATAGACCACAACCATTGGTGCCCAAAATCCCTAAGGAATGTGATTCATCAATTACTAAGGTGATTTCTTTGTGGGAAGGAATCGAATTTAGAACCGTGAGATCAATTGGGTAAATTTGGAAGGAAGGAACTGCATCAGCAAGAATCGTAATTTTCTCTGTAACCGAATCCAGTAAACGAGGATTTAATTGGTTTTCGATAAAAACAGCTTCACTATTTGGAGCTTTCAGAGCCGGATGTGTATTCGGAAAATGAAAAAAGGTATTCCTTGATGCGGTCAATGCTTCAATAACCAGTTTTCCGGCTAACATTCCGGAAGAGACGGTAAGGGCTGCTTCTGACTTAATAAATCGAGCCAAGAATTGTTCTCCATTTTCGTAGGCCGTGAGTTGAATATTGGCGCTTCTAGAACTTCCATAAGCCGTTCCCCATTGCCTGATATTGTTGATTACTATATTTTGGAAATCGGGATGCGTGGGTAAACCCAAATAGGAGGTGCCACCAAAATACAAATAATTTTGGTTGTTCACTGTTATGATTCGATCTGGAAACTGATTGACTTTCATTTACGATTACTTTAAAGTTACGCCTGTTCCGTTTACATTTGGGAACAACACTTTTCCGTAATCTAATGTAACTCCTGTAGCAATATCTTCAGCCAAAAGAAGGGCGCCATCCATATCAACATAATCCAAAAGTGGTAATAAATGTGCAATTGCCGAAATACCCACACTAGATTCAGTCATGCAACCCACCATTGTTTTGAGTCCCAATTTTTGTGCTTCCAGAAGCATGCGTCTTCCAGGAGTCAGTCCGCCACATTTTACCAATTTTACATTCACACCATGAAAATGGCGGAAACATTTAGCAACATCTTCCTCAATGATACAGCTTTCATCGGCAATTATTGGTAAAGCAGCATGTTTAAAAACTTCGGCATGACCTTGCCAATCATCTGCTTTTAACGGTTGTTCCAAAAATTCAACGCCCATTTTTTTCAGTTCAATCGCATTTTTAATGGTTTCATCCACTGTCCAACCGCAATTGGCATCAATTCTAAAAATAGCGTCCGTATGTGCTCTAAGTGCTTTAACAATGGCGATGTCGTCTTGGGTTCCCAGTTTTATTTTATAAATGGGCCAAGGCAACTCTTTCATTTTTTCAACCATTTTGTCTATCGATGCAATCCCAATGGTGTAATCGGTCAATGGAATGTTTTCAATCGAATAACCCCATAACTCGTATAATTTTTTTCCTCTTTTTCGGGCGTATAAATCATTGTAAGCCATGTCTAACGCACAAAGGGCGAACATATCTTCTTTTAAAAAGGGATACATTTTGTTCCAAAAAACTTCTGGAGTTTCATCATTGGTAGACTCAATTAACGGACGAATTTTTTCTAAATCCGCAATCATCATTGGAATAGTAATCTGATAATATGGATTGGAAGTGGCTTCTCCAAAACCTGAAAATTCTCCGCTTTTTAATAGTACGATTAACGAAGGTTGTTCGTCTATTGATTCCCGTGAGATAGTAAAAGTATGTTTTAATTTAAGGTTGTAAGATTTTAAGATGAGTTCCATGAAAATTGTTTTAGAAGTCAAATGAATGGCTAAAATAGCGATTCGATAAAGGTATAATTTAATTGCTTATTCCCGTTGGCTATTCTTTTCAAAAAATATAGATTTTTTTGAAAATCAATTTAGATCTAATGTGGTAAAAAACTGATTTTAATAATGGATTCAAATTGTAGTAAAAGAAAAATTCTATCCATTTTTTAATTTAGTGTTCTGTTTATTTGTTTAAAAATGAGGTTTTTAAGGGTGTGTTTTTGATAATCATATTTGAAGGCTAAAAAGCGTTATAAAGGCAAAATATTATCGAATAATTATTATTTTGGTATTTAATTATAAAATCGATATTTTAGCTAAAAAAAAATACCAATTTGATGAATACAGGTGAAGAAAAAGTAAAGTTGCTTAAGGAGATGATTGCTTTTTCGGCAGTTAACGGAAAGCTAAGTAAAAAGGATTACGATTTTTTATTTTTAATTTCCAATAAGTTAGATTTAGAAAGAGGTGTTTTTATTGATTTGTTTAATCAAGAGTTGCCAAAACTGCCAATTAAGAATGAATTTCAGCGTATTCAACAATTTTATCGACTGGCTTTAATTATGTACCGGGAAGAATTATTGGATTTGAATGAAGCGATAGGAATTCAACAAATTGCCATCGGGATGGGGCTTAATACAGAGGCTACAAAACGCGTTCTGAAAAGAATGAAGAAAAATCCGGATAGCATTATACCACCGGAAGCATTATTCAAAATTTTTAATGAAGAACGCATTTAATCTAATTGCGTTTGTAATTTCTTTATATCATCACGTAATTTAGCCGCTTGCAAGAAATCTAATTCTTTGGCGGCTTTTTCCATTGATTTACGTTTTTCACGAATCAGTTTTTCTATTTCAGATTTCGATAAGTAGTTGTTTTCAGGTTCTGCAGCTGAAGTTAAAGAGTGTCCTAATTCGTATTCGACCAAAGGATTTTTGGTGAATGCACTTTCAATTTTTTTGTTTAATGCTTGAGGGACAATATTGTTTGCTGTATTAAAATTGATTTGTTTGGTTCTACGGTAGTTCGTTTCATCAATCGTTTTTTGCATACTGGCAGTGATTTTATCTGCATACATAATGGCTTTTCCATTTAGGTTTCGAGCTGCCCGACCAATGGTTTGAGTCAATGAACGATGACTGCGTAAGAATCCTTCTTTATCGGCATCCAGAATTGCAACTAACGAAACTTCAGGCAAATCGAGTCCTTCACGCAGTAAGTTGACTCCAATCAAGACATCAAACAGTCCTTTTCGTAAATCTTGCATGATTTCGATTCGTTCCAAAGTATCTACATCCGAATGAATATAACGGCAACGAATACTAACTTTTGTCAAGTACTTGGCCAGTTCCTCTGCCATTCTTTTGGTAAGTGTCGTTACCAAAACCCGCTCATCCAATTCGCAACGTTGTTGAATTTCCTCGATTAAATCATCAATCTGATTCAGACTGGGACGAATTTCTATAATAGGGTCTAGTAATCCAGTCGGACGAATTACTTGTTCTACATAAACCCCGTCACATTTTTGCAATTCATAATCGGCAGGAGTCGCCGAAACATAAATCACTTGATTTTGCATCGCTTCAAATTCATCAAATTTCAACGGTCGATTGTCCATTGCAGCTGGCAATCGGAATCCGTATTCTACCAAATTTTCTTTTCGGCTGCGGTCACCACCATACATCGCATGAACTTGCGAAAGAGTCACGTGACTTTCATCAACGACCATTAAAAAATCTTTTGGGAAATAATCCAATAAACAGAACGGTCTGGTTCCAGGCAATCTGCCATCAAGGTAACGGGAGTAATTTTCAATACCGGAACAATACCCCAATTCTCGAATCATTTCCAAATCGAAATTGGTGCGTTCTTCAAGACGTTTGGCTTCGAGATGTTTCCCGATTTCTTTAAAATAATCGACTTGTTTGACCAAATCTTGTTGAATTTCCCAAATGGCGCCTTGCAGCACATCAGGAGAAGTCACAAACATATTGGCGGGATAAATCGTGAGTTTTTCGAATTTTTCGATAACCATTGCCGTTTTGACATCAAAAGATTCTATTTCTTCGATTTCATCACCAAAGAAATGAATTCGATACGCATCATCAGCATAACTAGGATAAACTTCAATTGTATCGCCTTTGATTCTGAAATTTCCGGGTGTAAAGTCGGCTTCGGTTCTCGAATATAAACTTTGCACCAGACTGTGTAATAATTTGGTTCTTGAGATTTCTTGGTCTCTTTCTATTTCAATGACATTTTTCTGAAACTCCACAGGATTTCCGATACCATACAAGCAAGAAACCGAGGCAACCACCAGAATATCTCTTCGTCCCGAAAGGAGGGAAGAGGTCGTGCTTAAACGCATTTTTTCCAGCTCTTCATTGATAGATAAATCTTTCTCAATGAAAACACCGGTTACGGGCATAAAAGCTTCAGGTTGGTAATAGTCGTAGTAGGAAACAAAATACTCAACCGCATTATTGGGAAAAAATTGTTTGAACTCCGAATACAGTTGTGCCGCCAAAGTTTTGTTGTGTGCCAAAACCAATGTTGGTCGTTGCACTTCTTGAATCACATTGGCCACGGTAAATGTTTTCCCCGAACCCGTAACCCCCAATAGTGTTTGAAACTTTTCGCCATCAATGATGCCTTGTGTCAGTTTTTCAATAGCTTGGGGTTGGTCTCCTTTAGGTTGGTAATCCGATACGACTTGGAAATTCATTTGTTTTTTTGTGGCAATGTTTAAGTTTACAAAGTTACAAAGTTTATTGGCAATTTAATAGTCGTTAAAATCATGCTGCCGTAAGCACTAATCAAAGCCATTGATTTAAGGATTCGTTTGTTCGAGTGGAGTTATAATTTGCAATAGAAAAATGCAATACCGCATTGCGAACGCTGTTTTTAGATTTAAGAATTATTGATAGTGATATAAACTCAATTTTTAGATTTATTTAAAGTATAAATTCCTCCAGCAAAAAGGATAGCTGCAAATCCTAAATAAAGATAGCCTTGTTGTTTTTGAGATTCATTTGAGGCATCGATTTTTAATCCCAATAGATTTACCTGCACAGTGTTTTCAGAGATTTTATTGATCCCATTATAACCTATTCCTAAACTTATAATTAGTAATACTATTCCAATAATTTTTGATGTATTCATTTTGTTTGTGTATTGATTTATTTTTTCTAAGGTATGAAAATAAATCAAGTATTAAAAAACAGCTTGTTCTGTTTCAAATTTATTGTTGCTTGTGCTGGCTTCTACCTCTTGCATATGTGAGGATGAATTTGATTGTGGTCACGAGCTAGAAGCTCGCGGTAGCGGGAAAATAATATCGTTAAAATCAATATTTCTAGTGTGTAGCGGCTTTTTGCCCCAGATAGTAGCGGCAGCCCCGAGAATGAGGTTGCTATTTTTACTGGCGATACAGAGCGACCGCAGTAAGCTCCTGTAGGGACTTAGTAAAAAAGCAAACGCATCGAGGGCTATAGCGAATAGCTGGAAAAGGCGCTAAAAAATAGGGCGTTCTATTTCGAACTTCCAGTTTTTTTGTTGGGTTTCGGTGAGGAATGTCCAAGCCACAATGCGACTTTTCTTTTGGCCTTGTGCCATATCAATCGTTTTTACTTGGGCTACATTGACTTTGTTTAGGGTTTTGTACAGGCTCGAAAGATGGGAATGTTTAGACACTAGCGTCGTAAACCACAAACATTGCATCGGGTATTTGGCACTTTCGTAAATCATTTGGGTGATGAAACCCAGTTCGCCACCGTCACACCATAATTCGGCATTTTGTCCGCCAAAGTTTAAAACAGGTGTGGTATTTTTTTTATCACTTAAATTATTGACTTTACGCAAGGAACCTTTGGTAGCTTCTTCTTTGGAGTTGTGAAAAGGCGGATTGCAGATGGTAAAGGCAAAACGATCTTCGGGAGTCATGATATTTTTGAAGATAAAACGAGATTCGGTTTGTTGTTGCAAACTGATGTCGTCAATCAATTTTGGGTTTTTCTCGATGATGGCACTACAATTTCGGATGGCTTTTTCATCAATATCGGTTCCCACAAAACTCCATCCATACACTGAATTACCAATTAAAGGGTAGATACAATTGGCACCCACACCAATATCAAGACCTTGTACTTCGTCACCTTCTGGAATGATTCCGTTATTGTTTCCGGCCAATAAGTCGGCGATGTAATGGATATAATCGGCTCTACCTGGAATAGGAGGGCACAAATAATTTTTAGGAATATCCCAACCTTGAATGTCATAATAGGTAAGGAGTAAGGCATTGTTTAAACTTTTTACGGCCTCAGGATTACTAAAATCAATCGTTTCAATATTGTGTTCGTTGATAGCAACAAAGGATTTTAATTTAGAATCGTTTTTGCACAAGAGGTCAAAATCGTATCTGGATTTGTGTAGGTTTCTGGGGTGTAAGTTGGTCTTCTCCGTAATTATCTTGGACATCGCTTTTTTGAATTTCGGTGCAAAGATACGGATTCCAATTTTGTTTTGGATGTTTAGTTATTTATTTGAGAATGAAATGGTTTTAAATCTTTTTTAGACCACGAATTGGAGAAATTGGAATAATTTCAGGAACTTCATTAATCTATGTTCTTTTTTTAACATCACAGATTGGCGAAATTGGAATAATTTTAGAAATTTCTTTAATCAGTGTTCAAATATTAATCATTGCATTCCATTAATAATAAATCCCCTTCGTCGTGTTCTATTTTTACGATACCATCCTCAACTACATAATTGCTGCTTCCGGTGCGATAGCCTATGGTCAAGTTGTCGTTTTGTAACGGATAAAATAAATTCTCTGAATGAATGCCGGAGACATGTCCAATCGGAATTAACGAAATCGGTGTGTTGGCCGTGTACCATTTTTCGAATTTTTTTGGCAATAAAAACACTTTGGAATGGTCGTCGAGAATGACAATTTTCAATTTGTCGCGGTACTGCACGATATTGGTTATATTAGTTATGGTATGGTCGGATCTTTTTCCGGTGGCCCAAACGACATTTACAGCAGGGATTTTTCGTTCGTAGAGATAGTCAAACGCTTTTTCTAAGTCGGTTTTATTTTGATCTGGAGTATGTACAATTTCAATGGGATATTGTTTCTCTTTGTAATAATTGGCGTCAAAACCACGATCAAAATCGCCTAATAGTACGTCAACTTTTATGTCAAGTTCCATCACGCGCTCCATAGCCGAATCTAACACGATGACTAGAGGAGACCATTCTAATAACTGGCCTAATAATTCAGGATTGCAGCAGGCGCCATTGGCAATGATTAAAGCAGGTTCTTGGTCGTCTCGGACGATGTGGTGTGAGGACATTTCGGGTATTTATGGTATTAAAAGAATTCTGGTATAAATATAGTCAAAATCTAGAAAATGACTTTTATTCAATCGTATAAGTTTGAGAATCGACTTCACTCAATGAAAAATAACCTAAAGCATAATTATTAGGATTAGTGGTATTGATAATATTGCCCCTTACTGTTGCGGGAGGCGATTGAAATGGGCTTCCGCTAACACTGCCTGAAATATTGATTAATATATTTATATAATTATAATAGGATTTAGAAATTCCGTAGTGGGAAACTTCAATTATATCGCCAGGTTTTAAATCATCACTTTGAGAAATGCTAAAAAATTCATTGCCTTGAAAAAAGGTATCTTCATCGGCATAGTAATTTTGGGTGACCTGTTTGGTATAGTTGTATTTGTACAAGTAGTAATTGGTTTCCTCTACGGGGTCGTTAAAATAGCTTTTGATTTCTATTTGGTCACCGGTAAATCCACCATTATTGTTTTGGATTATTTTAGTGATTGGCGCTACAGATTTTAAAGTTTCACTAGCTGTATAAACTTCATTCTTGTATGTAATAGTCAACGTATAGGTCTCATTTGTTTTTGGCACAAAATTATTACATACATATTCACCCGAATTCTGTAATTCTGTAAAATTGAATTGGGTGTTGGAACTGTTTTTAATAAAAATTGTGGCTCCGGAAACTACTGGAATTTCAGTATTATAATAACTAGTAGTTGTCGTCAATTTTATTTTTTGGTCTTTTCCTGATACATTTTTAAACCAGAATATGGATGCTTCCACCACTAATTTTGGAGGAGCTGTGTTTAAATCGAGCTCTACAACATCTTCACAACCCATTAAGAAAAGAGAAAATAAAATAGATATAATTAGTTTAATTTTTTTCATTGGATTAAAATTTAAAATTATAACTAAATGCAGGAACCATTCCGAAAATAGATGTTTTTATAGCTTCATTATATCCCGTGTCCGTGTTTTGTCTGAAATTGATGGAAGCAGCATTTTTTCTATTGTAAAGATTGTAAATACTGAAAACCCATTCGCCTTTCCAGTTTCGATTTTCGTTTTTTCTTGGAGTTAATGTTGCCGAAATATCCAGATGATGGTATGCGGGAAGTCTGTTTTGGTTTCGAAGTCCATAACTCGGGACCGTTATTCCCAGATAATTGTATTGCCCATTAGGATAGTTGGCCGGTTGACCGGTCTGGTAAGTAAAATTCGCTCCGAAAGACCATTTTTGGTTTAAATTATAATTACTCGTAATGGCAATATTATGTAATTTATCATAAACGGAATTGTACCAATTACCATTATTTATTCCGATTTCTTCGGCAGTTCTACCTGGAGTTTGCTGTTCGGATTTAGACAAGGTGTAGGATATCCAACCGTTAAATGGTCCGGTGTTTTTCTTGAAAAGTACTTCGAGTCCATAGGCTCTTAATTGTCCGTTCAGAACGACTTGTTCAATCGCTTTGTTGGCAATCAAGTCGGCGCCATCTATATAATCCAATCTGTTTTTTACTTTTTTATAGTAGGTTTCGACTTCAAGGGAATAGTCACCACTGTTGAGATTTTTAAAATATCCTAAAGCCACTTGGTCGGCAAGTTGTGGTTTGATGAAGTTGTCGCTAGGCATCCAAACGTCTAAGGGAGTAGGAGAGGAAGTATTGGATATCAGTTGTAAATATTGCGACATTCTGTTGTAGCTTCCTTTTATGGATTGGTTGTCATTGAGTTGGTAAGACATCGAAAAACGAGGTTCTAGATTACTGTACTTTTGAATGACTTCATTTTTTCCATAGTATTCGGAACCTGTGGGAACGCCTTTTTCGTAAATCTGTAAATCGGTATTGAAAGTTAAAGGCTGGTTGTTGTCATAAATATTTACTGTTGAAGCTCCCAAACGATAAAATAAGCTATAACGAAGTCCAAAGGCGATGGTCAACTTTTCAGTAATTTCCTTTTCGGTATCCATATACAAGGAAGGTTCGAGAGCAAATTTTTTATCCAGTTGGTCAAAATTTATTCCCGAATTGGAGTCGGTAGGTTTTATGGTTCCAGGATTGAAATCATAATAAATAGCACTGACGCCATAATTCAATTTGAATGTATTGGAAATATAGTTTTTAAAATCATATTTGATGTTGTAGTTTTTAATTCCAGAATTCCAATTGAACCCCACAAAATCAAGGTCTAAGCCATAATAATAATCACTGTAGATGAGTGATAAATTAGAAAATAACTTATCAGAAAATAAATGGTTCCAGCGTAGATTTAATGTCGAATTACCATAAATGTTGGTGAAATTTTTGTTTAATGAAAATACGTCTCTCCCGAAATAACCCGATAAATAAAGGTTGTTGTTTGGATTGAGTTTGTAATTCAGTTTGGTATTCAAATCATAGAAATAGATGGAGTTGTTTTTTTGTTTCTCCGAAAGTTTTAAAAATATATGGGCATAGGAACTGCGTCCACCGATCAGAAAAGAACCTTTGTCTTTTACCAAAGGCCCTTCTATCAAGAGCCTACTCGATATTAAACCAATACCGCCATTCATGTGTAGCGATTTGCTGCTGCCGTCTTTTTGGTAAACATCTAAAACAGAAGAAGCTCTGCCACCAAAACGGGCAGGAATTCCACCTTTATACAATTTTAAATCTTTGATGGCATCGGGATTAAAAATGGAGAAAAAACCAAATACATGTGAAGAATTAAAAATGGAAGCTTCGTCCAATAGGATTAAATTCTGATCGGCACCGCCACCTCTTACATTAAATCCGGAGGCGCCTTCACCGGCATTGGTAACTCCGGGGAGCAATAAAAGGGATTTTAAAATATCAACTTCGCCTAACACAACCGGCATTTTTTTTATCGAAGATATGGAAAGCCGGTTGGTACTCATTTCCGGTTTTCGAATATTTGTTTTATCCTCAGAATTATAAACGACAATTTCCTGTAGTTCATTTTCGTTTTCTAGGAGACTGAAATTATTTTTTTGGTTTTGGTCTAAATTGATTTTGACTTGGAGCGTTTGATATCCAATCGAAGTAATTTGTAAAGTATATTTTCCTTTGGGTAATGTTAAAGAATAAAAACCATATTCATTGGTGGTAATTCCTGTTTTTAATTCAATAATTGCGATGTTGACACCAATCAAAGTTTCATTGGTATTCGCATCTGTAATTAATCCGCTTAGGGTATATTTTGCCTGTGAAAAAGAGAATAACGGAAGAAATAATAAGAGATAGAGAATAATGATTTTTTTCAGAAACATATAAGTGAATTAATGAAAATATAACGGGGAAAAGATAAGTAAATTCCGTTGAAATGAAAATAAAATGATGTTAATAAAAAAAGACAACCAAACGGTTGTCTTTTTTACTATGATGATATAAAAATTGAATTAAGCCATTTTTATGGAAGCATCAATTTTTGATAAAATAGAATTGAATGTTTCACTAGGTCTCATCGCTTTATTGGTCAATTCTGGATTTGGTTGGTAATAACCACCAATTTCTTGAGGTTTCCCTTGTGCACTTAACAACTCAGCATTAATCTTATCTTCATTGGCTTCAAATGCCGCTGCGATTGGTTCAAAAATAGCTTTTAGCTCTGCATCTTTAGTTTGAGTAGCCAAAGCTTCAGCCCAGTACATTGCTAAATAAAAATGAGATCCACGGTTGTCAATCTGTCCAATTTTACGAGCGGGAGACTTATCGTTTTTCAAGAATTTGTCATTCGCTTGGTCTAATGTTTCTGATAAAACTATCGCTTTCTCGTTGTTTAACGTTTGCCCTAAATGTTCTAAAGAAGCACCCAATGCCAAGAACTCTCCAAGCGAATCCCAACGTAAATAACCTTCTTCCGTAAATTGTTCAACGTGTTTTGGAGCAGAACCTCCAGCGCCAGTTTCGAACAATCCTCCACCATTCATTAAAGGAACGATAGATAACATTTTTGCAGAAGTTCCTAATTCTAAAATTGGGAATAAATCAGTTAAGTAGTCACGCAATACGTTTCCAGTTACTGATATGGTGTCCAATCCTGCTTTAGTTCTTTCTAAAGTAAAGTTAGTTGCCTCAATTGGATTTAAAATACGAATGTCTAATCCAGTTGTATCGTAATCTTTTAAGTATGTTTTTACTTTTTCAATGATTTGTCTGTCGTGAGCTCTGTTTTCATCTAGCCAAAAAACAGCAGGAGTATTTGATAAACGTGCTCTGTTTACGGCAAGTTTTACCCAGTCCTGAATTGGAGCGTCTTTAGCTTGACACATTCTGAAAATGTCATTTGCTTCCACGTTTTGTTCCATTAAAATATTTCCGTTGGTATCTACCACACGAACAACACCGTCCGCTTTCAATTGGAATGTTTTGTCATGAGAACCGTATTCTTCCGCTTTTTGAGCCATCAAACCAACGTTAGGAACACTTCCCATTGTAGTTGGGTCAAAAGCACCATTCTTTTTACAGAAATCTATTGTTGCCGAATATACACCAGCATAACAACGATCCGGAATAATGGCAAAAGTATCTTGTAATTTACCTTCTTTGTTCCACATTTTTCCAGAAGTACGAATCATCGCAGGCATAGAAGCATCTACGATTACATCTGAAGAAACATTAAGGTTGGTGATTCCTTTTTCTGAATTCACCATTGCCAAAGCAGGACCATTTTCAATGGCTTGATTGATGGCAGCTTCTATTTCCGCTTGTTGAGGGTGTCCGGCAATTTTTGCATAAACATCGCCTAAACCATTTCTGGTGTCAACATTAAGTTCTTTAAATAAGTCAGCATATTTTTCGAAAACATCTTTGAAATATACTTCTACAATAGCACCAAAAATGATTGGGTCAGACACTTTCATCATGGTTGCTTTCAAGTGAACAGAAAGCAATACATTGTTGTTTTTGGCATCTTCAATAGTTTTGGCTACAAAACTTTTCAAAGCATTTAAGTGCATTACAGAGCTGTCAATGATTTCTCCCGTTTTTAACGGAGTACTTGCTTTTAAAACAGTAGTTGAACCATCTTTGGCAACGAATTCAATTTTAACATCAGTTGGTTCTGCAACAGTCAATGATTGTTCACTTCCGTAAAAATCACCGTCTTCCATTGAAGCCACTTTTGTTTTTGAATCGGACGACCAAGCTCCCATAGAATGTGGGTTTACTTTTGCGTAGTTTTTAACCGCTCTTGGCGCTCTACGGTCAGAGTTACCTTCACGTAAAACAGGGTTAACTGCCGATCCTAAAATTTTAGAATATTTCGCTTTTATAGCAGCTTCTTCGTCGTTTTTAGGTTCTTCAGGGAAATTTGGTATTTTATAACCATGAGATTGTAATTCTGCAATAGCTCCTTTTAATTGAGGAACAGAAGCAGAGATATTTGGTAATTTGATAATATTGGCGTCTGGTGATGTGGCTAACTTTCCTAGTTCTGCCAATGCGTCACCTACTTTTTGTTCATCCGTTAAAAATTCTGGGAAATTAGCCAAAATTCTTCCTGCCAATGAAATGTCCTTTGTTTCGATTTCAATGTCAGAAGTAGCGGTAAACGCTTTTACAATTGGTAAAAATGAATAAGTCGCTAACAAAGGCGCTTCATCTGTTAAAGTGTAAAAAATTTTAGATTTTTGTGTCATTTTTTTGTTTTTATAATCGTATCCCTATTACTAGGATGTAAAATGAATTTTTTGCCTAAAAATTAAGCGCTGCAAATATATGAAAATCAGTCCTAAAACTAATCGGGTTTTGTCGAGAAATATACCGAATTATGCGATTACTAACGAGTTAGTGGTAAAATGTTATTTTTTGCAATATTGACACTTAAAATCCAATAATCATAAGTTTATTGTCAATGGGTCAAAAAAAAGTCCCGACATTGTCGGGACTTTTATGATAATGAGATAGTTGACTATCTTCTTTTATCTTTAATTTTTGCTTTTTTACCTGTAAGATTTCTGAAGTAGAAAATTCTAGCTCTACGAACAGATCCTTTTTTGTTGATTTCCACTTTTTGTAAAGCAGGTAAGTTCACTGGGAAGATACGCTCAACACCAACTGCACCAGACATTTTACGAATAGTAAAAGTTTCTGTAGTTCCAGAACCTCTTCT
>JALRGT010000046.1 GCA_023259675.1 Flavobacterium sp.
ATTAATTAATTCAGGATGAGAGTGACCGTGACTAACAGCAGAATATGCCGACATCATATCTAAATACTTATTTCCATCAACATCCCATAAATAAACACCCTGTCCCTTATTCAAAACTAAGGGAAGTGGTGAATAATTATTCGCTCCATACAAAGTTTCTTTTTCAATCAAACTTTTTTGTAAATTTTTTACCATAGGTGTATTCTACTCGCATTAAAATATTACATACAGGGGAATTTCATGAGCTATCAATCATCTAGTCATTTATTTATGATTGAACCAAAAGTTTTTTACTCTAATAAGCAAACAGCCGACTCAAATCATTATCAAATATCACATAAGGAAAATGAAGATATTAATGCTATCAAAGACAATGCTTTAAAGGAGTTCAATAATTTAAAAAATCAAATTGAAAAACATGGAATTAAAGTAACGAGTATGATTGGATCAGATAAATGCCCTGATCATATTTTTCCAAATTGGTTTATTACCTTTGACGACAAAACATTTCAATTGTTCAGCATGAATGCTGAAAATAGAAGGTTAGAAAAAACCCCTGAAATGATTAATTTTTTATTAAAAGACTATCAGTTAAAAGGTGATCTCACTGAGTACGAAGAAAAAGAAATGTTCCTTGAGGCAACAAGTAGCATGGTTTTTGATAGGGTAAATAGAATTGTTTATGCTGCATCCTCTTCTCGAACTAATCCAGAGCTAACAAAAAAATGGTGCAAAGATAATGACTATGAACTTGTTCTATTTGAAACAGAAAGCCACAAAGGATCATCTATATATCATACTGATGTATTTATGTATGTCGGTCAAAAAGTAATAGGTATATGTTTTGATGTAATACTTCCAGAATACAGAGATCTAGTAAAAGAAAAGGTATCACAATTTCATGATGTTTTTGAAATAGAAAAATCACAAATATTAGATTTTTGCGGAAATAGTCTTGAAGCAAGAAATAATGCAAATGAATATTTCATTATTATGTCCTCAAGAGCTTTCAATGCGCTTTCAGAAAATCAAAAGACTGCTTTATCAAAATATTATAAAGACATAATACATGCAGACCTTACCACCATTGAAAAGTATGGCGGCGGATCTGCAAGATGTATGTTGAACGAATTATTTTAATTTGCAGAGACATAAGCCTCTGCATTTTTTAAAGTCTACTCTTCAGTATTATTTAACAGCATCCAGCTGTCATATATGTCTGGTGAGTTACAAGTAACAACTTCATCGAATTTTGCTTGCATCTCTTTTCCATTTTCTAACCAATGAGCATTACCAGCTTCTTTTGCTTCAAAATTAGAATGCCAGTTACCCCAAAGAACGTCTGCACCACTATCTTCAAATTCTGGATAGTAAACCCCATAAAAATATGGTTCGCTTTCTATTCCATCAAGATATGTATTAAATTCAACAACAGCAGCTCTCATATCTGAGCTATTTTTTCCATCATTGAATGTGCAAGCTAAAAATTCAGAAGCAAAATAACCATCATCACCCTCAACTTCTCCAAAAGTATTTGCTGGTCTTGGTAAATAAAAAGTCCATGGGAATCTTCCCTCTCCATCACATGAGATTACAGACTCATATTTTTCAGCCCAATCAATAAATTCCTGTGATCCTTGTGACCAAGCTGCATCAGCTGCTTCTTTTGATGACCACATAAGCTCCCACCATCCATTATCAAAAGCATTATTGTCGCCCTTCGGTGCATATACTCCAGCCCATAATAAATCTGGTGAATGATCAAGTTCTTTCCAAGCATCAAGCATTTCACGCGCTTTTTCATCTGAATAATCAGGTCCTGGACTGCAAGCTAAGAACTCATTATAAAAAGGTCCTTGATATATAGGCCCAGATTCTTCAGCAGAATTTTCATTACTTGTTTGAGAACAACCAATGATTAAAGATATTGCGAGAACACCTATAAAAGTTTTAATTTTATTATTCATATATTTCCCTATTAAATTGAACTAATTTAATAGTAAATTAATTTTTGAGAAAAAATTAGAAAATTATGTCTTTTTTTTAAATATTATTTACCCAGCTGGCTGCGGTTTTAATGCCGCCTAAGGGAAAAAAATGAACCTTATCAATATTAAAATTTGGGTTCTTTGCTTTATGGTCTGCTAATTCACTTATAACTATACTTGGTTCATATGGTAACAAGAGTTTTGTTATATCCTTTGCTCTTTTTTGTAAAATTTTAATAGAAGCGCCTACACCACATTCCATTGAATATCTTAGAAGAGTTTGAAGTTTTGCTGGGCCAGCAATTCCAATATGAATAGGAATATCAATACCCATTTGAACTAAGTTATTTGCCCATGAAATTATTGTTTCAGAATCAAAACAAAATTGGGTGGTAATTGCTATGCTTGCATCTGTTCGTTTAGAAAATTCATTTTTCCATGAAAGGGCTTTATTCACATTTGTATTTGAGCCATCTGAATCAATATCAGCATTACCCTCAGGATGTCCAGCGACATGTAAATGTTTAAAATTAAATTTATCAAATAAATCTGTCTCAATTAATTGAATTGATGAATCAAAATCACCATATGGTTTTTTAGGGCCACCAGCTATAAGAAGAGCTTCTTTTACATTAGCCTCATCAGCATACTGTTGAATCCAATTTTCTAAAATCTTTTTATCTTTAATTATCCTTGCAGGAAAATGTGGCATTGGAGAAAAGCCTTCGTAAGATATTTTTTTTGCTGTAGCTACCATATCTTCAATAGGGGTTCCCTCAATATGAGCTATATAAATTCTTGTGTTGGCGGGAAGTATTTCAGCAAAATTATCTATCTTGCTTGCTGCATTTGGTGTTACTTCAATCGAATAACCTTCTAGAAAATTTCTTACTATATCTGAATTCATAGGGGTATTAAAACATAAAAAACTGGCGGAGAGGAAGGGATTCGAACCCTCGATGCAGTTACCCACATACTAGCTTTCCAGGCTAGCTCCTTCAACCACTCGGACACCTCTCTTTATTTCGGTTTGCAAATAACACAAAAAAAATCGAGTTAGAAAAACAAAATTGCATTATTCTGTCATTTCTCCTCGAAGAGATTTTTCAAACATCGTTTTAAAATCTTTCGCAGGTATATTTTGACTCAATAAAAACATCAATTTGGTAATGGCAGCTTCAGTGGTAATGTCTTTTCCAGAGATGATTCCCATCCCCTTCATGGCTGTACTCGTTTCATATTGTCCCATATTCACACTTCCGCCCGAACACTGGGTCACATTGACAACGTACAATCCTCTAGAAATCGCCTCTTTTAAAAGAGTTAAAAACCATTCTTCATCGGGTGCATTTCCAGAACCATAGGTTTCTAGTACAACTCCTTTTAGATTGGGAATACTTAAAATGGCCGATAACACATTTTGACAAATTCCTGGAAATATTTTGATAATTACAACCTGACGCTCTAAATCTTTATGGACTTTTAAGGTTTCATTGTTTGAAATCGGTAAAAATAATTCTGGATTAATTTTCAAATACACTCCAGATTCGGCAAGAGCGGGATAATTTGAAGAAGCAAATGCCTTAAAATTTTCTGCATTTATTTTTGTGGTTCGGTTTCCGCGATACAATTTGTATTCAAAATACAGGCACACTTCGGGAACAACAGCCTTTCCATTTTCCTGTAAAGAAGCAATTTGAATCGCTGTGATTAGATTTTCTTTGGCGTCAGTCCGCAAATCTCCAATAGGCAATTGAGAACCGGTAAAAATGACTGGTTTGGATAAATTTTCGAGCATAAAACTCAATGCCGAAGCCGAATACGACATGGTATCCGAACCATGTAGCACCACAAATCCACCAAAATCAGCATAATTATCTTCTATAACTGAAGCTATTCTAGCCCATTTTTCGGGATTCATATTAGAGGAATCAATTGGATTGTCAAATGAAAACGTTTCAATTTCACAGTCCAATTGTTTCAATTCGGGTATTTTTTGTAAGAGTTTGCTAAAATTAAAAGCTTTAAGCGCACCACTCCCAAAATCTTTTTTCATACCGATCGTACCTCCGGTATAAATTAAAAGTATTTTGTTTTTAGAGGACATTTTGATATTTGGACTTATTAACCACTGGATTAGCATACATACACAAAAATCCTTGTAGTGCAACTGGATTATTTTTATCAATTCGCATTTCTAATCTGCGTTCGAAAAGTTCCTTTTCTTCCTCGGTATAATGATTGGCATACACATTGGTTTCATGCAAAAGATCATACGCAATATAGTTTGTTGGCCATAATTTATAGTGTCTCAAAATAGAATCATCTATAGCTTGCGCCAATGCCTGAACTTGTTTGTTTACATTGTCATTCTCGGCGATAATGGCATCAATTTCGGTATCCAAAACCTTCCCAATATGGATGTAGATTCTTTTCTTTTGTCCCAAAGCGCCACTCAAAATGGTCATAAAATCCTCATTTTCCTCTTTTACATAAACCTGATTATTGGCTTCGGCAAGTAATTGCGGCATTTTTAAAGCATCGGTAGGATCGTATTCATATGAAATGGAAACGGGAACAATCTTGATTTTTTTGAAATAATCCATCAAATTGGGTTCATCAGAACCCATTCCTAACATTTTTAAAACACCTGGATTGGTAGCATCATTACCGTCTTTTGTTCTCCCTTCCCTTTGAGCAATCCAAACCGAACGATTTTCATGTTGCAACAAATGACTGATATATTCAGACAATGTTTTAGAACTTTGAAGCATCTCGCGGGGAGACAAACCTCTTAGCACTAAAAAATTACGATTCATTTTGGCCAAAATATTCAAAAAAGACTGTTTAACCAAATTATCACCAATAGCAGAAGCCGTCATTACCAAGCCATGTTCAAACAACGTAGCATTCAACAAAGTAGTATCCAATAGAATATCTCGATGATTTGAAATAAACAAATAAGAAGTATTCGGTTCCAGATTTTCGAACCCTGAAGTAATCAATCCTTCCGAACTTTTTTCTAACACTTTTTGAACGGACTGATATATGAAATTACATTGAAAATCGCGAATGGAATGTGTTTTCAATAATTGCTCTTTCCAAACTTCATCGGCAACATCCGGAAAGGAAAAATTCATTAAAGACTTCAACATCGGATGATGAATCACTTTTTTTATGGCATCGTTTATTTCAGAATCATAAAAGGGACGAATAGCATCAAATTTCTGCATTATAGTTGTTTTTGGTAAAAAGCAAATGAACAAAAAAAATATTAAATTATTACATAATTCTAGTTTAAATCCCAAAAATCGCTTTAGAATTTAAAGTGGTTATATGGGCAATCTCAGTCGCTGAAACGTTATATAGTTCCGCCAATTTATTAATAATTGGTATCAAATAGCTGCTTTCATTTCGTTTCCCACGATAGGGAACTGGAGCAAGATAAGGCGCATCGGTTTCTAAAACAATGTGACTCAAATCGATTTGATTCAAAAACTGGTCTATTTTTCCATTTTTATAAGTCAAAACCCCGCCTATTCCTAATTTCATGTTATACGAAATAGCCTCCAATGCCTGATCATAAGTCCCCGTAAAACAATGAAAAATTCCGAATAAATCATCTGATTTTTCAGATTCTAAAACTTCAAAAACTTCGTCAAAAGCCTCCCGACAATGAATAACGATTGGTAATTTATAGTGTTTAGCTAGCTGAATCTGTCTTTTAAAGGCGATTTGTTGTTCTTTCAAAAGCGTTTTGTCCCAATACAAATCAATCCCAATTTCACCCACAGCATAGAATTTTCTTTTGGAAAGTTCTCCTTCCACATGTGCCAGTTCCTCCAAATAATTCTCTTTTACATGAGTAGGATGCAGTCCCATCATCAGGAAGATATTTTCAGGGAATTCTTTTTCTAGATCATACATCGATTGGGTATATTGGGAATCGATGGCAGGAATAAAAAAACGGGAAACGCCAGCCGAAATGGCACGCTGAATCATTTCGTTCCTGTCTTGATCAAATTCCTCCGAATAGAGATGGGCATGGGTATCGGTAATTATCATTGCAAACTTTAATTAAGCAGCAAAGATACAATGTTGCTCAAAATACCAACCATAACTCGTTGGTTGTAATTATTAAAAACGTCAATTCGAGTGTTTTTTGTGTAGTAAAACGGAACAAGAAATGTATCGAGAATCGTTTTTAATGAAATTTTTCATGTTCTCGATACAATTCGCCGCGGCGAATTACTCAAACTGACGAAAAACAATCATTAAAAACTAATTACACCCAACGGATAAACCATATAAAACAGTAAAGGCAAGATAAGCACTTTATTAAAATACTTATCTGGCCTTAAATGGCTTAAATGGCAAAAATGTTAATCCAACTTCTTCAACAATTCCTCAACGCGGTCATAATCTTCATAATCGGAAGGAATCGTCTGTAAAAGTGCTTTACAGGCATTATAATTTTTCTGTTTTAATTTGGCCAAAGCCAAACTCCAAATCGCTTTATTTTTATAAATGGAATTCCCTGCTTTTAGGTCTGTAAAAACGGCTTCCGCTTCCTGAATCTTATTGGTTTCTAACAAAGAGACACCATAAAAATATTGAATTTCGGCGGAACGATTTTCTAACAAAATAGCCTCAAAAAACGATATTGCCTCTTGATATTTTTTCGCATTAAAAGCATCTTCTGCCTGATTCAAATTGGCATCCAAAGTACCTCTTTCGGTAAAAGAAGCTTGCTCAAACTGGTTGTAATCCTCAAAACTCGGATTCGATTGATATTTGAAAAAGAACAATCCAAACAACAAGGCAATCGAAGCCGCAGCGGCATACTTCCAAGGTTTTAATTTAAAAACTTTGGTTTTCTTAACCTTAAAATGGTCATCAGAAATAGTTTTCAGATTTTCTTTGAACGCATTTAATTCGGCTTCATTTCCAAATTTATTTTCCAAATGCACTTGCAAATCCTTGAAAGTTTCAAATGCCGAAGCCATTTCAGCATCTTCAACCAACTGTTTTTCAAATGTTGCTTTTTCCTCAGCCGATAATTCATCTTGAAGATATTGGTCGAATAAGATATAGTTTTCCTCTTTCATGGCTAGGTAATTTTTAATGATTTAAAACGACTGTGTTCCTGAATCCATTGCGTCAATTGCCCTGTACATAATGATTTTTTCTTTCGAACATAACCATAAGTAACTTGAAGTTTCTCGGCTACTTCTTCCATTGATTTAATGGTAAAACTCAGCTTTAACAACTCCTGGCATTTGTCTCCCAATTTCTGGAACATCGCATCAAACAATTGCTGTTTTTCATCAAATGCTTCGGTTTGAGAAACCAAATCTGCTGTGGGTTCATTACTAGATAAAAAATCCTCGTCGATTGTTACCCCTTTATTGGATGCTTTTTTCAACTCGTTCAGCCACTTTCTTTTGCACAACAAAAAGAAATACGCATCAAAAGGACAACTGAGTTGCAACTTTTTAGCTTTCGCTTGATTGAAAAGCAAAATCATAATTTCCTGAACCACATCTTGCGCCTGATCGTCATCCCCCGAATTGTTCCTTATATAGGAAACCACTTTGGGAACAAACTTCTTGTAAATAGACTGGATGATTGCCGAATTATTCTCAGCTAGTCCTTCAATATACATCTGGTCAGGATGAGTGGTATTGTTAGCCATAAAAAACTTTTTATGGCTAATGTAAAAAAGAATCTGAAATAAATTCAGATTAGAGGGGTAACAATTCTAAAACGATGTTGATATAGAGTTGTAAACGTTCCTTAACAAATTGAAAAAAGCAACATCCTGAAAAAAATATTAAAAAAAGAATCTGAAATAAATTCAGATTGAAGGGTAACAATTTTTAAAGCATGTTGATATAACAATGAAGACCCGTTCAACATCAAAAAAAGGAATCTGAAATAAATTCAGATTAAAGGGTAACAATTACAAAGCAAAAAGTATCTATTAAAAAAGACAAAAATTAAAAACAATTAAAAAATTAGAAATCATGAAATCAACAATTCACGCAAGCCAAAAAAACAATTTTAAATTTGTAAGTAAAACAAATTTTAAAAACATCGGACTTTTAGTAGTAGCAGCAATTTCATTCGTAAGCTGTAACAATGACGAACCAGTGGCAACTCCAGCATCAGCAGCCGAATTTGCAGCCGTAAGAGACGCAGCTTTAGAAGCACAAACACAAAAATTTACTGCCACAGCAGGAGCCGGTCAAATTACTTTAACCTCTGCCAAAGGAGTAACCATAAAATTCAACGGAGATTGTTTGACCAAAGACGGAAACCCCGTAACAGGAGCAATAGACATCGATTTTGTAGAACTATTCGACAAAGGAACCATGTTAGTGACCAACAAACCAACTATGGGAATTATGGGAGACGGTAACCGAAATTTATTAATCTCAGGAGGAGAATTTTTCATCAAAGCCACACAAAACGGAAAAGAATTGGCCACAACATGTAACATCAACCTGATTGTCCCGAGTAGCCTAACAGACGGAACCGACAATGCCATGACCTTATGGAAAGGAATCATAGATGACGAAGGAAACCTAGCTTGGGAAGACGCCCGAAATACGGATGGAGCAAATGGTGGTAAAGGCGGTGTAGAAGCAGGACAAAACAGTTACTATGTTTCTTTTGGGAACTTCGGATGGACCAATGTGGATAAATTCTACAGTGACCCTAGACCAAGAACGACTATTCTTGCCGATGCCCCTGAAGGATATGACAACACCAACAGTGCTATCTATTTATCGTATGACGGTGAAGGTCAAAATGCGCTGGCCAAACTAGATACTTACACAGCAGCAGGTTTATTTAGCGAGCACTACGGTCAAATTCCAATAGGTTTAGCTTGTCACGTGATTTTTGCCACAGAGGATAATGGGCAATGGAGATACGCCATCAAAGCGGTAACCGTACAAGCCAATGATGTTTACACTTTCACAATGGCAGAAACAACCCTAGGAACTGAAGCTCAACTCGTAGCCGCCATCAATGCGATTCAATAGAACGACATAAATATTAAGAAAAGTGGTGATTTGCTCACCACTTTTTTTTACATTTAAAAATTATTTTAATCTAAATTAAAGCTTTTTTTGGAGCTATTTCCTGCTGTCCGCTGTATTCCCAATTATCAAAACTACGGTTAAAAAACCTTGTTTTGTAAATCGGGAGATGCCGCTCCCATCAGGGCTAAAAATATAAGAAACCTATGAAACATTGTTTATCCCTAATCTTTTGCCTTTCTTCTTTCTTATTATTTTCCCAAACCAAAGCAAAAGACACCATTACCCGAAAAGCAAACATCAATTACGAACAAAAAGGAAATACCGTAACTTTCAAACCCGAAACACCACCGTTGATTCCAATTGCCGGAGCTCCCAAGCCAAGCTATTCCTATCTATGGGAATTGGGCGACGGCAACTACAGCAAAGAAGCCGAACCCAAACACGTCTATAAAAGCAAAGGAACGTATAGCGCAAGACTGGCCGTAACCAACAATTACGACAACGGAAAACCGCCGGCTACACGGCCTAAAAAAGTGGTCGTAAACGAAATTTCAGACGAAGCCTACAAAGACATTGCTTCCATAACAGACCAAAACGGATTCCATCTTCAAAAAAATTGCGATCCCATTCCAGAACAGGAAATGGTTGTCATTTTAAGCTATCAAAACTTAGAAAATTATGTCACCAACGGGAAACTGTACTTATTTTACAACGAAAAACAATTCAAAAACAACAACTTCGAATTAGTTGATTTCAGGACGCATGCTGGCGAACAAGAAGTCAAAGAAAACAACATCGCAGCAATAACTGAATTAGACAACACAGCGGCTTATTTAGCTTCAAATGAAATTGGGGCACCAACCAAAAAATACGAAAACACAACAACCGAAGAGGATTTAGACGCCAGTTTAACCGATGCTCATAAAACCTATAAAAATGTTTCTATTTTGGAATTTGACGAAGCCAATCCCAATGAAACACGCAATGTTTTTTTTACTTTCAAAACGACACCTGAAATGATAAAAGATACCAGTGCTACCGTAACCATGCGCGGTATTTATGTTCCCAACAGAAGCTTTAAAAACCATAAAGTAAAAAATCTGGAAATGGAAATCGTGACTTCCCATGACCCCAACAAAATGGGCTCCAATGGAAGTTTTATGAATTATCGATTCGTTCGATTCAAGAGAGTGAATTTCAAAACCCGTTTTCAAAACAACGGCGAAGGTCCAGCAAGAATGATTCGCCTTGAAACCGATATTCCGGAAATGTTCGACAAGAAAACGTTCCAAATCGAAGATATGTATCCCAAATGCCCAATTTGTCCAAAGGACGAAACTCCAACAACCAGTTGTTTGGATACCATCATCAAACAAAATCAAATCTTCTTTACGTTTAAAAACATTTATTTACCGGGAAGTAGCCAGAAAAACGTAAAAGAAAAAGACAGCACCAAAGGCTTTGTGAAATACTCGATGAAATTCAACAAAGATTTTCATAAAGTAAAAACTAAAAGCAGAACAGCAATCATTTTCGACAAAAATGAACCTATTTTAACCAACTACGCCACTACCCGATTCACTCCCGGAATTTCCATTGGCGCCAAAGCCGGTTATAATGTGTTTCCTGATTTAAAGAAATCGAGTAGCTATTTTGTGGGTGCCACTATTTCGCCTTTCAAATCCTATCGCTATTATTGGCAAGCCGAATTCTTGAACAGCCTGCATTCTTATAATTCTTCGACAACCGTTAGTGATGCAATTATACAAAATGCCAATGGTGTCCGTCAGCTGCAACGTACAACATCGGTCAACTCCTACACAAATGTCAATACCGAAATTCCGTTATTGATTCGATACAACGTTAACAATTTTATCGGAATTGGAGCCGGAATACAAGCCAACATTAATGCTTCTGAAAAGCAGGAACAACAAAATAAAATAGAAACTTTTGAAACTGAAAAAGGAGATTTTTTAATGAGTACCGAAAACAATTCGAACACCACAAACCAATCTTTTACCAACTTAAAATCGGGATTTCTCTTTGATTTAACCCTTGGATTCGCCCGCATCGGACCAAGTTTAGGGGCACGTTATGTGATGAATTTCAAAGAGAATTTCAATTATTTTCAGTTTTATGGAATTTGGAAATTTTAGAATCCTTAACCACATAAGTCACAAAAGTTCTTTTAACTAAAAAACCATCCGAAAATGGAGTTAACAAAAGCATTTTTAAAAGATTTAACTTATCAAATTAATGGTGCTGCAATCGAAGTTCATAAAGAATTAGGTCCTGGATTATTAGAAAGTGTGTATCACAAATGTCTAAAAAAAGAATTATCAAACAGAAAAATTTCATTTGAATCTGAATTTTCTGTTCCAATAAATTTTAAAGGATTAGCTATTGAAACTGATTTACGATGTGATTTACTGATTGAAAACTGTATCGTCGTTGAATTAAAGGCAATTGAAACACTCGCACCAATTCATCAAGCTCAAATATTAACTTATATGAAACTTTTAAAAGCTCCTAAAGGAATTTTATATAACTTTCACTGCGTTAATTTATTTAATGAAGGTCAAAAAACTTTTGTGAATGAATATTTTAGAAATTTACCTGAATAACTTTGTGACTTTGCAAATCTTATATGACTTATGTGGTTTAAAAAATATTTTATTCTTTTACTAATAACACAATTTACTTTTTCACAAAGTATTAATTGGGAAGATAAAATATATCAAACAATAGATTCATTTGTAGCCAAACCAACAGAAGAAGGTTTACAAAATCTGAGTTCAGCAGAAAAAGAGTTCTGGAAAAATCCAAAACCCAAAACGAAAAAGGAACTACTGGCCATTGTCATTTTGAATTGCAACAAAGCCTATTACGAAAATCAATTCAACAAAATACAAGATGCCGTTGCGAGCTATGAAAACGCTTGGAAAATCTATCAAAAATATAATCTTAGCAATTATGACATTGTAGAATATTGCCTGAAACCTTTGGGAAATTTATACACCATCCTGGGCGATTACGACAATGCCGAAAACACCATCAAACAGTATTATTATATTGCCACCCAAGAAAAAAATAGTGCCGAAGCCTCGGGAAAGAAAATAGCCGCCATTCTTAATTTATCCAATGTATATCAAAGTTCTGGGAAGACAGAATTGGCAATTGACTTATTAGAAAAAACCATTCGAACCGAAAAATTATCAAAAACACAAAAAGGAATTTTATTGAATAATTTGGGCAACAGCTATGTTTTGAGTTATAGAAATCCTGCTGTAATAGTAAAAATAATCCCAAATATCTTTGAAAAATTAGAAGGCTCATATCTGAACGCCGTCCAGTTATTAAAAGCAGATAAAAACCAAACAGAGACATTGGCCAATTGTTATCGAAATTTAGCTTCTCTAAATTCTCAATGGCAAAAATTTGAACTAGCCAATACTTATTTCGAAAAAGCCAAAAACTATTTCTTTGCGACGCCCAATCTTTCGACTCGCAAAATAGCCAAATTCAAGTATGAAGAGGCTTCGCTGCTTTTTCAGCAACGAAAACTAGAAGAATCAAGTGTTGCAGTTGCTTCTATTTTTAAAATGTTGATTCCGAATTATTTCGATAAAAAAAATAGTCTACCCAACCAAAGTTCACTTTATGCCGAAACTGTTTTGCTTGACGCAATAGATTTACAAGCCGAAATCTATTCGAGACAAAACCAACCCAAAAAAGCATTAGAAGCTTACACTCTAGCTTTCCATATCGAAGATTTATTTTCTGATTTGATGGTCTACGAAAACTCCAAAATCATCAATCAAACGCGCGTACGTAGCCGCACCGAAAAGTGTTTGGCGATTTATGATTTACTATTTCAAAAAGAACACAAACAAAGTTATATCGATGCGGCTTTTCAATTGGCAGAACAATCCAAATCAGGTGTATTAAAAAATTATTTATTGAAAAACAAAACGGCTTCCAGAACCGAAAAATTGCATATCGAACAACTACAAAACTGGACCAATAAAATCCTAAAAGAGCAACAAAAAGGAGAATTGGCTAATATATCCAAAATAAACGAAGCCATTCAGAAACAAAATGATTTGATGCTTTCCCTAAAAAAATTACGTTCCGAGGACATCGAAATCGTAAAAGACACTATCGACTTGAAAACATTGTTTGCAAAACTAAAACAAGATCATGCTATCATGATTGAGTATTTTTCTGGTTATGAAAACATGTTTTATTTTGTTATTGGAAATAATACAATTTCACTACATTCATTAAGTAATAATGCCCATTCGATGGTCAAAATATGGCAATTTATTGATTATTTCAAAGACCCAAATACCATTTTAAATAATGTAAAAGATTTTAATCATTTCGGTAAAGTAGCATACGATTTCTTGCATTTACCTCAAAATACAACCTATAAAAATTGGGTAATTGTTCCTGATGGTTTATTAAATTTTCTTCCCTTCGAAGCCTTAATTAACAAAGAATCCAGTACGCCGAATTTTGCTTCGATGCATTATCTGATCAATTCATTCACAATAACTTACAACAATTCGGCTAGTTTTTATTTGGATACCAAACCATTAGCAAAAGAAAACAAAAGAGTACTGGGGATTTTCCCCGTTTTTGAAAATACCGATTATGCCTTACGATTTTCAAAAGACGAAATGCAATCGATACAAAAGAATTTTGAAGGGAAATATTTTGAAAACGCCGAGGCTACTTTTCAAAATTTCAAAAATAATGCCGCTGACTATTCGATCTTACATTTATCCACTCACTCTGCTGCAGGAGATATTGACATACCGGCCAGCATTAAATTTTACGATCAGGAAATCCTTTATTCAGAACTGTACAACCTACATATCAATCCAGATTTAGTAGTACTGAGTGCCTGCGAAACGGGTCTTGGGAAACTCTATAAATCCGAAGGAGCAATGAGTATTGCCCGAGGATTTCAGTTTGCGGGAACGCAAAATCTGTTATTCTCTTTATGGAAAGTAAACGATTTTACGACTTCTGTTTTGATGCATAATTTTTATCAAAATATCAAAAAAAACCAATCTTTTTTTGAAGCCAACAGACAGGCCAAACTAGATTATCTGAACAATAAAGACATTCCGAATGCCAAAAAATCACCTTATTATTGGAGCGCTTTTGTGTACTATGGAACTTTAGAAAAAAATGAAGCCGAATTCAATTATTGGTATCTTATTCTGGGATTTGTATTTGGAATTGCCTTAATTTGGCTTATTATTCGATTTAGAAAATGAAAGACTTACACGCAATTCTCAAAAAAGAGAAATACAAGAAAATAAAATTTAAAATCATCAAAACCCAACACTTATTAATAAAAGCGAAAATCAATGGGGTTTTGGGCAATTTTATTTTAGATACAGGTGCTTCCAGCAGTTGTATCGGTTTTGAATTTGTAGGTTTCTTTCAGGTAAACGCACAAGATTCGAAAACCAAGGCTTCGGGTGCGGGAGCTACCGGAATGCATACCCAAACGGCTTTGAATAACAACTTGCAATTGGGCACATGGAAAAATACCGAATTTGATTTGATTGTTTTTGATTTGTCCCATGTGAATGAAGCTTTACGACAACACAAAGCCAAACCCGTTCATGGTATTATTGGTGCAGATGTTTTGATGAAAGGCAAAGCCATTGTGGATTACTATAATAATTACTTATATTTACAGAAATAACCCGCAAAATTAACCATAAAATGAAAAATACTGTCAAAATAATAGGTGTTACACTGGCATTGATTTTATTTTCCTGTACCGATGACACTATGAGTGACGAAACAGAAACGGCTTCAACACTGTCAAATTCAAATACACAAAAAAGAACAACTGGCAGTATTTCAAAAATATGGGACTTTAACGATTTGAATGAGTGGGAAGATGCCACGCAAATTGGAGATCCAAATTACTTTATTGACAATAATGGATATTTAAATATTTTTACTCACGCTAATACTTATGACAGAGCTAAGGTAAAATCAGTCTCCACTTACGCTACCGGAACGTATTCCTGGAGGGTTTATGTACCTGCCATGGGAGAAGGTGACCAGGCCAGTATTGGTGCTTTTTTGTATAATAATGATACCCATGAACTCGATTTTGAAATTGGCTATGGGAAATTAACGGAAAGAGCCGAAATGAATGCCCAAGCGGATGAATTACTAGTATATATGACTTCGCAAGCCAATCCGTTTCAATCCATTAAACACAAAATAAAAACAGAAAACTGGTATACTTTGAAAATTGAATTGACATTAGTAAATAGAAAATATCATGCTAAATGGAGTATTAATGAAGAAGAATTAGTGGCTACACCACTAAATTATAACTCGAAATTTAAGTTTAAAATCTTCTGTAGCGTCGAAAACCTAACATTTATAGGTGACCATATTCCATCCTCGGACAACTATGCACAGTTTGATTGGGTAGAATTTAAAAGCAATTAAAGAGCGCCTTTTATCTTAAAAATTTACCATAAAAAAATCCCAAACTCTAAAAAATTAGAATTTGGGATTTTATATTTAGATCCTTCGCTATCGCTCAGAATGACATTTTACAATTCAAATGCTTTTTTTGGATTACCACCGCAAAGCAATTCTACCGGGTTTTCTAGAGCTTCTTTAACCGCAACTAAGAAACCAACAGACTCACGACCATCAATAATTCTGTGGTCATAAGATAAAGCCACATACATCATTGGGTGAATTTCCACTTTTCCGTTTACAGCAATCGGACGCTCGATAATGTTGTGCATTCCTAAGATACCAGATTGTGGAGGATTGATGATTGGAGTCGACAACATAGAACCAAATACACCACCATTTGTGATGGTAAATGTACCACCAGTCATATCATCAACTGTAATTTGACCATCACGTGCTTTGATCGCTAA
>JALRGT010000047.1 GCA_023259675.1 Flavobacterium sp.
CTACCCATTGATGGACAACTGATTGGGTCTCCAATTTTTCGTGCAACCATATAGGAATCAAACCCACCATACCAACTTACAAAATTACCACCAATTATGGTTCCCTCCCCACTTCTATCACCTCTACTTTGTATACCATTTGGTATCATTAAACTTCTCATCACTCTTACATCTTTACACCCTAATCCAAGATAATAATTTACATCACTTTCATTATGACAATATACCCAATCTGCATCCATCAAACAATTATAATAATGAAACTGTTTGTCGATGGTGTAATCTTGAAAATACCAATGTGGCCCTTCTTGCATTATCGCTACTTTATCACAAACTTTTCTTATGTGATTTAGGTCTATCTCAGGATTATTCTTCGGTACAATAACAATACCTAAATCAAATTGTTCATTTGGTAGTTGAGTGAGATGACACATAGGTGCATCAAGTGCTAAACACCAACCCACCTCTGTTCTAGCGTTTGGAAAATCTCGTGGGTATTTTTGTCATGAAATGACAATTATGATGAATGGTTTTTTAAAAATTATAAAAAAATGTTTTTTGTTAAGAGAGAATGTTCATTTTTTTTAAAAAGTCTTTGTACTTATCGCTCAAATTTATTTTATGATCGCCTTTTAAAATAATAAGATTATCAGCGATTATAATTTCTTCTATTTTTTCTATGTTTACAATAAAGTTTCTGTGCGTTTGAGTGAATTTACTCTTGTCTAAAAGTTCGAGTATTTTGGTTAGGGAAATAAGGATTACAAATTTTTCTTTTTCGGTTACAATATTGCAATAACGATCTTCAACTTCAATGAATAATATATCAGCAAGAGCAACTTTTTTTAGAGACTTTTTCTTTTTTATGAATAGATAATCATGGCTAATTACCGTATCTTGTTCTTCACTTAAGAAAACATTGGGTTGGGAATAGAATTTTTCGACAGCCATTTCTATAGCATAAAGAATTTCCAATTCGTTAAAGGGTTTCATCAAGAAACTAAATGGGTTAGTAAGTTTGGCTCTTTCAAAAATCTGACGATCTTGTGAGCTGGTTAAAAAAACAAACGGTTTTGAAGCATTTGGAACAATGTTGATGGTTTCTGCAAAAGTAATTCCCTCCGGTTTTCCGTCGAGAAAAACGTCTATAATAATAATGTCTATAGTGTTTTTATAGAATAAGCTTAATGCATCGGTGTAGTTTTGGGCTACGCCTACAATATTGTAATTGTTTTCTAAAAGTACTTTTGATAAAGCGTCACTTTGCTCTGGAGTGTCTTCTATAATAAGTACATTAATTTGATCCATTTTATTTAGTTTTTGGAAGTAAAAGTATCACTTTAGTTCCTTGATTAAGTTTGCTTTCTATTTGAATTGTACCTTTATTTTTTTTAACCATCAATTTGCATAATTGCATTCCCAAACCAGTTCCGATAATCTCCGTATTTCTTTTTTTAGATAATAACTCGGTATCTTTCAGTAATTCCGTTATTGTGCTTTGATCCATTCCTAGTCCGGTATCCTCTATTGCAACGTGACAAAATTCATTATTGGCCTCATTTGTATAGATACTGATTTTCCCCTTTTCGTTAGAGAATTTAATAGCGTTGTCAAGTAGATTTCGGAGGACAATTTTTAATGAGTCAAGATCAACATAAATAAAACTATTTTTAGAAACTAAGTTTTCAAATTCTAGGTTTTTATCATTTAATAACGGTTTATAATTATATTCTATTTGTTGTACGATAGAATATAAATGTACGGACTCTTTGTGAAAATACAATTGTTTGGTTTGTAACAATGCCCAATGTAATAGGTTGTCGAGTAGGTTATAGGCACCATTTGCGATGTTGTTGTTGTTGTTTAAAAGTTGGTCTAGCTCGTCGTAGTTTTTGTTTTCTAATGAATGAATTAATTTATTGGTACTTTTTTTTAAGGCATTTACTGAGGAGCGTAAATCATGACTTACAATAGAGAATAATTGATCTTTGGTTGTATTGAGTTCATCTAGTTTGTTTTTTTGGATGAGAATTATCTTTTCGTTTTTTATTTTTTGGGCATAGAAATAAGTGCCAATTATTATCAATAATAACAAAGCTAATGCGGAGTAGAAAAAGCCATTTCTTTGTGTTGCCCTGAGGTGGTTTTCTATTTGAAGTACAGTAATTTGCTTCTGTTTTTGGGATACGGCAAATTTTTTCTCAAAATCAGCAACTGCCCATATTTTGTTTTGATTGTTTAGGGAATCTTTCCATTGGTTATATTCTTTTGTATAAGCTAGTGCTTTTTTTAAATTTCCTAAATATTCTTCTATAACAGACATGTTTTTTGAAGCAATTGCTTTTGTTTCAAAAGAATTAATTTTTTTTGCTACTAAATAAGCTTTATTAAAATAATCGAGTGCTTGTTTGTTTTTGTTTTGTGTAAAATACAAATTAGCAATAATGTTATAGCTAGAATAAATTCCTTCAATATTTTTTTCTTCTTCTCTCAATATTAAATTTTTTTGAAGATATTCTTCTGCTTTTTTAAATTGATTAAGAAAAAGATATGCTACGCCCAAACCTTCATATACATCACAGAAGCTATATAACTGGTTTGGTTTCTTTGGTAATTTCTCTACTTCTTTATAATATGATAATCCTTTTTTAAATTCTCTCAACTCTAAAGAGGTCTTACCTAGCATTATTTTTTTTAACGGATAGATTTCGTTAGTATTAGAAATCAAGAGTAATTCTGTTTTACTTTCTTTATAGAGATTTTTATAATAGAAACAATTACTCCTGAAATAATGACAATAATCGGTTAACTCTTTATTATGGGCAGAGTTTATTTGTTTCATTGAATACACTAAAGTAGAGTCCCAATTTTTTTTTATAAAAAAAAATTGGGCTTTATTAAAGTTGGTCTGAGATCTAAATTCGATTGCTTTTTTCTGTAGAAATTTCTTTAAAATAGTATTCGAATATGCTTTGTTCTGAGAAAAAGAAAGTAAAGGAATTAGAAAAAAGAACGAAATTGAAAAAAGTTTTATTTTGAACATTTAAAAAGAATCTCTATTGAGATTGGTTTTGAATTATAATTTTATTTGCGTTCCTTTTGATGTTTCAGGGTCAATGTCTTTTAAGAATGCAGTTACACTTTTGATTTTATTAACCTCTGGAGAAGTGTAATTTAACTCCATATACCAAACATCAAAGTTTTCAGGTATTTCCTCAGAAAAATTATAATCAAAATGTAATTGTAATGAAGCACCTATTATTTGTGGATAAGGTTGTACAAATGGTTTATTTCCATCCTCTGAATTAATGTATAAGGTTGTTCTAATTTTAATGGTCTTTGTGCCATTATTGTCATAAAAATTAGCAGAGATTAATGGAGCAACCGGATAAGTGACAGTGTTAGGATCTGTAAAATAAAAATCTATGGTGTTGATTTTTGTGTTTTGAATAACGGTTAAAGACATGTTTTTTTTTTAAATTAATATCGTTAAAGGTATTTTTTATAAGATTAATATGCAAAAAAAAGATTGATTTTACTTAGTTGTTTGTTTTTGTTGGGTTATTATTGAGTTGGAAAGATTTTACATGGGGGATAAATATAAAAAATAAAAACCCCAATTCAAGGATATGAATTGGGGTTTTTTATAAATGAACCTTTAGTAAACTAAGATGTGATTACTCTTGTTTTGCCTCGCGTGGAGGTCGTGCAATAAGTGCTTTCCTTGATACTTTTTCTTTTCTTGTTTTTGGGTCAACTCCTAAGTATTTCACTTGGAAAACATCTCCCATTTTTACAACATCAGAAACATTTTCAGTTCTCTCCCAAGCTAATTCAGAAACGTGAAGTAGAACTTCATTTCCTGGCGCTGCCGTATATTCTACAACTGCTCCAAAATCTAGCATCTTGATTACTTTTACTTCATAAGCTTCTCCCATTTGTGGTTTGAAAGTGATAGATTGGATTTTTGCCAATACTGCTTCAATTCCAGCAGGGTCTGTTCCTAAAATTTCGATAACTCCTTGTTCATCCACTTCATTGATTACAATAGTTGTTCCAGTTGCTTTTTGTAATTCTTGAATTACTTTTCCACCAGGTCCAATCAAAGCACCGATAAAGTTACCAGGAATAGTTCTTGTGATAATTTTTGGAGCATATGCTTTAACATCCGCTTTTGGCTCAGCTAAAGTTTCGATTAATTTTCCAAGGATATGTAAACGACCATCGCGAGCTTGTGCCAATGCAGCTTCCATTATCTCGTATTTCAATCCGTCAATCTTGATGTCCATTTGACAAGCTGTAATTCCTACAGAAGTTCCAGTTACTTTAAAGTCCATGTCACCCAAGTGATCTTCATCACCAAGAATATCAGACAATACAGCATAACGTTCTCCATCTGTAATCAATCCCATTGCAATTCCAGAAACTGGACGAATCATTTGGATACCAGCATCCATTAATGATAAAGTTCCAGCACAAACTGTAGCCATAGAAGAAGAACCGTTAGATTCTAATACTTCAGATACTACACGAATTGTATAAGGACAATCTGCAGGAATCATATTTTTTAAAGCTCTTTGAGCTAAATTTCCGTGACCTACTTCTCTTCTTGAAGTTCCTCTTAAAGGACGAGCTTCACCTGTTGAGAAAGGAGGGAAGTTGTAGTGTAAATAGAATTTTTCTTCACCTTGTTCAGATGGTGAGTCAATTTGGTTTGCTTCTCTAGAAGTTCCTAAAGTTGCAGTTGCCAATGCTTGAGTTTCTCCACGTGTAAACAATGCTGAACCGTGTACTGATGGTAGATAATCTACTTCACTCCAGATTGGTCTGATTTCAGTAGTTTTTCTTCCATCAAGACGAGTACCTAAATCTAGGGTTACATTACGAACAGCTTCTTTATTGGTTTTGTAGAAGTATTTAGAAACTAAATCTCCATTTTCTGCTAATTCTTCTTCTGTAAATAATGCTTTTACTTCTTCTTTTACTTCTGCAAATGAAGCAGTACGTTCTTGTTTAGAAGAACCTTTGCTAGCAATAGCGTAAATTTTATCGTAAGCTGCTGCTTTTACTTTAGCGTAAATAGCTTCATCTTCTTTTTCTCCTTCGTACGTTCTAGTTTCTTTTTTTCCAAATGCAGCGGCTAATCTTTCTTGTGCTGCAATTTGTACTTTGATATGTTCGTGAGCGAATTTAATAGCTTCAAGCATTTCTGCTTCCGAGATTTCTTTCATCTCCCCTTCTACCATTGCGATAGAATCAGTTGATGCTCCAATCATCATATCAATGTCAGACAATGCTAATTGTGAACGACTTGGATTAACGATGAATTTCCCATCAACTCTACCAACTCTAACTTCAGATATCAAAGTTTCAAAAGGAATGTCAGATAAAGCTAATGCTGCCGATGCTGCTAAACCTGCTAAAGCATCTGGCATAACCTCTTCGTCATAAGACATTAGTTGAATCATAACTTGCACTTCGGCATGGTAGTCATCTGGAAAAAGTGGACGTAAAACACGGTCTACTAAACGCATTGTTAATACTTCACTATCGCTTGGACGAGCTTCTCTTTTGAAAAAACCACCAGGGAAACGTCCCGCTGCAGCAAATTTTTCACGATAATCTACCGTAAGTGGTAAAAAGTCGATACCTGGACTTGCTTTTCTTGCAGAAACAACTGTTCCTAAAATAACAGTTTTTCCTATTTTTACTACTACAGATCCATCCGCTTGTTTAGCTAAACGACCTGTCTCGATTGTGATGTTTCTTCCATCACCTAAATCGATACTTTCTACAAATAATTGTGGAATCATAAATTTAATTTATTCGTTAAACATTGGTAACTAGTTGTGTTGTAGTTGATGTGCGTAGTTAATGCTCAAAACCCAATGAAAAACCCAAACTTTTTCTGTTATATAAAAATAAAAAGAGGTACTTGCGCACCTCTTTTTTATATTGATTATTTTCTGATATTCAATACTTTGATAATCTCACGATATCTCACGATATCTTTCTTTTTCAAGTAGTCAAGTAAAGATCTTCTTTTACCTACTAATAGTACTAATGAACGCTCTGTGTTGTAATCGTGACGATTTTTTTTCAAGTGCTCAGTTAAGTGGCTAATTCTGAAAGTGAATAAAGCAATTTGAGATTCTGCTTTTCCAGTGTTTGTTTTATCTCCGTGTTGTGCGAAGATTTCTTCTTTTACTTCTTTAGTTAAATACATTCCAATATTATTTAATGATTATTATGTATGTCGTACAGCTATTGTAAGACGGCTGCAAAAGTAATACATTATTTTTGAATTGGCAATAACATTCGGTTATTTTGAATTGCTACCAATTTGGATTTGTGTTACGTAATATTTCTGATTCGTCTGAAGGTCCTTGGTTTTGGAAGTTTCCGCTAGTAGTTTTTACAGCAATAGGTATTGAATAAAGTACTTTTGCGGGGACTCCTCTCGTTTTTCCAGGAATCCATTTTCCGTAACTTGCTATTGCTTTGATACCTTCGGCTCCAGTTTGGTAACCTATATCCCTTAATATTTTATAGTCAGTTAAATTTCCTTCTTTGTCCACGACAAATGTGATGTAGATTTTACCTTGAAGTCCTTGTACTTTGGGAGTTCTGAAATTTCTAGCTATATGTCTGTAAAAATCAGCCATTCCTTTTTCAGGAGTTGGTTTCATCATTAGTTCTTTATAGGGGTATTTAGTATTGTTTTCATCGGAACTTATACCTGAAACAAATATACCATCATTGTAAATTTCAGTAAAACTGAATTTGCCAATTAGGTCTTTTCCTTCCCAAACACCCTGTTTTTTCCCATTTTTTAGTTTTCCTTTTTCAAAGATTTTATCATCAGATAATTCACATTCACCATTGCCATCTATCAATGTTTGTGTTCCTTCAGGATTATAATATTGGAGTATTCTTATCGTATAATCTTTATTTTTGGAGTCCCAAGTTATTTCCTTTTCTGACTTCTTTACGTTGTTGTCGTACCAGTCAATTTGTAAACCATTTAACTTGTTGTCAACATAATTTGATTGTTGCTTCTTATTCCCATTTTCATAATAATCAAAGCGTGGACCTACAAAATTTGGTTTGTCTTTGTTTGTAGAAATTGCTTTCATACAAATTTTTTCTGATCGGTAGTATTCCGTGAAAATAAATAATTTAGGGTCATTGTCATAATTCTCAACTACTCTAATGTATTTGTAATCTGTTCTGTTTGTTGGGTTGTGTAATGAGTCTAGATTAAAGCGTGTAGGCTTTATGATTTGTGATATGCAAATTTTTGGTACGCAAAAAAGAGCTAAAAATAAAAGTATTGTTTGCATAATAGTTTTTTGGTTAATATACGAATGTAATAATTTTAATACATAGTTGCGATACTCTCACAAACAAATTCTAAAAATATTTCATCATCTTCCGTAAAAGGGTCAATAACGTGACTGTCAATGTCTATTTGACCTATGTTTAAACCATTAACAAAAATAGGAACGACAATTTCTGACTTTACCGTAAAACTACAAGCAATATAATTGTCCTGTGCGTTTACATCTGGTACAACAAAATTTTTATTAGAAACTGCTACTTGTCCGCAAATTCCTTTTCCAAAAGGAATCACAGTATGGTCTGTTGGATCACCAACATATGGGCCTAAATGCAATGTTTGAGTGTCATGGTTGGCAAAATAAAACCCAACCCAATTGTAATAGGAAATGTTTTCTTGAAGTAATTCGCAAATTTTCAAAAGCTTTTTGTCTCTTGATTCCGAACCATTTGAAATTATAGTACTGACTATTGGTTTTAATTCTTCAAAATTCATATTGATTTTTTATTTAAGATATTTATTTTTCAACCAATGAAAACGCTTTTTTTAGTAATAGGGGAGTGCATATTGTTGTAAAAACGCCCATAATTACAAGCATCGAAAAAATTTCGATGGAAATAATTCCGGCTTTATAAGCAATGTTGGCAATAACAAGTTCCATAATTCCTCTACCATTTAAACCTATTCCGATGGCAAAAGATGTTTTGTTGTCGAGTTTTGCTAATTTGCTACCAATAAATCCGCCAACTATTTTAGAAATAAAAGAAACTAAAATAATCGTCGTCAATATTCCAAAATCAGTAATGGATGAAAATTGAAATTCGAGTCCAATGCCTGCAAAAAATATAGGCGCTAAAAAACCCATTGCCATACCGTTTGTGGTATTGTGAATTGTTGATAAATGCTTTTTGCCCACAAACTCTTTAGAAATTAACATGGAAGCAAAAAAAGCACCGATAATAAAATGTAAACCAATGCTTTCAGTTATGGTGGCAAAGATTAATACGAAAACGAAAAATAGGGCAGATAGTGATTCTTTACCTTTTAATAAACCTAAAATATAGTTTAGTTTGTCTTCCATGAAATTCTTTTTTTGACTCACTCTTTTTATCAATGAGTAGGAAGCTATAATAAGAATTATGAAAGAACTTAATTTTAGTATTGTAAATAACACTGTTTTGCTAATGTTTGTTAAAGTTGGTTCAACATCTTTTAAATCAAGTATGATTCCTAGAATTGTCAATGCAATAATATCATCAAAAATAGCAACTGATATAATTTTTTGCCCCAATGGAGTGTTTAATTTTCCAAAATCCATCAAAATTCGAATACTTACCGGAAGTGCTGTAATTGCGATACACAATCCTATAAAAATAGTTGCCATCTCGTTTAGATTATAGTAGCGTCCGATAAAAAAGCCTGATAAAAAAGGAACAAAGAAAGCCAGTAGGGAGATGATTATATTTCGTCCTTTTAACGATTTTAGAATGTCTTCAAAGTTAATTTCTAGACCTGCAATAATAATTAGTAAAAACACTCCTAATTCGGAAATTACTTTTAGGTCTTCTGTCCTATGGATGATGTTTAAAATAGAGGGGCCCAGTATTATACCGGCAAGAATTTCGCCAATCATTGCGGGTTGTTTAAACCGCTCCATGATTTCGCCAAAAAATCTTGCAACTGCCAAGAGTAATAATAAGCTGGCAAAAAAGGGAAGGTCAAAAAAGGGCAAATTTATTCCCATTTATTTTGGTTTAAAAAGATTTAAAAATTCGAATCAAATATATGAAAATACACCTTCGATTGTAAAATATGGTTACTTGTTTTAAGTGATTCACCAATTATTAAAATGGATTGTATTTTTTACTTAATTTAAAACTTAGTTATCTTTCTTTTAAAAAAATACATAAATTTGTTAAAAGCATATTTTGAAAAAATATTTAATTCTCTACAGACCTTTTTTGCTGTTTCTGGCCACTTTTTTTACGACCTATATCGTTCTGACTTTTTTGTATCAGGAATATTTAAATAGTTTTGGTGAAAATAAAATGGATTCCATAACTGAGATTGTGGCTAAAAATACAGTGCAATTGTCACAATTGCTTGGGGCTAATTTAACAATAGAAAAAAATCTTCCAGATTCTTATATTCAGTTGTATTATAATAGGAATTATATAGCCCGGATGATAGAAGGATGTAATGCAATTAATGTTATTATTTTATTTATTGCTTTTGTCGCTTCGTTTTCAGGAAAGTTAAAGCCTACTTTATTGTTTGTTTTTGGAGGGAGTGTGATTATTTATATTTTAAATATTGTACGAATTGCGGCTCTTTGTGTTTTAATGTACCATTTTCCAGAGTGGGAGAATTTCTTGCATGGGGTAATTTTTCCGTTATTTATATATGGAGTAGTTTTTCTTCTATGGATAATTTGGGTATTTAAATTTTCATCTTATGTTCAGAACGTTGCAAAAACATAAATTCAAGTTTTTATCAGTCCTTTTATTGGTGGCATTATTTGCCGTTATAAGAGCGTATGAAGACAATTTGTTTTACGATCCCTTTCTCAACTATTTTAAAAGTGATTTTAATAAATTACCCTTGCCCAAATATGATTTACTCAATCTTAATGTCAGTTTAGTGTTTAGATATGGTTTGAATATGGGAATTTCAATAGCCATTCTATATGTGCTTTTTAAGGATGTAGAAATGATTAAATTTGTTTCGATTTTATATGTGTTTTTCTTTTTTCTTTTAATCCTTTCCTTTTTTGGAATTATCTATTTCTATGAATCACACAATAACGGAGTCCTCTTCTATGTTAGAAGGTTTCTGATTCAGCCTATATTTGTTTTGTTGTTTGTGCCAGCTTTTTATTATCAGAAACAAAGTAAGTAGTTTTTTTTCGTAACTTTAATGGTGATTGTTGTAGTCTGGTAATCATTATATTATTGTTATGAAAATAGTAAAGCATTCTGGAGATATTGTAGAGTTTGAGCCGGAAAAACTTCGGAAGTCACTTTTGAAATCGGGCGCCAATACATCCATTGTTGATACTATTTTGCATAAAATTGAAAATGAAATTTACGATGGGATATCTACAAAACATATCTATAAGAGAGCTTTTGCTTTATTAAAAAAAGAAGCCAATGCTCATGCGGCTCGTTACAACCTTAGAGCAGCACTGCAACTATTGGGACCAGATGGTTTTTTTTTCGAGAAATATATTGCCCGTCTTTTTGCTTCCGAAAAGTATGAAACCAAAACAAACATAATTTTACAGGGAAGATGTGTTTCTCATGAGATAGATGTTTTGATTATGAAAAACAATTCTATTGCCATGGTTGAGTGTAAGTTTCATTCCAGTAGGGAAGCGGCATCAGATGTTAAAGTGTCACTATATGTTTTTTCGAGGTTTAATGATTTGAAAGAGAAAGGGCATGATATTTTTTCAAGAAATAATAGAATATCAAATTGCTGGATTGCAACCAATAACCGATTTACTTCAGATGCTATAGATTTTTCGAAATGTTCCGGAATGAATTTGTTGAGTTGGGATTATCCAAAAGCGAATAGTTTGAAAACGAAAAATGATATTGATTGCCTTTATCCTGTTACATGTTTGACAACATTGTCAATATCCGAAAAAAATAAGTTGTTGATTTTAGATATTATTTTAGCAAAAGAGCTAGTGAACAATTCAGAGCCGCTAGAGAAAATTAGCTTAAGTCCGTTACGGATAAAAAATGTTTTAAAAGAGGTTAGAGAATTATGCAAATGTGATTAATTGGAAATTCGATAATGTTAACTAAAATAACAATATCATGAAAATAAAATTTATTGGGGCAGCAGGAACGGTTACGGGTTCAAAAACATTGGTGGAAAGCAATGGAATTCGTTTTTTGATTGATTGTGGAATGTTCCAGGGGATAAAGCCATTACGGGAACTCAATTGGGAACCATTACCTATTTTGCCTGAAACAATAGATTTTGTTTTGTTGACCCATGGGCATTTAGATCACTGTGGTTGGTTACCACGATTAGTGGATCAGGGTTTTAAAGGAAAGATTTATTGTACTGGTCCTACAAAAGATGTAGCAAAGTTAATTTTATTGGATAGTGCCAAAATTCAAGAGGAAGAAGCGGATAAAGCGAATAAGGAAAAATATTCTAAACATGAAATTGCCGAGCCCCTCTATGATGTAAAACAAGCGGAACAGGTTTTTCCGTATTTTAGAGTGATTAAAACTAATGAGGAAGTGTTTTTAGATGCCGAAATTTCGGCAGTTTTTGTAAATGCGGGTCATATTATTGGTGCCTGTAGTATTGAATTGAAAATAGAAAATAAAACCTTGTTTTTCTCGGGTGATATTGGAAGAGATAATGATGTGTTAATGTATGCTCCTACGAAACCCACTCATGCAGATTATGTTTTTATCGAAAGTACCTATGGGAATAGACTTCATCCGGATACTGATGCCAAAATGGAATTGGAAATGTACATCAACAATACTTTTAGAAATGGAGGAACAACCATAATTCCGAGTTTTGCTGTTGAACGGGCACAAAGTTTAATGTTTCTTTTATGGCAACTCCAAAAGGAAAATAAAATCCCAAATATTCCTTATATCATAGATTCTCCAATGGGAGTAAGCGCTTTTAATATCTTTTTTAATCATTTAAAATGGCATAAATTAGCATTGGAAGATTGTGTCGAAATGAGTAGAATGTTTACGATGATAACGGACTTTAAAGATACAATTGAAGCAATTTATGATAAAAATCCAAAAGTGGTTATTGCGGCTAGCGGAATGGTGACAGGAGGACGTGTTTTAAGTTATTTAGAGCAGTATATCGTGTTGCCGGAAACTACGGTAATAATGGTGGGTTATCAAGCAGAAGGAACAAGAGGAAGGAAATTATTGGAAGGTGCCGAAGAAGTTAAAATTTATGGTAAATATTATCCTGTAAAGGCAAAAATTCTTGAAATCGAAGGCTTATCTGCGCATGGAGATCAGAAAGATTTATTAAATTGGCTGTCTGTATTAGAAAACAAACCTCAAAAAGTTTTTATAGTACATGGTGAAAATCAGCCGGCTGATGAATTGCGAATAAAAATACAAGAGAAGTATGGTTATGATTGTGCTGTTCCGCTGATGGGGCAGGAATTTGAAATTTAAATTTCATAATATTCGACCAAAGTAAGTTTTGAAGTAATGATTTTTCAGTTAATAAAACTTTAAAACAATTCAATAAATTGTGGTTGATATAAATTATCCTTACTTTCACGCTCGAATTATTTTTAGCATAAAATCCCCAAAGAATGAATAGTTTTGATTGGAAGAATTTGATTGACCCACTTTTTTATATCCATTTTGATATTAATGGAATTAAATTAGGTATTTATATTGTATTGTTTATTGTTTTTGCTGAAACGGGATTGTTTGCCGGTTTCTTTTTGCCGGGGGATAGTTTGCTTTTTTTGGCAGGAATTTACAATCGAGAATTAATAGAAAACATATTGTTTTTAAGCAGTGATTTTGTAAATGTTTTTATTTTATCTGCATTCGTAGGTTTTGCAGGCATTTTAGGAAATATTGTTGGATATTGGTTTGGTGCTAAAAGCGGGTATTATTTATACAATAAAGAAGATTCTTTTTGGTTCAAGAAAAAATACCTTATCCAGTCTAAAGACTTTTTTGAGAGACATGGAGGTAGAGCAATTATTTTTGCCAGATTCTTGCCTATTTTTAGAACGTTTGCTCCAATAGTAGCCGGAATTGTAACGATGGACAAAAAGAAATTTATGTTTTATAATGTTCTAAGTTCTTTTCTTTGGTCATTTACATTGATTTTTTCTGGACACTATTTATATGGGTTCCTACTTGATAATTATCAAATTGATTTAAAAGAACATATCGAATTAATTGTTATTGGTTTAGTTGTAATCACTCTTTCACCTGTTATTATGAAATTAGCTAAAAAACAGCCTTCAACCGATAAATAAATAGTAGAAAACTAGAGTATAAAAAAAATCCGTTCATCAAAATGAACGGATTTTTTTATATAATTGAAAGATTGATTTTACATCATTCCTGGCATTCCGCCACCCATTGGCATTCCACCTGCACTATCTTCTTTAATGTCGATTAAAGCGCATTCGGTAGTTAAGATCATTCCAGCTACAGAAGCTGCATTTTCTAAGGCTACACGAGTTACTTTTTTAGGGTCAATAATTCCAGCTTTTAGCATATCAACATATTCGTCAGTTTTTGCATTGTATCCAAAATCACCATTTCCTTCGGCAACTTTAGCGACAACTACAGAACCTTCAAGACCTGCATTTTCTACAATAGTTCTCAATGGAGCTTCAACGGCACGAGATACAATTTGAATTCCGGTTGCTTCGTCTGCATTGTCAGCTTTAATTGTGCTTAAGGCATTTTTAGCTCTTAATAAAGCTACTCCACCACCAGCAACGATTCCTTCTTCAACAGCAGCACGAGTTGCGTGAAGTGCATCGTCTACCCTGTCTTTTTTCTCTTTCATTTCTACTTCAGAAGCAGCGCCAACGTAAAGAACGGCAACACCTCCAGCTAATTTAGCCAAACGCTCTTGCAATTTTTCTTTGTCATAATCAGAAGTGGTCACTTCCATTTGACCTTTAATTTGGTTAACTCTGTTTTTGATGATATCAGCTTCACCAGCACCACTAACAATTGTTGTATTGTCTTTATCGATAGTTACTTTTTTAGAAGTACCTAACATTTCGATAGTAGTGTTTTCTAAAGTGTAACCTCTTTCTTCAGAGATTACGGTTCCACCTGTTAGGATTGCGATATCCTCTAACATTGCTTTTCTTCTGTCTCCAAAACCTGGAGCTTTTACAGCTGCAATTTTTAAGGCACCACGCAGTTTGTTTACAACCAAAGTTGATAAGGCTTCACCATCAACATCTTCAGCAATAATCAATAATGGTTTTCCAGATTGAGCTACTGGCTCCAAAACAGGTAATAATTCTTTTAATGAAGAGACTTTTTTATCGTATAAAAGGATGTAAGGGTTTTCCAATTCCACTTCCATTTTTTCTGAATTGGTAACAAAATAAGGAGAAAGATATCCTCTGTCAAATTGCATTCCTTCCACAACATCTACATAAGTATCAGTTCCTTTGGCTTCTTCAACAGTTATAACTCCTTCTTTTCCTACTTTTGCGAAAGCAGTTGCAATTAATTCACCAATTACTTCGTCATTATTGGCTGATATAGAAGCGATTTGTTTAATTTTTTCTGAATCACTTCCAACAACTTTTGCTTGCTTAGATAAATCGGCAACAATAGCTTCTACCGCTTTGTCAATTCCACGTTTCAAATCCATTGGATTGGCACCTGCGGCAACGTTTTTTAAACCTTCTTTTACAATGGCTTGAGCCAAAACTGTAGCAGTAGTGGTTCCGTCTCCTGCTAAATCATTTGTTTTAGAAGCTACTTCTTTAACCATTTGAGCTCCCATGTTTTCCAATGGGTCTTTCAATTCGATTTCTTTTGCAACAGTAACTCCATCTTTGGTGACATTTGGTCCGCCGAAAGATTTTCCGATGATAACATTACGACCTTTTGGTCCTAAAGTAACTTTTACTGCATTGGCTAATGCGTCTACACCACGTTTTAGTCCGTCACGTGCTTCAATATCAAATTTTATATCTTTTGCCATTTTTGTTTATTTCTTTAAAAATCTTAATACTTTGTACTTAATTCTTAATGCTTGTTTTTATTAAATTATTGCAAGAATATCGTCTTCTCTCATAATCAAATAGTCTTTCCCCTCTAATTTTAATTCGGTTCCAGCATATTTACCGTAAAGTACAGTGTCACCTACTTTAACGGTCATTTCATGATCTTTTGTGCCATTTCCAACGGCTACAACGGTTCCTTTTT
>JALRGT010000048.1:0-6283 GCA_023259675.1 Flavobacterium sp.
GGCTTATTCTCGTGATATGGATTTTGAGCGTTTTAGAGTTATTGCTGATAGTGTAGGAGCTATTTTGATGGCTGATATTTCTCATCCTGCTGGATTAATTGCCAAAGGTTTGATGAATGACCCAATTCCTCATTGTCATATTGTTACCACTACAACTCACAAAACATTACGTGGACCAAGAGGTGGTTTGATATTGATGGGTAAAGATTTTGAAAATCCATGGGGATTAACTACTCCAAAAGGAGAAATCAGAATGATGTCTTCATTATTGGATTTAGCTGTTTTTCCAGGTAATCAAGGTGGACCTTTAATGCATATTATTGCAGCTAAAGCAGTTGCTTTTGGTGAAGCTTTACAAGATGAATTCTTTACTTACGCTCGTCAATTACAAAAAAATGCTAACGCTATGGCGGATGCTTTTGTAAAAAGAGGGTACAATATCATTTCTGGAGGTACTGATAATCACATGATGTTGATTGACTTAAGAAATAAAGGAATTTCTGGAAAAGAAGCTGAAAATGCTTTGGTAAAAGCAGAAATTACGGTTAATAAAAACATGGTTCCTTTTGATGATAAATCTCCATTTGTAACTTCAGGTATCCGTGTGGGAACTGCAGCCATCACTACTCGTGGTTTGGTTGAAGAAGATATGGAAACTATTGTTGCCATGATTGATAGAGTATTGATGAATCATACCGATGAAGAAGTTATCGAAGAAGTTGCCAATGAAGTAAACGAAATGATGAGCGAAAGAGCGATTTTCGTTTTCTAATTTTATTGTTTCAAGTTTAAGGTTTCAAGTTTAAAGTTTCGTAAAGTCTTTTGATACTCACGAAACTTTAAACTTTTTTTTTGAATAACTTTAAACTATTTTCAAACTTTAAACAAAATAAAATGGGTGTATTAAGATTACAATTACCAACAGATCCACGTTGGGTAAACATTGTAGAAAAAAATATAGAGGAAATCTTGACCGATCATGCTTGGTGTGAACAAAAAGCAGCAACCAACGCCATCACGATTATTACCAATAATTCGGAACACCAAGATTTGGTACAGGATTTATTGGCTTTGGCCAAAGAAGAAATTGATCATTTTGAACAAGTGCATAATATTATCATCAAAAGAGGATTAAAGTTAGGACGCGAGCGAAAAGACGATTATGTGAATGAACTGTACCAATACATGAAGAAAAGCGGTAATGGGAGTCGTGTTTCTGGATTGGTGGAGCGTTTACTGTTTTCGGCCATGATCGAAGCGAGAAGCTGCGAGCGTTTTAAGGTGCTTTCCGAAAACATTCAAGACGAAGAATTAGCCGTTTTTTATAGAGATTTGATGGAAAGTGAAGCGGGACATTATACCACTTTTATTACCTATGCTCGTAAATATGGTGAAGGAATTGATGTCGAAAAACGTTGGAGAGAATGGCTAGCATTTGAAGAATCAGTGATTGCCAATTACGGAAAAAATGAAACCATTCACGGTTAATATAAATTTGATAAGTTGGTTTTTTATTTCGATTATTATTCTAATAAATTCCTTATTTTTAAGAATCTCAAGAAATTCTTTTCTAAGAAAAGAATTCGCTTAAAAGGAATTTAAATCGAAAATTATGAGAATAGAAACGGACTTAAAATTAGGGTTCAAGGATGTAATGATCAGACCCAAGCGATCTACATTGAAAAGCAGGTCTCAAGTTTCTTTAGAAAGAGAATTTCGTTTTTTACATAGTACCACTACATGGCAAGGGGTTCCGATTATGGGAGCCAATATGGATACCGTAGGAACCTTTGAAATGGCTTTGGCTTTGGCCAAAGAAAAATTGTTTACCGCCATTCATAAACATTATTCTATAGAAGAATGGGGTAATTTTTTGAAAGAAGCCACTCCTGAACTGTATGACTTTATTGCGGTGAGTACGGGAACCGGAAAAAAAGATTCCAAAAAAGTAGCCGAAATTTTTGAAGCCAATCCCCAACTAAAATTCATCTGTATTGATGTAGCCAATGGTTATTCGGAACATTTTGTCAATTTTGTGAAAGAAATGCGTAAACAATATCCGGATAAAGTGATTATTGCCGGGAATGTGGTTACAGGTGAAATGGTCGAAGAATTATTGTTGGCTGGAGCCGATATTATCAAAGTCGGAATTGGACCGGGGTCGGTTTGTACGACCAGAGTCAAAACAGGAGTGGGATATCCCCAGCTTTCTGCCATTATCGAATGTGCAGATGCTGCTCATGGTTTGGGAGGGCATATCATCAGTGACGGTGGTTGTTCGACACCGGGAGACGTTGCCAAAGCCTTTGGGGCGGGAGCCGATTTTGTAATGTTGGGCGGAATGCTTGCCGGTCACACAGAAAGTGGAGGCGATTTAATCGAAATCAACGGAGAAAAATTCAAACAATTTTACGGGATGAGTTCCAGTACTGCCATGGACAAGCATGTGGGTGGCGTAGCTGAATATCGCGCGAGTGAAGGCAAAACGGTAACGGTACCTTTCAAAGGAAATGTGGCAGTCACTTTATTGGATATTCTAGGCGGATTACGCAGCACCTGTACTTATGTTGGGGCTTCTCGTTTGAAAGAATTGACCAAACGCACCACTTTTATCAGGGTGAGTGAACAGGAAAATACCGTTTTTTCAAGGTAGTTTTATGGTATTTATTTCAAATGCGACAGAAAGAGATTTTGCAACTATTCGGGATATTGCTTATCAAACCTGGCCAGTTGTGTATGGCGAAATACTTTCTGCCGAACAATTAGAGTACATGTTGGACAAGTTTTATTCAGAAGTTGCGCTTCGGGATAATATGGTTCATAAAAACCATCATTTCCTCTTGGCTCAGGAAGAAGAACAGTGTATTGGTTTTGCATCGTATCAAAATGATTATTTAAGACATAGAACGACTCATTTACACAAAATATATGTGCTTCCTCAAGCGCAGGGGAAAGGAGCAGGGAAGTTGCTTCTTAATAAAGTGATAGCATTGGCCAAAGAAAATTTATCAGGTGTTGTCTCATTGAATGTCAATCGCTTCAATAAGGCCTTTTCTTTTTATGAAAAAATGGGATTCGAAATAATTGCAGAAACGGATATAGAATTAGAACATGGTTATTTGATGGAGGATTATATTATGGAGAAAAAAATATAAAATTATTCCACTAAAACATCATATTTATACAGTAAGCCTTTGACACCTTCCAACGAAAATAGGGCTTTTTTTAATTTTGTTTTCGTGGGATCAATAGTGTAATTATAACTGGTCCTGAAATCCGCTTTATTGGCGATGGCTTTGCCAAATTCGGCGCGGTACAAATCACAGTTTTCAAAAATAACCTCTGTCAAATCGGCTTTCATAAAATCGACAGCGATTATACTGCAATTTACAAACGAGGTTCCTTTTAGTTTTAAGGTATAAAATTTAGAGAAATCCAACGTACAATGGTTAAAGGCAATTTCAAAAATCAGTTTGTCACACATGGCAAAATTGACTTCTTTAATTTGGCAGTTATTAAAAGTCACGGTTCTCAGTGCTACATGATTGATTTTGGAAGTATTGAAGTTACAAAAGTTAAAAATGCAATCGATAAAAACGACTCCAATGAAATTACAGTTCGAAAAATCACAATAGTTGAATGTACAACTTTCAAATTCTTTTAAGTTGAGTTCCTCTTCTTGATACGTGATGTTGTCGAAATTTAAATCAAGATGGTATTGAGACATTTTTTTTATGCGAAAATAGGTAAAAATAAAAAAACGCAATTATCAAATAAGTAGATAATTGCGTTTTTGTGACCTCGACTGTATACAAACCAGTAACCTCTTGAGCTGTAATTAAATGCGCTATTCAGATGCACTACGAGGCCTATTGCTTTGCCAACAATTCGACAATGGTATTTTTATTTGATTAAAAACATTTTTGCTCTCTGATTGATTAATTCAATGTAATTCATCTTCTTTTTCTCATTTAGAAATGATATTTCAATAAGGTCTATGGCATTTGGAAGCCATTTTTCTACTCCTTTGTAAACAAAGTTCATTTGCTTTTCATTCAATTCTAAAAGAGCTCCAAATCTATCAAAATATTTTTTAGAAAAGTTTTCTTTTTTACCTCCTAATAATAAGGCCATATCTTCTTTGTCTTTGGGTAATATCATTTTAACATTTAATAAATCATAGGCAGGTGATAATACCCATTCCACATTAAATCATTTATCTACTATTGGGCCTAATATATGCCCAAACATCTTTTGTACGTGATTTACTTTAGATAAGCTTAAATTATCTTTGCCTTGTTCTATTTTTCTAATGACGGTCAATGCTACGCCTGCTTTCATAGCAAATTCCTCTTGGGTAAGGCCAGCTTGTTTACGTCTCTTTTTTACAAATTCTGCTATTAAATTCATATTATATGCTTTTGAATATAAAAATAATAAAAATGAATAAATTATATGTTTTTAGATATAAAGAATGTTTTTTTACTGGTTTTGCAGTAAAACAATCCGGTTTAATTTTCTTAACAGTGTCAAAAAAAATTTATTTAATGAACAAACAACCCCAAATGGGAAGAACTACTTGAAATATCTTTTCTCTCAGATGAGATGAATAGGTTGTTTTTTTCTCCCATAATGATTGTTTTTGTATATCGATATTGCAGGACTAGACATTTTTATAAAAAAAAAAGCCTAACTGATTGCTAGACTTGTGATTGTTTTGAAAATATCTCTTTTTAGAATCTGGGCTTAATTCCTAATTGGTACTAAAATTCCATATTTGTCCTATAGCCTCTCCTCCTTTATTATCTTTAACTATTACTTTCCAATAGTAATTTTTTAAAGTAGCTATACTTACATCAAAAGTATTAGTTGTAATGTTTGTGCCTACTTTTGTTGCTGGTGGATTGTCTGTACCGAAATAAACATCATAAACAAGAGCGTCACTTACATCAACATCCTTTCCGTTCCATTTTAGAGTAGATGTAGCGGGATTAATTAAAGAATTTAAGGTCGGTTGTACTAATTCAGGTGAAAAAGGTAAATGATTCCCTGTTGCTACACCTTCTGTATAAAAATTGAATGTAGAAGAATAGTTACTTGATAAATTTTTACTATCTGTAGCTTTTACTCTCCAATAATAAGCAATTCCTTTGTCTAAAGTAATAGTCTGAGAATTAGAAGATCCTTCAATCGTCCTCACAATTTGAGCAAATTGGATGTCTGTTGCAACTTGTATTTGATAAATTATAGGATCTTTATTTGAATCTTTAGAAACATCCCATTGAAAAATAACAGAATTGTCGATACATAATTTATTATTTGTAGGTGCAACTAATGTTGGTATAGTAGGTGCAACATTTACTGGTTTGGGGCTTGGAACTGGACTACCACCACTACCACTACAAGACATTATTATAAAGCCAATAACAGACATATAGACATACTTTTTCATCATTATTTTTTTATAATTGTTAGATTTTCAGGGGTGTCTAGATATATTTTAATAAAATAAATTCCTGAAGATACTTTTCCAAGATCCATGTAAACTTTTTCATTTATCACAGGATAAGTTGCTTTCGAAATTAATTGAGAAGATGAATTATAAAGCTCAATTGCGACTTCTTTTCTAGAGGTAGGTAAATTGATTTCAAAACTACCAGTTGTAGGATTTGGATATAACGAAATGGCATCCAATAAATCATCTATATTTTTCAAATAAATTCCTTCGCACGGTTTAGCTGTTTTTACTTCTAATAAATCCCCTTTTTTAATATCTACTAAAAAAGTAGTTAAATCGGTTTCAAATTGCTGTTTTCTATTTACGTAGATTTGATAAGGAGCAGTTCCTTCGGTTATTTCAACAGTAACCTTGTTAGAAATAGAACTTAGTTTTCCAGTAATAGTTTTCCCTTTTTCAATATTAGCAGTGAAACATTGTTCAAATATTTTTCCAGGAATAGAGATGCATATATTATAAATTCCAGATGCTAGATTAGATACCGTTAGGCTATTATTGGTAAAATTATAACTTAGTCCATTTATGGTTGCCACGTAGCTATAGCTTTCAACGGCAGTAAAGTTTATTTCTCCATTACTTTTGCTGGCACAGGTTTCATCTTTTATCTGAACAGAAAAATTAGTTGGGGGTAAGGTAAAAGTATTAACAACCTGTATGAAAACTGTAACTAAATTACTGTCTAAAGTTCCGTCATTTGCTTTATAGGTAAAACTATCAGCAGTTGTTTCAGAACCATCATGAACGTAGCTAAATGTTCCATCAGCG
>JALRGT010000048.1:6381-14219 GCA_023259675.1 Flavobacterium sp.
GCTCCTCCAACAAGTGTCGTAACAGTTCCTCCTTCTGCAACTGTAATTTGGTCAGCAACTGCAATTGGAGCATCATTGGCGGGAGTTATATTTACAATAACAGTAACCAGATTACTGTCTAAAGTTCCGTCATTTGCTTTATAGGTAAAACTATCAGCAGTTGTTTCAGAACCATCATGAACGTAGCTAAATGTTCCATCAGCGTTTAGCGTAAGCGTTCCGTTAGTGACTCCTGAAACAAGTATAGAAGTAAGTGTATTGCTTTCTGCATCGGTATCGTTTGTAAGAACACTTGTTGCTCCTCCAACAAGTGTCGTAACAGTTCCTCCTTCTGCAACTGTAATTTGGTCAGCAACTGCAATTGGAGCATCATTGAGTGTTATTTTTCCATCCTCTAATGCAATACTACTGATGTTTTGATTCGCAGCGTTACTTAAAATGACATTCGAATAAACAAAAGAATAATTCCCAGAATTAAGATTAGAATTTAAAAAAACAGGGAAATTGATAATAGATTCGGTTCCGGAATTAAGAGAGGCGTTAGTGAAACTGTATAGCAATATTCTGTATTTATTTGCGCTCAATAGCGAAGCCGAAACATTAAAACCTGCAGACCTTGCCGTAGTTGTGAGATTAGACGATTGTAAGTTAAAACCCAAAGGCAACTCAACATCGAACTGTATGGCTCTTATTATCTCATTATTCTTCAGTAAGATTGAAAAATTATTTAATTGGTTTTTACTACCCGTTTGGTTTTCGACCATCACATAATTGGGAGAGAAAACTGTCGACTGAACGTTTACAATTTTTTGTAAATCTGGGCCGTTGTATCTAAAAGAAACCGTTTCCGAAAAAGAGCCGATATTAGTTGGTTTATAATTTAGCGTCACCATTTTACTTGCTCCTGGTAATATCTCAATTGGTAAAGAGGCAGCTACCGTAATCTGACCGCTAGATTTAACAATCGAATCTATAATCAGCAGAGAAGACCCAGTATTGTATAATGTTATATTACTTGTTCTGGATTCTGTAATAGGTACATTTCCATAAGGAATGTTAGAAGGGCTTAACGTCAGGTTTGGTGAGTTTATCTGAATCGAACCATTAAATGAATCGGATTCAATATTGCCCAAAGTAGCGTTTGAAAGAATAGGATTCAAAATGTTCAAATTATAAGTTCCTGAAGACACAGCAGGTTTTAATTTGAAACGGAACAACTCTCCATTGTTGTCCTTAAAATCGGTGTTTGAACTTGAATACGCTATAAATCTCAACGTATTTCCATTTATAATAGAAGCATTTAAAGTATGACCGTTAAACCGCGGTGATGACATTATTGAGTTTCCAACATAAGAAATATCAGGGGGCAGTAAAACATCAAACTGAAAACCGTTAAAAGCCTCCATATTATTGACATAAACAGGAATTTCAATTTCAGTATTAATAGTACCACTGCCGTTCCCGATGTGAATTTCATTTACAGCATAAACGTTTGCATTCAAAGAAATGGTCTGAATGTTTCTAATGGGGTCTTGATCATTATTTTGGAACCCTAAATTTACAGCGGTATTTATCTTTGAAGTAGTATTTAACCCCACAGTAACATTTTTAGTTTCATTAGGACTAATGCTGATCGGATACGAATCAATGACTGTAAAGGGTGCAATTATAGTATTCCCATTAAGAATTAAGGGGAGATTCCCTGTATTCTGAATTGAAATTTGTTTCGTTGCAACACTTCCGATTGGGACTCTACCAAAATTCACACTAGCTGTCAAAAGCGAAAGTATGGGGCCTTTTACTGCAACGTTTTGGTTGGTGCCTGATATGCTAATTGGGGCTCCACCAACGGATGAAGCCACTATATTATTAAAACCCAAATTAAAAGTACTCGCTACTGTTTTAGACTTCATTTTAAGCCGCACAAGAATACCGGATCCTGAATTTATAACTGCATTAGATGCGGAATAAATAACAACACGAACAATTCCCGATGAAGGCGTGCTTACCGATAGGGAATGATTAGGTGCCGTAGCGGCTAACTCATGCCCAGTAAGCAATTTGAAAGCTGTTGGGTTATAATTGATGTCGAATTGCAAGGCAGCAATATTATCCTGGTTTTGTAATGAAACATTCAAATCAAAATCGGTATTGGTTGCCACTTCAACAGCCTGAATGGAAAGCGTGTTTTGTGCAAATAATATTGAGGGTACTAAAGTTACTAAGGCTAGAAAGAAAAATATTTTTAATTTCATTGTTATTTTTTAACAATTATTTTTTTCACGATGCGGTCTTTTAGCTCACCATTTCTCTCGACATCCATAACAAGAATGTAAATGTTATCACTAAGACTATTTAATTCGAGATATACTGTGCTGTATCCTGAAGTATTTTTATAATTATTTTGATTCCATACTCTTTGCCCAAGTAAGTCAAAAACACTTAATGTAACATTATCCATTTTTTCCGGCAGGTAGTACTCGATATTAACTGTTCCACTTGTTGGATTAGGCGATAAACTAGTGATTACTGAAAAATTAGTCTGTAAAGGAGCAACAATATCCGGAACCGCAATTTTATTATACAATGCATTTAATTTGCTGCCATTTGGCATTCCAACAACCGCTTTACTAATATCTAAAAGACCCTCAACAGAATCATTTTTAGTTAATAATTTTGTTTTTTCGGCAGGGACAGAAGTACCATTGAAGCTATAAATCATAATCACTTTTTGGTTGTCTTGTTTGTATGAAAGTGCTTCAAAACTTGTAATAACATCTGATTTGGTATATTCAAAATCAGTATTAAAGGCCAATTGTAGTCCGCCAATCGCGTGTTTCGATTCCACAAATAAATCATTTCCTTCCCAATAAAAGAGAGCATCACCCACAGCTTCTTTGGGGTAATATGCAATTTTGTTTTTGCTAGATGCAATTCTTCCTGTCTTTGGGTTTAAAATGATATCAACTGTGGCCACGATATCCAATACATTGATGGATTGATCAACATTAACATCGGCCGCAAGAAAAATAAACGGTGTTGGGTTGTTGCCCAAAATATAATCTACAGATTGAACCAAATCCATCACATTCACGTTAAAATCACCATTACCGTCCCCAAGCATAGAAGTCAATGGACTCGAAGCTATGGTCATTGAATAATCGGTTTCTTCAAAACTGGTTCTAAGGATTTTATATTTGTAGTAGTACGTTTTTCCTTCCTCAACATCATAGTCAACAATGGTAGGTGATGTAATTAGCTCATTATTGATTTTAATAGGTTCCGTAAATGAGGTATCTGTAGTAGCAGTATAACGATACATATTGTAACCTAAAACATCTTCCAAATCAGTTTCTGAAGGCGCCATCCAATCAAGAGCTATTTTGCCTAAACCTGGAGTGGCCCCAAACCCCACAGATGCCGAGCCTGCACTTTGCACCAGCATATTAAATCTGTAATTCTCAATTGGAATATCAAAATAATCCAAATCTCGTGCTCCTTTTACACTTATCCTGTTGATGCCATCTGCGGCTCCGATTTTAACTTCATGTGTTACAGTGTAAATTTTACCGTCTGCTGACCAGTTGCCTTTTTCTGAAATGGTTTTTTCATTGTAAGGTTCACGCACCCCATAGCTGATTTGGGGAGGGTAATTGGTGTCCATTGCTCTATTGAAATAGATGTCAAATTGATGAGAACCTACTCCTATAGGATCCATTTGCTCATACTCATCTTGTGCGTCTTTTCCGTTAACCAACACCTTCCATACTATCCCGTGGTTTTCTTCATAAGGAATGTTTGAAATACTATTTAAATTCAATAAACCTGAATATGAGCTATTATTTAGTGCATCAATAACTTCTCTTCTATATTTAGCTGCATCAGCAGTTCCTAAATATGCTTCAACAGGCTTTGTAGTGGAATTCATCTGAACTGCAAAAGAAACCTCATTATCATAAATATTTAACTTACTAAAATAACCACTATCACTTGACTGAAACTTAATTCCAGAAGGCAGATAAAATGGATCAGTCCCTTCGTTTTTAATGAAATTTATATTTTGAGTTAAAAAAGATTTCCCATTATAAAACAACTGACTGTTTTTATTATAATAATAATTACTGACTGTAAAAGTTGAAGGTGAAAACAATGAAATTGGATCAAAACTATAACAATCCTTTATAAATAAATTAGAAGCCGTTATTTTATTCCCATATAAAACATAATTTGTCGTTCTGACATTATGAATTTCAATAAAATTTAAAATTGAGTTTTCGATACTGTTATTATATATAGATATTCCGGCCCAACCACTACCTTCATTTGTAAAAATAATATTTGACTCTTTCGTTCCATCTGCAATCATTCTGGAGTTATCTATCAATGAAATCTTTTTACCATCTGAAATTTTAAGAATTGTTCCGGGTTTTATCGTAATAATTGAATTTTCACTAAAAATCACATTATCAGAAACCAAGTATTCTTTTTCTGGTGTCAGTGTCATATCTTGATTTATAACCCCAAATAAAAGGATTGAATTCTTCACATTAATCACATATTCCGTAGAGGTCAGATAATCTTTATTAGGTCCAGACCAAACCATCAAATTAAACTTGATATTTACATTATTGGCGACATTTGGTGCTATTCTTATCTTTAAAGACTTTGTTATGTCCTGAAGGCTTGCATATGCGGTGATGGAACCAATAGCGATTTCACTTTCTAAAATTGTGGCTTTGGTTTGGTCTTCCAATTCAGCAAATTCAATTCCAACTCTTACATCAGTTGTTGGGCCCCAATAGTTTTTAACCAAAGGTAAAATATCAATAATTTCATTGGGTTCCAGAAAGCCGTTCCCGTTTTGACCATTGCTATTGTCTTTGTTGATGGCTGACAACACTTGTAATTGTGGTGTTGGCGTAACTTCTATTGCTGCTTTAAAATTCACAAAGGATGTTGCTGTGTTTATCAAATTACCAAACAATAATTCTTTACTGTCATTTGGTTTTTGTTGTAAGTATAATGCAATCCCTCCCGCGACCAATGGGCTAGACATAGAAGTACCAGTCAATGTGCGATAGCCTCCATTTGGTACCGTACTCATGATTCCTGTGCCAGGCGCTTTTAGTTCATAATTTAAAAGATTAGGGTAGCCGGAAAATATTGGTCCGTCCTGGTCGTAATTTGAATATTTAGCATCATCTTGAACACCAATAACAAAAGTATAAGCCCCAGGATAAGATGGAGCTGAAGGCTCGTCATCGGGGCATTTTCCAGGCCCAATGCAAATTCCACTATTTCCCGCACTAGCCACCAGTACACTGGTCGCATAGGCATTCTCGAGTGCATTACGCATGGTCATAGATTCCGCATAGGAACCAAAACTCATATTTATTATAGTTGCACCATTATTGCTGGCATATTGTATGGCTAAAGCAATAGTGCTGGCATTTCCTTGACCGTTACTTTGAAAAACTTTTAAGGGCATCAGTTTTACATCCCAGGCTGCACCAGCCATACCAAGACTATTTCCACCAACAGCACCGGCAATTCCTGCTACGTGGGTTCCGTGCATGTTATCATCTAGTGGAGCATTGTCATTATTGATAAAATCCCAACCTCTAATATCATCAATAAATCCATTGCCATCATCATCATATCCAGTAATGCCATTGAGTTCATTGTCATTGACCCATATGTTAGCTTGTAAATCGGGATGATTGTAATCTACTCCCGTATCCAGAATAGCAATTGTTTGTGAACCATTCCCCGTTCCATAAGTATCCCAAACTTCATTAATATGGGTTGCTGTAGTGTTCGATTGTTGGCTGTATAAAGGGTCATTTGGAGTGACAACAACAGAAGTCGTTTTTATGTTTTTTAAATCAGCTTCGGTATATATTTTAGAATTAACTGTAAAGTCATTTACACTGAATCTGTAATCCGGTTCGGCATACTCAACATCTGGATTTTTTTTGAGGTTTTCAGCAAGTGACAAAACATCTTCTTGTTTATCTTTTAAGTCTAATACAAAAGTGTTTTTTAGAGAATGCACTTCCTTCAACTTACTGTCTTTATAACCAGATTGTTTCCTCATCGTGCTTTTTTCAACAGATTGTTGGCTAAACATTACTGTGGAGTTAGATACTTTTTTATCTATTCCAAGAAGTTTACCAATGTTTTCAGTAGTAGCCCCAACACCTTTGCTTGTATAAGAAATCTTTGCGTTGACATTGTCTTTTAGTTTTACTATTATCTTACCAGGGGCAAAATTCATCATATCTTGACGAGGATCATGTTGCTGTCCCCAAATAAACTGTGAAGCCAATATGAGTAGAAGTAAAGTTTGTTTCATAATTATTTTTTTTAAAATAGATATTAGATACCTGATTTTTTATTTTTAAAACAAATTTAGATATATAATTCGACAATACTTTATGGTTTTCCTCAAGTAGGAAAAATAATTATAAATTAGTATGGTGGGGAGGGTTGTCGAAGGTGAAATTAACATCAGAGGAGGGAGGATACTTCTATATCATTTACAAACCAAAACAACCAAATTGGTCAAAAATTTTGGAAAACAATTTTTTCAGTTAATTCTGGAATTACCATGGAACCTTGTATGCTATATTAATATTAATGGCTGCAAGATTTAGGTTTCGCTATAGAAGGATGATTTTGAGGTTGGTGTGTATGCAGCTCGAAAAGAACATGAATATTTTTTTTATGTTTTTAACAATAAAAAAAGTAACCTGCTCGATTAGGAACAGGTTGTTATTTCAGGACATAGCATATTTAAGAGATAAGCTATATCTGCGATTCTTTAAAGTAATATTCAAATGGGGACATTTTTACACCATAATTTTGGATAAGGTGTACATGAAGTGCAACAAATATAAAATACAAGGAAGATAAAATTAAGATAAATCAATGTAGTCAACTAATAGAAAGGTAAGGAACTTAAAGAAAGCACTTTTATTTCCCGCTACAGAAATTAGCATCCCAGTTTTTATAGGCATTTCCAGATTATGAGGTACAAATAAGGTACAAATCTGAACAAAATATCACAAAATAACAACAAATAAATCTGAATTTACTTATTGTTTTTAGTGTTTGATTTGAGTTTGTAAATATTTTAAAGAACATATATCCAATGGTTAATGTAAATGTATAAAAAAAATAATTATAAATATTATGTTGTAGCAATCTCTCTATTTTGAAAGATTAGTGATGATTGACTTTATTTAAATTTTAATAGATATAAGAGATCATTAAAGTATTGTTGTCCACACACATATTAAGTACTTTATCATCTTTGATGTTTTCGAAAGATACCGCTTTAAATTTTTCTTGAAGTAATTTTAAAATATCTTCTTTTCTCATTGTCTTCTTTTGTCTAGTCTCCTGTATCTTTTGCTCTTAAAGAAAAATGATTCAAATCTAGAGGAATTCCTTTTTTACATGTACCATTCAAAATGGGTAGTACTTCTTAAAGTAAGCCTAGATGTTGTTATTATTTTGTCGCATAATGTTTTTTCTTGGGGTAGAGGTGTACATGAGGAGTACGTTTTTTTGTATATTAAAAACTATAAAAAAATTTAATTACAATTCTATCTGTTTTATTTTATGGTTGAGAATTTTAATGTATTCTTCTTTATATTCATTTAGTAAAAAACTTCTGTTGATAAAATCAGGGACTTTGTCAATCTGTTTTAAAAAGTCTTTGTAGATATTATTACGAACAATTTCGGAAATGCCTAAACTTTCAGCAAATCGGTCAAAATCGGAGTGCTTTATTTTTCGTTTACGTCCTCCCAAAGTTAAAGCCAAGTCTTCTT
>JALRGT010000049.1 GCA_023259675.1 Flavobacterium sp.
TTTTTTTCATTATTTTTTAGAAGCATTTAATAAATCTAAAGATGGAAAATTAAATGAATCCACATCAGATTTTTATACTCTTTTAAAAAAAAACAATCAGCCTCATGATCAAGCTTTAGTTCATTATATGCTTGGTGAATTACACCAACAACTAGGAGAAAATAACAAAGCAATTACACATCTTACAGACGCCGCAATTTCAGATATTAAAACTGCTACAAAAGAGTCGTTGGCAATTATTAAACTTTCTGAACTTTTATTTAAAAATGGGGATTTAAAAAAGGCTTCAATACTAATCAAAAAAGCAAATGAGGATGCTTCCTTTTACGGTGCTCAACAACGAAAAATACAGGTTGGAGCAATTTTACCCCTTGTAGAGCAAGAAATTCTTAAAATAGTAGAAAAGGAAAAACAACGTATTTATTGGCAGTACGTAATTGTAAGTTCTTTTTTAGTTTTGGCAATTTGTTTTGTTTTAATTATTTACTATCAATTCAGAAAATTAAAAAAAGCCAAGAAAATTATAGCAGATGCACATAAAAGTTTAAAAAGCACCAACAAACAATTACTAAAAGTAAATGAAAAAATAAAATTCCAAAATATTGAAATCAAACAAGTCAATAAACAACTTTCAGAGGCTAATAAAATTAAAGAAGAATATCTTGGATTATTTTTTACGCAATATGACGGCATTTTTGAAAAGTTTAATTCCTTTATCAATTCAATGAAAAAAAATATTGAAGAGGAGAGTTATGACAAGGTGAAACGAACGATATTAAGTTACAATTTAAAAAGAGAAAAGGAAAAGTTACTGGAGAATTTTGATATGGCTTTTGTCAATTTATTCCCTAATTTCATCAAAGAATTTAATTCTTTAATGAAAGAAGAGCATAAAATTGTATTAGACAAAGAACAAGTTCTAACTAAAGAATTACGAATCTATGCATTAATTCGCCTAGGAATTACACAGAATGAAATTATAGCGCAAATTTTAGGTTATTCTGTTAACTCTATTTATGCTTACAAAACTAAAATTCGAAATAATTCATTAATAAACAAGGTTGATTTTGATCAAAAATTACTCAAAAAAACCACTTTAAAGCTGTAAAAAGCAGCTATTTTTCTATATGCATATTTCCCTAATAAAAACCACAATACACTAAAAATCAATTAATTAAGTTTTTACAGTCTTGTAAAAAGACCATTTTTTTCTATACGTTTTTTTTGAGAAGTATTCTCAACCTGTTATTTATGCAATTTTGTAATGAAGGTGTTTCTTATCAACACAATCAAAAACTATATAACTAACTAAAATTAATGTATTATGAAAATCACTTCACCGAATAGGGCAAAATTAGCTCTATTTTTCTTAATTTTTCTTATAGCCCCTTTCTTACTGGTGGCGCAAAATGGAAAAATTAAATTATCTGGAAAAGTTTTAGACGAAACCAATCAACCTTTACCAGGTGCAATAGTTACATTAAAAAATTCAAAACAAAGCGTCATTACTGATTTTGACGGACAATTTGATTTTTTAGTACCTGCACAAAATGTAGTGTTTCGTGTTTCCTTTATAGGTTACAAGACCAAAGAAATAAACACAGAAGGTAAAACTTCTTTAGAAATAAAATTAGAACTTGAATCCGAATCTTTAAACACAGTTGTTGTAATTGGTTATGGCGAAGTGAAATCTAAAGACTTAACTGGTTCCATTTCAACAATTAAATTGACTGATTTAAATAAGCAACCCGTAGCTAATGTTGGAGACGCCATTCAAGGTAGAGCCGCTGGTGTTCAAGTAATCACTTCCGGAAAACCTGGAGATAATCCAACCTTTAGAATTAGAGGTACAGGTACTATTGGAAACAACGACCCATTGATTGTTGTGGATGGAATGCCATTAACAGGAGGTCTTAATCAAATAAACATGAATGATGTTGAAAGTTTACAAATACTTAAAGACGCATCTTCAACAGCTATTTATGGGGCAAGAGGTGCTAATGGAGTAGTAATAATCACCACTAAGAGAGGTTCTTTAGGGAAATCATCATTATCATTTGATTTTTCTACAGGAATATCTCAAGCTACTGACGTACTTCAAGTCTTAAATGCTTCACAATTTGCCAGTTTGCATAATGATATTTTAAATAATGCTGGATTAACACCAAATCCTGATTTTCAAAATCCAGAATCGTTAGGACAAGGAACGGATTGGGTAGATGCTTTTTTCAGGAAAGGTATTCAAAACAGTTATACAATGTCTTATTCTGCTGGAAATGAGAAAACAAAAGTTTATACTTCCTTGAATGTCTTTGATCAAAAAGGGATTATTATCAATACGGATTATAAAAGATATATATTACAGTTTAATAGCGATACAAAAGTATCTGATAATATAAAATTTGGCAACAGTTTAAAATTAAATCATGATATAAAATCTCAAGGAGACTATAGTATTCAAAATGCTCTAATTTCATTGCCAACCCAACCTATTTATAGAGAAAATGGTGATTATTCGGGACCAATAGGACAAGCTATATATTCTGGTGATGTTGATAATCCGATTGGTAAAGCTAACATTATTGATAATTCTACAAAGGGTTATAATATTCAAGGCAATCTGTTTGGAGAGCTTACTTTTTTGAAAAATTTCAAATTTAAAACCATTGCAGGTGCTGAAGCAAATTTTTGGAAGAGTAGAACATGGGCACCTACCTATAGCTGGGACACTAAAGTAGGACAAAACGCTTTTTTGTCTGAATCTTCAAATCAATCCATTACTTTGTTATTTGATAATACCTTGACTTTTAATAAAAAATTTGATAGTGGAATTAATGTAACGGCTGTAGCAGGAAGCAGTGCACAACAAAACAAATTTGAGTTTATTAGTGGGTCAATTCAAAATTTCCCTAGTGAGAGTACTCAAACATTAAATAATGGAATAGCTCAAAGTACTTTACACGGGAGTGGTTCTGAATGGGCAATTTTCTCCACTTTTGCTAGAGCAAATTTTGATTACAAAAGTAAATATTATGCTACTGCTACCGTTCGTAGAGACGGTTCATCTCGATTTGGTGCAGGAAATAAATATGGAACATTCCCTTCTGCTTCATTAGCTTGGAGAATTTCGAATGAAGATTTCTTTAAATCAAAAAGTGTAAATGATTTTAAATTACGTTTGGGGTATGGAATTACAGGAAATCAAGAGATCGGGAATTACTCATTTTCTTCCAACTACAATACTTATCTGTATAACTTTAATGGAACTTTTGTTAGTGCAGCTATCCCAACTGTTATGCCTAATTCGAATGTAAAATGGGAAGCCCAAGAACAATATAATATTGGGATTGATGCTTCACTTTTTAATGAAAGAGTAAATATAACTTTAGATGCTTATTTAAAAAATACGAACGATATGTTAGTGCCTCAATCAGTTCCAGTTACTTCTGGTTATTCTGATATCTATGTACCTTATATTAATGCTGGAAAAATTCAAAATAAAGGAATTGAGTTGGTTATTAATACTAAGAATATTCAAAAAGATAAATTTAGCTGGGCTTCAGACTTTGTTTTTTCATTAAATAGAAATAAAGTAGTTGATTTAAATGGTGATGCTCCATTAGTTACGGGAGGCTTAGGATTAAACTACAATGTATCAAGAATCAAAGAAGGACTGCCAATAAATGTATTTTATGGATTTATACAAGATGGAATTTTCCAAACTCAAGCTGAAGTTGATAACCATGCAGTTCAAGTACAAGGAACTTCATCTAGTAACAGCACATCTCCTGGAGATGTTCGATTTAAAGATTTAAATAATGACGGTTTAATTACTGATGCTGACCGAACTTTCATTGGAAACCCAAATCCTGATTTTTCTGCGTCTTTAAATAACACCATTACTTACGGTAATTTTAGTTTAAGTGTTTATTTACAAGGAGTTTATGGCAATGATATTTTTAACGCTAATAGACTATATAATGAGGCGATGTCTATTACTACCAATCAATCAACTGCTGTTTTAGGAAGATGGACTGGTCCAGGAACAAGCAATGGCGTACCAAGAGCTATATATGGAGACCCTAATAATAATAATCGAGCCTCTTCAAGGTATATCGAAGATGGTTCGTATTTGAGAATTAAAAATGTGACCCTTTCTTATAAAATCCCAACGGATTCTATGAAAAATAAAACTTTTGATTATGCAAAAGTATATTTATCCGGACAGAATTTATTCACCTTCACCAAATACAATGGTTTTGATCCTGAGGTTTCCACTAATGGTATTGATAATAATATATATCCTGTTACAAGAATTGTATCTCTTGGTTTAAATGTTGGATTTTAAAAAATAAAAAGATGAAATTTATAAAAATAATAGTTTTAGCATCAGCAATTTTTGCTTGTACTCAATGTTCTAATGACTTTTTAGACAAAGCACCATTAGACACAATAAACACTTCAAATTATCCTACTAATGCCGCTGAATTAGTAACATTAGTTAATGGAGCATATCAACCTTTACAATGGCCTAAATTGTACAATTTAAGAATGTGGACTACTGATATAATGGCGGGAAATAGTATTGTAGGTGCAGGGGGAGGTACAGATGGTATCGAGACACAAGACATGTCAAATTTCGTAACCAGTACTGACAATCAAGGTGTTTTGGATATTTGGAGAGGGCCATGGCCAGGTATTTTAAGATCAAATATTGTTTTAAGTATCGCTCCTGATTTGGCCATTGACGAGAACATTAAAAATCGTTCTATGGGGGAAGCCTATTTCTTGAGAGCACATTATTATTTCATTTTAGTACGTTATTTTGGAGATGTACCTTTAATAACAAATCCAGGAAGTTCTGATACTGATTTATTTCCTTCTAGAGTTTCTAAAGATTTAGTTTACGAACAAATTATCGCAGATTTAGAAAAGGCCGCTGAATTATTACCTAACAAAAGTGAGTATTCTGGAAGTGATATCGGTAGAGCAAATAAAGGAGCTGCACTTGGGGAATTGGCAGAAGTTTATTTGACCCTTGGTACCAATTGGCAAAAAGTAGTTGATTTAACCACTCAGGTTGAAGGCTTGGGATTTGAGTTGAATACAAACTATGCCGACAATTTTAATCCTTCTTCCGAAAACTCTAACGAATCTTTGTTTGAAGTGCAATATGAGAGTGATGGAGGTTATAGTTTTTGGGACAATGAAAATCAAGCTTCTTGGACCAGTCCATTCATGGGGCCTAGAGGAAGTAATTTTGTAGGAGGAGGATTTGGATGGAACCAACCTACACAGGAATTTGTGGATTCTTATGAACCAAACGACACTAGAAAAGATGTTACAGTATTTTATGATGGAGCACCAACATTTGATGGAAAAACATATCAAACCAGTTATTCAACTACAGGATATAATGTTAGAAAATTTTTAGTTCCTCTTAGCGTATCCAGTTCCTATGATAATAGCCCTTTAAATTTCCCTATTCTACGTTTTTCTAACATCTTATTAATGAAAGCTGAGGCTTTGAATGAATTAGAGCAGACCGCACTAGCAGAAGTTCCATTGAATAAAGTCAGAAATAGAGCCGGTTTATCAAATATTACAACAGGTTTGAATCAAGCTGACTTCAGATTAGCGGTTTTAAAGGAAAGAAGAATTGAATTGGCTTTTGAGGGGCAAAGATGGTTTGATTTAGTACGAGTACTCAATGGGCAATATGGCCTTGATTTTCTTCATTCTATAGGAAAAACAAATGCCACCACAAAACATTTATTGTTTCCAATACCACAAATTGAAAGAGATAGAAATCCAAAATTAACCCAAAATACAGGGTATTAAAAAAATAGTATTATGAAAAATAATTTTATAAAAACACTTTCTATTCTTGGTGCTTTGTTTTTGGCATTAATGAATACTTCCTGTGAAGACACATTAAATGATTCTAATTTGAATCAAAATGACGAATTAACATTAACAGTTTCAAGCCCTGAATTGGTTTTAGATGAGCGCCAACCAAATGATAAATTAACTTTTAATTGGACAACTGGTACAAATGAAGGAACAAGTGCCTCCATTAGTTATGTGCTTCAAATTGACAAAGAAGGAAACAATTATGCTACAGCAATTGATTATGAAATGGGCGTAAACTCTTATTCTTTTTCTATTAATTCGACTACATTAAATACAATTTTACTAAATACTTTTGGAGTTCAAGCGGGTGCTACTCAAAATTTTGAGGCAAGAGTTATTGCTACTGTTGCTAATGAAAATGCTGAAAATCAAATAGCTAGCACAACCTTTTCAGTAACAACCTATTTGCCTGTTTCTAAAGAATTGTATCTAATAGGGAGTGCTACTTCTTCTGGATGGGACATTTCTAATGCATTGCCCTTAACACTTTCATCTACTAAACCGGGAACATTTGTTTATCAAGGTGCTTTAAGTACAGGTACTTTCAAATTACCAGTAAATAAAGAGGATTGTTTATGTCAAGATTTTTATACAAAAAGTGCAACAGATGGCACTAAGATGGTACATAATATTAATAGTAGTGGAAATGATTTACAATGGCAAATTACTCAAGCTGGACAATATAAAATTACGGCTGATTTATTGAATTTAACAATAACTATTGAAGCCGTTGTTGGACCGGCATTTTCAGACATATATATTGTTGGAGATGCATCACCAAGTGGTTGGGATGTAAACAATCCAAAAGCATTTACCCAAAGTCCAGTCAACCCTTTTATTTTTACTTACGAAGCCAACTTAACCCAGGGGAGTTTTAAAATTCTTGCTGGTACAAAAGGCGATTGGTGTGGAGAATGGTATAGACCTTTGACTGATGGCCAAGCTCTATCATCAACCGCTGTCGATCAAAATTCAGGCTGTACGGTTGATAATAAATGGACAGTCGGAGCTGGAGAGGTTGGACGTTATAAAATCACTTTAGATACCCAAAACAATACCATAAATATCCAAAAAGTAAACTTATATATCATAGGGGACGGAGGACCAAATGGCTGGAATATAGCCACTCCCTCTGCTATGACATTTAGTAATGGAAATTATACCTACACTGGCGCTCTTGGAAGTGATAATGCTACTGGAGAATTTAAAATTTCAAAATTTAAAGGAGATTGGTGTGATGGTGACTGGATTAACCCTTCAACTGCAAATCAATCTATTTTGAATGGAAGTTTTATAACGACACATGGTTGTGATGGTCCAGATAATAAATGGAAGTTACAAACAGGATCTGCGGGTAATTATCAAATAACTATCAATTTGGATACTAAAGTAATGACAATTGTCCCACAATAAAAAATAACAATAGGCCAATTTATTATGATGAATTGGCCTATTTAAACTAAAATTATGAAACATTCTATTTTAAATATTTTTACATATTTAGCCTTCACTTTTGTTTTTATTAGTTGTAGTAATGACCCAACATCTACAACTATACCTGATGAACCCGTAGTAACTGTAACATCAATCAATATAAAAACGGATAAGGCGAAGTATGCTCCAGGTGATGCCGTTAGCTTTACAATTGATAAACTATCTGAAAATAGTACTATTCGATATAAATATTTGAATACTATTTTATCAGAACAACCATTGACTGCGACCAATTGGACTTGGACTCCTCCTTCCGAAGATTATAGAGGTTATATGGTGGAGATCTATAAGACCGTTGATAATATAGAAACTATTTTAGGCACTACTGCAATTGATATTTCTTCAGATTGGACTAAGTTTCCAAGATATGGTTTTTTATCCAAATTTGGAACCTTGAGCGATAACCAGATAACATCAGTATTGGATAATTTAAAAGATTATCATATCAATTCGTTGCAATATTATGATTGGGGGAACAAACATCATTCTCCTTTGAAAATGAATGGAGGTTCACCGGCGACAACATGGTTGGATATTGCAGGAAGGACAATGTCTTTTAATACGATTAAAACGTACATCGACAAAGCACATAATAGCAATATTGCTTCTATGAGTTATAATTTATTATATGGAGCATGGAGTGATTACAGTAATGATGGTGCTTCAACGGAATGGTTTTTATTTAATGACCAAAATCATTCTATTATTAACAAACATGATTTACCCGATTCTTGGCAAAGTGATATTTTGGTAACTAACCCAGCAAATACGGCTTGGCAAAATTATATTTTTGATAAAACGAATCTCATATACCAGAATTTAAATTTTGATGGATGGCATTTGGATCAGTTAGGAGGTCGAGGAAATGTTTATGACTACAATGGTAATTTAGTTAGAGTCAATGAGACATTTACTCCATTTCTTCAAAATCTAAAACAACGTTTTCCTAATAAAAAAAATATGTTGAATGCTGTATCTCAATATGGACAAGCTGAAATTCTTAGTGCTCCTGTTGATGTTGCCTATACCGAAGTTTGGGGACCGCGTGATGGATACAAAGATTTAGCAGATATTATTCAGGAAAACAATACACTTTCTAATAACACTTTGAATACCGTTTTGGCAGCCTATATGGATTATGACAAAGCAAATGGCACTGGTTTTTTTAACACACCAGGAGTTTTATTGACTGATGCAGTAATTTTTGCCTTTGGAGGTGTACATTTAGAATTAGGAGAACATATGTTATCCAAAGAATATTTTCCTAACGATAATTTACAAATAGATGGAGAATTAAAAAAAGTGCTTTATGAATATTATGATTTCTTGGTCGGGTATCAAAATCTACTACGTGATGGAGGAACTTTTAATACTCCAATTATAACTTCAGGTGATGGTAAAATAAATTTAAAAAGTTGGCCTCCAGCTTATTCTAATGTTTCGGTGATTGGAAAAAAAGTAGGAAACAAACAATTGATTCATTTAATCAATTTTACTAATGCAACAAGTTTAAATTGGAGAGATACTAATGGTGAACAAGCGACTCCAACCAAAAAAACAAATATGATATTGAATCTTCAAAACAATCAAAATGTTACTAAGGTTTGGTATGCTTCTCCAGATTTCGATGGTGGTGCTTCAAAAGAATTGATTTTTAATCAGGTAGGTGGTAATTTAGTTTTTAAAATCCCTTCACTTCAATATTGGGGAATGATTGTAGTAGAGTATTAATAATAGTTCGGGATTGGTTATTCTGCCTGTCTTCTTGAGATAGATTATTTTTTTTAAGTGCAAAAAGTAATATTTAAATTTTAATAAGATAAAGAGTTGTTTTTAAATTGAATTGTAGTAAGAATTAGTGAGTACATATAAGAAAATATTATAAACTATTCATGATTTTGAAGGTAGGCAGATTCAATCTCAATCATCCCGTATTAACAAAACCAATAAAAACATATTAAATAGACAAGGTCTATAAATTATTAATTAAGACATCTAGAAAGAATGAAACAATCTATTTTTATAATCACGGTATTTCTGTTGTTATTTAATACCATAAATGCTCAACAACTAAAATCACCCAATCAAAAATTGCAAATGCAATTTATACTTCAAAGTGATGGAACGCCTAGTTATAGTTTAAACTACAAAGATAAAGTTGTTATAAAGCCTAGTAAACTAGGTCTTGATTTAAAAAATGATGCGAAATCATTATTGAATGATTTTACGGTTGTAGATACAAAGACCAGTACTTTTGATGAAACTTGGAAACCGGTATGGGGAGAAGTTTCTGCAATTCGCAATCATTATAACGAATTGGCAGTAACTCTAAATCAAAAAGAAACAAATCGACAACTTATTATCCGTTTTCGTTTGTTTGATGAAGGTCTGGGATTTCGTTATGAATTTCCTCAACAAAAAAACTTGGTTTATTTTGTAATTAAAGAAGAGCGAACGCAGTTTGCGATGAATGGAAATCATACTGCTTTTTGGATTCCAGGGGACTATGATACCCAAGAATATAATTATACCACTTCAAAACTTTCTGATATAAGAAGTTTAATGGAAAAAGCATACACAACAGGAAATGTTTCGCAGACTTCTTTTTCCCCAACCGGCGTGCAAACTTCTTTAATGATGAAAACAGACGATGGATTGTATATCAATTTACATGAAGCTGCCTTAATTAATTATTCTTGTATGCATTTGAATTTGGATGACAAAAACAATGTTTTCGAATCTTGGTTAACACCTGATGCTAAAGGTGATAAAGGCTATATTCAAGCACCTAGTCATTCTCCATGGCGCACTATTATGGTTAGTGATGATGCACGTGAAATTTTAGCTTCAAAAATGACATTAAACTTAAACGATCCTTGTAAAATAGAAGATACTTCTTGGATAAAACCAGTAAAATACGTGGGTGTTTGGTGGGAAATGATTAGTGGAAAAAGTTCATGGGCTTATACAGATGATTTTCCATCAGTACAGTTGGGAGTAACTGATTATTCAAAAGCGAAGCCTAATGGTAAACATGGCGCAACAACTAGCAATGTAAAAAAATACATTGATTTTGCCGCTAAAAATGGTTTTGATGCTGTTTTAGTCGAAGGCTGGAATGAAGGCTGGGAAGATTGGTTTGGAAATTCAAAAGATTATGTTTTTGATTTTGTAACTCCCTATACAGATTTTGATGTAAAAGGCATTCATGACTATGCTAAATCAAAAGGAATAAAAATGATTATGCATCATGAAACTTCAGGTTCTACTCGTAATTATGAGCGTCACATGGATAAAGCCTATCAGTTTATGAAAGACAATGGCTATGATGCTGTGAAAAGTGGGTATGTAGGTCCTATTCTTCCACGAGGAGAAAATCATTATGACCAATGGATTGTGAATCACTATCAATATGCGGTTGAAAAAGCAGCGGATTATAAAATTATGGTCAACGCTCATGAAGCTGTTCGTCCAACAGGTATTTGTAGAACCTATCCTAATTTAATTGGAAATGAAGCAGCACGAGGTACCGAATATCAAGCTTTTGGTAATGATCGAAATCATCCAAATCATGTTACTATTTTACCATTTACAAGATTAATTGGAGGGCCGATGGACTATACTCCCGGTATTTTTGAAATGGATGTTACGAATGGTTCACACGTAAACGCAACTATTACAAACCAGCTAGCACTTTACGTTACGATGTACAGTCCATTACAAATGGCGGCTGATTTTCCAGAAAATTACGAGCGCTTTGCTGATGTATTCCAGTTTATTAAGGATGTAGCAGTAGATTGGAGTGATAGTCACTATTTAGAGGCTGAACCTGGACAATATATTACGGTAGCCAGAAAAGCCAAGGGGACTACTAATTGGTTCATTGGAAATGTAAATGGTGAAACTGCTCGAATTTCAACTATTCCATTTGACTTTTTAGAAAAAGGAAAAAAATACGAAGCAACTATTTATGCTGATGCCAAGGAGGCACATTATAAAAGCAATCCTCAAGCTTATACTATTCGTAAAATTAAAGTAACTAATAAATCAAAATTGAGTCAGTTTTCAGCTCCTGGAGGTGGTTATGCTGTAAGTATTATTGAAATTAAAAACTAACTGTATATAAACAGGCGGAATTATGAAAAAAACATCCATCTATTTGATTCAAATCTTTTTCTTGATTTTGAATCCTTCTAGCGCACAAAATGCAGGCAAAGAAAGTCAAACATTGGGCAATTGTTCCTCGTACGAAACACACAATAATCAGGTCATTTTTAATTGTGAGAATAATGTTAAAGTACTTTTACAATTTTGCAGTGGTCAAGTATTAAAAGTTTGGATTTCGGCTGATGGAAATTTTAAACGAAATAATGAATCCTTTGCTGTTATCAATGAAAATCTGGGTTGGTCTGGCAAAATCAATGTCAAAGAAGAAACCTCAGCCTATGAGATTTTCACAGAACAGTTGAGGATAAGAGTTCATAAAAGCCCTTTTAAATTGCAAATTTTTGATAAATATCAAAAGCTATTATTTAGTGATTACAATGAAAAAGGATACGTAAAAAACGATAAGCATATTGCTAGTTACAAAACATTAAAATCAGATGAGCAATTTTTTGGTTTAGGAGAAAAAGCCGGAGATCTCAATCGACGAGGAAAGAGTTATAAAATGTGGAATAGTGATCAGCCTTGCTATGGCGTAAATGAAGATCCACTTTATAAAAGTATTCCATTTTTCATGAGCACCAATCATTATGGAGTCTTCTTTGATAACACCTATAAAACCGAGTTTAAATTTGGTAGTGAATCCAATGATTATTATTCTTTTGAAGCGACTTCTGGAAATCATTCAGAATTATATTGCACTTACCGGAAAACCCATTATGCCTCCTAAATGGGCATTAGGTTTTTCACAATGTCGAGGGAATTATACTGAAGAAACACAAGCGAAGGATATTGCTGCAGAATTTAGAAAAAGGAAAATCCCATGTGATATTATTTATCAAGATATCGGTTGGGTTGAAGGACTTCAGGATTTTGATTGGAAGAAAAATAATTATCAAAACCCAAAACAGATGGTAAAAGAATTGGC
>JALRGT010000004.1:0-132339 GCA_023259675.1 Flavobacterium sp.
CCAGAGCGTTTTTTCCAAATCGGAATTGCAGAAGCAAACATGATTGGAATTGCTGCAGGTTTAACCATTGGCGGAAAAATTCCTTTTACGGGAACTTTTGCTAACTTTTCTACAGGAAGAGTTTATGACCAAATTCGTCAATCTGTTGCTTACTCTGATAAAAATGTAAAAATATGCGCTTCTCACGCAGGTTTAACTTTGGGTGAAGATGGTGCAACTCACCAAATCCTTGAAGATATCGGTTTGATGAAAATGTTACCAGGAATGACTGTAATCAACACTTGTGATCACAATCAAACTAAAGCGGCTACTATTGCCTTAGCAGATCATCATGGTCCAGCCTACTTGCGTTTTGGACGTCCAGTTGTGCCTAACTTTATGCCAGCCGACGAGCCTTTCGTAATTGGAAAAGCGATTATGCTTAACGAAGGGACTGATGTAACTATTATTGCTACCGGACATTTAGTTTGGGAAGCTCTTGTTGCTGCCGAAGCTTTGGAAGCCAAAGGAATTTCTGCCGAAGTAATCAATATTCACACCATTAAACCATTAGACGAAGAAGCAATTTTGAAATCTGTGGCTAAAACGAAATGTGTGGTTACTGCTGAAGAGCATAATATGCTTGGAGGTCTTGGTGAAAGTGTTGCTAGAGTTTTAGCTTTAAACAATCCTACTCCACAAGAATTTGTAGCCGTTCAAGATAGTTTTGGAGAATCTGGAACTCCAGAACAATTAATGGAAAAATACAAATTGAACAATCAAGCTATTTTTGAAGCAGCTCAAAAAGTTATTGCTAGAAAATAATTTTAAGCTCCTAAATATAAAAAGCCGTCAAAATAATTTTTGACGGCTTTTCTATTATATATCAAGTAAAACTAAGCTACCTTGTAAAAACCAAATGATTCCCTTTTGATAACGTATCGTCATATCGATAGCCTTCATAGTTAAACCCTTTCAAATCGTCAATTGTTTGAGCATTGGTATCAATGATATAACGCACCATCATTCCCCTTGCTTTTTTGGCAAAAAAACTGATTATTTTAAGTTTACCCTCTTTATAATCTTTAAAATCAGGGGTGACTACAGGAACTTTCAATGCTTTTACATCAATGGCCGAAAAATATTCATTACTGGCTAAATTGATGAACAACTCCCCTTCTTTAAGTTCTTTATTCAAAGCTTTAGTTACTGTAGCTTTCCAAAATTCATATAGATTTTTTTTATCCTCAATCGGTAACTTGGTTCCCATTTCCAAACGATAGGCCTGTATCAAATCCAAGGGTTTCAACAATCCATATAAACCGGATAAAATTCGCAACTTATCCTGTAAACTTTCTAATTTATCCAACGGAATTGCATAAGCATCCAATCCTGTATAAACATCACCATCAAAAGTATAAATGGCAGGTCGGGCATTTTCTGGTGTAAAAGGCGTTTTCCAACTTTGATTCCGTTCCCAATTCAAATCAGCCAGTTTTTCTGAAATACTCATTAATTCAGCTAGTTGTTTTGGCTTTTTTTGTTTCAATTCTTTATGAACTTGTCTGGACTCTTTTAGAAACAAAGATTCAGAATAATTTGAAGTAGGCAATTCTTTATCAAAATTTAAAGATTTAGCCGGAGATATAACAATTTTCATAGTGATCCTATTTCGGGTAATTTATAATCGAGACCCAAAAGTACAAATTGAAACCTACATTACCCCTTCATCGAATTGAATTGTTTAATGGTGTAATAGATATTATAAATGGATTGAAAAATGTAAGGTTTTAAAAATACTCCGAAACCCCTTCAAAAATTACCAAAATAATATTTCAATAAAAAATCCACAGAATAATATATATTTTACAAATAATTAGATAAAGAATTGACCATAATTGTATTTTTTGTCGAAGGATTTCCCAACTATTTCGCTATTTTTGTGATTATATTAAAAATGAACTAAAATTCTACAATCTATTGTAAAAATAGACCAGTACAAATTAGGAATAAATATTCGCTAAAGGAAAACACACAAAAATGAGAAAGACAATCAAGAAAATTTACAATGCAGAACTATTTAACGAATTCTTTGATAATGAAAAATCGAGTGGACTCATATTAATAGGTTGTACCTTGTTCTCCTTATTAATGGCGAATACGATGTTTGGCAAAGAATATTTACATACTTGGCATTACCATATTGGTGGCCAAAGTGTTGAATATTGGGTAAATGATGGATTAATGACCATTTTCTTTTTATTGATTGGATTAGAGTTAAAAAGAGAAATTTATCACGGGGAATTATCAAATATTAAAGATGCTTTATTACCTATTTTTGCCGCTTTCGGTGGAATGATAGTTCCAGCCGGATTATATCTTCTTTTAAATTACGGAACTGTAACACATTCTGGAGCAGGAATTCCTATGGCGACAGACATTGCCTTTGCTTTAGGTGTTTTGTCATTATTAGGAAGTCGTGTACCCATTTCTTTAAAGATATTCTTAACGGCTTTGGCTGTAATCGATGATTTAGGGGCCATTATGGTGATTGCTGTATTTTATACAAACACTATATTCTGGTTTAATTTATGTAGTGCATTAGGGATTTTATTGTTACTGTTTGTTCTAAATCGCTTAAAGGTAAAAAACCTAATTCCTTATTTAATTGGAGGTGGAATTATGTGGTATTTTATGCTTCATTCTGGAATACACGCAACAATTACAGGAGTACTTTTGGCCTTCGTGATTCCTGGAGGTGAAGACGGAAAAAAATCACCTTCTTCAATTATGGAGCACTTGCTACACAAACCTGTTGCATTTTTGATACTTCCTCTTTTTGCTTTGGCAAATACAGCCATAGTCATCAGTTCGAACATTGGCGAGACATTGGAGCAACACTACAGTATTGGTATTGCTTTGGGGCTAATAGTAGGTAAACCGCTAGGGATTTATCTCTTTAGCTTTTTAGCTGTTTCTGCCGGAATCTGCAAACTACCGGGAGATATTAGTTGGAAAACAGTGGCAAGCGTTGGTTTCTTGGGAGGCATCGGTTTTACGATGTCTATTTTTATTACCTTACTTGCATTTGACGACCAAACCATAATCAGTAATGCCAAATTTGTGATCCTACTTTCTTCTTTAATAGCAGGTGTAACTGGTTTTCTATTCTTAAAAGTAACTTTAAAGGAAGGAACGAATGAAGGAAATAATTAATAAATTATTCTCCTATATAAATCTCAATAAAGGAGAAGAAAACAAAGAAAAGGTATTAGAAAATGTAAAATCCACTATATCCTTCAGAGGTTCAAATCTATGGATTTTAGCTTGTGCCATTGTCGTAGCTTCAATTGGGTTGAATGTTAATTCAACTGCTGTGATTATTGGCGCCATGCTTATTTCTCCTTTAATGGGACCAATAATTGGCGCCGGTTTTGGATTAGGCACTTTTGATTTTGTTTTACTGAAAAGATCCTTAAAAAACGTATTGATTGCCACATTGGTAAGTCTCTTTGTTTCTACATTTTATTTTTACATTAGCCCTTTTAAGGAAGCACAACCCGAATTATTATCACGGACTTCTCCCAATATTTACGATATTCTAATTGCTTTTTTTGGTGGTTTGGTTGGTGTTATTGCCATTACAAGAGTCGAAAAAGGAAATCCAATTCCTGGTGTTGCAATCGCCACAGCATTGATGCCTCCACTTTGTACGGCAGGTTATGGATTGGCTATTGGTAGTTGGAAATTCTTCTTCGGGGCACTTTATTTGTACTCTATCAATTGTGTTTTTATTTGTATTTCAACTTTTTTGATCGTCAAATATTTAAAATACCCCATCAAAAAACAACTGGATGAAAAAAACGAGAAAAAGGTAAAATACATTATTACCAGCCTGATTACGATTTTAATTCTTCCGAGTATTTATTTTGCTTATCAATTATTTGAAGAAAAAAAATACCAACATCAGATTGATGTATTTATGGAAAATGAGTTCACCAATAAAGGAATCGCTATATTATACAAAAAAACCAAGTTTAATGAAAAACCTAAAAAACTGGAATTGGGTTTTCTTAGAAAAAAATACAATAAGAATGAAATAGAAGAACTCAATCAAAAGCTCAACTCCTATGAAATTAAAAATACCAAACTCATTGTCGTACAAGACACCACAGATTTAAAAAGTGATATTTTAAATGAAATCAATTTCAAGAAATCAGTACTAAGTGAAAAAGATGTAACCATCCTAAACTTGAAAAATGAAATCGCATCCAATACATATGATAACAAAGCCTTACTGGCCGAAATTAAAATTTTATTCCCGGAAATCGATAACATTTCTATTTCAAATCACACCTACAACGAAAACACCGATAGCATCAAAACTATTCCAGTGTTAATTTATAAAAGCGTTAAAGGAGTACCGGAATCTAATGAGGAGAAATTAGCACTTTGGTTAAAACAACGTTTGAAGAAAAAACAAATTGAAATCTACAAACAACCAATAGTAAAATCAAATACAGCTATTAAAAAATAATTAACAGCTTACTTATTTCATATAAAAGTCATCAACTTATTTTCTTGGATGACTTTTTTTTGGTCAAACAATTCTCAAATAGCCATAAAACGACGCCGTACTAGAAACATTAAAGCATTTATTACTAGTCTAATATATTTGTTTTCTTTAAATTTGGAATAACAATCCAAATAAACTTATAAATTATGGGTAAATCTTTAAAGTGGTATTTAAGGAGACATTCTTTATTGTATAAAATTAGATTTCGTTTGGTTTCAAAAAAGAGAACAGATAGCCAGCTCGAAAAATATTGTTATAATGACATCAACCCAATAAACAACATCCCGGATATTTATTTTAATATCAACCAAAATATATTTCCAATAAAAAATGAAGACCGAACCGATTTAAAAAAAGCACTAAAAATAGCTCGATGGCTCAGAAATAATATACCGGGTGGAGCTGGACTTGGCAAATCATCCGAAACTACGCTACGAAAAATGATTAAGGGTGAAGGCGGTGTTTGTAGCGATCTTGCTCAAGTATTCAATAATTTTTGCGTTATCAATGATGTAAAAGTAAAAGAATGGGGCTTGAAAATTATATCTGACAATCCCTCTATCAGAGGAGGTCATTCTTTTAATGAAATCTACTCAAAAGAATTTGAGAAGTGGATTTTAATTGATGTCTCCAAATCCATTTATTTTTATGATTTAAACCCTAAACAGCCTCTTTCTGTATTTGAGTATATGAAACTCAAAGAAGAGAATAAAAAGATACAGTTTTTGATTTTTAATAAAAAAATTGTCCCCGAAAAGAAACGAATCAAAGCCTTATATTTCAATTCAAGTTCATTCCCTTTTCTCATTACCCATTATTGTAATAAAACTTATGATTATTTTCTTGACAAATTAGATTTTCTCCCGGAATCTATTGTCCATGGAATCATCTATTTGACCGGAAAAAGCTATGTCTTCGAGTTTCCCATCAGACAAGAATAAAGTACAACATCTCACCTTTTTAAAAAGAAATCCCTTAGCGTATCAAAATATTTTTTGATTATACGGATTACTTTCAAACAACGCCCAATGGATTTATTCAATACAGAATTAGACGAAAACACCAATTTATTGCCCAAAGATGGCACTGTCAATTATTATGGCTTCTTAATGTCTATAAACGATGCCAACCACTATTTCAACACTTTATTGGAGACCATTGAGTGGAAAAATGACGAAGCCATTATTTATGGAAAACATATTATTACCAAAAGGAAAGTGGCTTGGTATGGCGACACGAACTTTAGTTACACGTATTCCAATACAACCAAACAAGCCTTAACTTGGACAAAAGAGTTAAGAGAGCTGAAAGCATTAGTGGAAGAGAAAACAGGCGAAACCTATAATTCCTGTTTGCTTAATTTATACCACAATGGTAATGAAGGCATGGCCTGGCATAGTGATGCCGAAAAAGACTTGAAAAAGAATGGTGCCATTGCCTCTCTGAGTTTTGGTGCTGAGCGAAAATTTGCTTTCAAACACAAAGAATCCAAAGAAACAGTTTCCTTACTATTACAAAACGGAAGCCTACTTGTAATGAAAGGAGAAACCCAAACGCATTGGTTACATAGCTTACCTCCAACAAAAAGAATCATCAAACCAAGAATAAACTTGACTTTTAGAACTATCGTTTTGAAAAACACTTTTTAACACTCAATTAACCTACTAAATAACAAACTGTTACATATTTTAAGTAATTTTATATACCCCTTATCATTATACAACAAATTAAAATTTTGCCCTATTTCAATTCCATAATAAACCCCGTCATATCAACATGCTACACTTTTTTATAGCATACGATTTATTGTTATGTGTTAGAATTAAATTATTGTTTAACCATAATACATAAAGTTATGAAAAATTTAAAATTTGTTATTGCATATCTATTTTTAGGATTGATTACGATGGGTTGTTCAAATGAAACGGATATGTTAGTTACTCCATATGATGAAGTTGCCAACTTAACTGCAAGTTCATTAGCACTGAAAAAAAGTCCCGCTATTTGGGCAGATTGCGAACAATTTGCAACTCTTGGTACCAAAACCAGCTTTAAACCGACTGCGGGTAATTTTGACGAACTCTATAATGGTATAACTTTTAAAGATGGAATTGGAGCCATTTCTGAAAGCAAACCGGGAGATAGGGATTTTAATGGAGGTAGATGGCATGTGAATAGTGTTAAAGAGGGTGTAGATCCAAACAAATATTCTGACGCATGTAACGTTGAAGATTTAGATTTAGATGATTTTGAATCGACTGATGTCTATTTTGAATGTCCTTTACGACCTATAAGAGGGAATAGTGGGGATTAACGAAAAACCGGTTACAGCATTCTCATATTATGAACAGATAAATTACTTTTAACTGGAGCAGAGATTGATTTTCATAAATTTCTGTTACTTCAAAGCAATACTATTAATTTTACGAACCATTAATTCTGAGTAAGACATATATCAAAAAAGCCCTTCAACTATTTATCGTTGAAGGGCTTTTTTGATTTGTAAATTTTTAATCAAAAATGTACAAAAAATTATCTTGTTTGAATTCCGTTGCTTTCTAAAATGGCCATAAGATAAATACTCTGGTTAGGATCATAATTTTCGATACCACTTTTATACCATTCTTCGATTATTGCAATTTGAAATGGAGTATATTCCTCTGAATCAATGTTCATTCCAAGCATCCCTGCAAGAAGAAACTCTTCCAATATTTTATCGGTCAGAATTCGTTTTGGAATTCCATTAATAATAGCTCCATTCATATTTTCATAATTTGCCCTTCCATAAGCAAATCCTGAATTGAATGCTTTACCATTCTTAGTTACATCAACTAATTGTGAAAACGGATTTAAACCACTTGCATAACCTGCAAAGTAGTCTTTTCTATAAATTGGGTCAAAAATATCTTCCATAACTAATTTATTTTTCTAAATAATTATAGTCAAACCTATCGATAATATTCTGACAAATAAATTAAAATCGTTTAAAGGGAAAAAAAATCTATAATCACCATTTTTAATGATATTTTTAATGATATTTTAGATGCATTTTAATAGCAATTTCTTAAACTTTTGAAATTGGAAAAATTCAGACTTTTAAAAAATACAAGCTCTTTTTAGGTAAAAAGCTGACACAAAATGATTTAAAAAAACAACATTAAAATGGGTTCAAAAAACAGTATGGCCAAAATTAAAACAAAAAAAAGCCCCAAATTGGAGCTTAAATATTTAGTCTTGTTCTTCGTCAGTAACGTGTGATTTTGAGTAACCGCGCCATTTCTCGATACAATCCTGAAAATCTTGCGGGAGTTCTGTATCAAAACGCATCATTTCACCCGTTGTAGGATGCACAAACCCCAATGTCTTGGCATGTAAAGCCTGTCTTGGTAGTGCTTTAAAACAATTATCTATAAACTGTTTGTATTTGGTAAACGTGGTTCCTTTTAAAATTAAGTGACCGCCATAACGTTCGTCATTAAACAACGGATGTCCTATGTGTTTCATATGCGCCCTGATTTGGTGGGTTCTTCCCGTTTCGAGTTGACACGAAATTAAAGTCACATAACCAAAACGTTCCAAAACTTTATAATGGGTCACGGCCGGTTTTCCTATCTCAGGATCATCAAAAACGGCCATTTGCATGCGGTCTTTCAAGTGACGGGCTAGATTGCCTTCAATCGTCCCTTTTTCTTCGGCTACATTTCCCCAAACCAATGCGATGTATTCTCTTTCACTCGATTTGGCTTCAAACTGTTTCGCCAAATGGGTCATTGCCGCTTCCGTTTTGGCTATCACCAATAATCCAGAAGTATCTTTATCGATACGGTGAACCAATCCGGGACGTTCACTGCTGTTCATGGGCAAATTATCAAAATGATACGCCAAAGCATGCACTAATGTTCCGGTATAATTTCCGTGTCCGGGATGTACCACCATGCCCGGTTCTTTGTTAATCAACAACAAAGCATCATCTTCATATACAATATTCAGCGGAATGTTTTCTGGAATGATATGATTCTCAAAAGGTGGATGCGATAACATCACGCGTACCACATCAAATGCTTTTACTTTATAATTCGACTTTACAATCGCGTCATTCACAAAAATATTACCTTCTGTGGCAGCATTCTGAATTTTGTTTCGAGTGGCATTCTGAATCAGTCCCATCAAATATTTATCAATTCGCAAAGGCGCTTGTCCTTTGGGAACTTCAAATTTAAAATGTTCGAATAATTCTTCTTCTATTTCTTCTATGGGATCTATATTATTGTTCATCGGGTAATTCTTCTATTGGAGTTTCCATTTCGTCCGTACTTATTCCATCTTCATAACTCGCTTTTCCATCGCCTAAAACCAAATCAATTTTAGAGGCTTTCAAAACTTTGTCACCTGGTTTTATGTTTCTTCCTTTAAAACGCATTTCCAGCACCATGTCTTTAGCAAGATTCGGTATATAAGTTATTGTTCCTTCTTCCAATCCTAAAGCTCTTAAAGTGGGAACCGCTTCACGATACGTTTTTTCAATTAAATCTGGTACTTTTACGGAGGAGAATCCAGAACTGTTTATTTTAATGTAAATCTTTCTTCCTACTTTCACTTTCTCGCCCGGTAACGGATTTTGTTGCACTACACTGTATTTAGGGTAACCGCTTCTGTAGTCCACGCTGTCCAACAATACATAATCCAAATCCAATTCATCCAGTTTTTCTTCTACCTGTTCCTCTGTCAGTTTAGCTAAATTAGGTACCGATATTTCGTGTCCGTGATCGGTAGTGAATGTCAACCAATGCATAAAAAAATAACCCAACACAGCAATAATCAAAATTGCCAAAAACACTTGTACAAAAAACACACGGCTAGTAAGGTACTTACGTAAACTCATAAATTTATTTTTATAATAGCACAAAGATATAGCTATTTCGTTCCAAAAAAAATTCTAATTTTGTTTAGAATACGTTTAATCGGTTAATCGATTAGACAACTAACCGATTAAAATTATAAAATGAAAAATATTGCCATCATCATGGGCGGCTATTCCAGCGAATACAAAATCTCCCTTATTAGCGGAAACGTGGTTTATAAATTCTTGGACAAAACCAAATACAACGGATTCCGAATCCATATTTTTAAAGAAAAATGGGTTTTTGTTGATGACAATGACACCGAATTTCCGATCGATAAAAATGATTTCTCGGTAACGGTAAACGGAAACAAAATCACGTTTGACTGTGTGTTTAATGCCATTCACGGTACGCCGGGCGAAGATGGATTGATGCAAGCTTATTTTGAATTGCTTAATATTCCACAATCCTCCTGCGATTATTACCAAGCAGCTTTAACGTTCAACAAGAGAGATTTATTGTCGGTTTTAAAACCTTATGGCATCAAAACGGCCACTTCCTATTATTTAAACAAAGGAGACAGCATCAATACTGATGAAATAGTAAACAAAGTAGGATTGCCTTGTTTTGTAAAACCCAACAAAGCGGGTTCCAGTTTTGGAATTTCGAAAGTAAAAACAACTGCCGAATTACCTATCGCCATAGAAGTCGCTTATAAAGAAGATAACGAAATCATCATCGAAAGTTTCTTGGACGGTACCGAAGTTTCTGTAGGGGTAATCAATTACAAAGGAACAATCACCGTTTTACCAATCACCGAAATTGTTTCCGAAAATGATTTCTTTGATTACGAGGCCAAATATTTGGGTAAATCACAAGAAATTACACCGGCAAGAATCTCTGACGAGATGACCCAAAAAGTGGGCGAAATTGCCAAGAGAGCTTATGAAGTACTAAAGATGAAAGGATTCTCTCGTAGTGAATTCATTATCGTAAACGGAGAGCCACACATGCTGGAGATGAACACCATTCCGGGATTAACCACCGAAAGTTTGATTCCGCAACAAGCCCAAGCTGCAGGTATTTCTCTGGAAGATTTATTCACCAACGCAATAGAATTGGCACTAATCCCATAAAAAATGAACAAAAACAGAGTCGAAGCCTTTAGCGATGGTGTGTTGGCAATTATTATCACGATCATGATTATCGAGATAAAAGCGCCGCACGAAAACAGTTTTGAAGCACTGGTTCCGTTGATTCCCATCTTTTTGAGTTACCTTTTAAGTTTCGCTTACATTGGGATTTATTGGAACAACCACCATCACCTTTTTCAGGCCACCAAAACCATAAACGGAACAGTGCTTTGGCTAAACATGCATTTGTTGTTTTGGCTTTCACTCATTCCCTTTGCCACAAGTTGGATTGGTGAAGAACATTTTGCCTCAGTCCCCATGAGTATTTATGGTTTTGTTTTATTGATGTGCGCTATCGCCTACAATCTACTACAAAACAAATTGATTCATTTGCATGGCGAAGAATCAATTTTGCAACAGGCCATAAAAAAGGACAAAAAAGGAAAAATATCATTGCTTTGTTATATCGCAGCGATTCCATTGGCGTTTGTTTCCACTTGGATTTCCGGACTATTATTTATTGCCGTTGCCTTATTATGGATCGTGCCGGACCGCAGAATTGAGAGTTTGATTAACAAAGAATAGTTACCCTAAAAACACAAAAGCCATGAAGATATTTTCGTGGCTTTTGTTTATAATAAAGTATTGTATTCGAGAATAGTTTTCCCCATTCTCGTCTTTCCTAGGAACAAGGAATGGCCATAACGAAAGTGACGGATATATTCAACACGAGTTTCTTTACTTTGGCTGTTCGCTATCGCTCGGGTATTCGTGCTACTCACGCAACAAAGCATCTATGTAAAAGCAGTAAATTGCCCCTTAACTGTTGGCGGCATACCCTTTTACCGTCAATTAAAACGTTTTTCATTCTCACGCAAATATTTCATAGCTTCTTTTACGGCTTGTGCTGAGTTCTTTGGGCTGAAACCTAATTCTGTCCGTGCTATTGAGATATCAAAGTCTTGTTGAAGTCCCGAAAACATTGCAATGTCTTTCGTTGTCAGCAAAGGTGCTTTTCCGCTTATTTTACTTCCGATTCCCATAAACCACGCAACTGCAAAAAGTATTGGTTTTGGCACTGCCATAGGCAATTTGATTTTCAGTTCGGGAAAAAGTTCTCGTGCAATTTTTGTTGTGTCTTTAATTGACGTACATTTTTCGTTTGCCAGAATGTAGCGTGCTCCGTTCCTGCCTTTTGTGGCTGCCAGATAACAGCCTTCGGCTACGTCTTTCACATCAATCCAATTCAATGTAATGTTGGTTTCTACCGGAATTTGTTTTTTCAGAATTAAGTTGATGATGTTATAAGAAATATTTAATGGAGCAAACGCTTCACCGCCAATCATTGCGGCAGGTAATACGGCCACCAGTTCAATGTTGTGCTTTTTCGCCAATTCGAATGCCAGCTTTTCTCCGTCATTTTTTGAGTTATAATACATATCTCTCCGGTCGGGATTATAGCCGTAACTTTCTTTTGTGGGAAGTTCTGAATAGTCCAATGCTGCAATCGAACTCACATAAACAATTCGCTTTACGCCCGCTTCGGCTGCGGCTTCTATAGTGTTTCGTGTTCCTTCAAGATTTACATCATAGATTTCTTTTTTAGGGTCTTTAGCCCAAAGTTTAAAAGCTGCGCCTACAGCATAAAACGTTTCAACACCTTGTAAAGCATTTATCAAAGATTGTTTGTTGGTGATGTCGGCTTGCACCACTTCGCAATTCAATCCGGCAAAGGGCTCTTTGTTTTTGATGTTGCGAACCGAAGCCCGAACAGGAATGCCTTTTTCAATGAGTAATCTCACTAAGTTGTTACCAAGATGTCCGTTTGCACCTGTAACCAATGCTAAATTTTTCTGTGCCATATTTTTTATGTTTAATTATGGTACAAAATTCAACATTGGTTTTTCAAACGCACTTCGCAAATGTTACTTAATGATTTCTTTTCGTATTCTGCTTAAACTTTTCGGGTTCATGCCCAAAAACGAAGCAATGTATTGCAACGGAACGTTGTGCAGAATGTGCGGATAGTTGTCAATGAGCTTTTGATAACGCTGTTCCGCGGTGAGTGTCGCCAATTCTTTGGAGCGATTTTCGTTGTAGGCGAGTGATTGTTGAAAAACCAAAATACTGAAATCTTTAAAAACTGTGCTTTGCTGTGTCAATAAATCTAAATTGTCTTTGGTAATTCTAAGCAATTCACATTCCGTAATGCACTCTAAAGTTTCGTTGGCCTTTGTCTGATTGATAAAGTTGAAATACGAAGTAATAAACCCAGGAGGACAATTGATGTGGGTTGTGACTTCATCGCCTTTGTCGTTGTAGTGAAACAGCCGCACAAAGCCCGACACCACAAAATACAAGTGTTTCGGGATTTTTCCTTCTTCTTCAAGGATACAGTTTTTCGGGAAAAGCGCAGGCTCAAAATACTGTTCGCATAACGCTTTATCGGCAAGCGTTACGTTTTGAGCAATGAGTTTCAGTAGTTGTCCGTGCATTTTGCAAAGTTAGAAAATTAGTTTTAGTGTCGCTAATAGTGTTACAGTGGGTTTGGAACTAAATTAAGCCCTATTTTCGGATTTGCCACGAGCGATAGCGATTTACATCACCAGCCACACGAAAGGATTCATCGGTGGCGGGGGATTTTTAAAAAAAATCGATAATAAAAAAGTAAAATAAGACCCATATTCCTATAAAAAACAGTCCAAGGTATAAATTATTTAAATTTTTATTTAAGTCTTTTTTAATTATAAGATGGTATAAAATCCAACCTATAAAAGCGATTATTAAACCTATTACCATTCCAACTCTTGACATAATTTATTTTTTTAGTATTATACGATTAATTCCTAATTGTCTAATAGTTATTTAATTTCCATGTCACATTTCTTGCAAAGCCAATAACGTTTTACCTCTTTGAGATGGCTGGAAGTTCGTAACCACTGAGTTTTCGGCTTAACGAAAACTTGATGCGAAACGGTAAGACCACTAAAGCCTTGTCTATTGTGTAACTGTTGTTATAGGGCATTTTTCTTATCATTTTGTCTCTAAAAAATATCCTCTAAATGAATAATCAGGGTCTTTTAGTTTCCATTTTTGTTTACAAATCAAGCATTCATAAATGTATTCTCCATCATCTTTGTCTCTTTTGCCGTCACGCTTAAATTCTAAATTCTTCATTTTGTTAGAGCCTAACTTTTTAGTCAACTCCAAGTCAAAGTCTAACCAATCTTTTTCTGATGGAAATGAATTATATTCTTTTTCAAAACAATTATTACACATTACTTTTACTTGTCATTTAATTCAGTTGTCCATTCGATATTTCCTTTTTTTTCTCTGCACAACTCAATACTTCCCATACCATAGTTGTAACAAAGAGAATATTCCACGTTTCGTTCTTCGATAAACTTTCTCAAGGCTGATGAAATAGTGAGCATTCTTGAGAATAATTGCTTCGTTTCGCTCAATTCATTTAGGGCTCTGGTTTTTGATATATTTTTAAGCTCATAACTCTCTATCCAACCAGAAACGAAAAAATTATTTTTCTTATCGCATCCAAATGTCAAGTCACCTATTGTAAATGGATGTCCATCTGAAAGTAAAATGATTGCATTTTTGATTCTATCTGTCTATTCTTTTTCGTTCATTATTATTATCTTGGTGCTCCTTTAAAATGCCCAATAACGTTTCGCCTCTTTGAGATAGCACGAAGTTCGTGACCTTCCAGTTTTCGGCTTAACGACAAATTGATGCAAAAAGGTAATTCCACTAAATTCGCAAATGGCACAAGGTGTGTGTTGCCAGTAGTTGTTTTATAAAGCTCAATTTAATTTTTTCTTTTGCATATCCTCGAATTCATGTTTATTAAAATAAATAAGTCCTCGGACTACATCTCTTTTTGATAAACCAAGTTCATTTGAAATTTTATCAATGATATCTATTTCCCATGGAATCGGAGGCAATTGCTCTTTTATTTTAAATAATGTTTCTTTAGAAAGTGGAGGAAGTTGTTTTTTCTTTTTAATGAGATATTCAACCTTTATTTTATTTTTTGATGCAAAATTGTCAACTATTTTTATGTAATTTTCGATTTCTCTATTTTTTCCTGCTACAGAAATAATAAATTTTTTTGTATCTATGTCTTCTCTGTCTCGAAGAATATTGCCGAACATGACAGGTTGATCATCTATCCAAAATTCATAGTTAAAATTAAATATCTCTGGTTTTCCTTTTAAAATTTCTACTGAGAATCTTATTTGTTTCTCAGGTTTTTTAGATTGCTGTATTTTATAGTATTCATCCTTGAATTTTATATCAAGTAATTCTTCAATTTGATTACCGAATGCATTGAAATCATTAATACAATTCATTAGGTAATCTTCACCAATTGAAAGGGTTAAAATATTAGACTCATGTTTTTTTCGATAAATGTCATCCGTTTTACCTAATCGATGAACGAGAATATGTCTTTGGTCGTGATATTTTAATAATTTTTTAAATTCTGGTGAAGTAATATTAATATTTATATCAAAAGTATTATTGTAATATCTTACTAGTTCAGAAATTCCACCATTTTTAACTTCTTTTAGTTCTGTTTTTATAAGTTTATTAATTATGTCTGCTGTTGATTTGAAAGATAATAATTCATTATAATCGAATTTTAAATCTTTTTTTAAATTTTTAAACGGTAATTTGTTTTTTCTAAAAATTTCTAAGATTGAATCTTTCATGTAAACTTCTAATGCAGAAATCACTCGAATAAAAACAATTTCACTCAAGTTCTTTTCGTTTGCACTTGTTGAATTTGATTTTTTTTTCCTATAAAAATTTGGTTGTTGCTCAATCTTTATATCCAAATTCAATAAGTCTTCAGAATGTTTTCTTTTTAGCGTTAAAAAATAGTCAGTTTGATTGTATGCATAAATCGTAGCTAGGTAAAATTCGCGAAGTCTTTTTAATTCTTGATTAAAATTAGCAAATGCTGTCATTATTTATTTTTGTGTTTTTACACGATTTTTTTACAATTACTGGCAACGTTCTGGCACTACAGCGGGTTTGGGACTAAATTAAGCCCTATTTTCGGATTTGCCAAATCATCCCAAATACAAAACCATCTTTCCATTAAGCCCAATGCCCAAATCCGTTGTAGTGGCTGTTATACCACGTTTTTCTTTATTTCTCTTTCGTAATCTGTGTCAAAACCAAGATAACTAATATCACTTAGTTTTATAATTTCGTTGTCACTCCAATTCGAATCTTCGTCAATTAAATGTAATTTAACTGAATCATTTGTAGCCCATAATATTTTACCAACAAGAAATGAATCTTCATCATCATATGTAAAAATTGAAACTATTTCTGAAACTAAGCTTTTCAATGATTTCTCTAAATCTGTAAAGTCATTCAAATTAATGTTAGCTACCAAAATTTCTGAATTGTCATTTTTCAATTCTGCATAATCTTTTTCTTCCCAAGTTCTATATTTTTCAACGTCGCTGTTTTTCACAATAGTATATATATCCGTCAAACTTTCCGTTTTCTTCATCAAAATTTAGAAGCATAACTATTTCAGAGTTTGCTACAAGGCACTTTCCTGTGTAAACATCGTCTACATTTGGCGCAAGGTCAATATAGATTATTAATCTTTGTTCTGCTATTTCTTCCATTTGCAGTTACGTGTTTAAAATGTGGTATAACTAATATATACTACTGACGAAATCAGACCTATCACCCTAATTTTGGGTCGATAGGTCTGACAAACCTCAGACTTTATTTTATTTCAAATATATAAAATTTATCTTATAAAATATTTTTGATTTACAAACAAAAATAGAATTACAATTACCGTGTTATAATGAGTATTTTTTCTAGCCCTGACAGCAGTGGAAAGCCGTTGCCGGTAGCAAACCGCTTTTTCTGGTGTGGGCAGAGCGACCAGAGGAAGCTCCTGCCCGCGCCTAAAAAAAGAGGTTCGATGCCCAAACGCTTGCAACGAAGGGCAGGAAATGGCTCCTAAAAAAAACTGTTACTCCTCCTAAAAAACTTTGTAACTTTGTGGGTTCAACTTTTAGTTATTTTTCTAATGAGAAAAGCCATATTTCCTGGTTCCTTTGACCCGATTACCTTGGGTCACGAAGACATTATCAACAGAGCGATTCCGCTTTTTGACGAAATTGTCATTGCCATTGGTGTCAATGCCGAAAAAAAATACATGTTTACGCTGGAAGAAAGGAAACGTTTTATTGAAGAAACCTTCAAAAATGAACCCAAAATAAAAGTCATTACCTATGAAGGCTTGACCATTGATTTGTGCCGAAAGATAAAGGCCGATTTCATTCTGCGTGGTTTGCGTAATCCCGCCGACTTTGAGTTCGAAAAAGCCATTGCGCACACCAACAGAGAATTATCTAAAATAGAAACGGTCTTCTTATTGACTGCTGCCAGTACTTCCTATATCAGTTCGAGCATCGTGAGAGATGTAATTCGAAATGGCGGAGAATACCAAATGTTGGTTCCTAAGGCGGTGAGAGTGAAGTAGTGAGTGGTGAGAAGTGAGTGGTGAGAAGTGAGTGGTGAGTGGTGGGTAGTGAGAAGTGAAAAGTATTCCGTTTTTGGAGGAAAATATGGAAAATCACAGATTCACAGATTATTAAGTGCTAAAACCAGCGAATCTGCGGTATACATGACAAGTACAAACTAAAAATTTAAATTTGTAAAAAGAGGCAATAAACCCTACTTTCGCAAAAAAAAAATCAAACATCCTGATAATGAGTTTAGATAGAGAATTAAACAAACGCAGTGGGGCGCAATGCGAATTATGTGCCGCAACCGAAAACCTAAAAGTATACGAAGTATTACCAACAAAAAAAGGTGGTATTGACGAAGCTATCATGGCTTGCAGTACTTGTATTGACCAAATAGAAAATCCAGGGAATGAAGACTTAAACCATTGGAGATGCTTAAATGACAGCATGTGGAGTGAGCATACCGCGGTTCAAGTGGTGGCTTGGAGAATGTTGAGCCGTTTGCGCGCTGCAGGTTGGCCACAAGAATTATTGGAACAAATGTACTTTGACGAAGACACTTTGGCGTGGGCTCAAGCTACGGGTGAAGGGGAAGATGATGAGAATAAAATTATCCACCGTGACAGTAACGGCGTGATTTTGGAACACGGAGATTCAGTCGTTTTAATCAAAGATTTGAAAGTAAAAGGTTCGAGCATGGTGGCCAAACAAGGAACTGCGGTTCGTAACATCCGTTTAGACCATGAAAATGCCGAATACATTGAAGGAAAAGTAGACGGCCAAACTATTGTAATCATTACGCAATACGTGAAGAAAACTTAGTGGTCAGTGATCAGTGAAAACAGTAGTTCAAAAAAAATCGTTAACAGTAAAATAAACTACTGTTAACGATTTTTTATTGTTAGAATGTTTTTTTACTGCTCACTAAAAACTGATTACTGAACACTGATCACTAAATACTGATCACTACTCCTCCACTTTCTTAATCACATTTCTAGCTACTTCAATTTTGAATTTCTTGCCTTTCATTTTTTCGTCCTTAATGGCGTGCAACAAGTCTTTTACTTTATTGAATTTTACGGCAGCAAAAGAAATAAAATCTTTCACTTCTATCAATCCCAAATCTCCCTTTTCGAGTTTTCCTTTTTGGGAAAAGAAACCAACAATATCAATTTTATTCAATTTATTTTTCTTTCCGCCACTGATATAAATGGTTTGAAATTGAGGTGGTTTGGGCAAAGACGTGTTATTTTCTACATTGAAAACTTGCATTCCGTAATCAATATAATCCATTTTTTTCTCGCTTTCGTGGGCGATAACATAGGCCGTTCCCGAAGCAAGCATTCGGGCGGTTCTACCGTTTCTATGGGTAAACTCTTCCTCTTTTGTTGGCAAATGATAATGGACAACATGTTTCATTTCTGGAATATCCAATCCACGAGCAGCCAAATCGGTTGTAATCAAATAACTGACACTTCCGTTACGAAACTGAATCAAAGCGCGTTCCCGTTCTTCCTGATCCATTCCGCCATGATAGTAGGTGGCGTAAATTCCTTTTTCGTTTAAAGTATCGCTGATTCTTTCGGCAGCATCACGATGATTACAAAAAACGATAGCCGATTCTGATTTCAACGAACAAATCAAATTAAACAAACTGCCCATTTTATCTTTTTCCTTAGAAAGCACCATTTTCAAAGAAAGATTCGATTCCTCATTGTGCTCTGGAATAAAATCTAAAATCGTAGGATTGATAACGCTGGTATATTTTGGAATCTCAATATCGGAAGTAGCCGAAACCAAAACTCGCTTATTTAATTTGGATAATTTCCCGATGATAAAAGACATTTGCTCATGAAACCCCAATTGCAAGGATTTATCAAATTCATCCAGAATCAACGTTTGAATTTTATCGAGACGAAAAGTCCCTCTATCGATGTGGTCTGCAATTCTACCCGGCGTTCCTATTAAAACCGCTGGCGGATTGCTTAAATTCTTGATTTCAGTTTCGATGGAATGTCCGCCGTAGCAAACATTTACTTTGTAGTTGGTTCCCATTTTTTTCCAAACTTGCTCAATTTGCAAACCTAATTCACGAGAAGGAACCAGTATTAAACATTGCACCGATTGAATTTCAGGCTGCAACATTTCTAAGACAGGCAATAAAAAAGCAATTGTTTTTCCGGAACCTGTTGGCGATAACAACAAAACATTATTATCGTTTAGAATTGCATCTTGTGCCACTTCCTGCATTTCATTTAAGGTATCGATACCTAAATTCAGCAGTATATTATTGGAATGGTGTTTCTTATTCATTTTGCAAAAGTACTCAAAAAAGCGGTCTGAAATAAGTTAATTTTTCGACCAAAAAGCAATTATGGATGTAACTTTTTTTCTTCTTCAAACAATAATTTAATGTTTTCATAGGAATTTTTTAAGGCATCCGGGATATCATTAGGGTGAATCCAAGCTACTTTTTCAATTCCTTCCTCTAATTGACCTTGAGGAATGCCATCAAAATTTGATTGCATTTCGAACCAATGGGTTATTTTTAATTTATACCTCCCATTACGTTTGAAAACATGATAGGTTTTTTGCAACTTATTTGTAATTCGTAGTAAATTTACCCCTGTCTCTTCCTCTACTTCTCGCATTGCAGTATCCTCAATATCCTCTCCTTTTTCTATTCCGCCCTTGGGTAAATCCCATTTTCCGTTTCTAAAAATGAATAAAACTTCTCCATTCTTATTATAAACTAAACCTCCACCCGCTTTATTAACAGGGATTTTAGCTTTTAAAGTCTTCATCATTTCCTTCTCATCCGGGTGATAGAGATAGGCTTTATGAATTTTATTTTGAAAAATTTTAACAATAAGTTGTTTTATATCAATACTTTCCAATAAAAACAATTGAAAATCGGTTTCTTTTGATATTTTATTTGTCAAAAAAAGTGGTTTGTCGTTAACAAAAACTTTATACATTTGTACTATGATTTTTAATAAAGATACAGCCGAAAAAACAGCCGAATTGCTTTTACAAATAAATGCAATTAAATTGAATCCAGGAAATCCTTTTACATGGGCTTCTGGATGGAAATCACCTATCTATTGTGATAACCGCCTAATTCTCTCTTTTCCACCCATCAGAAATTATATCAGAGATGAGTTTTCCAAAAATATTGAAAAACAATTTGGAAAACCAGATGTAATTGCCGGAGTGGCCACTGGAGCTATCGGAATTGGTATGTTGGTTGCCGAAAGTATGGGATTACCCTTTGTATATGTTAGACCAGAGCCTAAAAAGCACGGAAGACAAAATCAAGTGGAAGGCTTCTTGCAAAAAGGACAAAATGTAGTGGTCGTGGAAGATTTGATTAGTACCGGAAACAGTAGTTTACTGGCTGTTGAAGCTTTACGCGCTGCCGGAGCCAACATCAAAGGGATGGCCGCCATTTTTACTTATGGATTTGATACTGCTAGTGAAAATTTCAAAAATGCAAATCTTGACCTGTTTACTTTGAGTAACTATCAGAATTTATTGAATTTGGCTGTAGCCAAAAAATATGTAACAGAAAAAGAAGAAGCCACTTTACGTGAATGGAGCGTTAGTCCTTCTACTTGGGATGTTGTTAAAAGCTAAATAGCCACTACAAATGAATTTACAAAGTCCAAAGGTTACCGTTGAAAAATCAGCTCAAGAGTTATTTGACTTATTGACTGATGTCAAAAATTTTGAAAGACTAATGCCCGAAAACATTGCTAAATTTGAAGTAATCGGCAATGATTCTTTTATTTTTGGATTAAAAGGCATGCCTGAAATCCATCTTAAAATGAAGGAAAAAGTGGCTCCAAACAAAATAGTTATGGGAGCGGCAAGCGACAAACTTCCATTTTCTCTGGTAGCTAATATCGATGCTATTGCTGAAGGTTCAAGTGCTGTACAATTGGATTTTGAAGGCGATTTCAATCCGATGATGGCCATGATGGTCAAAGGGCCGATTGGTAAATTTATCGAAACACTAGCCGTAAACATGGGTAAATTTTAAGACAATCCCAATATCATATAAAAAAGCAGCGCTTTTAGTACCAACTAAAAGCGCTACTTTTTTTAATACAACATCTGAATTTCTTTAATCTCATATTCAGATACAGAATCATCTTCCAAAAGAAGTCGCAATTTCCCTATTGGCGAAACTCCCTGAATAATGCCCATAAATTTATTGTCGTTAGTATCTTGAAAAGGCATTGGAATTCCTTTTTTGAAAAGCCTTCGGGTATATTCGTCCCACAAGGTATTAGGATTTTGACTGAATAAAATACAATTCTCCTCCATTTTTGCGACAATCCCAAAAAGCAATGCTTCTTTATCGAAATTCCTTTTGCAAATAACGGCCAAAGAAGAAGCTTTAGGTAAATGATCAAAATTAATCTGATTGACATTTAACCCTAAACCAACAATGGAATTAACCTTCCCATCACTTTTAATATTGTTTTCGATCAAAACACCGCCAATTTTGCTATTATATGACATAATGTCGTTAGGCCATTTTATGGACAAACCCGGAATATTAAATAATTCTAAAGCTTGAATAACAGAAAGTGCCACAGCAATATTCAGATTATAAATCTGATTTATACCGGATAAGACATCTTTCACAAAAACACTCATAATTAGATTCTTACCTACCTCAGAAGTCCACACCGCCCCCATTTGTCCTTTGCCTTTAGTTTGATTTTCGGCAGTCACAACTGTGAAGTTTTCTAATTCCTGTTTATTGGATAACGCTTTAAGAAACTCATTTGTAGAATCTATGGCATCGAGTTTGATAAGTTTCATATAAGTTTTTTGTGAAACAGAATTTAATATTATGTTAAGGTTCAAAAATAATCACAAAAAATGATAACTTTACAAACTTATACTAAAAATAATTCATGACTAAAAAGACTATAAATAATGACGTTTTATTGGCAAACATCATTAAAGGAATCGAAGAAGTAAAAGGAAATGACATCGACATCCTTGATTTAAGAGAAATAGACACTGCTGTTTGCGACTATTTTGTCATTTGTAATGGTAATTCAAATACTCAAGTTAACGCCATTGTAAATTCCATTCAAAAAACCGTTTCAAAAGAATTAAAAGACAAACCTTGGCATGTTGAAGGAACAGACAACGCCGAATGGGTTTTGATGGACTATGTACATATTGTGGTACACGTTTTCCAAAAACAAATCAGAGAATATTACAACATCGAAAGTTTGTGGGGAGATGCCAAAATTACTACGATTCCAAATAAATACTAAAGAAAGACACCAACAATGGCTAAAGATAACAATCCAAATCCAAATAAATTTAAAGTTAGTCCATGGCTAGTTTATACAGCTATATTATTTATATTTTTATTTATTAGTTTTATAACCGGAAATTCCAGTTTGCAAGAACCGGCTCAACTTACTTCTTCAAAATTTAATGGTTATTTAGAAAAAGGACAAATTGACAAAGTAATTGTCTACAACAAGTCTGAAGCAGAGGTATATCTAAAACCAGAAGCCTTAAAAGAGAAAGAACACCTGAAAGTTGCCAAAGATATTTTTGACAGACCAAACAAGGGGCCTCATTATACTTTTGAAATTGGTAGTGATCAACTTTTTCAAAACAAGTTAGAAAAAGCGTATGCCGAAGGAAAATTAAAAGATTATAATTTCTTGGCAAAAAGCAATTGGTCTGATATCCTGATCAGCTTACTTCCTATCATTATTATCATTGGTGTATGGATTTTCATCATGCGTAAAATGTCTGGTGGAGGCGCTGGAGGTGGCGGTCAAATTTTCAATATCGGAAAATCGAAAGCAAAACTTTTTGACGAAAAAACAGATATCAAAACCACTTTCAAAGATGTTGCAGGATTAGAAGGAGCAAAAGAAGAAATACAAGAAATTGTGGAGTTCCTGAAAAACCCAGAAAAGTACACCAACCTTGGAGGTAAGATTCCGAAAGGAGCTTTATTGGTAGGACCTCCGGGAACCGGAAAAACCTTATTGGCGAAAGCGGTGGCCGGTGAAGCACAAGTTCCATTTTTCTCTTTATCAGGATCTGATTTTGTGGAAATGTTTGTAGGTGTTGGAGCTTCCCGTGTTCGTGATTTATTCAAACAAGCCAAAGAAAAATCTCCAGCCATTATTTTCATTGACGAAATTGATGCTGTAGGTAGAGCTAGAGGAAAAAGTAATTTCTCTGGAGGAAATGACGAAAGAGAAAACACTTTAAATCAGTTACTAACAGAGATGGATGGTTTTGGAACCAACTCCAATGTTATTGTATTGGCAGCGACCAACAGAGCCGACGTTCTTGATAAAGCTTTAATGCGTGCCGGTCGTTTTGACAGACAAATTTTTGTAGACCTACCAGACATTCGTGAACGTGCCGAAATCTTTAAAGTACACCTTGCCCCTTTGAAAAAAGTGGAAGGACTAGACGTAGATTTCCTAGCCAAACAAACCCCTGGTTTCTCTGGAGCAGATATTGCCAATGTGTGTAATGAAGCTGCTTTAATTGCTGCCAGATATAACAAAACAGCCGTTGACAAACAAGATTTCTTGGATGCCGTTGACCGAATTGTGGGTGGATTAGAAAAGAAAAACAAAATTGTAACGCCTGATGAAAAGAAAGCGATTGCTATACATGAAGCAGGACATGCAACTGTTAGCTGGATGCTGGAACACGCAGCACCACTAATAAAAGTAACCATTGTACCTAGAGGGCAAAGCCTTGGTGCTGCTTGGTATTTACCTGAAGAACGATTAATTGTTCGTCCAGACCAAATGCTTGATGAAATGTGTGCCACTATGGGAGGAAGAGCTGCCGAGAAAGTAACTTTTGGAAGAATTTCTACCGGTGCCTTAAGCGATCTGGAAAAAGTAACCAAACAAGCTCGTGCCATGGTGACCATATACGGACTGAATGACAAAATTGGAAATGTCACTTATTACGATTCTACAGGGCAAAGCGAATACAATTTTTCTAAACCGTATTCTGAAGAAACCGCTAAAATAATTGATACTGAGATCTCATCCCTAATTGAAAGCCAGTACGAAAGAGCTATACAAATACTCGAAGAGAACAAAGACAAATTAAATGAATTGGCAAACATCCTGATTGAAAAAGAAGTAATCTTCAAAGATGATCTTGAAGCCATTTTCGGAAAAAGAACATTTGACAAAAATTTGGATGAAGTAGTTTCGTAGCTACCCCAAAATTTAACTATTTTTTAAAATCTTAATTCAAAATCCACTTTTGAATTAAGATTTTTTTATCTTTGAACGTTTTCAACATAACATTCAAAGTACCTATACAAAATATGAGTTTTTTTAGAAAATTATTTGGTTCTAGTAATTCAGCTTCTGACGACGAAAAAGAAAACGAATTTCTAAAATCATCTTCCGATACTAACATATCCATAGACGAACAATTTATCTTCAACTTCAAAAAAAATGGAGGTAAATTTCTGTACTGTGAAAATCAGGAAGAACTAAAAGAACAATTTGAAAACATCCTTGAAGAAAACGACTGGTTTGAGAGTGAAGTTTTATGCTACGACACAAAACTTTTTAAATTACTAAACGAAAACAGACTGGAATACCAGAAGGTTAAACATCCAAAATTCTTATTTGCAAACTGTGAAAACCTTATTGCCGAAGAGGGCTCTGTATTATTTTCATCTAATCAAATCAAACAACACAAACCAAACGAATTACCGGCAAACATTATCGTTTTTGCAACCACAAGTCAGATATTGGGCGCTAAAAGTGATGGTTTAAGTGCCATTAAAAAGAAATACGTAAGTGATTACCCTACGAATATCACTACAATAAAATATTTTGAAAAAGCAAAAGAAGAAGATTTTACACAATATGGCAGTTCTGCCAAAAATCTTTACTTATTGCTTTTAGAAGATTTTTAATATGAATGAAACCTTAAAAAGAGCGATATCAGGTGCCATTTATATTATATTATTAATAACTTCGATATTATATTCTACTCAAAGTTTTTTACTTCTCTTTGGTGTGTTTTTACTCATTGCGACTGTTGAGTATTGCAGCTTGATGAAAATAAAAAAAACTATTCCCTTCCTAACGGCTGCTCTTATTTATTTTCTGTTTTATAAAATAACTTCAGCCACCAATGGCTTATTTTATACATTAAAGTTCAGCAAACCTTTTGATCTTTTAGTTTTAGGGATTACTCTTTTGGTTTTTATAAAATGCATCATTTTTCTTTATGAAAACAACACAAACCCAATAAATTTATTCTCAAAATACATCTATTTAATCGGTTATATTATATTGCCTTTTGTCATCATTACTAAAATCCCTTTTGGTAAAGCAGGTTATAACCCAAAAATTCTAATAAGCATCTTTATTCTGATATGGACAAATGATACTTTTGCGTATATTGTTGGAAAAACAATTGGAAAAAATAAATTATTTGAACGAATTTCTCCTAAAAAAACTATAGAAGGCTTCATAGGAGGCGTTATTTTCGCTGTTATTGCCAGTTATTTAATTTCAAAATATTACATCCATATTGCCGAAGGAAAAACTTTTATTTGGATCATAATCGCCTTAATTGTAGGTGTTTTTGGAACCATTGGCGATTTAATAGAATCCAAATTCAAACGCGTAGCCGGTGTAAAAGACAGCGGCAATATTATGCCTGGACATGGAGGTGTACTAGATAGACTAGATAGTGTTATATTTGTAGCACCAATTATATTTACATTTTATCAAATTTTAAATTATGTTTCATAAAGAAGGAACCAAGACCATTCTGTTAGGTATTATTTTTACTGCTATTGTATTGCTTTTATCTGATACTTTTATAGAAACAATCTGGCTAAAAAAAAGCATTCAGATTGCTGCGTTTTTGCTATTAATTATCATATTACAATTTTTTAGAAATCCAAAAAGAACTGTAGCCTTAAATGAAAATCATATTTTGGCACCCGTTGACGGTAAAGTAGTGGTTATCGAAGAAGTTTATGAAAGTGAATATTTCAAGGATAAGCGTTTACAAGTTTCTATTTTCATGTCTCCAATAAATGTCCATGTTACTCGTTATGCCATTAGTGGTATTGTAAAATTTAGCAAATACCATCCCGGTAAATTTTTAGTAGCTTGGCATCCCAAAGCAAGTGAGGAAAATGAAAGAACCACAATTGTTGTAGAAAACAAAACATTTGGAGCTATTTTGTACCGTCAAATTGCGGGAGCTTTAGCGAAAAGAATTGTGAATTATGCCGAAGAAGGGATGCAGGTAATACAAGGGACAGATGCCGGTTTTATAAAATTCGGTTCTAGAGTAGATTTATTTTTACCTATTGGAACACCCATAAATGTGGTTCTTAATCAAAAAGCCATCGGAGGAAAAACTATTATTGCAACAAAAGGATAATGACCAAAAAAGATTTAGATACTCGATTTCAAGAAGCATTGGAAAAAGCTTCACATATGACTCAAGCATCTTTACCGCAAGATGTACAATTACGTCTTTATGCGTTTTACAAACAAGCTACTTTTGGAACTTTAGAACCTAAACAAAATTCCACCTACCATCTTAGAGATGCGTTTAAAACAAATGCTTGGATGCAAATAAGTCACCTTTCTGCCGACGAGGCAAAGGAAAACTATATAGAAATTATTAATTCAATTACGAAAGAATAATTTATCTCATGAAAAAATATATTTATTTAATTTCGAATTTACTGACAGTCCTTCTTCTGCTTTCCTGTAATAATAAAAAATACACTGAAGTTGTTGAAGTACCTTTACCAACAGCACAAGACAAAGTAACCATAGGATATCCAGATGATGTAAAAGCAAACGAAGGAGCTTTTCAGGTAGAGAAACTACCTTATGCTTATGACGCATTGGCTCCAACCGTTTCTCCTTTAACATTGGAAACACATTACTCCAAACATTACCTAACCTACACCAACAATCTTAACAAAGCACTTGAAGGTACCGCATTAGAGAATGAATCGATTGAAAATATCTTGGCAAAATTAGACCCAAATGATACCGAATTAAGGAATAATGCCGGTGGTTATTACAATCACTCCTTATATTGGAAATCAATGGCTCCAAACACAGGAGGAAAGCCAACAGATACTATTGCTTCTACTATTAATCGTGATTTTGGTTCGTATGAAAATTTTGTTTCAGCTTTCAAACATGAAGCCACAAATCAATTTGGCTCGGCTTGGGTTTGGCTTATCGTAGATAAATATGGTAAACTTAAAATAACCAGTACCCAAAATCAAGACAACCCGTTAATGAGAAATGCGGTTGTACCTGGAACTCCCTTACTTGCATTAGACTTATGGGAACACGCTTATTACCTTGGCTACCAATACAGGAGAAGAAATTATATTGATTCCTTTTTTAATGTCATCAACTGGAAAAAAGTTAATGAAAACTATCAAGCGGCACTAAGAAGAAAATATTAAACTTTGAAACCATAAAAAATGCCACTGCTTATAAATTTTATAAACAGTGGCATTTTTTTATACATAATATAAAACTAATTGGACTCTTCTAATTGAAAAATGAAGGATTGTGAAGCCGAAATAGAAATATGAACTTTCCCTTCCCCATTTTCAACCCTCAGTTCAAGCACACTTTCTTCATATAATTGATCGGTAATTTTATAATTATTCCCCTCTTTTAAATTCCATTTCTGGATGATATCCGAAGGTAATTTCAATTCAAAACTATATCCTTCCTCTGAATAAAAATTAGTTATGACAATCAATTTTTGATTTTCTGACCAACGGGTATAAGAGTATATTCCTGTGGCATAACCATGAGTGACTTCGCGATTATAATACTGAATATCTTGAAAAGCTCCTGTCATTGCTGGACTTTTTATCGAAAAATTCAACAACCTCTTGTAAAAATCCCGTAAATCTTTTTCTTGTTCCGTAAGTTGACCACCATCAAACTTACCGTTATTCATCCAACGTTGATGGTTTGGAACCCCAATATAATCAAATATTGAAGTTCGGGATCGTGTACCAAAACCGGCATCTTCATTGGCTGCTTCTCCAACTTCCTGACCAAAATAGATCATTGTCGGGGAGGAACTAATTGTGGCAGAAACAACCATCAATGGCTTTGCCCTGTGGGGATCTCCCGCAAATTCAGGACTTGCTAATCGTTGCTCATCATGATTATCCAAAAAGTGCAACATATGATGCTCAATATCACTCATTCTATACTTGATAGCAGACAAATCATCCGGCCAAGACCTTCCTTGAATAATATCCTTTAATTTATCATAAGTCTCCACTTTATCATAGAGATAATCCATTTTTCCCAAATGGATATAGTTGCGATATTCATTAGGATTATATACTTCGGCCAATAAAAAAGCATCCGGATTCTTCATTTTTATAGCAGAATTCATATAACTCCAAAACTCATAAGGCACCATTTCTGCCATATCATAGCGAAACCCATCCACTCCCTTTTCTGTCCAATACAAAGCAATATCGCGGAACTTATTCCAAGAATCGGGCACTTCTTTGTCTTGCCAAAATTCAAAATGTTCGCTATGGGATTTAGCATGAAAATCCCAAGGAAGTTCATGAAAATCTTTAGAACCATCTGGTTTGATTCCATAATTTACCCGAACGGTTTCATACCAATCGTTTCGATCCGGTTTGGCCATACGAGAACCATTTCCGGTCCATTTAGCTGGAAATTCTTCAAATTTACCATCTATATGAGGATTACTCTCACCATTTAACGGTTCGTCAATATGGGGAATTTCAAATGGAGTATTGGGGATGTAATAAAAGTTATTATGTTTATGATATTCTTGAGTGATATCGTCCATTTCCCCAAAATCTTTAACTCCATCAGGATTGCTTTTCCCTTCATATTTGCGAGCCACATGATTAGGAACGATATCTATAAGCAATTTTAAACCTGCTTTATGGGTCCTTTTAATTAAGGCTTCAAATTCTTGCAAACGATTGGCTGGATTAACCGCCAAATCCGGATTTACATTATAATAATCTTTCACTGCATAAGGAGATCCCGCCCGTCCTTTTACCACTTCAGGACTATCATGTGAGATTCCAATAGCACTATAATCCCCAATTAAAGCATGGTGGGGAACTCCGGTATACCAAATATGTGTCACCCCTAAATCTTTAATCTCCTTTAATGCTTTATCTGTAAAATCATTAAATTTCCCTACACCATTCTGTTCAATAGTACCCCAAGGTATATTATTAGAATTGGTATTTCCAAATAATCGAGTAAAAACCTGATATACTACTGCTTTTTTCTTATCCTTTATTTCACTTTTTTTCGCACTCATCTTTTATCATTCTTATCAAGCAGTTTCAAAAACCAAATCTTTTTTTAACAACACTTTAATTCTATTCTTTTTTAAGTCACTCTACCATTTAAGGCAAAGGTCTTTTTTATATCTAATTTTAAATATAATAATTTTTTACAGATAAATAAAATTCATTCCAACTTAAAGAAAAAAAACAGAAACTATATCGAAATAGTTTCCAATTTCAAAATACTGACACTTCTAAAAAGCAAGAATATAGTACAGCAAATTTTTATTACTGATACATAAATAAATCCTAATATAGATTCGGTTCATTTCCTTTTTCATAAATTTGGCAAAAATTAAATCCATTGAAGAAGTATTCATTTTTCATACTTTGCTGTTTTCTACTACTGAGCACCAATTTACTTTTGGCACAAGCACCAAAAAAAATCATTATTGAACATTCTGATTTTGCAGATGTCAATGAAACCGAAATGCCGGACGCTTTTTTGCTTACCGGTAATGTGGAGATTAGCCACGATGGAGTAATTCTAACCTGTAATAAGGCGTATTATTTTAAAAAAGAAAACTACATCAAAGCCTTCGGAAATGTACAATTGGTTCAAGGAGATACCTTATTTTTGAACAGTAAATATGCAGAATATAACGGTAATGTAAAAAAAGCTTTTGCAACGGGCGATGCCGTAATGAATACTCCAACATCAACTATTGAAACCGATACCTTATATTTTGACCGAAATACACAGGAAGCCTATTATAATACCAATGGTACTATTACCAATGGCGAAAATATCTTAAAAAGTAAATCTGGTAAATACTATCTCACGGAGAAAAAATTTCGATTTTTAACTGCTGTCACCATTACAAATCCGAAGTACGTTATTAAAACCAATCATCTGGATTACTTCAGCAATTCCGGGCATTCCTATCTTTTTGGACCTTCAACAATTACCAGCAAATCCAATTATATCTATACCGAAAAAGGATTTTATGACACCAAAAAAAACTTGGCTCATTTTCTTCGAAAGTCATATATCAAATATGATGATCGATTGATTGAAGGCGATAGTTTGTATTATGACCGTAACAAAGAATTTGCCTCTGCTTCCAGAAATGTAAAAATTACAGATTCTATAAACAAAGGAATTGTAAAAGGACATTATGCAGAGATTTATAAGTTTAAAGATTCTATGTTTGTTACCAAAAGAGCGGTTGCCATCAATTTCGTCGAAAATGACTCTATTTACATTCATGGAAAAAAATTGTTGGTTACCGGCAAGGAAGACAATCGAATTATTCGCGCTTTTAATAATGTTCGTTTTTTTAAAACTGACATGAGCGGCAAATGTGATTCTATTCATTCCAGTTCAAAAACGGCATTAACAAAACTTATTGGAAATCCAATTCTTTGGAATGGAGAAAACCAAATTACTGGTGATGTAATGCATCTCATTGGAGATAAAACGACCAAAAAAATCGATTCGCTCAAAGTCCTTAATAATACTTTTCTAATCGCTAAAGACACTTTAGGCACAGGCTATAATCAGGTCAAGGGATTGAATTTATTTGGCAAGTTCAAAGAGGGAAAATTACATGATGTAGATATTATAAAAAATACTGAAATGATTTATTACATGCGAAATGATGCCAATGAACTCATTGGTATTAATAAAAATGTGAGTAGTAAAATTAACCTTATCATAGAAAACAACCAAATTGAGTCCACTACTTTCTTTAAAGAAGTAGATGGCACGATATATCCTGAAGATGAATTACCCGAAAATGAGAGACTATTCAAAGGTTTTATATGGCGGGGAGATGAAAGGATAAAATCTAAAGATGATATTTTCTCTGACGAAGACAACGAAATGAACGACAAGTTAGTCGAACAGGCAAAAGTCGAAAATGAGAAAACAAATGTTCCTATGAAAATCAGGAAGGAAACTTTAGATTACGACAAAAAGAAAAAGAAGTAAGGTCCCCAGCAAGTAGTCGACAGTATCCTGTTTTAATGAATACCTGCAAAAAACTCCGTAAACTTTGCTAAAACATAGTAAGCTTTACGATTAAACAGCTCAGAAAGTGAACAAAGATTTCATAAAATACCAAGCACAAACTTCCCCTTATCCTTTAGGAATGGAAGTTTCTCATGCTGTAGGTTCCTATATCTATGACACCGATAACAAGAAATACTTGGATTTTGTGGCAGGAGTTTCAGCTTGTACATTAGGACATCAACCTGCAAGAGTGAATCAAGCCATAAAAGATCAATTAGATAAATATTCGCATGTAATGGTTTACGGTGAATATTCTCAAAGTCCTGCGGTTGAGTATTGTAAACTTTTAGCCTCACTTCTACCCGCTCCCTTAGACAAAACCTATTTGGTCAATTCAGGAACAGAAGCTATTGAAGGGGCGTTAAAATTAGCCAAACGCATTACCGGAAGAAGTCAATTGATTTCTTGCCACAATGCCTATCATGGTAACACGATGGGCTCGATGAGTGTGATGGGGTATGAAGAACGCAAACAGGCTTTTCGTCCATTACTTCCAGATATTGATTTTATTACTTTTAACAACGAAGCCGATTTAGAACGAATAACAACCAAAACTGCCGGAATTCTTTTGGAAACTATTCAAGGAGGAGCTGGATTTATTGAACCAAGTAATGATTTCCTAAAAAAAGTTCGCCAGCGCTGTACCGAAGTGGGAGCCATGATGATACTCGACGAGATTCAACCGGGATTTGGAAGAACAGGAAAATTGTTTGGTTTCGAAAATTACGATGTAGTTCCCGACATTGTCGCAATGGGAAAAGGAATGGGAGGTGGTATGCCGGTGGGTGCATTTACGGCTTCCTCAACCATGATGGACTTATTGACTCATAACCCAAAACTGGGACACATCACCACATTTGGCGGACATCCTGTCATAGCGGCAGCCTGTTTAGCTACCTTGAAAGAAATTACTGAAACTAACTTAATGCCCGAGGCTTTAGAAAAAGAAAAACTATTCAGAACGCTTTTGGTACATCCTTTGATAGAGGAAGTTAGAGGAAAAGGATTAATGCTGGCCGCAATGACAAAGTCCCCAGAAGTCACTAATCAAGTGATTTTAAAATGTCAAGACAAAGGTCTTATTTTATTCTGGTTACTATTTGAAGGATGTGCTATCCGAATTACACCACCATTAACCATTTCGGAAGAAGAAATTAGAGAAGGATGCGCTATTATGCTAGACGTAATGAATGAAGTTTTAGCGTCAAATCAAAAATAACAACAAAGAAAATCGTAACTTTAAGTAAATGATTTCGTTTGTTAATTAAATTGTTCACAACAATTCTGTTTTTTCTTCACAATGATAATAAGGATGCCTAAATTTAAATAGGCTAAATTCTAAAAACTAAAAGTATGCAATTAAGCGACGAAGAAGAAAACTATAACTTGTCTCTATCTAAATTTGAGTCGATGTTGAAAACCAACAAAGTGCTCTTTTTTGACTCAGAGGAATTTGAAGAAATCATCCTTCATTACCTTGACATGGGAAAAGCCGCTTTGGCCAAAAAAGCACTCAAATTAGCTTTAGATCAGCATCCAAAATCAACTGGGTTGAAATTGGTTCAAGTTGAGATGCTCATTTATGACGATAAACTGGATATTGCCGAAAAATTACTCAATGAATTATTTGCCATTGAACCTAATAATGAGGAAATATACATCCAGAAGGCCAATATTTATTCTAAAAGAGACCAACACGAAAAGGCAGTAGAGTTATTAAAAATTGCTTTACAATACACTAATGATTATGCCGACGTGTACAATCTTATTGGAATGGAGTACCTCTTTATGGATAATCTCGAACTGGCAAAAGAAAACTTCATCAAATGTTTAGAAGAAGATTTTGAAGACCAGTCTGCATTGTACAATGTGGTCTATTGTTTTGAATTTTTGGATCAAAATTTAGATGCCATCGCGTATTTAAACAAATACATTGATAAAAATCCATACAGTGAAATTGCTTGGCATCAAATGGGCCGATTGTATTATGGGCTACAAGACTATGACAATGCCATTAGAGCTTTTGACTATGCAACAGCAATTGATGATGAATTCCTAGGGGCTTTTATGGAAAGAGCCAAAGCCTATGAACGATTGAATAAATACGAAGAAGCAATAGAAAGCTATCAAAGAACCATCGAATTAGACGATGCCACTTCTTATGCTTTACTTCGAATAGGTAAATGTTATGAAAAATTAGGCAATACTGTTTTAGCCTTAAAATTTTACAACGAAACAGTACACGAAGACCCTCTTTTAGACAAAGGATGGATTGCAATTACCGATTTTTACGTTCGTCAGGAAAACTATCAAAAAGCATTGTTTTATGTCAACAAAGCCTTAGAAATTGACAATCAAAACCGTTTGTATTGGAAACGATATGCCACTATCAATAAACAAATTAACTTTTTTGAAGAAGCAGAATTTGGATATAGAAAAGCAGTAGAATTTGGAGATACAGAATTGGACACTTGGTTGTTCTGGGTAGACATTCTCCAATTTTTAGGTGAATTTGACGGAGCGATACAAACTTTATTACAAGCTACTGAATTTTTCCCTGAAGAAAATGAAATTGAATACCGACTAGCAGGATTGTATTTTATGATTCAAGACAACACTAAGGCTAAATTCCATTTAAGTAACGCCTTGCGTCTAAACTTTGACAACTATATCTTGTTGGAGGATTTATTTCCGGTAGTTTGGACAAAAAAAATGGTTCAAAATTATATTTCAAAACATAAAAAATCGTAATGATTGACACCTTAAAAAAACGCTTTGGATTATTGGGGCGTAACATTAATTATTCCTTTTCTAAAGGATATTTTACAGATAAATTTAAAAAAGAAAATCTAGAGAATTGCAGTTATGAAAATTTTGACATTCAGGAGATAACTGCATTTTCAGAAATTATAGAAAAAAATGCAGATATAAAAGGAATGAATGTAACTATTCCTTACAAACAAACCGTTATTCCTTATCTCCATAAATTATCTAAGAAAGCCGCTAAAATTGGCGCGGTAAACACTATTAAATTCACCAAAAAAGGGAAACTGAAAGGCTACAATACGGACTATTATGGTTTCATGAAATCATTGACTCCCTTATTGCAAGCTCATCACAAAAAAGCACTTATTTTGGGCACTGGAGGCGCTTCAAAAGGAGTAGCTTTTGCTTTGGATGAGCTTGGAATTTCTTACACTTTTGTATCTAGGGAAGCCAAAGAAAACATAATAGACTACAGCCAAATTAATGCAAATACTTTTGAGGAATATCAAATCATAATTAACTCTACCCCTATTGGTACGAGTCCAAATATTGAAGCCTGCCCAGCAATTCCCTATGCATTTTTCACAGAAAGACATATCGCCTATGATTTGATTTACAATCCGGCAGAAACCCAATTTTTGAAAAATGCCAAAGCACAAGGAGCACAAATCAAAAACGGTTTGGACATGTTAGTCTTTCAAGCTGAAAAAGCCTGGGAAATTTGGAATAAATAATCAAATTGCCTGATTCTATAAAAAAAAGAAAGCCATTCGAGAGAAATGGCTTTTTGTTTTTTTTTATCTTTTTTAAGGTCTTAAATAACCAATTAAAAGAAAAACACTTCCCTAATTAGACAAAAACTGCATCAAAAAGAGCTATTTCACAAAATAAAATGACTATAAATAAAGGATTTATTTTGAATTTTCATGCACCTTCACTACCTTTCGTCTTATTATAAACAATAGGAACCTTAAACATTTATACAATGTTAGAAGAAAAGAATGATAACCTGCTAGAAGCAGATGGAAATTTAGAAACTGAGGCTATCGAAGCAAATCAGATGGAAACACCAGTAAGTATGGATAGCCCTTCAAATGAAGAAAAAGTTCTAAATACTGTAACTAGCGTAGACGAAAAACGAAAAGCACTAGATGCTATCGAAGACAACAACGCCGCCGAGAGTGAAGACGAGACCTTAAAAGAGCGTCATCAAATCCCAATGCTCGATTACGATACGTTGCTAATGGAAGCACTTGTGGAAGAACTAAAAAAATTAGTTACCACAGAAAAAGTGATGTCTATAAAAGAGCATGTCGATGAAATTAAAAAAGCTTTTTTATCCAAATATTACCATTTTATTGAGGAAAAAAAAGAAGAATTTCATGCTGAAAATCCAGATTCTACAGAAGAATTTCAATATCATTACCCTTTAAAATCACAATTCGATCAATATTACACCCAATATAAAGAGGATAAAAACGCTCATTTCAAAAGTTTACAAAACAATCTTAAATCAAATTTAGAAAACAGATTGGCGATTGTCGAAGAATTGAAAGAATTGATAAACCCGCAAGAAAACATAAAAGACACCTTAAAACATTTTAATGAATTAAGAGAACGTTGGAAAAATGCAGGACCAATTCCCAAAGACAAATACAATCATGTTTGGAATAACTATCATTTTCATGTAGAAAATTTCTACGATTACCTACATCTGGATCGTGAAGCAAGAGATTTAGATTTCAAACATAATTTAGAACAAAAACAGAAAATTATTGCTCGTGTTGAGGAATTATTGGAAGAGACAGATGTAAACAAAGCTTTTAGAGAATTACAAGATTTACACAAAATCTGGAAAGAAGAAATTGGCCCTGTTTCTAGAGAACATCGTGACGAAATTTGGAATCAGTTTAGTGATTTAACCAAAAAAATGCACGACAAAAGAGAAGTTTTGTTCGAGAAACTTAGAGGCACAGAGCTAGAAAATCTAGAAGCTAAAAAGAAAATCATTGCAGATATCGAAGAATTGGCTACCATAAAAGTGAATTCTCATTCACAATGGCTGTTACAAATCGAAAAAGTAGAAGCACTAAGAAATTCCTTTTTCTCTGCAGGAAAAGTACCTTCGGATGTCAATGAAGAAACTTGGGCAGCCTTTAAAACTGCCGTTAGAAACTTTAACTCATTTAAAAATTCATTTTACAAAGAAATCAAAAAAGAGCAAAATGAAAATTTAACTAAAAAAATGGCTTTGGTTGTCAAAGCACAAGAGTTACAGGACAGCGACGATTTTGCAGCTACCACTCCAGTCATGAAGCAAATTCAGCAAGATTGGAAAAAAATAGGTCATGTCCCGAGAAAATATTCCGATAAGGTTTGGAAAGAATTCAAGGATGCCTGCAATCATTATTTTGACAAATTGAAAGAGCAAAAGAGTGATGAAAATTCAGAAGAGATTGAAGCCTTTGATAAAAAGAAAGCTTATTTAGAAAAACTAAGAGAATTTCAATTAACGGGTGATCATAAAACAGATTTAGATGCCATAAAATTACATATTGAAAACTGGAAAAACATCGGTAAAGTTCCTTTCCCGAGAAGACATATCGAAGGAAAATTCAATAAAATATTGGATGCCCTTTTTGACAAATTAAGTTTAAGCAAAAAAGAAACGGATATGATGCGTTTCAATAATCGCATTGATTCCCTTTCTGATAATAATGAACTTAGAAAAATAGAAAATGAAAAGATTTTCTTAATCCGTAAGATTGATGAAGTCCAAAATGAAATTTTCCAACTGGAAAATAACATTCAATTTTTCGCCAATACAAGAAATGCAAAAAAAGAAAACTCTATTGTTTTAGAAGTCCGAAAAAACATTGCCATTCACAAAGAAAGTCTCGATGTTTGGAAAGAAAAATTAAATCAATTGAGAAATTTAAACCACGAATAAGCACACCAAACCAAACTAAACCCTAACCTCATCTTAGCAATAAGATGGGGTTTCTTTTTGCTTTTAACACACATGATAAATATCATTTTAATTCATTCTAAAGCAGCTTACTTTTGATATTAGATTCGTTAAACTCCTTTGTTATGAAAACTTCTTTGATACAAAAATACAATGTGCCAGGCCCGAGATACACCAGTTATCCGACCGTACCTTATTGGAATGAAACCAATTTTTTATATCAAAATTGGATTGATACCTTAAAAAAATCTTTTAGTGAAAGCAACACTAAAGAAGGAATCAGTTTATACATTCATCTGCCATTTTGTGAAAGCATGTGCACCTTTTGCGGGTGTAACAAACGCATCACAAAAAATCATGAAGTCGAAAGTCCCTACATTGATGCACTATTAAAAGAATGGAGTATTTATTGTAAAATTCTAGGCGAAAAACCCATCATCAAAGAAATTCATTTAGGAGGAGGAACTCCCACGTTTTTTTCGACAAAAAACCTGGAAGATTTAATTAACGGAATCTTTCATTATGCCGATAAGGCAAAAGAGTATGAATTCAGTTTTGAAGGGCATCCCAATAATACGACACACGCCCATCTAAAAAAATTATATGATCTGGGTTTTAGAAGAGTCAGTTTTGGGGTTCAGGATTATTCCGAAAAAGTACAAAAAGCGATTCACAGAGAACAGCCTTTTCATAATGTGGCCAAAGTGACTTTTTGGGCCAGGGAAATTGGCTATACATCAATAGGCCATGACATTATTTTTGGCTTGCCTTTTCAAGGTGAAGATGATATTATCGATACCATCGAAAAAACGAAATCGCTTCAACCGGATCGTTTGGCTTTTTATAGCTATGCACATGTTCCTTGGATAAAAGGAAATGGACAACGTGGTTTTAAGGATGATGATATTCCTAAAGACGATGAAAAAAGAAAACTCTACGAGATTGGAAAAGAATTATTATACGAATATGATTATCAAGAAATAGGAATGGATCATTTTGCTTTAAAAAGCGATGGACTTTATAATGCATTCAACAATAGAGAACTCCATCGCAATTTTATGGGCTATAGTGCTTCCAAAACGCAATTAATGATTGGATTAGGAGTCTCCTCCATCAGTGATAGCTGGTACAGTTTTGCCCAAAATGTAAAAAATCTGGAAGATTATTATCAAATTTTAGAATGGGATAAACTCCCTATTTTTAAAGGGCACCTATTAACCGATGAAGATCTTACCATCCGAAAACACATCCTTAATCTAATGTGTCAATTTGAAACCTCCTGGCAAGAATCAGACGATTATTTTGAAGAAATCCCCGCGGTTTTGGCGCAACTTGAGGAAATGGAAAAAGATGGATTGCTTATTATAAAAGAGAACCGTATTCAAGTAACCGAAAAAGGGAAACCCTATGTACGCAACATTTGCATGGCTTTTGATTTGCGTTTAAAACGCAAAACTCCAGAAACCGCATTATTTTCCATGACGGTATAAAACGTGAAACACTACACTAGAATCCCTTTTTATTATTCTATAAAGAGGGATTTTTTTATGGGCGTGCCCCTACTTCCACTCCGTTACAGTAGCGTCAGGTTTTCGGCTATATCTCTCCGTTGCACTACGAGGATGCCGCCTCAACCCTTCACGCAAACACAACAACGCCTCGATATCACGAAAACATTTTGTTATTGATTTTTTACAACAAGGTATTATAACTGCCATACCTACGAAAAGCATGCAGCTAATAAAAAGCATAATCACTAATTTGTAAGAAAAATTTAATATATTTGAATAAAGACAAACGCAAGAATACAAACAAAAACATTCGTATAACATCCTACTTTAGGACAAAACTAGTTTGTTTTATGCGCAAATAAAATAGTTAGCGGGTATTGCTGAAAATAACGGTAGAAATTAATATGAGAAAAAAAGCATTAAAAAGGATTTTGGTTTCAGTTCTTGTCTTTGCACTTTTAATAGGTTGCAAGCAAATAAATAACGAACCGAATGTTGAAAAAGCAATTTCTGATTTAACGAATAATTTTCCCCAATTCAGAAAAGGTAAATCAAAACAAATCGAATATTACAGACTCGAAAGAAGTATTATTTACGGAGAAAATAAATTTAAACTTCAACTTCGTTCTGAACCTGATAGTATAAATGACCCTCAAAAAATTTTGGTCTTAATCAATTCGAAAAATGAATGTTATGCTATTCCATTTTTTTCAAATACTTATAGAGATTATTGGGCCTTTAAATACGAAAACGCAATACCAAATGTAAAAAAGACAAAAACCAATTTCAATAATGAATTTATTTCTGCTTTGAACTCATTAAAATTAAATGACACATTAGGAACAGGTAATAAAGTAGTAACAGAAATGATGTTCTCATTATTAAATTGCAAGAGAATAACAGAAAAAGATAGCGTTGAAGTATTTACTGGGTATTCGAATCAAAATTATGATTTGGATAATGAGCTATTTGACATCCAAACAAGAAAAAGATTCAGAAGAAATTACGAAGAATTATCGAAAGACTGGCATAAATATAAATGCTGTCCGGATTATAATTCTTTTTACGATACAGAAAATTATAGAATCTATCAAATCATCAATACGGAAGGATTTTATAAAAAACCGTTAAAATTAAATATTAAGTGTTACAGACAAAATGCAATTTTTAATCCCATTTCTATTTAAAGAAAACACCCGCTAACAGCTACTACAACGGATTTGGGCAATTGGCTTAATGGGAAGTTGGTTTTGTATTTGGGATGATTTGGCAAATCCGAAGAATGGGCTTAATTTAGTCCCAAACCCGCTGTAGTACCAGAACGTTGGTGGTAATTATAGCGCAGACCACTAAAAAACAAACATATAATTAATGAATTACACTTTTAAGAATACAGAAATTAACAATAAAAAAGCTTCTGATTTTGAAACTAAATCCCTGTTGTATTTAATAAGTCGTAGGAAAGAAATTGAATATGTTACTTTTGATTGTTTTAATGATGTTAGTGGTGTAAATAAAAGTCATGATAAAATTTGGGATGTACAATCCAAAAATGAAAAATCATTAACTCCAAAAAAAATTGGCAAATATCTCTTCACTTTATTTGACAATTATATTTCAACTTTTTCATTTCATGAATTCATTTTTTTCTCTCCAATATTGAATGAAAATTATAAAATTAATTCAAAATTAAATATCTATAATCTTGACAATATTGAAGAAACAACTTTAAAAAGAATATTGAACGGATTAACAGAAGAAGTTGAAAGAGTAAAAGGAGATTCAATTGACTATTCAGAAAAAATTGAATTATTCTTGGGGAAAGTTTTCATTGTAGAAGACAATAGTACAGAAAATGAATATATAAAGTCGGTTACCAAGTTTAAGAAAGTTGGAATAAAATCTGATGACTTTTATACAAGTATATTCACTGATTTAAGAAATATACAAAGTGCAAAAAAAAATACTTATATTGAAAATGAAATAATTTCAGAAATCCGTGACGTATTAACTTTTAATCGGCATTTAACGACAAAAGACATTGAAATTTTAATTATTAGCCGAATTATTGGCGTAGAAATTTTTAATTATTCTTCAATTCCAATTACATTTTTTCCAATAATCAAAAGTTTTGACAACGAAGAGATAAAAGATATTTTAGAAGAATGTAATTCTAATCTTTCCCGTGCGTTTTTCAACAAAAACAGTAATAGAGTATTTTGGAATGTTTGTGAAAAAATAATACTATTTATAAATGAGAACAAATCTACCGACGTTGAATATATTTATTTTGAAACGTTTAAAGATTATACTTTCCGAATTTCATATCTAAAAGATTTTACATTAAAATATTTAATATCAATAATAATAGAAGGAACAAAATGATAGTAAAAGAAGTAGCGTTTGGAAACTTAAATGAAGCTTTCATTGAGAAACGATTTGAAAATAAAACAAATATAATTTTTAGTAATGATAATAATAGAGGGAAAACTTTGCTAATGCAAAGTTTAATTTATTCTATCGGTTATGAATCAATATTTCCAAATAGTTTCAGTCCAAAGAAATATTATTTTTATTCAAAAATAGAATTTAACAATTCAATTTTTGAATTCTTAAGAAAAGGAAATTCTATTTTGGTAATAAATAATGAAAATTTTAATGTTTTTAGTACGATAAGTGAATTCAAATATTTTTTCGATAAAGAAATATTTAAACTTCCAAAAATTGATAAAAATGGTGAACAAAAATTAGTTGATTTAAGTCTTTTCTATGAATTGTTTTTTCTTGGTCAAGACAGTAGAAATACTTCAAATCTAATTGTTAAAGGCCAAAATAATAAAGTCGATTTTTTAAATATGATATATTCACTATTGGGTGTTTCAATTTCAAAAAGTAATAAATATGATATTGAAAATCTAAAAAAAGAAAAAGGAATTGTTGAAACTAAAATAAAAGCTGAAACAAGAAAAATAAAAGTAATTAAACAAAATCCTCAAATTGCATCTTTTATTAGTTCTGCATCTAATAATTTGGATTTTAAAAACACTTCTAATCAATTAAAAGAATTACACTTAAATATTGTTGAATTAAGGAAACAGAGAAATAGAGAAGAAAACAGAAAAATAAAATTAGAGAATTTAATAACTGAATTATCTTCACTTAACAGAACCTTAAATGAAGGAAAAGTTAAATGTCTTGATTGTGGTAGTAATAAAATTATTTTCTCAAATGAAGATTTTGAATTTGAAGTGAGTAATAATTACGTTAAAAAAAATATTATTGAATCAATTAAAAATAACATTTCAATAAAATTTGAAATAATAGATGAATTAAATCAAAACATTCATCGAGAACAAATTCAAATAAAAAAATTATTAGAAACTTCAACTCCTGATATTAAAAACTACATTCTCTTTCAAGACGAAATTACAGACTCTAAAGATGTAGATAAAATAATAGCTGAACTTCAAAAAGAATTGGATGAAATAACTAATAAAATTCAAAACAACGAGATTAAAACTTCATCAAATAAAGATTTACAAAAAGATATTTTATCAAATATTATTTTACAAATGAAAAGTTATTATTCGACAATTGACCCTCAGGGATTATTAATATTTGAAGATCTATTTACAAAAACAGGTGAAACATATTCGGGAAGTGAAGGACAAGAATATTATTTCAGTAAAATATTATCTCTAAACAAAATTCTACAACATAAATTTCCAATAATAATTGATTCTTTCAGAGAAGGAGAATTATCATCTTCAAAAGAACTCTCAATGTTAAATGAATTTATAAGCCTAAATAAACAAGTAATATTAACTTCTACACTTAAAGACGAAGAATACGATGCTGATAAATATTATAATATTGAAAGCTTAAATGTTATTGATTATTCAATGTTAGCTGATAGTAAAATATTACAAAGTGATTTTGCTCCTGAATTTAAGAAAATAATGGAAAAATTTAACGTAGAAAAATAACTACCACCAACAGCCTTTTTGATATAGCTGGAATTAAGTGGAATTACCGTTTCGCATCAACTTTCTGCAAAGCTGAAAATTGAAAGGTTATGAACCACACACAATCTCAAAGTTGCAAAACGTTAGAAGATACCCGTTGAAAAACAAAATATGTATGAAAGAAGAATTTATAACATTTGAAAAATTTAATGATCAAAATTCTGCTAAAGAATTAGGCGAATTAATAGCTGAACAAAACATTGAATTTTTGTTAGAAGACAATTCTTTGAGTTTTGACCCAACTTTTGCGAACAATGGTTTTGGAAAAGAATATTGCATAAAACTCAAGAAAAGTGATTTTGAAAAAGCTAATAAATTATTATTGGATAAATCGGAAAACGAAATTCATGATATTGATAAAGATTATTATTTGTTTAGTTTTTCCGACGAAGAATTAATTGACGTAGTTTCAAAAAGTGATGAATGGAATAAATTTGACATTTCACTTGCTAAAAAATTACTTAAAGAAAAAGGCAAAGAAATTACACCCGAAGAAATCGAAGAAATTAAACAACAAAGGATTATAGAATTGTCAAAACCCGAAGAAGGCCAAAAAATCTATATAATTTTAGGATATATAACTGCTTTTTTGGGCGGATTATTAGGGGTTTTTATTGGTTGGCATTTGCTAACTTATAAAAAAACATTACCAAATGGAAGCCGAGTTTATGCCTATTCTGAAAATGACAGAAAGCAAGGAAATCGAATTTTAATAATTGGAGGAATCCTTTTTGTGTTTTGGATTATAATTAGAATTCTGGTTTAAAGAAGATATTCTGGCAGCCGTAAACAGCTACTGCAACAGATTTGTACATTTGGCTTAATGGATAGTTGGTTTTGTATTTGGAATGCTTCGGCAAACCCCACTAGCACTCATATATCAACATTTCTGCTATTCGATGCAATCCAGCACCAGCGAACATTAAAACGAAAAAGCTTTAATACCAAAACCAACTAATGGCAATTGGGACTCGCCTGCACGAACAAACTCATATTAGAAGGCGAAACATAAGGAATTCCTAATCCCAATCCTCTCAAAATAAATAAAACGCCTATCAATATGCCCACATAAGGAATAATTCGCTGGATTTTATTGCGAACAGCAACCGTCAAAAAGGAATTAATATAGACGACACTACTCATCAATGGTATGGTTCCCAGTCCGAATAAAAGCATGTATAAAACCCCAAAACTGGCGCTTTGCATTGCAATGGCTCCAAACAACGCAACATAAACCATTCCGCAAGGCAAAAAACCGTTTAATAAACCAATGGTAAACAGCGACTGATAGGATTTGTTTTTAAACTGTTTCCCTAATGTTGATTTGATGGTCGCTATTGCTTTAAAAATTGGTTTAGAAAAATTATAATTTGCCAATTTCTTTTCGGGAATTACAATAATAAGTATCATAACGATACCTATGGCTATGGATAATTTTTGCTGAATTCCAGCCATAAAAAAACCTTTACCCACCAATCCAAAAATCAACCCAATGGTTCCGTAAGCAGTCAATCTTCCTAAATGATAGGTGACTATTTGCGTGACTTTCTTAGACGGATTATTTCTCTCCACAGGCAACATCATGGCTATAGGACCACACATTCCGATGCAATGCAGACTACTGATTAAACCAAAAAAGAAAGCGGTGTAAAGCATTTGAGGTTAGAGGTTAGAAGTTAGAAGTTAGAAGTTAGAAGTTAGAAGTTAGAAGTTGAAAGTTAGAGGTTAGAGGTTAGAGGTTAGAAGTTGAAAGTTTAAACGAAAAAATTTATCTATAACAACCAACATACTTAATACTTAATACTTAATACTTAATACTTAATAATTCATACTTAATTAACATAAATCACTTCTTTTGTCAAATACGATTTTCCACCATATTGCCATTCCATATTAATGTCCCAGCGACCGCCAACCAATTTTGATTTAGGTATGAGCAAAGTTGGATTAGATAATGAAATTGGAGTATCAAAATCTAAAATTTTATTTGACGGTCGGTATAAGGACACTTTTCCTTTAATTTGGTCTGGTGTAAAAACATCTGGAAAAACAATCGTAATCCCAGTGGCATCATTGGTAATGGTTGGTTTTTGGTCTAAATCTTGCGCATTTTGCACCCTTTCCATTTCTTCACCAAAACGGGCATCATGCTTATAATATTCTTCTACAACCAATTCGTTATCGTATTTAGAATTAGATTGTACTTTGATTACAAAATATAAAATGAAGCTCATAAATAAGCCTACCGCAATCACTATTCCTGTTCCCCAATTGATTTTCATTTTATTCTATTTTTTAAATTATTCTCTTAGTAATTAGTCAAAACTTCGCGGACTTAAAAAATTAGTACGACTGGTTGCTATCTTTTTATCTCCATCAAAAACTTCGATTTTTAATTTTGTTTTATCACTTTCCAATAGATATTGATTGATCTCAATAAACAGCGTTCCCTCACTCATCCCTTGTTTTACAACTTTAAAATTTTGTTTACCGACTACATTAAGCGCCCCATTGATGTTCGCTAATTTAAAATGTACCGCTTTAAAATCATTGTTGGTTTTATTAATAATCTTATAGGTAAACACATTACTGATCTTTTCTCCTTTATGTTGATAGAGTTGTCCTGGCAAACGCAAGATTGTAGCCTCTACTTCTGTGCGTAAAAACAGTAACCCTATTAGAATGCCTACCAAAATAGTCAGGATAGCGGTGTATCCCTTCATTCTTGCCGTGAATTTGAACGGAGCTTTCTTTTCTATTTCGTCTTCAGAAGCATATCGAATGAGTCCTTTAGGTAAACCTACGCCTTCCATGATGCTGTCGCATTCATCAATGCAAGCGGTACAATTCACACATTCTAATTGCGTTCCGTTACGAATATCAATTCCGGTTGGACATACATTGACACATTGTTTACAATCGATACAATCGCCTTTTCCAGATGTCGCTCTGTCTTCCTTCTTATTGAACTTGGCACGTCCAAGTTCTTTTTCGCCCCGAACAAAATCATAAGCGACATTTATGGAATTATCATCGAGAAGAACACCTTGCAACCTTCCGTAAGGACAGGCGATAATGCAAACTTGTTCCCGAAACCAAACAAAAACAAAGTAGAAAACACCTGTAAAAATAGACAAGGCTACCAATGTACTGAGATGTTCTGTGGGACCATCTTCAATCATTCCGATCAAGTGGTCACTTCCGATCAGGTAGGCTAAAAAAACGTTGGCTATCCCAAAGGAGATGAGTAAGAATACAAACCACTTCAGCGATTTCTTTCCAATTTTATCCAAATCCCATTCTTGTTTTTCCAATCGAATTTGGGCTCCTCTATCCCCTTCTATCCAATATTCTATTCTTCGAAAAACCATTTCCATAAAAATGGTTTGAGGGCAAATCCATCCGCAAAATATTCTCCCAAAAATAACCGTAAACAAAATGACAAAGACCACTCCCACAATCATAAATACCACAAATAGATAGAAGTCTTGTGGCCAAAACGGAAATCCGAAAATATTAAATCTTCGTTCAAAAACATTAAATAGCATGAACTGATTTCCATTCACTTTAATAAATGGATTCACAATTAAGACAACCAATAAAAAGTAGCTCACCCACTTTCTATATTCATAGAACTTACCGGATGGTTTTTTGGGAAATATAAACTTTCGTTTCCCTTCCTTGTCAATAGTTCCTATGGTATCTCTAAAAGCTTCGTTCGGTAATTTTGACATTTGTTTGGTGTTTATCTAAACTGGATCTGTTTTTACATAGATTCAGTTTAGATTATTTTTTTTAAAATACATTAAGAAAATAAATACACATAAGACTTAGTTCCTTTTATATTTTTAAATCATTCTAGTAACTATTTGGTTTCATCTACCCAAACCTCTCCTTCCGGTCCTTTAGCATCTATTGGATTACTTCCTTTTAAAGACAATATGTAGCTCGCTACTTTTTGAATTTCTTTAGGTTTTAAAGTTCCTTTCCAAGCAATCATTCCCTTTCCGTCACGACCTCCACTGTTGATAGTATGAAATATATTTTTAATTCCACCTCCAAGAACCCAATTATCGTCTGTTAAGTTTGGCCCAATTTGACCTCCGCCATCAGCTCTGTGACAAGCTGCACAATTGGTCGCAAAAATTTCTTTTCCAGTAGCTAAATCAGCTGGTTCCGTTAGCAAAGTCACTGTCTTTTCATCCATCAAATCAGGAGCGGTTTTCATGTATTCGGCCACATCAATTTTGGCTTGAGCCAATTCTTTTTGCAACTCCATTTCCTGATTATCTCCGCCCATAATTTCGAAACGCACCAAATAAATAGCAGCAAAACCGATACAACCGTAGAATAAATATACCCACCATGGCGGCAAATTATTATCCAATTCTTTGATTCCGTCATAGTCATGATTCAGTAACACACTGGCTTCATTTTCTATTGGTTCTGTTTTTGTTAACTTTTGCATCAAGTTTTTATACCATTCCTTTTGTTTGATTGGTAACTTACTTTCCGCCTCTAATTTTGCCTTTTGTTCTTTTGTCAATAATTGGTAGGTAATATTATCGATGGCACTTATTGTAATTTCGATTGCTATCAAAAGAAAAAGAAATACAAATAAAAATACGGTAATCATTGGATATTTTATAAAAGCAGGACGATCACCTGAATCTATAAAATATTCCATCGCTCCAAAAATGATGAAGAAAATTAGTGGAACCCTAATATATGCTGGAATTAATTTTTTCATTTTAATTATTTTAAAATTATACTATTTGGTTGTCATTCAGTGGAATTTGACTCATTTCATTGATCTTTTCTTTTTTATAAGTAAAAACCCAAAGCCCAAGTCCAACAAAGAAGGAAAAGAAAATCAATAATGACAGTATCGGATATATCTCAACTCCTGCGATAGTCTCCATGTTGTGTTTTATCTGCTCGAACATATTTTTTAGAATTTTGAGTTTCAAAGTTGCACAGTTACAAAGTTGTTTTTCGATACTTTGTAACTATGCCACTTTGTTACTTATTAACTTAATTTATTTTTTTACTTTAATATCTGTCCCTAACCTTTGGATATAGGCTATTAATGCTACAATTTCTCTTTGATGCATTGGTATAAATTGTTCTCCTTTTGCCGCTGCTTTTTTCTTACTGTCATCATAACTTTTTACAAAATCAGGATCAGCATTTAAGTTATCCTCAATATTCTGAGATTGCTCTTTTATGGCATTTTGTGCATTGGCAATTTCGGCATCAGAATAAGGAACCCCAAGCGTTCTCATTACATTCATTTTATCTTCAATATTTGAAACATCTAAGGCTTTGTTGTCAAACAACCATTTATATCCTGGCATGATAGAACCAGATGATGTACTTTGTGGATTCCACATGTGGTTGAAATGCCAATTGTCATTGTATTTCCCTCCTACTCTTAATAAATCGGGTCCCGTACGTTTTGATCCCCAAAGGAATGGATGGTCGTACACAAATTCTCCCGCTTTTGATTGTGTACCGTAACGTTCTACTTCACTTCGGAACGGACGAACCATTTGCGAGTGACATCCCACACAACCTTCACGGATATATAAATCACGTCCTTCTAATTCTAAAGGAGAATACGGTTTTACACTAGCAATGGTTGGTATGTTTGATTTCACCATAATAGTCGGTACAATTTGAATAATACCTCCAATCAAGATGGCAACTGTGGCCAAAATGGTCAACTGAATTGGTTTTCTTTCTAACCATGGGTGAAATTTCTCCCCTTTAATTCTACTGCTGCTAATTTTTTGCAACTCTGGAGCTTCGGCTAATTCGTCTTCAATAGTTGCATTGGCCTGAACTGTTTTAACAATATTATAAACCAAAACAAACATTCCAGTGATGTATAATGTACCTCCAATGGCGCGCATCCAATACATCGGCATAATTTGCGTTACCGTTTCAAGGAAATTTCCGTAGGTTAAAGTACCATCAGGATTAAATTGTTTCCACATAGAAGCCTGTAAAAACCCGGCAACATACATCGGTAATGTATATAATATGATTCCTAAAGTTCCAATCCAGAAATGAAAATTCGCTAGTTTAAGAGAGTACAATGGTCCTTTTGACATTCTTGGAACCAACCAATAAATCAAACCAAAAGCCATAAATCCGTTCCATGCTAAAGCTCCAACGTGAACGTGTGCAATAATCCAATCGGTAAAGTGTGCAATGGCATTAACATTTTTCAATGATAACATCGGTCCTTCAAAAGTAGCCATACCATAACCCGTAATGGCCACCACGAAAAATTTAAGCACAGGCTCCACACGTACTTTATCCCAAGCACCACGAAGTGTCAACAATCCGTTTATCATACCTCCCCAAGATGGAGCAATCAACATTATTGAAAAAACAACCCCTAAATTCTGTGCCCAGTTAGGTAATGCAGAATATAATAAATGATGGGGTCCAGCCCAGATATATAAGAAGATCAAAGACCAAAAGTGTACAATAGAAAGACGATAAGAATATACCGGACGATTTGCCGCTTTAGGAATAAAATAATACATCAATCCCAGAAATGGAGTAGTCAAGAAAAAGGCAACTGCATTATGACCATACCACCATTGCACCAACGCATCCTGAACACCTGCATAAACAGAATAACTTTTCAATGCCGAAACAGGTAAAGCCAAACTGTTAAAAATATGCAATACGGCAACTGTAACAAATGTGGCCAAATAAAACCAAATCGCTACATACAAATGACGTTCCCTTCTTTTTATAATGGTACCAATCATATTTATACCAAATACAACCCAAATTAATGCAATTGCAATATCTATCGGCCATTCTAGTTCAGCATATTCTTTTGAAGTACTATATCCTAACGGAAGTGAGATGGCAGCTGCAACGATAATCAATTGCCAACCCCAAAAATTAAGATTACTCAAAAAGTCACTAAACATTCTGGCTTTTAATAACCGTTGTAAGGAATAATAAATTCCCGCAAACATGGCATTACCCACAAAAGCAAAAATAACGGCATTGGTGTGTAAAGGTCTCAATCTACCAAAACTCAACCACGAAATTCCGTCGGTGATATTTGGAAAAAGAAACATGAAGGCCAAGATAAGCCCAACTAACATTCCTACTACACCAAAAAGAATTGTGGCATAGATGAATTTCTTTACAATTTTGTTGTCATAATAAAATTGTTGCATTTCCATAATTAAATTTGTTTTTCTTCTGTTATTTGTATTGATTTTGGATTTTCTTCTTTGAGCTCATCGTCAAAAAGCATTCGGACAGATGGCGTATAGTCATCGTCATATTGACCTGTTTTTACTGCTCGAATAAAAGCAATAAAAAAGCCTATAGCAACTACGATACTAATCGAGATTAATAAATAAATGACACTCATACCTAAAATTATGTTAACAAAAATACTGGACTGGTTTCAGACAAAATATGACTTTTATCATAATTGCTTTTTATTATCCTATTCTTACATTTTTACCTATACAAAACCCTAACTTACTTCAACTTACGCGCATAAAAATTACTCATTACCGTAACAAAAGTCACTATCGTAATGGTACTCAAAGGCATAATTATTGCAGCAACCAAAGGCAATAAATTCCCAGTGATGGCATATGATAAACCGACCACATTATATAAAAAGGATATTCCAAAACTCATTTTAATGGTCGTCATCGCTTTTTTTGACAGTTTCAGAAAATAATTCAACTTTTGAAAAGCCGAAGCATCCAAAATGGCATCACAAGCCGGAGAAAACACATTGACATTTTCTGAAATAGAAATTCCCACATCACTCTGAGCCAAAGCGCCCGCATCATTCAAGCCGTCCCCAACCATCATGACATTGCTTCCTTTTTCTTGTAATTCTTTTATAAAAGCTAATTTCTGTTCTGGTTTTTGATTGAAAATCAATTCGGTTCCACGAGGAAGAAGTCTTTCTAAAGTGGAACGCTCGCCATCATTATCTCCCGATAAAACTTTAATTTGATATCTTTTATTGAGATTTTCAAAAAGTGTTGATAAACCTTCCCGGTATTGATTGTTGAAAATATATTCACCCAAATAATGGTCATTGATCTTAATATGGACTGCAGTTTGAAATAGAGAACCTTCCTCCAATTTACCCACAAAACTTGCCGAACCTATTTGAATCAAATTCCCATCTACTGCTGCCTGAATTCCTTTCCCTGTAATTTCATTAAAATCCAAAATTTTAATTTTTTTAGTCTCCGGCAAAAAATCATATAGCATGCGACTTAAGGGATGATTAGAAGCTCGAAGTACATTTTTAATTTGAATTCTATTTTCATCAGTAAGCAAGGTGCCTTCATATAAAATATTTGTTTTTTTATTGGTTGTAATAGTACCCGTCTTATCAAAAACGATAGTATCAACTTTGGCCAATTGCTCAATCACTAAAGCATTTTTAAGATAGAATTTCTGTTTACCAATAATTCGCAATATATTTCCCATGGTAAAAGGAGCCGTCAAAGCCAAAGCGCAAGGACAAGCCACAATCAAAATAGAAGTAAACACATTAAATGCCGTATTGGTATCAATAAAAATCCAATAACTAAAGGCCAGCAGAGCAATTAATAGGATAATTGGAGTAAAATAACGACTAATCGTGTCTGTAATCGTTTTGTGTTTTTGCTCCACGTTTTTCTGAAAAACATCATTACTCCACAATTGTGTCAGGTAACTTTGAGAAACAGAAAAAAGTACTTCCATTTCAATCACTTTACCAATTTGTTTTCCTCCCGCAAATATTTTATCCCCTGAATACTTTGTTATTGGAATAGCCTCACCCGTTACGAAACTATAATCAATAGATGCTTTTTCTGTTATTAAAATTCCGTCTACAGGAATTAACTCTTGATTTCGAATCAGCAATCGATCTCCTTTTATTATGTCATAAACAGGCACACTTTCCTCTGTTAAATCACTATTGATTCGAGTAATGGCAATTGGGAAATAGGATTTAAAATCCCTTTCAAAACTTAAAAAACTATAAGTTTTTATTTGAAACATTTTTCCCAGCAACATAAAGAAAATCAATCCAGTTAGACTGTCGAAAAAACCGGAACCATAATCAAACAAAATATCAACAGTGCCTCTGATGAACATTACAACAATCCCTAATGCAATTGGAACATCGATATTCAACATTCCTGATTTGATGCTTTTATAAGCAGACACATAATAATCACTGGCAGAATACAGAAAAGAAGGTAAAGACAAGGCAAATATCAACCACCTAAAAAATGGTTTGTAATTGTCTAACCAAAATTCTTTTACTTCAAAATATTCCGGAAAAGAAAGCAACATGATATTTCCAAAACAAAAGAATGCCAAACCTAATTTATAAATTAAACTTCGGTCTGCATTTTTCTTTCCCGTTTCGTAATTCTCTAAACTGATATAGGGTTCATAACCAATTGAACTCAATAAAAGCACAATCGTTTTAAGAGAAACCAATTCTGGATTATACGTAATTCTGACATTTTTCTTAGGGAAATTAACTTGAGAGGTACTTATTCCTTTTTGAAGACGTTGTAAATTTTCCAGAATCCAAATACACGAGCTACAATGAATATGAGGAATGCTAAGTGAAACAATAGCGGTTTTACTTTCTTGAAATTCCAATAGTTTTGAGACAATACTTTCATTATCTAAAAAATCATATTTTCCGTTAATATCCTGTGGAGTTGCTCCAGGTGATTTTTCAAAATCATAATAACAAGTCAAATCATTGAGACTAAAAATTTCGTAAACGGTTTTGCAACCGTTACAACAAAAATTTTTATCATCATAAAATACAACTTCGTTTTTTATAATATTCAAACCACAATGGAAACAGTTTGATGTGTCCATATCTTTGCTCATTTACCTAAGAACAAAGGTCAAAAATTCATTTTCGTTAAAATATGACAATTGTCATATAAATGTTTAATTTTGTATAACAGTTTAAGTCTATACAACTATGAGTAAATGCGAACAATGTATCGTTAGGGAATTTAGTTCTCTAAAAGCCCTTAACAAAGAGGAACTTGTTAAATTGGCAGAATGCAAAACCTCAATCACTATAAAAAAAGGGGATACCATTTTTGAAGAAGGAGACACTATAAATGGTATTTATTGCGTCAAAGATGGAGTGTGTAAACTTTCTAAATTGAGTCCAAATGGTAAAGATCAAATTGTAAAGCTAATAAAAAAAGGAGAGTTACTCGGGCAACGTTCCCTTATCAGTGAAGAACCCGTAAATCTTAGCGCAGTTGCTCTCGAAGATATGCAAGTGTGTTTTATACCTAAAAGTGAGGTAATGGGATTCTTTGATAAAAACAATCAGTTTTCCATGAATGTCATGAAAACCATTTGTGGCGACTTAAAAGAGTCTGATGAAAACATTGTTAATATGGCGCAAAAAACCGTCAAAGAACGATTGGCAGAAACACTTCTTCATTTACATGATACTTATGGCATCAATGAAGATAACAGTTTAAAAATTCAACTCTCCAGAGAAGAACTGGCAAGTATGATTGGAACCGCTACAGAGAGCTGTATTCGATTATTATCTGATTTCAACAAACTGGGCTTAATAGAATTAACAGGGAAGAAAATCACTCTTAAAGACATTTCCAAATTAAAAAAAATGTCCTAACGACTAATTTTAAATTTATTTACTTCATTTAAAAAATTGTAATTGAAAATCATAGATTTTCAATTACAATTTTTTGGCTTCCTCCCAAAAAATGGAAAGATTTGAAAATCATAGATTTTCAATTACAATTTTTTGGCTTCCTCCCAAAAAACATCCATTTCAGCCAAAGACATTTCCATTAAAGGTTTTCCTATTTCACTGGCTTTGCTTTCCAGGTATTGAAAGCGTTTGATGAATTTTTTATTGGTTCGCTCTAAGGCATCTTCCGGATTTACATTCAAGAAACGAGCATAATTAATCATCGAGAATAAAACATCTCCAAACTCAGCTTCTATGGCGTCTTGATCTCCCACCTCAACCTCGGCATGCAATTCCTGCAACTCTTCCTGCACTTTGTCCCAAACTTGGTGTGATTCTTCCCAATCAAAACCAACACCTTTTACTTTATCCTGAATCCTACTGGCTTTTACCAATGCCGGTAAACTTTTAGGAACGCCTTCCAGTACTGATTTTTTGCCTTCTTTGAGTTTTAGTTTTTCCCAATTTTGTTTGACTTCTTCTTCATCTTTGACCACAGTATCCCCATAAATATGCGGATGACGATGGATTAATTTTTCACAAATATCATTACAAACATCAGCAATATCAAAATCGTTAGTTTCACTTCCTATTTTGGCATAAAAAACAATATGCAACAAAACATCGCCCAGTTCTTTTTTGATTTCATTTAAATCATTATCCAAAATTGCATCGCCTAATTCGTAGGTTTCTTCAATGGTTAGATGTCGTAAACTTTGTAGCGTTTGCTTTTTGTCCCAAGGACATTTTTCACGCAAATCATCCATTATATCTAATAATCTTTCGAAAGCCTGTAACTGAGTTTGTCTGGAATTCATCATTTTGGGTTTTATGTAAAAATAATAAATCCTGCATTCTAATAATATAGAATACAGGATTTATTAATGGCTTTTTGGAACGAATTATTCCAAAATTATTGTTTTATTTTTCAACTTCAACTTCTGCAGCAGGAGCTTCTTGGTTTTCAACAGCTGCTGGAGCTTCTTCTACCACCAACCCTTTTGCTTGAAGTAAATTATACCAATTTAAAATTTTCTTCACATCCGAAGCATAAACTCTTTCTTCATCATAATCCGGTAAAATCTCTCTCAAGTAAGCTAACAAAACCGCATTATCTTCTTTATGTGAAATAGCCTGACCCAATTTTTCTTTGGCTGCAATCGCATTCATAATTTCAGTTAATGGCTTTTCTCCATCATAAGTATAAATAGAAATTTCAGATAATAAACTTACATTACTTTTTAAACTAACTGTGATTTTTTTTCCATCCAAAAGTGATTCCGCCAAAAAACCGGTACGGGTTTGCACTTTAAGTAAATATAAACCTGGCTTTCCTGAAATGGATAATATTTTTTCTAAATTCATTTTATTAATTTTTATTAAGAATAGACTTTGAGTGTTTTTTTTTAGGGATACAAACGTAATTAAAGAAACTTTAAATACTAAATTTATCTTCCTTTTTTACCAAAAAATTTCATTCTATAATCCTGAAACGTTTTCCCTTCAATAATGTTTTTTAATTTCTTTTGAATCAATCTTTTTTTCAAGGAGGAAATTTTATCTGTAAATAAAACACCTTCAATGTGATCGTATTCATGTTGGATAACTCTGGCAATCAATCCGTCGAAAACTTCTGTTTTCATCACAAAGTCTTCTTCACAATATTCTATGGTCACTTTTTCTTTTCGATACACATCTTCACGGACATCAGGAATACTTAGGCAGCCTTCATTAAAAACCCATTCTTCTCCTTCTTCTTTAATTATTTTGGCATTGATGAACGTTCTTTTGAAACCATTTAATTCTTTTTGCTCTGAAGCTTCTAAATCTTCATCATCACTAAATGGAGTGGTATCAACTACAAACAGACGAATGGCTAATCCCACTTGTGGTGCTGCTAAACCTACTCCACAAGCATTATACATCGTCTCGTACATATTGGAGATTGTTTCTTTTAAGTTTGGATGCTCTTCAGAAACAGCTTCTCCCACTTTTCTTAAAACTGGATCACCATATCCAATAATTGGTAAAATCATTGTTCTTGTATTAATTATTATTACCCACAAATCAAGATTTTCAATCTGTCTTATATGGATGGCAAAAATAGTAAAAATTTAGACAAAGAGTAGTCCCTGAATGATAATTAGCATTTTTTAAAGAGTATTCAATATTCTCTTTGATTTAACCTAGATAACAAATGGCATAATTCTTACCTTTGCCTACAACCTTAAAAAGTATGATTTCTAAAATCAAAAAATTCACAGACAGCACCGAATTTAGCAATGCCTTAAAAGTTACTCTTTCTGCAGTCATACCAGTAGTTTTATTCTCTTATTTTGACCAATTTAGCATTGGATTAACGATTGCGCTGGGCGCTTTTTTCACTTATCCAAGTGACATTCCTAGTAATTTAAAGCATAAAATAAACGGTTTGTTCGTTACGGTCGGAATTATAGCTGGAGTTAACTTATTAGTCAATCTTAGCTATCCGTTTCCTTTCATTTTTTATCCGCTATTGACACTTCTAATTTTCTTTTTGTCAATGTTTTCGGTTTATGGCCAAAGAGCAAATATGGTTTCCTTTTCGGCATTGCTTTCTATCTCTTTATCGTTTGCCCATATCAATACGGGATGGGAAATGTTAGAACATTCTGGACTGTTATTAGTCGGAGGATTATTTTATATGCTTGTCTCTATTCTCTTTTTCTATATAAGGCCCAATCGTTATGTTGAATTGCAAATGGCCGAATGTATAAAGCTGACTTCAAAATACATGAAACTAAGAGGGGATTTGTGGAAGATAAATTCCAACAGAAAAGAAATCACCAAAGAACAATTACACCTTCAAGTCAATTTAAACGCCATACAGGAAAACATTAGAGAAATTCTGATTACCAATCGAACCAAATCAGGATCTTCGGATGAAAACAGAAAGATGCTTATTATTTTTATCACCTTGGTTGAAATCATGGAACTGGCTATTTCTACTTCATTCGACCATAATAAATTACATCAAAAATTTGACAATCATCCCAATGTTTTAAAGAGTTACCAAAATTTAGTATACGACCTTTCCACAACTTTAAAACGCATTTCAAAAAGCATTCAAGACCGAACTAAATACATTTCGAAACATAATTTAATTGCTGATTTACAAGATTTTGCCCTTGCAATTAGCGATTATGAAAATGACAAAAAAGAATCCTTAGCTTCTGAAGGTGTACTCATGTTAACCAACATGCTTAACTATGCAGAAAAGCAAGTAGAAAAAATTAAAACACTGGAAAGAGCTTATACGGCTACGGTAGAATTACATGATTTTAAAGAAAGAGACAAAGATTTAGAAAAATTTATCACTCCTCAATATTACCCTTTAAGTACCTTAATAGAGAATTTAAGCTTCTCATCGACTGCATTTAGACATGCACTACGAATAACTCTTACTATTTTAATTGGTGTCCTTATTGGTCAAATACTGCCTTTTCAAAATGTATATTGGATTTTACTTACCATAGTTGTTATCATGCGACAAGAATATGGACTGACCAAACAACGAACTTTTCATCGAATTTTCGGAACTTTATTAGGTGGTATTCTAGCTTTTGGAATCTTATCCGTAATTCACAATGCTACCATAATAAGTATACTAGCAATTATTGCGATGATTTTAGGATTTTCATTCACTTCCACCAATTATAAAATTGCGGCTACTTTCATAACATTATATGTCGTTTTTATATACGGAATGCTTACTCCTAATATTACAGAAGTTATTCAATACCGTATTTTAGATACTTTGGTAGGAGCCCTTCTTTCTATAATGGCCAATTATTTTTTATGGCCGTCCTGGGAATTTTTAAGTATTCCTGTTCATATTGAAAAATCAATTGAAGCCAATCGTAATTACATCAAAGAAATATCTGTTTTTTATAATAAAAAAGGGAATGTATCCACCCCCTACCGTTTGGCTCGAAAACAGGCTTTTATTGCAGTGGGAAACTTAATGGCTTCCTTTCAAAGAATGGTACAGGAACCCAAATCGAAACAAACTAAGTTAGCTCAGGTCTATAAATTAACCGTTCTCAATCACGCCTTACTGTCTTCTGAAGCTTCCTTAGGAACTTATATTCAATCCCACAAAACCACCGAAGCCTCTGAAGCTTTTAATATCGTTGTCAACAAAGTGATTGAAAATTTAGATACTGCCATCAGTATTTTAAAATCTAATGGAGAAAAAAGCCCTATAAAAAGCAATAACAAAGAGGTTATTAAAAGTTTTACCGAATTAAAAAGCATACGAGAAAAGGAGCTGAAACTTCGAAATATTACTTTAGACGATAAAGCCTTTCAATTAAAAATGCAGGAAGCGCAATTGGTAATTGAACAGTTAATTTGGCTGACCAATTTATCCGAAAACATCGTAAAAACCACTGAAACACTAATGACCAATAACGCATAAATCCCGAATGAATCGGGATTTATGTTAAAGATTATAGTTAGAAACTCCTTAAAGCTTTAACACCTTTTCGGTATGTTTTCTTATTTCTTCCAAAAGTTCTGGATTTTCATTTAATTTCTGACCGTGAGAAGGAATCATCGTTTTAATTTTTTCCTGCCACTCCGGAGTTTGCATTTTGTCTGGAAAACATCTACCCACTAAATCGACCATAATAGAAACAGCAGTCGACGCTCCTGGAGAAGCTCCTAGCAATACAGAAAGGGTTCCGTCTGCTGTAGCAATTACCTCAGTTCCAAATTCAAGAACTCCACCTTCTTTTTCATCTTTTTTAATTACCTGTACTCTTTGTCCGGCTCTTTCTAAAACCCAATCCTTAGATTTTGCATTGGGCACATATTCTCTTAACGCATTCATTCTGTCTTTTGGCGACTGCCTAACTTGCTCAATCAAATATTTAGTCAGAGGAATATTTTTAATTCCTGCCGAAAGCATTGGAACCACATTGGATGGTTTCAAAGACAACGGTAAATCAGAATATTTTCCATTCTTTAAAAAACGAGTTGAAAAACCTGCAAATGGGCCAAAAAGCAATTGTTTTTCACCATTAATTAAACGGGAATCAATATGGGGAACAGACATTGGTGGTGCTCCAACGCTAGCTTTACCGTATACTTTTGCTTCGTGTTGTGCAATCACCTCCGGATTAGTACATTTTAACCATTGACCACTCACTGGAAAACCTCCATAACCATCTCCTTCTGGAACGTTGGCTTTATTCAAAAGAGGTAATGAACCACCACCAGCTCCAATAAAAACAAATTTAGAATATACTTTTATTTTTTCTCCAGTAGCAATGTTAGTTACTTTAATTCTCCAGGATTTATCTGCACGCTGTTTCATTTTCTTAACCTCATGGTTGAAACGTAATGTAACCCCATCAAGTTGTGCTAAATAATTAAAGATGCTTCTGGTCAACTCTCCAAAGTTTACATCGGTACCTATAGTCATAGAAGTTGCAGCCACTTTCTCTTTTTCTTTTCTACCTTCCATCACAAGCGGCATCCATTCTTTCAGCTGAGAAAAATCAGTACTATAAAGCATGTCCTTAAAAAGTGGATTTTTTTGCAAAACATCGAATCTTTTTTTAAGATATTCGACATTTTTATCTCCCCATACAAAACTCATATGTGGAATACTTTTAATAAAATTTTCTGGAGAAGATATTTTTTTCTGTTCTACCAAATAAGCCCAAAACTGTCGAGAAACTTCGAAAGATTCAGCAATGCTAATTGCTTTTTTAGGATCAATACTTCCATTAGCACTTTCTGGTGTATAGTTTAATTCACAGAAAGCAGAATGTCCAGTACCGGCATTGTTCCAAGCATCGGAACTTTCGGCAGCAGCGCTATCCAATCTTTCTAAAATTTCTATTTTAATGTCCGGTTGAAGTTCCTTTAAAATTAATCCAAGGGTTGCACTCATTATTCCGGCTCCTATAAGAACCACGTCAGTATGTACACGAATTGTTGTATCAGCCATAATAAAATTTTAAAGGTGCAAAGGTAATTCATAAAACCTCAAAAAAAAAGAAGTTTTTACACCTTAAAAGTTACATTTATAAAATAGTTATATGGCTTTTAAACAGCCCTTTTTGAAGAAAACTTAAAACATTTTTCGAGAGAGATAATCCTGAAGCATAATCGTGGCAGATATCTCATCAATAAGTCCTTTGTCCTGTCTTTTCTTTTTACTTAGTCCGCTATCTATCATTGTTTGAAACGCCATTTTTGAAGTAAAGCGCTCGTCTACCCGAATAACTTTCATATCCGGAAAATGGTTGGTAAAATGAGTTACAAAACCTTTAATTATGGAAGCACTTTGAGAAGGCATTCCATTCATTTGTTTGGGCTCGCCTATTAATACCGCCTCTACCTTTTCTTTGGAAAAATAGTCTTTCAAAAAAGGAATGGCAGTGACTGAAGGAATGGTTGTCAAACCTGAAGCAATGATTTGTAACTCATCGGTTACAGCTATTCCAGTTCTTTTTTGTCCGTAATCTATAGCGAGAATTCTAGGCATGAATAGGTATTTGTTTTGCAAATATACGCAAAGATTTCAGGAGATTAAGGATTCGAATCTTTCGAATAAAATTAAAAAATAAAATTACAGCGATTATAAATTCAATTTTAAAACATAACCAACAAATATGTTAGTAATATCAAAACAGACTGGTTTTAAAAAAAAATCCATTTATATTTGTAAAAAATTTAAAAACATGAGTCAATTACAAACAATTATAGAACAAGCTTGGGAAAACAGAGCTTTATTACAGGAAGAAACAACAACTAATGCGATTAGAGAAGTTATCGAATTATTAGATTCAGGAAAATTACGTGTTGCCGAACCAAAAGGGGACGGATGGCAAGTAAACGAATGGGTGAAGAAAGCCGTGGTGATGTATTTCCCTATTCAAAAAATGGAAACATTGGAAGCTGGTATTTTTGAATACCATGACAAAATGGAATTGAAAAAAGATTACGCAGCCAAAGGAGTTCGTGTAGTTCCTGGAGCTTCCGCTCGTTACGGTTCATTTATTTCTAGTGGCGTTATCATGATGCCAAGTTATGTAAACATTGGTGCTTATGTTGATGCCGGAACTATGGTGGACACTTGGGCAACTGTAGGCAGCTGTGCTCAAATTGGTAAAGACGTTCACTTGAGTGGTGGAGTTGGAATTGGTGGCGTACTAGAACCATTACAAGCGGCTCCGGTTATTATTGAAGACGGTGCATTCGTTGGTTCAAGATGTATTGTTGTAGAAGGTGTTCACGTTGGTAAAGAAGCGGTTCTTGGCGCTAATGTATGCTTGACTGCATCAACTAAAATTATTGATGTAACTGGCGACACTCCTGTTGAAATGAAAGGTTTTGTACCAGCTCGTTCAGTAGTAATTCCTGGAAGTTACACAAAAAAATTCGCTGCAGGTGAATACCAAGTTCCTTGTGCTTTAATCATTGGAACTCGTAAACCTTCAACAGACTTAAAAACTTCTCTAAACAATGCCTTGAGAGAGTATGATGTTGCGGTGTAAGCAAAAAAAATACTCAAAAAAACATACATTATGATATATCTAAAAAACTAATGGGATATTCTATTAAACTCATTGGAGAAAACAAAAAATACGCAGAAAACTTACTTTTTGAAATCACTACTGTACTGGAAAAAAACAGCATTGCTTATTGTCTTGAAGGAGGAACGTTATTGGGTATATACAGAGAAGACAGATTACTTCCGTGGGATAGTGATGTAGATATATCAATTTTAAACAATGAACTTAAAAATATAGATTTAATAATAAATGAATTAAACGATAAAAAATACAGAGTCCGAATTAGAAAGTTTGAGGATGATGATTTTATCTTTAAAAAAAACGATATCCGACTAATTAAAGTCCGAGGAAAAAAATTTTTCGGACTTTTAAAAGGCACTGTTTGTTTAGAAATTTTTGTTAAATATGTTCACGAAAATAATGTATATTGGAAAGTCGGCGACAAAACTATGAGTGCTCCCAAAACATTTTATGATGAATCTAAAAAAATTACTTTTTTAGATAAAAAATACGATATCCCATTAAAAACAGATGAATATCTAACTCATAAATATGGAAACTGGAAAATCCCCATTAAAAATTGGGACGCATTAAAAGACGAACTTTCCATCATTACTTAACATTAATATTAAAACAAAAACATACTTATGAAAATTGTAATCCTTGCTGCAGGAATGGGCTCAAGATTGGGAAATCCATTTCCAAAACCATTAACCCCTCTTAAAAATGGCAAAAGCATTATGGAATTTCAAACCGATAATATCATTTCCAAATACAGTGCTGACGATATTAATGTAGTAGTTGGATTTAAAAAAGATTTAATCATGGAACGTTTTCCTGATTTGACCTATATATACAATCCCTTTTTCGACAGAACAAACACTTCAAAAAGCTTATTACAAGCTTTAAAAAAGAATAGAGACAAATCGGTTTTATGGTTTAATGGAGATGTTGTATTCGACCAATTAATTTTAAATGTTTTAGATCCATACATACAAGCCAACGAATCATTTGTAGCTGTAAACACAAGTAAAGTTGCAGACGAAGAAGTAAAATACACCCTGAAAAACGGCCATATTGATGAATTGTCCAAAACGGTAAAAAATGGATTAGGCGAAGCTGTGGGAATTAATTTTATTTCATCGAATGACATTCAAAAATTTATTGCCAGACTCGAAGAATGCGATGACAATGATTACTTCGAGAGAGGACTGGAATTAGCTATAGAAAAAGATGGAATAAAAATAAAAGCTGTAGATATCTCTAAATACAACTGTATGGAAATTGATTTCATAGAAGATTTAGAAAACGTCAATAACATGTTATAAATGAAGTGTGTCCTTTTCTGCCAAAACAATTATGCCTTTGGAATTTTCGAACCTATCAGAACCCATTTAAAGGAAAATGGTCATGATTACATATGGTATGTTAATGACAAGATAATAGATGATTTTCCATTTAAAAACGAAAATAACACCTCTTCTATTTTCGATATAAAGAAGTATAGAAGTGATGTTATTTTCGTTCCTGGAAATGAAGTTCCCCACTACTTAAGAGGCTTAAAAGTTCAAATTTTTCATGGATTGGCAGGAGAAAAAAAAGGACATTTCAGGATTCGACATTATTTTGATGTATACCTTACTCAAGGACCATACTTCACAAAAAAATTCAACGAACTTAAATCTATTCACAAAGACTTCGAAGTTATTGAAACGGGCTGGCCTAAATTAGATATTTACGGCACGAATAAATTTATTTACAATGAAGAGAAAAACAATATATTAGAAAAATTTAAGGCAAAAAAGATTATCCTTTATGCACCTACATTTTCACCTAAACTAACATCCGCACCTTATTTAACAGAACAAATAAAGGCATTAGCAGAAAACAAAGATTTTTTAATTCTGATGAAATTCCATCCGCTAATGGATGAAAACTGGTTAGCAGTATACCGGGAAATAGCGGAGAAAACAGAAAACATTATTTTTGAAACAGAAAAAAACATCATTAAGTTTTTATTGATGGCCGATGTTTTGGTCAGCGACACTTCTTCTGTTATTTACGAATTTTTACTATTAGACAAACCTGTCATTTCTTTCAAAAATATTTCAGAAACAATTTTATGGGAAAACAGTCTGGATTATACCGAATTAATTCCATTAGTTGAAAAGAATCTTACTACTGATCCATTTGCAAAAGAACGAAAATTCATTTTCGAAAACTACCATCCCTATAATGATGGTAAATCTGCTCAAAGAATGGTTGATGCTGTTGAAAATTACATTAAAGTAAAAGGAGTTCCCGAAGAACGAAAAATTTCTTTATTCAGAAGATTTAAAATCCATTCTATTTTTAAGAAATAACGTCCATTAAAAATAAAAAACTACATTTTTCAAAATTTAAGGCTCTTTTTAATGCGTTTTTTCCTTTCAAAACCTTCTCTAAAACGACAGGTTTCTTGCCACATTTTATCGAATATTTCCTGGTAACTTTTGGACAAATAAAATTTAGCATACTCATCACTCATTGTGGCAATCATCTCTTTTTTTGGTGTCAGTCTGCTTAAATTTTTCATTCGTTGATCAAAATCCATTGCAGAATGAAATTTCATCCGATTTAAATCAACTAAATAAAATTGATATTGATTTTCTGAAACTTTCTTTATTAAAGTATTACCCGGTGAATGGTCTAAAAACTCAATACCTTTTTCGTGCAAATCAAATGAAAAACGAGTAAAATGACGTAAAATATTCTCATGATCCGGATAATCAGGAATAGTAATCAATTCCCTAAAAGTCAGTTCTGTCACAAGATGTTCACTCACATAATAACTATCTTGTAGCCCTAACAGATTAAAATTTTCAAAACAAGCGATAGGTTGCGGCGTTCCGATTCCTTTTTTTAATAAAGCAGTAGCGTATTCATAGGATCTTCTTGCTTTAGATTTTCTGAAATACTTATATACCAACTGATTCAATAAATTGGGAATTTTAAACGACTTAATATTAATCGTTTTGTCTTCTAAATCAAAAAGTTTTATTGTATTGCGCTTGCCATTCCCAAAAAGAACCCCTTCTGATTTGAAGTTTTTAACGATTTGCAGCAAATAGGGCGCGTGTTTCAGAAAATGAGAATCAATTTTTAAAATCATTCCTAATTAATTTTTAGAAGAACAAAAGTAAGTATTGCATTTAATTATTCCTATCGTTTAAAAACAACAATCCTTAAATTCAAATCTGACCAAGAAGAACACTTCTATCCTTCAAATCACATACTATTTTCAAAATTATTATTCGTTTCTTTGCATACCAATTAAGTCAATTATATTCTAAACATCGAAAATGGAAAATCTTAACGAAGAAGTCCACAAAGCTTACGAAATAATTAAAGAAGGTGGAATCATCCTCTATCCAACCGATACGGTTTGGGGAATTGGTTGTGATGCCACCAATCCTGAAGCAGTAGCCAAAATTTACGCATTAAAACAGCGAGAAGAAACCAAAAGTATGATTGTTTTGATGAATGGCGAAAAAATGATGTACAATGTTTTTAAAGAAATTCCCGAAGTAGCATGGCAAATTCTGGATTTATCCGAAAAACCAACCACTTTAATTCTGGATAATCCGAGAAATGTTGCGACCAATTTGATTGCCACAGACCAAACTTTGGGCATCAGAATCGTAAAAGAACCTTTTTGTTTCAAATTATTGGAACGAATGAAAAAACCTTTAGTCTCGACTTCGGCAAATATTTCCGGACAACCCACTCCAAAAAGTTTTAAAGAAATTAGTCCCGAAATTATAAAAGGCGTAGACTATGTTGTAAATTTGCATCGCGAAAAAATCTGCAAGAATCCTTCAACAATTATTAAATTGACGAATGATTCTCAAGTAAAAGTAATTCGTAAATAAATAATTTGCAGTTGTCATCTCGAGCGCAGTCGAGAGACAGTTTTCAGTTTTCAGTTACACACAACTTTAAACTTTAAACTTTAAACAAAAACAATGACTTACAAATCAGCCTTAAATAATAAAATTTTTAAAATTATTTCTCAAGCATCACAAGAACTTAACATAGATAGTTACGTAATTGGAGGCTTTGTCAGAGATTTGATTTTAAAGAGAGACTTCAAAAAAGACATTGATATTGTCGCTGTGGGTAGCGGAATTGAATTGGCATTAAAAGTTTCGGAATTACTTCCAAAAAAACCTAAAGTACAAGTTTTTAAAAACTATGGTACAGCCATGTTGCGTTTTGAAGATACCGAAATTGAATTTGTAGGAGCCCGAAAAGAGTCTTACACTCGTGACAGCAGAAATCCCATTGTTGAAAACGGTACATTGGAAGACGATCAAAATCGTCGTGATTTTACTATAAATGCACTGGCATTATCTTTGAACAAAGCTGATTTTGGCGAATTACTGGATCCATTTGGAGGATTAGATGATATTGAAAATAAGATTTTAAAAACACCATTAGATCCAGATATTACTTATTCTGACGATCCTTTGCGTATGTTGAGAGCTATTCGTTTTGCTACACAATTGAATTTTGAAATTGAAGAAAACTCTTTTCAATCCATCATAAAAAATGCCGAAAGAATCAAAATCATTTCAGGAGAACGTATTGTAGACGAATTAAATAAAATCCTCTCTACCGAAAAACCTTCCATTGGTTTTCTTTTATTATTTAAAACGGGTCTTTTAGATATTATTTTACCTGAGTTAACCGCTTTAAATCAGGTGGAAGAAATGGAAGGTCATACCCATAAAAATAATTTTTATCATACTTTGGAAGTGGTTGATAATATCTGTCTTAACACCGATGATGTTTGGTTGCGTTGGGCAGCTTTATTACACGACATTGGAAAAGCACCAACAAAGCGATTCAACAAAAAACAAGGATGGACGTTTCACGGACATGAATTCTTGGGCGGAAAAATGGTCAAAAAAATATTTGAACGTTTACACATGCCCCTAAACCAAAAGATGAAATTCGTTCAAAAAATGGTCATGATGAGTTCAAGACCCATTGTTTTATCACAGGATATTGTAACTGATTCAGCTGTACGAAGATTGGTTTTTGATGCCGGGGAAGATGTAGAAGATTTAATGACACTTTGTGAAGCCGATATCACGACCAAAAATCCAAATAAGTTCAAAAAATACCACAACAATTTTGTTATTGTTCGTAAAAAAATAGTCGAAGTCGAAGAGAAAGATTCTATTCGTAATTTCCAACCTCCGATTTCAGGAGAACAAATAATGGAAATTTTCGACTTAAAACCATCCAAAGAAATAGGCATACTCAAGGAAGCGGTAAAAGAAGCAATTCTTGAAGGAGAAATTCCAAATGAATATGATGCTGCTTATAATTTTGTATTGAAAAGAGCCGAAAAATTGGGATTGAATAAAGTTTCAAAATAGTATATTTTATAAAATGAAAACAGAAAACAAATCAGTCATTATTTGGTTATTATCAGGATGTTTCCTTTTATTTTTAATGGTTACCGTGGGCGGAATTACGCGTTTAACAAATTCAGGATTATCCATGACCGATTGGCATTTGATAACCGATACTTTTCCACCCTTAACCGAAGCAAAATGGAATGCTGCTTTTGAGGAATACAAGAAATTTCCCGAATATCAAAAAATCAACATTCATAATGATTTTCAACTCTCGGACTATAAATTTATTTATTTCTGGGAATGGTTTCATCGCTTTATAGGACGTATTATTGGATTGGTTTTTATAGTTCCATTTATTTATTTTTTATTCAAAAAGAAACTAGATTCTTCAACTGTCAAAAAATGTATTGTCCTCTTAGGAATGGGAGGTTTTCAAGGTTTCCTAGGATGGTTTATGGTTAGAAGCGGATTAATCGACAATCCCGATGTTAGCCATTTTAGGTTAGCCATACACCTTACTTTTGCTTTTATTACTTTTGCGTATACCCTTTGGGTTGCTTTAGACTTAATTTATCCGGAAAAGAAAAAAACAGAAAAATCATTGCGTACTATTGCCCAATACGCCCTTTTGGTTTTGTTGTTACAAATTATCTATGGTGGTTTTGTTGCGGGTTTAAATGCCGGATTAATCCACAATCACTGGCCCTTAATGAGTGACGGACAATTTATTCACGACAGTGTGTTTTTGGAACAAAAAAACTGGTTTTTGAGCTTTACTGAAGGCAAAAGTGGCGTGCAATTTATTCATAGAACTTTAGGTTATTTTGTCGTAGCTATGATTGGATTGCTTTATTTTAAAAGTAAAAAATTCCAATTAGAGCAAACACAAAAAAAAGGAATCAACCTACTTGTTTTATTGGTTTTTGTTCAATTTGCATTAGGCGTATTCACTTTATTATATAGTGTTCCGTTATGGTTGGGATTAACACATCAAATTAATGCGTTTTTCTTACTTACGGCAATGACATTCACGTTGCATCGTTTGTCAAAATAACTTGTTTTGATTACATTTACGATTGACTATATTGTCACAGTTATTTGTTGAATTCGCTAAATGTCTAAACTTGCTGCACAAGATAAATTTATTGATTTGTCTGATTATGGAAGACCTTTTGGAAGGTTTCTTGCCAATCAATTAAAAAATACTCGATTTACCCCTATTCATGTTACCCTTCTTTTTACGGCATCGGGAATAATTGCCATTTATTGCATCCTTAAAAACCATTATTTTTTAGCAGGTTTTTTTATCCTTTTAAAATCCATAATCGATGCAGCCGATGGAGAATTGGCACGAATAAAAAACACCCCTTCTTATACCGGAAGATATCTGGACAGTATTGCTGACATCTTCCTTAATTTTTTATTTCTAATAACCATTTGTTTTGTCTCTAAAGCATCTCTTTTACTGACACTTTTGGCTTTTTTTTGTATCCAATTACAAGGCACTTTATACAATTACTATTATGTTATTCTAAGAAACAAATCTGTGGGAGGTGATTCTACCAGTAAAATTTTCGAATATAAAACACCAAAAGCACTTCCAGGCGAAAGCCAAAAATCTGTCGATATATTATTTAAAATCTATACTCTGGTTTACGGTAGATTTGATAAAATAATTCATGCTTTAGACCCGAATGCATACAAAGTAAAAACTTTCCCAAACTGGTTTATGACTTTCGTTTCATTATATGGATTAGGATTTCAACTCTTACTGATTGTTTTTCTTTTGGCATTTGATTGCATAGAATATATTTCATTATTTTTTGTTGTGTATTCCGTATTTATTCTTGTTTTAATAGGTATAAGAAAAACATACCTAAAATAAAAAAGAGTAAAAACAATCTGTCTTTACTCTTTCGTTTAAAAAATTTTTAAATTTTTATTTAAATTTAATCGAACAACCAATCGCTTTTGTAATTTCCGGTGATGGTGTTTTTCCACTTTTTAAAGCTGCAATGGCATTTTCAAGATACTTTACTTTAACCTCGTTCGCATCATCGACGTTATCATCAATAGCACCAATGTATTTTACAATTCGATTTTTATCCAATAAAAAAACATGTGGCGTTTTAGTGGCTCCATATTGAGGAAATATTTTTTGTCCTTCATCAAACAAATATGGAAATACAAATCCTTTTTCCTTAGCTCTTACTTTCATTAATTCAAAACTATCATCCGGCTGTACTTCGGGATCATTAGGATTAATTGCCAATAAAATGTAGCCTTTCGGTTTGTATTTTTTAGCCAATTCATTAATTCTGTCTTCATATTTTTTGGCAAAAGGGCAATGATTGCATGTAAAAACAATAATAAATCCTTTTGCTTCTTTATAATCTACCAAGCTGTACATTTTGCCGTCAACTGATTTTAATTTAAAATCGGTCGCTTTATCACCTGGCTTATAACCTGCTGGTGGACTGACCGTACTTGTTACAAAAGCAGAGACAAAAAAGAATAGTGAACATAAAATTTTCATGATATAAACTATTTAGTTAATAATTTTGTTAACATACCCATTAAGTTCTTCATAGCTGGAGAAAAACCTTTCCGCAAAAACTTTATTACCATTTTTGATAATTAAAGTTGCCGGAATTGAACCTGACCAATCTTTATCCACAATTGGCAACCAAGTGTTATAATCTTTATCGGTAAGCAAAACCACCTGAGATTGAATCGATTTCTTTTCCACAAAAGGAATTAATTTAGATTCATATTGATTTTTAAAATCTAAACTTACCAATACAACTTTTATATTTTTATTTTCTGAATTTAATTTTTCAAAATAAGGCAATTCTTTTATGCATGGAGCACACCATGTCGCCCAAAAATTAACAACATAGGTTGTCTTTTCATCGTTTAAAATTGTTTTTTCTAACGTGGCATAATTATCAAAAACAACTACTTTTTGAGCAACGATTACATTAGAAAATAGAAATAAAAAAATAAAATAGCGGAAATATTTCATGTTATTGATAATTATACTTTATTCTACGAAATTACTACCTACATGCTATTTATTATAATGATTAACAAAACATTAGTAGTTTATTTAGATTCACATCCCTTCAAAAAATGATTGTCACTATTACTTAAAAACAATTCCTGAGTTGTAACCCTAATCAAAATTGAACTATATTTACTTTCCATATACATACCTATGAAATCTGAAAAAGAAAAAATGGTGGCCGGTGAATTCTATATTTCCGGAGGAGAAGATTTAAAAAAAGACCGCCGAAGGGCAAAAAATTTGCTACATCGGCTAAATGTCATTGAGTACCGAATCACGAAAAAAGCGCGGCTCATCTTAGAAGAGTTAATTCCGAACGCAGGAAAAAATTTATACATCGAGCCTCCTTTTCATTGTGATTATGGCTACAATATTGTTTGCGGAGACAATGTCTATTTTAATGTCAATTGTGTTGTGTTAGATTCCAACAAAGTAACAATTGGTTCCAATGTTTTGTTTGCGCCAGGAGTACAATTATACACCGCCACCCACCCACTCGACATAGAAACCCGACGCACTCACGAACTGGCAAAACCCATAACTATTGGCGATGATTGCTGGATTGGTGGCAATGCTATTATTTGCCCGGGCGTGACCATTGGAAACGGCTGCGTAATTGGTGCCGGTGCCGTAGTGACCAAAGACATTCCTGACCACTCCATGGCGGTTGGAAATCCGGCAAAAGTGATTAAGAAACTAAATACCAAATAAACCCAATGCTTCAACTAAACAAAATACATCATATCGCTATTATTGTTTCCGACTATGAAAAATCGAAACGTTTTTATACTGAAATCTTGGGTTTGAACATCATCCGGGAAATTTATCGGGAAGAGCGGGAATCCTATAAACTGGATTTATCTTTGAAGGGAACTTTTGTCCTCGAACTTTTTTCCTTTCCTGAGCCTCCCAAAAGACCTTCAACACCCGAAGCCTGTGGTTTACGCCATTTGGCTTTTGAAGTAAACAACATCGAACTCACACACAACACCTTAACCTCTAAAGGAATTATTTGTGAAACCATTCGTACCGACATCCATACAGACAAACGTTATTTTTTTATTGCCGACCCAGACGGACTTCCTGTAGAATTTTATGAAATTTAGCGAAAAATGTTAAAATTGTAACAATTTTGGTTTTGATTTTATAATTTTGTCAGGCTTTACAAAAAAAGCCACTTCAAAAATTATATATTCTGATGACCAAAACATCTCAAATTAAAAAAAATTATCAGTTAATCAAATTTCAAAAGTTAGTTATTGTTTCTATCCTAATTGGTTTTCTTTCAGCCTTTTTAGGCGTTTCTTTAAAAAGGATGACCGAATATTATGAGGAAATCTTTTTCCATCAAACTACATTGAGTCCGGTATTTATAATTGTTTTTCCTTTTTTTGGTTTGTCGATTATATATTTTCTTCGGGAATATCTTTTTAAGAAAAAAGAAAACAAAGGGATTAAAGAAATTTTCGAGAGCACCAATTCAAAATCGAAGAATTTACCCAATTATAAAATCCCTTCCCATTTTATCAACGGACTATTAACGGTTATTTTTGGAGGATCGACAGGGATTGAGGTTTCTACAGTTGTTGCTTCGGCTACAATTGGTTCTGTTGCACAAAGAAAACAAAACGTTTTCAAACAATACAAAACCGAATTGATATGCGCCGGAGTCGCAGCAGGTATTACCGCTTTATTCAGCAGTCCTGTTGCCGGAATCCTTTTTGCCATTGAAGTGATTTCCAAAAAAGTAACCCGAGCCTTTTTAATCAGTAATTTAATTGCGGTAACCATCGCTTTTGGGCTTGTTTTTTTATTGAATGAAAAGCCATTATTCGATGTAGCAATTACAATCTGGCATTTAAAATCGATTCCCTATTTTATCCTTTTAGGAATATTGGCCGGAATAAATTCGGTTTATCTGACACGTTGTGTATTGTTTTTCAAGTCCCAATTTTCAAAAATACAGACCCATTATTTCAAGATTCTTTTAGGTTCCGCCATTTTGAGCATTTCTTTATTTGCATTTCCCCAACTTTACGGAGAAGGCTATCATGCGATAAAAACCATTTTTATCAATTCAAATGAAGCCATAATATCACTTCCGTTACTCTTGACGTTCATCGGAATCATTCTTCTAAAACCTATTGTTACCTCTGCAACACTTGCTTCAGGCGGCGACGGAGGCGTTTTTGCTCCAAGTCTCTTCATCGGAGCTTTTTTAGGATTATTGGTCGCTTTGGTTTTAAACAAGGTATTCATCGCAAATGTAATCCCTGTCAATTTCATGGTCATAGGGATGGCAGCCGTATTAAGCGCCAGCATTCATGCCCCGTTTACTGCCATTTTTCTCGTTTGCGGATTAACAAATGATTATACCTTATTCATTCCCATTTTGGCCGCTTGCCTTATTTCTAAGTACACCGCAAAAATGATTTATCCATACACGGTTTATACGTTTACTCCCAGTATCATAAAATAGAAAACATGCCTATTCAAAAAATAAAAAGAGGGTATCGCAAAACACGCTACATTCTTTACAAAGAAACTTTGGTTGACACAAAAGAACATTTCTGGGCCTTTTTAGGCTCGTTTGTGGGTATCGGAGTGTTGGCTTATATCCAATCGATTCATTTTTCAGGAAATGATGCGGTGTATTTAATTGGATCTTTTGGAGCTTCAAGCGTATTGGTTTATGGCATTATTCAAAGTCCGTTTTCACAACCCCGAAACTTGGTTGGAGGTCACTTAATTTCGGCCTTTATCGGTGTTAGCATTCATAAAATGGCTCCCGATATTATTTGGATTGCTGCTCCTTTGGCCGTTTCGCTTTCTATTGTCTCCATGCAAATCACCAAAACCTTACATCCACCGGGAGGGGCAACGGCTCTTATTGCCATTATTGGTTCGGATAAAATAAAAACACTTGGGTATTTCTATGTATTTTCCCCTGTATTGATTGGCGTTTTGATTCTGCTACTTACCGCTTTAATTTTCAATAACATCACCGAAAAAAGAAGCTACCCTAACCACAATAAATTTCACAAACACTATCACGTTTTTAGAAAACGACTTTCTTCAAAACAGTAATGATTTGATTTTGTTACACTACAAATTTTATTAACAAATCATCATTCTTAAAACTGAAATCTAAAATTAAATTTTACCTTTGGACTTTCAACAAAACGACGATTATGGTTTACAAATTCAGAGTAATTCTTGATGCAGAAGAAGATATCTTCAGAGATATTGCGATACTTGACGATGATACTTTAGAAGATTTACACAACGCTATATTCAATGCTTTCGGATTCGACGGTATGGAAGTGGCTTCATTTTATACTTGCGATGAAACCTGGAATCAAGAAGATGAAATCCCTCTTTTTGATGTTGGGGATGTTCCTGGTGAACAAAAAACAATGGGTGACTATAAATTATCGGATATTTTAGATGAAGAAAACACTAAAATTATCTATGTTTATGACTTTATTAATATGTGGACTTTCCTAGTTGAATTGGCAGCTATTGAAGAACAAGTCGTTGGAAACACCTATCCTGAAACTATTTTTTCCCATGGAGAAATGCCAGACGAAGCGATTGAGAAAAATTTCGAAGCAGACAATGCCGATGATTTTTATGATGAATTTGAAGACGGATTAGACGAAGATGACCTCGACATGTTTGAAGGAGGCGAAAATTTTGAAGACTTTGGATTTGAGGAGAATTGGAATTAGAATTATAAAAAACTAAGAATTAAGAGCCAAGATTAATGACCACTACAATGTCCTTACTCTTGGCTTTTTTATCTAAAAATAAATTAAAAATATGATCAATTTATTCAACACGCACATTGATACGCTTTCCATTCATAGAGTTGGAAACAAAAGCCGCAATGAAGCTATTTTTTTATCAGAGCAACCATACAATCTTCAAGATGAAATTGTTCCGCTTATAAAAGAATTTTTCTTAAAACCTTTCCGCGAAAAAGAAGAGAATTATTATCAATTTGCACATGAAGTAGATTTAGACTATAATGACATGTTCAAGTTTGCCAGTGAGATTTTTACAGATCCAAGCACTTTGCATGAAGTTTCTAAAAACATTACAACGCATTTATTTGAACAATCCAATCATCCACACATTAAAAATGGGGAAGTTTATGTCTCTTATTTGACCAATGTAAATATTGACAATAATGTGGTTGATGCCATCGGAATCTTCAAAAGTGAATTACAGGCCGACTTTTTACAATTTGAAGAAAAAGGCACCAACTTGGAAATGATTCTACAACAAGGAATTAACCTGAACAAATTAGATAAAGGATGTCTTATTTTCAATTTTAAAAAAGAAGAAGGCTACAAGATCCTAACTGTAGACAGTAACCGTTATGATGCCAGATATTGGCTGGAACATTTCCTTTCTGTAGATGCCTTTGAAGACGAAAATTTTATCACCAAGAAATATTTAAAATTCTGTCAAAGCTTTGCAAAAGATGTAGTTTTTCCCGCTGAGGACAAAAAGGAAGAAGTAATGTTTATGAATCGTTCCGTGAATTATTTTGCCAAAAACGATCAATTTGAAGAAAGCAATTTCTTGAATGAAGTTTTAGACAATCCCGATTTAATTCCAGAATTCAAAAATTACAAAGTAGATAAAGGCGAAAAATACAGTATTGAAGATGTAACTTCATTCCCTATCGCCAATGCCGCGGTAAGTGATGCCCGAAAATCAATTAAAAATGTTATTAATTTAGATACTAATATCCAAATCAAAATGGACTTCATCAATCCGGAAAGTGCAGAGAAATTTGTGGAAAAAGGTTGGGACGAAGAAAAACAAATGTATTATTACTTAGTTTATTTTAACAAAGAAGAAAAAAGTTAATTCTTAAAAATATATCCTTTATATATAATCTCCAATTGCTCAGGTAATTGGAGATTTTTTTATTTAAAAAATTATTTCTAAACAACTTCAAAATGTTATTTTTTTTATAAGTTTTACCTTCCTTTTTTGAAAAATTAACGCATTTAATCAGTTATTATTTGCTTTTTATCGATTTTTATATATATTTATAATCCTCAAGTCAATATAAACCACCTAATTATGAGCACAATAGAAATAAAAGAATTTTTACTCAGTAAAAAAATATTTTGCCTGGCAATGGGTCACAAATTTATTCCAAGTAGAAAAATCACCAATCATATACATGAATACAAATGTTCGGTCTGTGATTTAGAATTTACGGACGATGATGAAGGAAATAAAACTTTTCTCACTCCTGAACTGAAAGACATAAATGAAACTTTATTTCAATTTTGTCAAAAAAAGCTTCAAAGAGTATAAGTAAAAATAGTTTTTCCAAATTAATTAAACCCTTCTCTTAACCTAAAAAAATCACAAAAATGCTAATACTATTTTTTACCCATTGTTTTTTGGTTTGGAAACAAAAGTACAAATCAAGAAAAACAGATCTAAATAAGATATTGATTATCGATGTTATTCCCTCCAAGACTATTTTTTAAGAATCAAATAAAATTGGTGTTCTTAAAATTTCGGGTAATAGATTCAAACGCTGCACCCAAACTATCTCCCATAGATTTAGCTTTTTTAAATCTATCCTTGTAACTATAATGTAATTGGTAAAGCTTTCCTATTACATTTAAAACAATAACTCATAAAATTGTTCTAATAATTTGAGTTTATTCGTAATTTTGTATCCTATAAAAATAATATGGGAAACATTAAATTTTTCAAAGAAAGTCCTTTTAAAACTCTAATTTCATTTCATAAACTGATTGAATCTTTAGAGGAGATTGCTTTATCTGATATTGATTACCGTTCCAATTATGCCAAAGCATTATTAAAAGAAATTGAACATATCCCAGAGTTCCGCACAGGGATAGAAGACTTATCAATTATTGAGAAAAATAAGACGCTAATTAAATACTTATTGGCTGATTTATTCCCCACTGCATTAACAAAAAATGAAATAAAAGCAGTTACTATTCCATTTCAAAATTTGACTTTTAATTATTCTGAAAGATTTAATAAAATACTAAAAGAGGCTGGAACCGCTTTTGACATGTCAATAAGAGACCTTGATGCTGACCGATTCTATATTGCTAATTGCATACTCATATTGAATACCCAGTACAAACAGCATTTTGAAATCAATAAGCCTTTATTTTATGATATTCCGGATGCAAACGGAATATCAAAACATTATCGTATACTTTATAATGCCGATTTTTTAGAAATAACACCTACAGAAAAATCAATATCCTTAACCACTGAAGATATTGATCAATTAATGGATAATTATGATGACATTACTTTATGGAAGCAAAAATTCCCAATCGAAAGTTGGTCATTAAAAGGTTTTGGTATTGTAAGTCTTTTTGATGCCACGACAGAAAGTGCCATTTCAAATTTAAAAAGTAATCTATTAAAATCTGAAAAAGACTCCGGAAATCAACAAAGTTTTGAAACTATTTTTAGATCAATATTCAAAATTCCTGATTTAAAAATGGGACTTATTATTTATAACGAAGAAGATGACAAATTTATAAAGCCTCCTTTTAATAATGAAATAAAAAGTTACATCCTTTTTGGTCAAGATGAAACAGTTGATTGCAAAAAAGCTTTTTTGGGATGTTCCCAAATTACACTTTTAGATGAGAAGAAACCATTCATAATTTCAAATGTAGAAAAATTCTCCACCCTTGAAGGAAATGAGGCTCTAGGAACACACTTACTGAATCAAAATATTAAAAGTTGTATTCTTGTACCCATATTAAAAGACAATAAATTGCTGGGTATTATGGAACTAATTTCTTCAAAAGCCAGAGAACTAAACAGCATCAATGCTACAAATTTAGACCTTTTATTACCCTATGTAATCGATTCTTTAGAACGTTTCAATATTGATTTACAAAACCAAATAGAAGCAGTAATTCAAAGGGAATATACAGCAATCCATTCTAGTGTATATTGGAAATTTAAAAGAGAAGCTGAAAAATACTATCAAACAAACAGCCCAAATAAAGACTATATTTTCAAAGAAATTGTCTTTAAAGACGTGTATCCTTTGTATGGCCAAATAGACATTAAAGGCTCATCACAACATAGAAATGACACTGTTAAAGAGGATCTTAAAAATCAATTAAAAACATTGCTAGCCATTTTTGAGAGTTTGAATTCCAATAGCTCACTCACTTTATTGGAACAACGAAAATTTGAAATGCAAACTTATTTTAGAGAGCTGGAACAGGAATTAAAAGCAGATACTGAACAACAAATACAAACCTATATTCAAAAAGAAATACATCCTATTTTAAACAACTCTAAGATTGACAAGGAGTGTCAATTAATGATAGACCAATATTTTGAAGAATTGGATCCTAAAACAGGTTTGTTTTACCATTCCAGAAAGAAATTTGATGATGCCATGTTGATTATCAATAAAAAAATGGCTTACATTCTTGATAAAGAACAACTTGATGCACAAGCCATTTTTCCTCATTATTTTGAACGATTTAAAACGGACGGAGTAGAACATAATTTATATATTGGTTCATCGATAACTCCTTCACAACCTTTTGATATAATATATCTTAGTAACTTAAGATTATGGCAGTTACAAACTTTATGCAAAATGGAATTGGAACATCATAGGTTGAAATCGGCCTTACCCTATGATTTGGATGTAACTTCGTTGATATTAGTATTTAGCTCGCCACTTTCCATACGATTTAGAATGGATGAAAAACGTTTTGATGTAGACGGAACTTACAATGCCCGTTATGAAGTAGTTAAAAAACGTATTGACAAAGCACATATTAAAGGCACAAAAGAAAGAATCTCGCAAAAAGAAAAAATAACCATTGTATATTCCCATAATCATGAAGAAGTAGAATATTTGAAGTATATAAAATTTTTACAATTCAAAAAAATACTGGAGCCAACTATAGAACAATTTGATATTGAAGAATTACAAGGAGTTTCTGGTTTAAAAGCGTTACGAATAAAAGTACTTAATACGAAGTCTTCAAATGATATCTATACCTATCAGGAATTACTGAGCGAATTAAATTAAGCTTTAACAGAATAAAAAGCAAATACAAATGCTATCACAGAAATAATGATTCCAATCATAAAGATATTATAGGTAATCCTTAATAATTTGTATTTTTTTTCGAGCACCAAACCCAGAAAATACAAATCTTTAATTAAAGAATTGTATAAATATTCATTGTCTTTCATCATTTCATTAACTGCCCATTCATATTCTTCCAGGGGCATTTTATAAAAATTACCAAAAAACAACAGGTTTACTTTTTTGTCCTCAATGTCTTTTCGAGTAAAAACCCCACTTGTAACTTTGGGACGTGTAGATAGGATGGCAAAAATTATTGAAACTACACTAAACATCAACATTATAAATGTAGGCATAACCAAATGGGCATTATTTGCACTATCCAGTTTTGGAATAATTGATGAAAGCGCAATAGAGATTATAATTGCATTAACCGAAAGTAGAATATTTGCCTTACTGTCAGCAATACCGCTTAATCGTGTATGATTACTCAATGTGATTCGAAACAAGGTATCAACACCGCGATCCGTTTTTATACTTTTTGGCTCTTTATTTTTATTCTTTGTTTTTTTGACCTTGTCTTCTTTTGGGGTTTCCATTTTAATTTTATTTAGAACCAACTGAATATTTTTTTCTTTCAACGGGGTCCAATTAGCAATTGCATAATCTGTATAATATCTGTGGCATTCTAAAAGGATTTTATAATTCTCCTTATCCCATTCTAAATCTTTATAGAACTTTTGCTGTGTGTTTCCCCATTCTGTTCTTAGCAATTCACAGATATTTAAATAATCTGAATTGGCAAAATGAGCATAATCCGCATCTCTAAGGATTTTTTGGAGAATAGTCTTGGGTATATAGTCGAATGATGTAGCTCTAATTGTATCAGAGACTTTTTCAATGTATTCATTAGATTTATCTTTTCCTTTAAGAAAATCAGTAACAATCTTAATACTGGAAAGCTCATGATTATCACATCCATTAATGTATCCAGTGTCATGAAACCAACCAGCAATTAGTACTATCTCTCTATCTAACTGGTTTAAAGACTCTTTGTCACAAAGGAATTCAACAGCCTTAACCACATCTATGGTGTGCTTGATATTATGATAAGTAAATGAATTAGAAAGTTTATCTTTGAGTAATTTAACAACAAAACTTTCAGCTTGTTCTATAAGATTCATAAAAATTTTTATAATACTAAATTATGAAATTGTTTTCAGATAATCATTTTATTCAAAATAAAATCCCGGTTTACTTACTATTAACCATATTGTTGCAGTCGTGTGCCACTCATCACGCACAATATGGAAATAAAATTACAGATCGATTAGCTATAAACGCAGTTGATACTTCAAAAATTGCCCATACTTTTTTCTTAATTGGTGATGCGGGAAATAGTGATCAAGTTATATCAAAAAATACGCTGAATCAACTTCATGAACAATTATTACAAGCCAATAATAATGCTACTTTACTCTTTCTAGGAGATAATATCTATCCAAAGGGAATGCCTAGCAAGGAAGATAAGATTAATTACAATATTGCAGAAAAAAAACTATTAAATCAACTTGAAATTACAAAAGAATTTAAAGGACAAACCATTTTTATTCCAGGTAACCATGATTGGTATAACGGGATAAAAGGACTGAGAAGACAAGAAAAAATAGTTACTGATTATTTAAAAGACAAGAAATCATTTTTACCCAGAAACACTTGTGCAATAGACAATGTGAAAATAAATGATTTCACTACCCTAATTACAATTGACAGTCAATGGTTTTTGGAAGACTGGGATAAGATTCCAACAATAAATGAAGATTGTGACATAAAATCTAGAGAATCATTATTTGAAGAATTAGAAAATGTATTAAATAAAAACAAAGAAAAAACCGTAATCTTGGCATTGCATCATCCGTTGATGAGTAATGGATCACATGGTGGACAATTTTCAATTAAAAAGCAACTTTTTCCATTAGAACAAAAAATTCCGCTTCCTGTAATTGGCTCAGTAATCAACTTTATTAGAAAAACTTCGGGAATAAGTCCTCAAGATATCCAAAACAAACAATATACAATATTTGCAAAACGAATAAAAACAATTCTACAAAGTCAAGAAAATGTTATTGTGGTCTCTGGACACGACCATAATTTACAGTACATCGATCATGAAAATATAAAACAAATAATAAGTGGCGCTGGGTCTAAGTCGGAAGCTGCTAAAGCTGTTTATCCTAATGATTTTTCATATGGAAAAAATGGATTTGCATCGGTGAATGTTTACAATAATGGAAAAGTGACTGTTTCCTTTTTTGGTCAAGAAAACAACCAAAATAAACTTCTTTTTGAGAAAACTATTTTATTTCCAAAAAAAGAAGTGCAATTAGAATATCCAACTCACTTTCCTCCAATAACAAAATCTTCTGTTTACACACCAGATATGGTTAATAAAAGTAAAGCCCATAACTTTCTATTAGGAACGCATTACCGCAACTATTACGGAATGCCGATTAATGCAAAAACAGCTTTACTAGACACTTTATACGGTGGATTAAACCCTGATATTGCCGGTGGAGGACATCAATCAAAATCACTGCGTCTTATTGATAAAAACGGAAAGGAATATGTAATGAGAGCCGTAAAGAAAAGTGCTTCCCGTTTTCTACAAAGTGTAGCGTTTAAAGATCAATATGTAGAAAATGAATTTGAAAACACAGCTGCAGAAGATTTTCTATATGATTTTTATACTACATCTCATCCTTATACATCACTTGCCATTGGTAGTATGGCAGATAAAACAGGTGTATCTCATACCAATCCGGAATTGTATTACATCCCAAAACAAAATAGCTTACAGGAATTCAACATCAATTTTGGAGATGAATTATACTTAGTGGAGGAAAGACCTTCGGATAGTCAAAAAAAATTAAAAAGTTTTGGGAGTCCAAATTCAATCATTGGTACTGAAGACGTATTAGAAAACTTGGTTAAAGATGAAAAATATTCAATTGATGAAAATGAATACATAAAAGCACGCTTATTTGACATGCTAATCGGAGATTGGGACAGACATTATGACCAATGGCGTTGGGGAGAATATAATGAAGACAAAAAAGTAGTTTATAAACCTATTCCCAGAGATAGAGATCAAGCTTTTTCAAAATATGATGGTGCTTTACTTTCCTTCATAATGAAAATACCGGCATTGCGACACATGCAAAGTTTTAAAGAAGATATCAGAAATGTAAAATGGTTCAATCGAGAACCTTATCCATTAGACTTGGCTTTTTTAAAAACTGCCTCTGAAAAAGAATGGATTGCTGAAGCAAAATACATTCAAAAAAATCTTTCGGATGAAGCTATTGAGAATGCTTTCCTAAATTTACCAAAAGAGGTTCAAGATAATAATATTGCCGAAATTAAAGCAAAATTAAAATCAAGAAAAGCCCATTTAATAGATTATGCTACTCAATATTACAAAGTATTACAAAAAACAGTCTTGATAGTTGGCACTAATAAAAAAGATAGATTTGTTGTGAATCACATCTCAAAAAACAACCTTGAGATAGCTGCTTATCGATTAAAAAAAGAGGGGGAAGAATTAATAAGCAAAAAGACTTATACTGATTCTCGCACTAAAAATATTTGGATTTATGGCTTGGATGATGATGACGAATTTGAAGTAAAAGGAAATTCTAAATCAAGAATAAGTATTAAACTTATTGGTGGTCAAAATAATGATGTATACACTGTTGAAAACGGAAAAAAAATTAAAATATTCGATTTTGACACAAATAAAAACACATTCAATATCGATTCTAAAACTCAAAAAAAATTGAGTAATGATTATGAAACGAACCTTTACGATTATAACAAACCCAAGTACAATGCTTTTGCAGGATTTCCTTCAATAGGATTCAATCCTGATGATGGAATAAAACTGGGGATAAATCCAAATTATACCATTAATCATTTCAACAGAAATCCATATACTTTAAAACACAATCTAAAAGCAAATTATTATTTTGCGACAAGTGGCTTTGAAATTCTTTATAATTTGTCAGTTCCAAAACTAATTGGAAATTGGAATTTTGATTTAGAAACACAATTTACCAGTCCCAATTTTGCCATTAATTATTTTGGCAAAGGAAATGAAACCCTAAATAATGATGAAATTAGTGGTATGGATTATAATCGTGTTCGTATCAAAATTGCTAAAGTAGCTCCTCAAATAATGAAACTTGGCCGTTTTGGAAATTCGATCACAATTCAAACTGTTTTTGAAAACATTGATGTTGAAAAAACAAATGATCGATTTATTGCTATTACAAATGATGTAAACCCAAACGTATTTGTAAACCAACAATTTATGGGAACCAGTTTAAATTATAGCTATGAAAATTATGATAATGCTTCGCTGCCCACAATGGGAATGGGATTTTCAATTACTGGAAGTTGGAAAATAAATCTTACTGACACAAATCGAAATTTCCCTACAGTAGAATCAAAACTTAATTTTAATCATAAAATTGATGCCCAAGGCAAACTTGTTTTGGCAACATTACTAAAAGGAAAAATGATTTTGAATAATAATTTTGAATTCTATCAAGGTGCAACATTGGGTGGTGATTATGACCTAAGAGGTTTTAGAAACGAACGCTTTGTGGGAAATCAATCCTTTTTTCAAAGTAGTGATTTGAGATGGAATCTAGGAAAAATTAGAGAAAGCATTATACCTATGACTTATGGAGTTTTGGGAGGATTTGACTATGGTAGAGTCTGGTTAAATGACGAAAAATCAAACAAATGGCATCAATCTTTTGGTGGAGGATTATGGCTCAACGGACTAAATGTAATTACTGCAAAAATCAGTTATTTTAAAAGCCCGGAAGATGATGGTCGAATCAGTTTTGGATTAGGGTTTGGATTTTAGCTTATCAATGGAAACTTCATAAACTGCGCCACCTATTTTATGAACCCTTTCATCTGAAATAAATACTGTTTTATTGTCTTTAAAACAAACCCCTTCCTTTTGTGAATAGTGTTTTAGATCCAGTTCACTGACAGTTCCGGAGAAAAAATTATCATTTTTAAAATTTTCAAATAACCAAAGTTTACTATGACTTAAAAGCACAACTTTAGAATCATCTGAACTTATTGCAGCACTAGTAATAACACAAGTATCATAATCATTACAAGTCTTAAATTCACCCATTAATTTGGCATCATGAAATCCTGGTTTATTTGGAATTTTATATAATAATGTAGTACCATCAAAACCCTTACTTCTATTTTTCGTAAACAGATAAAAATGGTTGTTAAATTCAAAAAAACTCTCTACATCATATAGCAATTCATTCTTTTGGGGAGGGAAATCATTTTGTTCTGGATAAGCAAAAGATACTTTGTAGACTATATCTGTTTCTTTATTGCCCAAGGAATCTTTTGCAATTTTGTAAATACACAAATCTGTTCTTGAATTATTATTATTTCCAAAATCACCTATATATAAATTTCCATCTTTATCCTTAGTAATATCTTCCCAATCGACATTTTTTACTTTCTTAATTGTTACAGTATTTATGACATTTCCCTTCATGTCAATACCATAGATCTCATTCTTGTTCCCGCTATCCTCAATAACCCACAGTAAATCTAATTTTTGTGAATAGCTAATTCCTGAAACCTCATCCATTTTTTTTGGAAATAAATAAATAGCGGTCATTTTTTCAGCTTCCTTTTGACAGGAAAACGACATCAAAATAGTTGAAAACATCAAAATATACTTTTTCATGTTTCGAAAAGCTAAAGTGTTAAAAAACAGAATCAAATAAAATTGGTATTCTTGAAATTGCGGGTAATAAATTCAAACGCGGCACTCATAATATCTCCCATAGATTTAGCTTTTTTAAATTTTAAATCATTGGTATAACGATACAATTCTAATTTCAATTGATTTAAATGCTCCTCAGTTGATATTCTATCATTACTCATGATAGTCAATAACCTTTTCACTCGATTGGCAGACGAATGGATTCTTTTGGCAAAAGCAGCTCGCTCTTCATTTTTATATTGCTCAATCGAACTGTCTTGAAGTTTTCCTTTTACTAAATCTATCATTGGGAAATTTTCCTTGAAAAATTGGGGACGATACACTTTAAAATTTCCTTCATAACACTGTTGATCAAAATCAATTGGTCGAATTTTATATACCACTTGATCAAAATCATGAATTGGTACAATCACATAATTATAGGCTCTCATATCGCCTAAAAGTCGAATCATGCAACGCTCATTAAACTTTACAAATTCTTTTGCAATTTGGGCTTTTTCAGTTTCGGAACAATGATCCAAAAAATTATTCATGAACACATCTCCAGGAATCCCCATAATATGTTCCTCTACCAGTGTATCCTTATAAACCAGAAAATTAATTTTATCAGGAGATAATATGTGTTCAAATTCTAAACCATAGATTCGGGAAGCATCGGCTTTTTTTACATAAAAATGAGTGTAATTATCATTTAGAATGTTACGGACTTTTATGCGAAATGGTTTTGAATTTCCAAATGTGCAATAATCAATTGAATCAACATTTAAAAATTTAAGTATATCCAAATTCCCATCCGAATGCAGAAGTGAATATATTTTTTTTAAAGTCAAATCGATTTCATTTCTCTCATATTCACTATAATAAACACGAACCCATAAAGTATCCTTATCTTGTTTATCGTACACATTTATAGAGCCTGAAAAACGCGTAAAATCATCATAAGAAATTGAAACTTTAGAAATACGGTCAAACCTCTCCAAATATTCAAAAAGAGGATCAACAATAGGGTAACTTGGTTTTTTAAAATGCATTAATGGCTCACTCATCATGGGGTGTATTTAATGCAAATTTACATTAAAATTTTCACTTCATTTTTTTCAAAATATTCTTTTATAACATTCCAAATCATTTTATAAACGCTACACTTTATACCAAACTAATTAAAACATATAAAAAGATTACAATTCTCCAAATAGCACAATTTAATAATCCATAAAAACTGTTTAAATAATTTCAAAGTGAACACATTCAATTCAATTGTTTTTATGTAATTTTCATAATTAGTTAAAAAAAAGAGATTTATATTATCTTTACATGATTATGAAGCCATTAAACCTCATCATATATTCTATTTTTTGTTTTTGCAATACAACATTCTTTTTTGCACAATCTATCAATATTGATGATTCAAAAAATGCAGTTGAACTTACAGATATATTGACGAATAGTGGTTCTTGTGTTGAAGTTTCAAATGAAAATTCTTCAGGAGATACCTTCACGAGTGGACGTAACAGTCATGCTTATTTTAATAATCAAGGAGGAAATTTTCCTTTTGGAGAAGGTATAGTTTTAAGCACTTGGAGCAGTCCTAATTCTGTTGGACCTTTTGTGCGAAATAATGGTGGAGGAAACACTGCTTGGACAGGCGACACCGATTTAGACCTAGCTATAGGCATAAAATCAATCAATGCTACAGTGTTAGAATTTGATTTTATTCCTTTAACCAATTTTATTAGTTTCAATTACATCTTTGCTTCCAATGAATATCAAGATGATTTCCCTTGTAAATATTCTGATGGTTTTGCCTTTTTAATTAAAGAAAATGGCAGCCCGTCAACTTATCAAAACTTAGCAGTAATCCCAGGAACTTCAACAACGGTTTCTTCCACGAATATTCATCTTCCTATAAGTTATACTGATAGTTTTGGCACTACAACCACTTGTATTGCTCAAAATTCAAGTTATTTTGGCAACTTAAATACAGATACAACCAACTCTAGTCCAATAAATTATGCGGGGCAAACCAAGATTATGACTGCTCAAACAGCAGTTACGGCAGGAAACTCTTATCACATTAAACTAGTCATTGCCGATGATGAATTCCAATATTATGATTCTGCTGTTTTTATTGAAGCCGGTAGTTTTACCACAAAAATAGATTTGGGAAGCGATAGACTTTTAGCGACTGACAATGCAATTTGTTTTGGCGACAAATATATCATCGACACAAAACTACCTTCCAGTTATTCTTACAAATGGTTTAAAAACAACGTCTTGATTCCTGAAGCAACAAATCCTTCCTATGAAGTTAGCGACGCTGGAATCTATAAAGTGGAAATCACTTTAAATCCAACATTATGTCTTGCCACTAACGAAATTAAAATTGAATATACTCCAGAAATTGTATTGAACAACACTACATTAGTACAATGCGACGATAATACGGATGGCATCACTTTTTTTGATTTAACTAAAGCAGATAATCGAATTAAAAATAATGATTCCAGTTTGAATCCAGTCGTTTATTATGAATCTTTAGCAGATGCACAGACAGAATCAAATTCAATTACCAATGTTTCCGATTATCAAAACAAATCGATAAATCAAATTGTTATTGCTCGTGTTTCAAACAATTATGGTTGTGTAAATTTTGCCGAACTGCAACTTCAAACTTCTACCATTTCTATAGCACCACAAAATCCAATTGAAACTTGTGATGGTGATGCTTCTTTAGATGGGCTCTATTTTTTTGATTTAAATTTACAAGTGACCCCACAAATTTTAAATGGATTACCCTCAGGATTAACTGTTGAATATTACCTAAATAAAAATGATGCATTAATTCAAAACAATTCATTGCCCAATCTATTTTACAACACAACTCCTTACCAGCAAACCATTTATGCCCGAATCATAAACGGACCTGATTGTTACACTATAACTCCAATCAGTCTTGTTATTAATACTTATAAAGCACCACCAGATACTGATTATATTTTATGTGATGGTGATAGTTTACTGATTACAATCAATCAAGGTCTTCCAAATTATCAGTATTTATGGAGTACGGGAGCAACAACTAATTCTATTAGAGCAAATACGGCAGGAGTATATACCGTAAAAATCACCAATCCAAAAGGTTGTGAAGCCATACAGACTTTTAATGTTACTATTTCTCAAATCCCTACCATAACCGATGTAAAAATAAATGACCTTGAAGGAAATAAAAATTCAATATTAATAGAATACACAGGTACAGGAGATTATGAATTTTCTATAGACGACTCTTATTATCAAGACAGTCCATTATTTGAAGGAGTCGCCGCCGGAGAATATTCCGTATCCGCCCGTGATAAAAATGGTTGTGGACAAACATTACCCTTGCAAGTCTATGTCTTAGATTATCCTCGGTATTTTACTCCAAATGGCGACGGATTTAATGATGTTTGGCAAATTAAAAACCTTGATTTTTTACCAAAATCCACCATAACTATTTTTGACCGCTACGGGAAATTATTAAAGGAATTAAGCTCAACAGATAATGGTTGGAATGGTGTTTTTAACGGACATGAATTACCCGCAACTGATTATTGGTTTCATTTGACATTCGAAGACGGAAAAATCATCAAAGGGCATTTTAGCCTTAAACGATAACTTAAATTTTCAATTTCAAAAATGAAAAAATCAATATTCATAGTGTTTTTTACATTGATTGCTTTAAATGGCTTCGCTCAATTCAGTAAAACGCATTATATCCCGGTATTAACTTGCCAAGATGGTTTAATAGGAGACCAATATCTTTATATATCTACCCCTAGCAGTACTGTGGTGAACTTTAAAATTATAGAGGTTGGCGGAAACACATTTGCCGGAACGGTTTCTAATACCAATCCCTATGTTTACACTATTGGACAGACCACTACAAGTCAACTTTTTACTCCAAAAACAACCATTGGAAAAATAAATAACAAAGGATATATTATAGAAGCTGAAGACTTGATTTATGCAAGTGTTCGTGTAAACTCTTCTTTTAATTCACGGAACAACACCTATAATCATGCGGGAGGTCTGGTTTCAAAAGGAAATAGTGCATTGGGAAAAGTTTTTCGATTAGGAGCTATGTATAATTCGCTTTATGATCAAACACTACTTAATTTTGCCTCTATTTTATCAACCGAAAACGATACAAAAGTTACAATTTCAAATATTCCAATAGGTACAATTCTTACTGATGGAACTGCAGTTACAGGACCTATAAACATTACTTTAAATAAAAACGAAAGTTACGTTTTAGCTTTGGAAAATTATTCCGATTCTAATTCTAATAGTTCAAAACTCATAGGTGCTTTGGTCGAAACAGACAAAGCGGTAGTTGTCAATTCAGGTTCCTTTGGAGGAAGCAATAGCAGCGAATTAAACGAAAACGAAAATCCCACTGGCAGAGATGTAGGATTTGATCAAATTGTACCTTTCGAAAAAACAGGAAAAGAATACATTTTTGTAAAAGGACTAGGTGATGACGAATTAGAACGGATTTTATTAATTGCGCAAGTAGACAATACTGAAATATATCTAGACGGTACTACTCTTTTCAAAACCCTCAATAAAGGAGAATTTGCGGATATAAATGGTGGTCAATTTACCAATGGAAATTTATACATTTCAACCTCAGAACCTGTTTTTGCCTATCAAAGTATAGGTGGGAAAACTGGAGCCACACCAAATCAAAATCTATTTTTTGTTCCTCCCTTAAATTGTTCTACACCAAGTATCGTAGACAACATTCCTTTTATTAATCTAATTGGAAATGAATCTTATATTGGAAGCTTAAATATTGTAACCGAAATTGGAGCTACGGTATCCGTTAACAATAATCCAATAACCTCTCTACCGGCAACAATTACAGGAAATCCAAATTTTGTTAGATATACCGTAGATAATTTGACTGGAAATGTATCGGTCAAATCAACCAGACAGGTGTATGTTTCCTATTTTGGAACAAATACTGCAGCTACCTATGGTGGTTATTATTCAGGATTTGATACAAAGCCAGAAATAGGCACCAATAAAATTAACATTTCCAGCTCCTCTTGTATACCTAATATAGAATTAAAAGTAAGTTCGATATCTTCCTTTACCACGTTTGAATGGTATTATAATGATGTTACCATACCTAATTCGGACAGCAATTCCTACACTCCAACGCAACCTGGCTATTATCAGGTAAAAGGAAGTATTCCAGGTTGTTTGTCTATTTTGTCAGATAAAATACCAGTTAGCAATTGTCCAACTGATTTAGACAATGATTTAACGGAGGACAGTATTGATATCGATAATGACAATGATGGTATTACCAACTGTACTGAATCCTATGGAAATCAAAACTTAAATGTCGCAACACTTTCCAACGGGAATATTACAATCGGGAATTATTCAAATTCTTTTACAGGAAATACAACTACATCTACTGCCTCCAGTCCAAACCCTATTATAGGAAGTTCCGATGGAAGTTTTATTTCTGAAATTCCAGCCGGAAAAAATAATTGGATGACTTATAAATTGAATTTTGCTCAGCCGATAAGCATTGGCATGAAGTATATTTCTAATACAAATGCGACTGATTTATTGAATAGTGATGCAGAGTACATCATTAATTCAGATATTGACAAAACCATGACGGTTCTTAATCCAGACAATCAATTGTTGATTGACACCAATTTTGACGGCGTTTATGAAACTGGCGTTACACAATTCTCTTCTTTTGAAATACGTTTTAGACTCAACAATACCATCCCTTTAGCAGCAGGTAGTGGAACATTTCAATTCTTAACTTATTTAACAAATTCGATAAGTTTCACGCATATCAATTTGTCTGATAATTCCAATAATAAAAGTAGCCTACGTTTCTTTGCGCTTTGTGTTCCAAAAGATTCTTATAATGACGGAATCCCCGATCAATTAGATAATGATAGTGACAACGATGGGATTTTGGATATAATTGAAGCTCAAAGTAATAATGCTGTTGGTCTTTCAAATATTGATAGCAACAAAAATGGACTCGATGATGCTTTTGACACACAACTTTCACCAATTGATACTGATAACGATGGGATTCCTGACTATTTGGATTTAGACTCTGATAATGATGGAATAAATGATATAGATGAATCCGGTACAAACGCCACAAACATTGACGTTGACAATGATGGTATTAAAAATTATCGGGAACTCGACAGTGATAATGATTTATGCTATGATGTAATCGAAGCCGGTTACGCTGATAGCAATAACGATGGAATTCTTGGAACTATTTTTCCTCCAGCTATAGACCTAAAAGGGCAAGTTACAAGTGGAAGTGGATATACAACTCCAAACAACAATTATATCATTGCTGCACCCATTTCAATCACTTCTCAACCCAATGTACCTCAAACCTGTGAGTTACAAAGTACAACCATTTCAATTACGTCAAACGGAGACAGCTACCAATGGGAATATACGCAAGATGGTATCAATTGGAACATTATAAATAACAATGTAACTTACAGTGGTTCATTAACAAATACACTTTCTATTTCATCTGTATCCAATAGCATGAATGGAAATAAATACCGTGTTTTTATCAATAAAATCGGAAATTCTTGTGGTAAATACTCCGACGAAACGACATTAACATTATATGATTTACCTGTACTTAATTCAACTACCCTAAAACAATGTGATGATGATACTGATGGAATTTCTGATTTTAATTTAACCGAAAAAAATAGTTTCATCTCTACTAATTATATAAACGAAACTTTCAGTTATTTTACCACTCAAACTGCCGCAACAAATGCGGATAATACTGCCAAAATAAATGACCCTACTGCTTTTCAAAGCGGAAATAATAGGGTTTGGGTCAGAGTTGAAAACAATAATGGTTGTTTTAATGTTACTCAACTCAATTTAATGGTAACAGCTACCCAAATTCCGAATACTTTTGTTCGAAGCTTTTCGACTTGTGATGATTTTATTGATGAAGTAAATAATGACACTGATGGAATTGCGACTTTTGATTTCAGCAATACAACTTCGGATATATTGGCTATGCTTCCTGCTCCTACTTCCTCCTATTCTATCAAATATTATAAAAATGAAGCGGATGCATTAGCTGAAACGGATGAAATTACCAATACCAACAATTATAGAAATATTGGATATCCAAATCAACAACAAATTTGGGTTAGAGTTGAAAGTACAATTGATAATGCCTGCTTTGGTCTTGGCCCTCATGTAACACTAATAGTCAATCCAAAACCAAATATCAATACCAATGAAGATCATTTGGATGACGAATTAGTCTGCACTAATCTTCCTAGTTTTTTTGTACAGCTTAATGCAGGAATATTAGATGGTTCTCCAACTACTAATTATACCTACGTTTGGACCAAAGATAGTAATATCTTAATCAATAAAAATGGAGCAACATTGGATGTAAATTCTAAAGGAATATATACTGTAGAAGTTACCTCTCGTTTTGGTTGCAGCAGAATTAGAACCATTAATGTAACGGCTTCAGATGTGGCACAAATCGAAAGTATTGACATTGTCGACTTAGCCGATTCAAACTCTGTCACAATAAATGTTACCGGACAAGGAGATTACGCATATAGTCTGGATGAACCCAACGGTCCTTTTCAAATGTCCAAAGTATTCGAAAATGTTTCAGCAGGAATCCATGTAGTATACATCAATGATGAAAATAATTGTGGAACTGTCAGTCAGACTATTGCCGTTTTAGGCATCCCAAAATTCTTTACCCCAAATGGAGACGGTTTTAATGATTACTGGAATGTAAAAGGAATTAATAGTGTTTTGAATAAAAATTCAACTATAACCATATTTGACCGTTACGGAAAATTGATTAAGCAAATTGCCCCAACAACTCTTGGCTGGGACGGTACAATGAACGGACACCCTCTACCTGCAGCTGATTATTGGTTCCATGTTATTCTGGAAGATGGAAGAGATGTGAAAGGTCATTTTAGTCTAAAAAGGTAAAGTCACAAAGTACATAACTACGCCGTACTCTTGAAAATAAATTGACCCAAAACCAACTTCTTTAGGACGTGGCAGAATAAAAAAAAAGCCATCTGATGCTTCAGATGGCTTTTCTATATAATTCAAATTGAAATTAGATTTTAAATCTTTTTCTATCAGTTTCTGTCAAATAGATTTTTCTCAAACGAATAGATTTTGGTGTAACCTCAACATATTCATCTTTTTGAATGTATTCTAAAGCTTCCTCTAATGAGAAAATAATTGGTGGAATAATTCTAGCTTTCTCATCATTTCCAGAAGAACGAACGTTAGATTGTTTTTTCTCTTTAGTTACGTTTACACACATGTCATCTCCACGAGAATTCTCTCCAATAACTTGACCTTCATAGATTTCAGCATTTGGCTCAACGAAAAACTTACCACGATCTTGTAATTTATCGATAGAGTAAGGAATAGCTTTTCCTTTTTCCATAGAGATCAATGAACCTTTGTTACGTCCAGCAATTTCTCCTTTGTAAGGCTCATATCCAATAAAACGATGCGCCATAATAGCCTCACCAGCAGTAGCAGTCAACAATTGGTTACGCAATCCAATAATTCCACGAGATGGAATATTAAATTTGATAATCATACGTTCCCCTTTAGTTTCCATAGAAAGCATTTCACCTTTACGTAAAGTAACAAATTCCACAGCTCTTCCGGAAAGATTTTCAGGTAAGTCGATTGTTAACTCTTCAATTGGCTCACATTTTTTACCATCAATTTCTTTGATGATAACTTGTGGTTGACCAATTTGCAATTCATATCCTTCTCTTCTCATTGTTTCAATAAGAACAGATAAGTGAAGTACACCACGACCAAAAACCATAAATTTATCAGCTGAATCAGTTTCACCCAATTTCATTGCTAAATTTTTCTCTAATTCTTTTACCAAACGCTCTCTAATATGACGAGAAGTTACAAATTTACCTTCTTTTCCAAAGAAAGGTGAATCGTTAATAGTAAACAACATACTCATTGTAGGTTCATCAATAGCAATGGTTTGCAAAGCTTCTGGGTTTTCAAAATCCGCGATAGTATCACCAATTTCAAAACCTTCTACACCAATAATTGCACAAATATCTCCTGCAATAACTTGTTGTACTTTTTTACGACCAAGACCTTCAAAAGTATGAAGTTCTTTAATTCTAGTTTTCATTACAGTACCGTCTCTCTTTACTAATGAGATTGGCATACCTTCGTTTAAAATACCTCTTTCAAGACGACCAATAGCGATACGACCTGTAAAAGCTGAGAAATCTAATGATGTAATCAACATTTGTGGTGTTCCTTCAGAAACCTTAGGAGCTGGTACATTTTCTATAACCATATCCAACAATGCTTCCACATTATCAGTTACGTTTTCCCAATGGTCAGACATCCAGTTATTTTTAGCAGAACCGTAAACAGTTGGAAAATCCAATTGCCACTCTTGAGCACCTAATTCAAACATTAAGTCAAAAACTTTTTCATGCACTTCTTCAGGAGTACAGTTTTCTTTATCAACTTTATTGATTACAACGCAAGGTTTTAGACCTAAGTCAATAGCTTTTTGTAATACAAAACGAGTTTGTGGCATTGGTCCTTCAAAAGCATCCACAAGCAAACAAACTCCATCAGCCATATTCAATACACGCTCTACTTCTCCACCAAAATCGGCGTGACCAGGAGTATCAATAATGTTGATTTTTGTTCCTTTGTAAGCTACAGAAACATTTTTTGAAGTAATGGTAATACCTCTTTCACGCTCTAAGTCGTTGTTATCAAGGATTAAGTCACCTGTATTTTCGTTGTCACGAAATAATTGACAGTGATACATAATTTTATCAACCAAAGTTGTTTTACCGTGATCGACGTGGGCAATAATTGCAATGTTTCTAATAGATTCCATCTGTTATTTTTAATGGGTGCAAAGGTACACTTTATTTTGATATAAAAAATAATTCTATAATAGATTACCTATTGTTAACCATTTAGAGGCAAAAAATTGATATAAAAACTCACTTTTAAAATAAAATTTTATGGTTATTTCGATATTAACAATAATTAATTATATTTGAGTAATGAAAAATAAAACGAACCAAATAATCCTAACATACCTGCTGATAGCATTGTTTGTTGCTATTTTTTTTCATAAAATATCACTAAACTACTCAAAATCCCCTAATTACCACGTACTTAACTTCAGTAAAGATCTTTTTTTGGTTTTCTTAACCGCTTCAATATTTAAGTATATTTTATATAAAAACGACAAAAGAAACAAAACTGTCTTTAAAAAACTAGGAGACACCAACAAAGGAATCAAGGAATCGAATGAAAAATATGATATTGTTGCGAAAGCCACAAGCGATACGATTTGGGACTGGAAAATTCAAGAAGACCATTTAACCTGGAACAAAGGAATTGAAAACATATTTGGATATACTGAAGACCAAGTTGGCGATAGTTCGACATGGTGGTTTGACAAAATTCACCCTGAAGACAGTATTAAAATGTCTATAAAGCTATATTCTTTTATCGAACAAAAAACAGAAAAATGGCAAGATCAATACCGTTTTAAATGTGCCGACAACTCATACAAACATGTACTCGATAGAGGCTTTCTTCTCAAAGATGAAAATGGGAAAGCGGTACGTATGATTGGAGCAATACAAGATATAACCAAACAAAAAGAAGAAGAACAAAGGCTTAAACTATTGGAAACGGTAATTACCCAATCCAAAGACACCATAATTATTACCGAAGCCAATTCAACGAACTCCCAAATTCCAAAAATAATTTATGTAAATCCTGCATTCTCCATTATGTCAGGCTATAAATCCGATGAAATAATTGGCAAAACTCCCAACATTTTTATGGGGCCAAATTCAGACAAACACGAATACAAAAAATTAATTACTGCTTTAAACAATAAAGAAGAGTGCTTAATTGAAACCATTAGCTACAAAAAAAGCAGGGAAGAATACTGGGTTAGATTTTCCATGATTCCGGTTTTAAACTCCGAAAACGAACTATCCCACTGGGTTTCAATACAAAGAGACGTTACAGAAGAAAAAAAGCAAGAAAAAGAAAAAGAACAATTAATCAGGGAACTAACATTAAACAATAAAGACCTTAAACAATTCTCCTATATCACATCTCATAATCTTAGAGCCCCATTATCCAACTTAACGGGACTATTAAACCTAATAGAAGATATCCCTATTGAAGATCCAGAATTAAACGAAATCATCCAAGGTTTTAATAAATCAACTCATTTATTAAACGAAACCATAGAAGACCTGACCAAAGTAATGATTATCAAAGACAATACTTCCATATTAAAAGAAGAAGTATCCCTAAACGAAGTTTTTGAAAATGTATTTAACCAACTTACTTTTCAAATTGATTTACAAAAACCCATCTTAAAAATCAATTTTGAAAAAGTCTCTGTTTTAAACATAAACAAATCTTACATAGAAAGCATTTTACTAAACCTACTTACCAATGCTTTAAAATATCGTTCAGAAGCCAGAACGTTAAGAATAAGCATTACCGCACATCAAGAAGATGACTCTGCATTCCTTATTTTTAAAGACAACGGAATTGGGATTGATTTAGAGAGAAACAAAGATAAAGTCTTTGGATTATACCAAAGATTTCACAATCATCCAGACAGCAAAGGACTAGGTCTTTACCTAGTAAAATCACAAGTAGAAGCCATGGGCGGAACGATAAACATTAAAAGCGAGGTAAATAAAGGAACGGAATTTACCTTAATTTTCAAAAACAAATAATTATGCTAGACTTAATTTTATGTGTAGATGACGACCCAATAACCCTTATGCTCTGCAAAAAAGTAATAGGCAAGTCATCATTTTCAAATGAAATAATCACTGCTAAAAATGGAGAAGAGGCCATTCACTTTTTCGATAACATAAAACAAAATTCTTCAGAAAACGAAACACCAAATATCCCACAGCTTATTTTATTGGATTTAAACATGCCAATAATGGGAGGCTGGGAATTCCTAGATTGTTTCAGTACTGAAACCTATGCAGAATTCAACTCCGTTAAAGTAGTTATCCTTTCTTCAACCATAGATCCCGAAGATTTAAATAATGCCAAAAAATACCCAGTAGTCATAGATTTTCTTCCAAAACCAGTTACAACCACTATGCTTGAATATCTAGCAGAGAAAATCAAATAAAAGCTTTTAGAATTTAGTTTAGAGAAGCTAGAAACGTTGAATTCCTTTTTTATTTACACCTGATTTATAACACTCCACAAGCTTTAGGACTTGGCTTGCTCCACAGGTTTTAGGACAGATCCATCAATAAATTAATTTTAAAACACAAAATCATCATTTAACATTTCCCCACAACTTCTGGACTTTATCCACTTACCCCCTCTCGACCCTCTACACTCAGAACTAGACATAACAAAAAAGCCCCTTTAAAAAAGGAGCTTTCTTTATATAATATCTAAAAAGTAATAACTACAGTTTAGCAACGTGTTTAGTCAACTTAGATTTCAAGTTAGATGCTTTATTATCATGAATGATATTCTTTTTAGCTAGTTTATCAATCATAGAAATAACATTAGACAATTTAGATGAAGCATCTGATTTATCCGTAGCTAATCTTAACGCCTTAATAGCATTACGAGTAGTTTTATGTTGGTATCTATTTAATACTCTTTTCTTTTCGTTACTTCTGATTCTCTTTAATGCTGACTTATGATTTGCCATTTTATTATTTTTTTATCTTTTACTATTCCTGTTATTGTAGTCCGTAAGGGAATCGAACCCCTGTTACTAGGATGAAATCCTAGCGTCCTAACCCCTAGACGAACGGACCATTATCCTCTAGTTAGTTCAATCTATAAGTTATAGATTTTGTAGTCCGTGGGGGAATCGAACCCCCCTTACCAGGATGAAAACCTGGCGTCCTAACCGATAGACGAACGGACCATTTTCTTTTTAAAGTTAAGAACAACTATTCGCTAAAACAGATTTGTAGTCCGTGGGGGAATCGAACCCCCCTTACCAGGATGAAAACCTGGCGTCCTAACCGATAGACGAACGGACCCTGCTTCTGTATTGCGGATGCAAAAATACAACTATTTTTTAGACGTACAATAGCAGAGGCAAAAAAATTTATTTTTTTTTAATATGCCTTAGCAAATAAGACTCTCCTATTGGAAACATTCCCAGTAAACACACAGGTTCCAGCCTCTTCTACACTATCTAAAGCAATACATCTAATTGTCGCTTTTGTCAAATCTTTTATTTTCTCTTCGGTGGCTGCAGTACCATCCCAATGTGCCGATACAAAGCCTCCTTTATCATTCAAAACCGACTTAAATTCCTCAAAACTATTCACTTCTGTAATATGAGTATCTCTATAATCTAAAGCTTTATTAAATAAATCCGTTTGGATTTGTTCTAACAAATCGGCAATGTAATTTGAAATACCATCTTTAGAAACAGTCTCTTTAGTTAATGTATCTCTTCTGGCAACTTCAAAAGTTCCATTTTCTAAGTCTTTAGGACCAACTGCAATTCGAACAGGCACCCCTTTTAATTCCCATTCAGCGAATTTAAATCCTGGCTTCTGAGTATTTCTGTCGTCGTATTTTACCGAAACATTCAATTTTCTCAAAGCAGCCCTTAAAACACCCACTTCAGCCGAAATAGCAGCTAATTGCTCCTCTGTTTTATAAATTGGAACAATAACAACTTGTATTGGAGCTAAATTAGGAGGCAAAACCAATCCTTTATCATCTGAATGCGTCATCACCAACGCCCCCATTAATCGGGTTGAAACACCCCATGAGGTACCCCAAACATATTCTTGTTTCCCTTCGGCGTTTGCAAATTTCACATCAAACGCTTTAGCAAAATTTTGACCTAAGAAGTGAGAAGTCCCTGCTTGTAACGCCTTTCCGTCTTGCATTAATGCCTCAATACAGTACGTTTCTTCCGCACCTGCAAAACGTTCCGTTTCAGTTTTCAATCCCTTTATCACCGGAATCGCCATAAAATCTTGAGCAAAATCGGCATATACATTCATCATTCTCTCCGATTCCTCAACCGCTTCTTCCCTGGTAGCATGTGCCGTATGTCCTTCCTGCCATAAAAACTCTGCAGTTCTCAAAAACAACCGAGTTCTCATTTCCCATCGAACCACATTCGCCCATTGATTTATCAACAACGGTAAATCTCTATAAGATTGCACCCAACCTTTATATGTTGACCATATAATAGCTTCACTCGTTGGACGAACAATCAATTCCTCCTCTAGCTTAGCATTAGGGTCCACCATTAATTTTCCCGGCTTATCAGGGTCATTTTTCAACCTATAATGCGTTACAATAGCGCATTCTTTGGCAAATCCTTCCGCATTTTTCTCCTCAGCCTCAAACATGCTTTTAGGAACAAACAAAGGAAAATAAGCATTTTGATGTCCAGTTTCTTTAAACTTTCTATCTAATTCCGCTTGCATTTTTTCCCATATTGCATAACCATACGGCTTAATAACCATACAGCCTCTAACTCCTGAATTCTCGGCTAAATCAGCTTTTACAACTAGCTCATTATACCATTTTGAATAATCTTCTGATCGTGTAGTAAGGTTCTTACTCATATTGAATTGTTTGGCACAAATTTTGTTTTATACTTTTAACTAAATAGTTCCGCAAAACTAACTATTTTTGTAATGTGCAACAATAAAAAAACTTACAGATATGAAAACTAATCTATTTTCATCAAAAAAAACTTTTATTTATTCCGTTTTGGGGTTTTTAAGCCTTTTGATACTTTCTTGTGGCTCGTACCAAAATAGTTCTTATTATGAAAGTGATGGGATTTACGGAAGTACAGAGCCTAGAAATACCGAAAATTACAAGCCAGTTGCGCCAAACAACTATTATAAAGATTATTTCAGTTCGTTACAAAACGAAAATCAACCTACTGAAATCTTCACCAATATTGATGATTACAACAATTATGATGATTCCGTTTCTGATAATTATCAAGAACAAAATTCCAATTATGGTGATTGGGGAAATAATTACACCAAAACAAACATAAATATTTATCCAAACAATTGGGGACTATCTTTTGGTATGGGATTTGGCTACCCTTATTATGGTTGGGGATATTCAAATTTCGGATGGGGTTATCCTAATTATTATGGATACTCTTCTTTTGGATGGAACTATCCTTATTATGGATGGGGCTACCCAAGTTATTACGGATGGAATTACCCTTATTATGGATATGGTTACAATTACAGAAATTATAACTATCGTAACTATTCATACAATTCAAGCAGACGTGGCTCAGGCTCTTATTATTCAGGTTCTGCTGTCAATTCAAGAAATTATTCCACAAACAGAAATTACACAAACAGAAACTCAACTAACAACACCTATAACAGAAACAATACAACCACAAGAACCGCCCCTACATTTTCCCGAAGAAGTTCTTCTCAAAACGACACAAATAGTAACAGAACTCAGTCCAGAACTTACTCCAGACAACAAAGTTCCGGCAACAATAATAATTACACCCCGTCCCGTTCTTACAATTCTTCGGGAAATAGCTCAAGCAGAACATCCTCATCTTCATCGTATAGTGGTGGAAGTAGCGGAAGATCCTCATCAGGAGGAAGAAGATAATCTCCATTTTTAGTTTTAAATAAATCTTTACTCAGAGAAAATGAAAAAAAACCTATTTATTTTATTTGCCGGTCTAACCATTGGAGTCGCTCAATCACAAGAAATAACCGACGCAATGCGTTATAGCCAAGATAACCTAAACGGAACAGCCCGTTTTAGAGCGATGAGTGGTGCTTTTGGAGCATTAGGAGGTGATTTATCATCCATAAACGTTAACCCAGCGGGTTCTGCCATTTTTTTAAACAATCAATTAGCCGTAACAGCAAGTAATATTGACACCAAAAACAACTCTAATTACTATGGTTCATTAATTACGGAGAAAAACAATTCTTTTGATTTAAACCAAGCAGGTGCCGTATTTGTTTTTAAAAATTACGATAAAAACAGTGGATGGAAAAAATTCTCATTAGCCATCAATTATGAGAATGCCAATAACTTTGATAATTCTGTTTCCTCTTTTGGAGTTAACCCAACAAAATCTGTTGCCAATTATTTTCTGAGTCATGCCAATGGAGTTCCTCTAAATATTTTAGAAAACTCTTTTTATGAAGATCTAGACAGTGGTACACAACAAGCTTTTTTAGGATATCAAGCTTACATTATAAATCCTTTAAGCGATGATTCTAATAATAACACGTATGTATCGAATGTAGCCGAAGGAGGTAATTACTACCAAGAAAACACTGTTTTTTCGAATGGTTATAATGGAAAACTATCTTTTAATGCTGCCGCATCCTACGAGGATAAATTATACTTGGGACTAAACCTGAACTCCCATTTTGTGGATTATAACCAATCTACACTTTTTTATGAAGACAACGACAATGCATTAGATTCTAATTATAGGGTAAACAAAATTCAATTCAATAATGATTTATACACTTACGGATCTGGTTTTTCATTCCAATTAGGCGCTATTGCAAAAGTCAGCAATGAAGTACGACTGGGTCTAGCCTATGAATCTCCAACTTGGTATAAACTAAACGATGAATTAACCCAAAGATTAATTACCGTGAGCGCCAATGTTGACGAGACTTTACCATCGGATATTGTTGACCCACGAATCACAAACGTTTACGCACCATACAAACTGCAAACACCTGGTAAACTAACCGGAAGTTTTGCTTATGTTTTTGGAAAAACCGGCTTAATCAGTGTTGATTATGCTTTAAAAGATTACAGCAATACCAAATTCAAACCTGAATATGATACTTATTTCACTGGTCTAAACAATGAAATGAGCAACACGTTTAAGAGCACAAATGAAGTAAGAATTGGGGCTGAATATAAAATTGAAAGATTAAGCTTAAGAGGTGGATATCGTTATGAACAAAGTCCTTACAAAAACAAAACAACCATTGGAGATTTAAGAGGTTATTCAGCCGGTTTAGGATATAATTTTGGTTCCACCAAAGCAGATTTAGCCTATGCATATGGCAAAAGAAACACCCAACCAGGCTTTTTCTCCCAAGGTTTTACAGATGGAGCCAAAATAAATACCGAAACAAATACCGTTTCACTGACATTATTATTTGAATTATAATAAAAATGAAAATATCACTATAAATCCGTTTCGTGAGGATGAAACGGATTTTTTTTTAGCCCCGATGGAAACGGCATCTCCCGATTTAGAAAAACAAGGTTTTTTTAAGCCTTAGTTTTTATTATCGGGAATACAGCGGACAGCGGGATGAGCTCCTGAAAAGAGGACTAAAACAAAATGAAAATCATATTGTTTGAATAAAAAACCGTAATTTTGCACTCCAATTTACAAATCTATGAGAACCAAGTCTTTAAAAAAGAACAAAATCAACGTAATCACTCTGGGGTGTTCTAAAAACATATATGACAGTGAAGTATTAATGGGGCAACTTCGTGCCAATGGCAAAGAAGTAGAACATGAAGCTCCTGCCGAAACTGAAGGAAATATTATAGTCATTAATACCTGCGGATTTATCGATAATGCAAAAGCGGAATCAGTAAATATGATTTTGGAATATGCCGATAAAAAAGACAAAGGTTTAGTAGATAAAGTTTTCGTAACTGGATGTTTATCGGAACGTTACCGTCCCGATTTAGAAAAAGAAATCCCTAACGTAGATCAGTTTTTTGGAACTACCGAGTTACCGCAGTTACTGAAAGCATTGGGTGCCGACTACAAACATGAATTATTAGGAGAACGTTTGACAACAACTCCAAAAAATTATGCCTATCTGAAAATTGCCGAAGGCTGTGACAGACCGTGTAGTTTTTGTGCAATTCCGATAATGCGAGGAAAACATGTTTCGCAAACTATTGAAAAATTAGTCAAAGAAGCAGAAGGATTGGCTAGAGACGGTGTAAAAGAATTGATTTTAATTGCACAGGATTTAACCTATTATGGCCTTGATATTTACAAAAAACGTAATCTTGGCGAATTATTGGAGGCATTGGTAAAAGTGGAAGGAATCGAATGGATTCGTTTGCACTATGCTTTTCCTACCGGTTTCCCAATGGATGTTTTGGAAATCATGAAGCGTGAGCCTAAAATTTGTAATTATATTGATATTCCGTTGCAACATATTTCGGATTCAATTTTGAAATCGATGAGACGTGGAACCACACAGGAAAAAACAACCCAATTATTGAAAGATTTCCGTGCCGCTGTTCCCGGAATGGCTATTCGTACGACTTTAATAGTGGGTTATCCCGGAGAGACACAAGAAGATTTTAATATTTTGAAAGATTTTGTTCAAGAAATGAAATTTGACAGAATGGGATGTTTTGCTTACTCTCATGAAGAAAACACCCATGCCTATTTACTGGAAGACGATGTTCCTGATGATGTAAAACAAGATCGTGCCAATGAAATCATGGAACTACAATCTCAAATTTCTTGGGATTTAAATCAAGAAAAAGTGGGTCAAACATTTAAATGTATCATCGACAGAAAAGAAGGCGGTCACTTTGTGGGAAGAACAGAATTTGACAGCCCGGATGTAGATAACGAAGTCCTGATCGATGCCACGAAACATTATGTAAAAACCGGTGAATTTGTAATGGTAAAAATCATTGAAGCCACCGAATTTGATCTTTACGGAGAGCCTGCATAATTTTTATTTCATTAATTAACATAGGGATTTGAAACATCTAAAATGAAATCGCCAATAAATAAAAAAGCGATAACGTATATGACCGCTAAAAAAACTTTTACATATATGAAAACATTTCAATTATTTGCTGCAATTGCAATAACACTATTCACAATTAACATTTCTACTGCACAATACGGTTATGGAAATGGATACGGTAATGGTTACGGAAACGGATATGGAAGAAACAGAAGCATGAGTCAGATGAATCAATCGACTCCTGACAAACCTAGAGAAATTCCAGCTGAAGAAACGGCTGCCAAAGCTATGGAACAATTAAAACCAGAACTTAATCTTGACGCCTTACAGGAAATAGCCCTCAAAAATGTTCTAATTGAAAATATAAAATCTCAAACTGCCATTATAAAATCTGAAAGCATTAGTCAAGCAGACAAGATTAAAGAAATACAAGCTTTACATGAAGTTACAGATAGAAAAATAAAAGAGTTTTTGAACGAGGAGCAAAAAGTAAAGTACAAAGCATTACAGGAACAAAATAAAAATCTAAAAAAGTCTAAAAAAACAAAGAAATCAAAAAAGGAAAAAAAAGAAAATTCTGAAAACTAATTTTTTGATCGCATTATAAAGAAATTACAAACTATGAAAAAATTACATTTCTTATATATTGCAATTGTACTTACATCTTGCGCAACGAATCCGTATAAAAAAAGTGAAAAAGTATACGACAATACCCTTAAAACATTAAAAGAGGCAATCTCAAATAAAGAATCCGAAACACTGCCTATTGTCACAAAAACCACAATAAGTATTGACACCGTATACACTAAACAACTGTACACCATAAAAGATACCATTTCAAAAATGGGACCAAGTACCCTAAAAAATGGAATTCGTACAGAATGGATTGGTACCGTAAATTTTAATTTAAGAAAACCCAACTTTATTATCATTCATCATACGGCACAAGATTCTGTCCAGCAAACCATAAAAACATTTACCAAAACATATACACAGGTAAGCGCTCATTATGTTATTGCCAATGACGGTAGAGTAATACAAATGCTCAATGACTATTTAAGAGCTTGGCATGCCGGAATTGGATCTTGGGGCAAAAATACTGACATAAACTCCACATCCATCGGAATTGAACTCGACAATAATGGTAGCGAAGTCTTCTCGGAAGAACAAATAACCAGTCTATTAGCTTTATTAAGTAAATTAAAAAAAGACTACGGAATTCCCACTCAAAATATTATTGGTCATTCAGATATTGCTCCTACTCGAAAAAAAGACCCAAGCGTCTTTTTTCCTTGGAAAATATTAGCTGAAAATGGATTTGGTATTTGGCAAGACGACAATTTGGAAACAGCTCCAACTGATTTTAATATAGAACAAGGATTACGAATTATTGGATATGACACCAAAAATCTTCCTGCCGCAATCTTTGCTTTTAAATTACATTATATGCAGTATGATGTCAATACTATTTTAGACGAAAAAACGATAAATACAATTTACAACATCTACAAAAAGAGTTAGATAAAATTTATTATTAAAATTTAAAGGGTTCGGTACTATTAATTACCGAACCCTTTTTTTTTTTTATTAAAAACAATATTCAGAGACGACTGTTCTGCGAGCCATTACTGAAATTTAACTAAATCAATTGAAAGATTAACTGTTGTACTTTTTATTTGCAAACCTGAGTCAACTAAAAAGAAAATTAACACAATCTACACACAATCATTATTACCTTAAACTCCTATATGTTGAATAAATACAACCCATTGGGTGTAATTTAATTTGTTTAAATTTTTAATCCCATAGAAACATAGATTTCATAATTTTAAAATGCGTTTCATTTTATTAAAGAAAACATAGCTATGCGAACCCAATACCCGAGCGATAGCGAACAGGCGAAGAAATTGGACTATCCAACTCTCTTTTTCAATGTTTCTATGTGGTTTAATCTTTTATTTAATTGAAATTTTCATTAATTACACCCAACGGAATAATACTTTGAAAATCAGTTTAAGGATCAAAAAAAAACTACATACAGCATATATTATTAAATAAAAAACTGCCAAAACACTTAAAAAGCATCTTGGCAGTCAAAAAAAAAAATATTTTTTATATTTTTAAAAGTACATCTAATTTTTGATAGTATACTTTAAAAATCATACTCTTAGAATCCGTAAACTACAGCAAAAGTAACTTGTGAAGCAGATTTTGTTGCCATCATATCAGAATCAACAAATATATCATCTTTACCACTATCTAATCTAAATTCAGGAATAAAAGTTAATCCACCAGATTTTAAGTTAGCTGACAAAGTTAAAGCTGTAACCGAAGTATCTCCAGAACCTACTTTATAATCAAAATACTCCCCACGCAAACCTAAACCAAAGTTATCCGTGATAGAAACTGAAGGATACAAAGCAACTCCTGTATACCCAACATCTCCTTCATTAGAAAAATCAGCAGCATTTAATCCTAACATAAATTTATCAGTAAGTTGGAATGAAGCTGTTAAGTCAAAAATAGTTCCACTTACCGAACCATCCATAAAGTTAAGGTAAGCACTTATTCCTTCAGTTGGAGCCAAAGACAATTGAGCTCCAATAGCGTTTAATCCTTTTACCGGATCTGCTTGATATTTGTTCCATGAGTCATTGAAAGCCCCAACCATTATCCCTACTTTATCAGAAATAGCATAATTAGCTTTTACTCCAGCATTTTGGAATGGCCCATTAGTAAACAAATAAGAAGTAGAGTAGTGGAAATTAGCCAATGGAGAAATTACTTCATACCCGATAAAAGTTCCCATATAACCTGCTGTAAAACTCAATTTATCTGTTGCCGCATAAGTAGCATATAAATTTTGAATATGGAATGAATTAGTTCCTTCATCATATGTTCCATCTAAATTTGGAATGGATTGAAATTGCCCTCTAGGTCCGAAAGAAACTTCACCTACAAAAGAAGTTTTACCAGTAGTTTTCTTCAAGGCAATGTCAAGCATACCTAAAGAAACTGAATTTTGTTCATTAGCAAAACTAGTTCCAATATTTCCTGTTTTAGCAAAATCATATTTGTAATACAAATCCCCAGAACCTGAAATTTCCAATGGTGTGTCTTGTGCAAATGTGATGCTTCCCGTTAGCGCTAATGCTAAAATAAAAATCGCTTTTTTCATGTTTAATTTAATTTTAATTATTAATTAGTTTTGGTAATACTCAATAATTATCTAAAAAATTCAAATAATTACCTTGCTTTGATAAGGTTTTTTCCTTTTCTCTGAGGCGAATTTATTAACTTTTCATTAACCTGAATAATTATAATTTATTTTTTTGACTCATTTTAGTACGAATTATCGATTACAATAAATCATTTCAAAAAATATACATATTCCGCATTTTTAATCCTGTTTTTTAAAAAATTCAATAATGTGATTTCACAACAACCCCCTTCAATTTAATCCTTTAAATCTAAAATAAATCAAAATAAATCCATTTTACAATACTTTTTTTCAATAAAAATAGCAACACCCCCTAAAAAATACCACCTATATTCAAAAAACCAATAATTCAAACGTAACAGTTAAATTAATTAATCTTTAGCTTTTAGACCATTCTCTATCATGAAAAAAGCCCTTTATTTTAATCATTTAATTATACAATCGTCATAATTACTGTACTTTAAAGTAGAAACGTAAATGTTAATTTAAATCTAAATTTAAATTATAAGCCTTACTTTTTATTTACTTAATCATATTTTTGCATTGATGAGGATAATAGCCAAAATATTAGTGTTCATTTTTATTGCTTTTCTCTTAACACCTACCATTGTATGTGCAATAGATGATAGCAGTGACACTTCTGTTTTTTATAATTTTTCTGAAGAAGAACTGGCAAAGAAAGAAATTAAAACATTCTTGTATCATGATTTCAACCTTGAAATATCATTTTTATCCAAATTAACTTCCAGTATTATTGTATCGGAAAACTTATCGATGCATGATACCATTCATTCCGTTATAATCATTCCTCCACCTGATCGAGCTTAATACATTTATCGATTTTAAGTTTTAAAATCCATTTTACACACTCAAAAAAATGTGTACTAAATCTATGTATTAAAATTTCACAAGGTATCATGACAAAAAAAATAAATCTTTTTGCCAACCTTAAATCTGACTTCGCCTCAGGTTTAGTGGTTTTTTTGGTGGCACTCCCATTATGTTTAGGGATTGCAATGGCTTCAGGCGCCCCCTTATTTTCAGGAATTATTTCAGGAATTATTGGAGGAATAGTCGTTGGTTATTTAAGTAAATCCCATCTTAGCGTTTCAGGTCCAGCCGCAGGTTTAACAGCAATTGTTTTAACTGCAATTTCGGACTTAGGTGCTTTTGACGTATTTCTGACCGCAGTTTTTATTGCAGGCTTGATTCAATTGACGTTAGGTTTCATAAAAGCGGGAACTATTTCCAATTATTTTCCTTCCAATGTAATTGAGGGGATGTTGGCCGGAATCGGAATTATAATAATCATGAAGCAATTACCCCATGCTTTTGGGTATGACAGTGATTTTGAAGGAGATCAGTCTTTTTTACAAATAGACGGGAACAATACTTTTCAAGCTTTATTAGGTATTTTCAATTATATTGAACTTGGCGCTATAATTATCACCGTAGTTTCATTATTGATAATGATTGCATGGGATAAAGTTTCATTTTTAAAAAAATTGAAATTAATTCCTGGTGCTCTAGTTGCAGTAATGATAGGAATTCTTATAAATGAATTTTTCATTTCAACCGGAAGTTCATTGGCCATAAACAAAGAACATTTGGTTTCCTTACCAGTTCCAACAACTTTAGAAGAATTCAAACAGATTATAGTTGTACCCAATTTTGCTGGCATCACAAATCCAAAAGTTTGGATTGTTGGTTTGACCATTGCAATAGTTGCCTCCATTGAAACCTTATTATGTATAGAGGCTTCAGACAGAATGGATGTACAAAAGCGCTACACCAATACAAATACAGAACTTAAAGCCCAAGGAATTGGAAATCTAATTAGTTCCTTATTAGGAGGTTTACCTATGACATCTGTGGTTGTTCGTACTTCCGCAAACAATAATGCTGGTGCAAAATCTAAAATGTCAGCCATTATTCATGGTGTATTATTATTAATCAGTGTATTAGCAATACCTATTATCCTAAATAAAATTCCATTAGCTACTTTAGCTGCCATATTATTAATGGTAGGATATAAATTAGCCAAACCATCGACATTTAAGCATTTTTGGGAAAAAGGAAAATATCAATTTGTCCCTTTTATAGCCACTTTATCAGCGGTAGTACTTACTGACTTGCTAAAAGGAGTAATGCTAGGAATCGTCATCAGTGTTATATTTATCTTGAGAGGTAATCTTAAAAGAGCCTATTATTTCAGAAAAGAAGAATATGCTGATGGAGATATCATCCATATTGATTTAGCCCAAGAAGTTTCTTTTTTGAATAAAGCCGCAATTAAGTTGACCCTAAACCATATTCCGGAAAACTCCAGGGTAATTATCAATGCACACGATACGGTCTATATAGCTCATGATATCTTAGATTTAATTCATGAATTTAAAACGATAAGAGCCAAAGAAGAGAATATCAAAGTAAAACTTAAAGGTTTCAAAAAAGCCTATCAATTAGACAACACTGACGATTCTCCAAACCAAGTTAGTTTTGAACATCATTATGATGCCGCAAAAAGAAAAATGGTAAAAAAAGAAATTATATCCGAAGATTTTTTTGATTAATAAGGTAAGATTACTTACTAACTCGAATTTTTTAACCGATTACAACAATTACATTAACAATCTTAATTAAATTTAAATGAGTGATTTTTATAAAAAAATACTAGACAATAACAAAAAATGGGTTGAAACAACATTAAGCAAAGACCCAAACTTTTTCGAAGATTTATCCAAAGGACAAACTCCGCCATTGTTATGGATTGGCTGTTCAGACAGTAGAGTTCCTGCGAATGAAATCATTGGTGCAAAACCTGGAGAAGTATTTGTACACAGAAACATTGCCAATATGGTTGTTCACTCGGACATGAATATGTTAAGTGTATTGGATTATGCCGTAAATGTTTTAAAAGTAAAACATGTAATTGTTTGTGGACATTATGGATGTGGTGGTATCAAAGCCGCAATGAAAAATGATTCTATCGGAATAATTGACAACTGGATTCGTCACATAAAAGATGTGTATCGCCTACACCATACTTATTTAGATTCCATCATAGATGAAGACCAACGTTTTAATGCCTTTGTGGAACTTAACGTGAAAGAGCAGGTTTTTGATTTAGCCAAAACATCCATTGTGCAAGGCGCTTGGAGAAATGGTCAAGATTTAACGCTACACGGTTGGGTTTACGGACTAAATTCCGGCTATGTAACTGATTTAAAAGTAAACATCAGTTCTGAAAAAGATTTAGACCAGGTTTACCAATTGAAATTCTAAAAAAAATCGCCTTCGGGCGATTTTTTTCAATAATTTTCTCCAACATATCTTAAAAAACTCATCCCATTTGTAAAACCGATCATTTCCTTCTATATTTTAGATATGAACAGTAGACTGGTAAAAATAACATTCTTGTTTCTAATGACTACCTTTTCCTTGATTTGGATTGGTGACAAAGTATCCATTATTATAGATAACGATGAATCTGGTTTCTACGAATTCAGCGAAAAGAGCGACAACGAAAACAAGACTGAGAACAAATTAAAAACACAATTCATCAATGAAATTGAGATTCCAAATTTTGGAAAAATTGCTTTTCTAAACCCTAAAAAGAATAATTCTTTATACTTGTTCAAAGTGAAAGAATTTTGTTCTGAGAAATACACTCCTCCTCCCGAAGTATAGCTATATATTATTATCGAAAAAAAATATATCATTTTACCTTTTTGACACAAAAGGGTATTATTATCTTATAACTATACTTTAAAAAACATGAAAAACTTAGTAATAGCAATAGCTGTATTAATAACAGCTCAATTATCCGCGCAAACACACCAAATTATTAAACACAACGGTGAAAAATTAGATGTCAACTTTATTAAACTGGAGAACAATTTAATTTACTATTCATTACCCAACCGTTACGAAGAGCAAAAAATCAGTAAATACGCTGTGGCAGAATTAAACGAAAAATCGAAAACTAAGCACAACGTTATATCCGAAAAAATTCATGCTACAGATAAAGATGACTTTAAAAAAGTGGTAGTGCTAACAGAATCGGAAACTGTTGGCTTAAAAAAAGCAGATACACTAAACAGCTTTTTAGGCAAGATTAAAAATCAGTCCAGACTTCCTCTACTAAAAATTGGGGAAAGACAATTAAAAGAAAAAGCGGCGTTAAATGGCAATCCATTTATTGTGATTATATCAAAAACCGCTAATAAACTTAAAGCCGTAAGTTATACATATTAAAAAAAGAGTCGTTATTAAAAATCCTCCCCTTGTTCTACAAACCATTGAACAGGGGGTCTTTTAATACATAAAAAATTGAAAAACAAGCCTTACATGACATGTAATGAAACCCCGGCAGAGATAAAATTCCGCACCGTTTTGGTTATACTTCCATTTACATTAAATTGTTGAATCCCGAAATCATTATAGGTATATCGAATAAAAGTTGGCATATTAAATGTTTCTGTGATTTTAATTGCTTTAGCAAGATTAACTCCTACATTACTAAAAGTAAATCCGGCAACACCATTGGAATCCGTACCATAATATCCACCATTAATAATTGCAGCGCCAATAAACGGCCTAAAATCAAGTTTCAACTTTTTGACAGAATACGTATATCCAATTTCTGCATAAGATGAAAAAGCTCTTTTTCTAATTTGATTTACATCATATTTATAATCATTTCCGCCTATTAATGTGCTCCATTGAAAATCGATAGGGATTCCTTTTTCTGATAAATCCAATAAAACTGACAAATCTAAAGTCTGGGCAGAACCTTCGGAATAATCAAAATAAGGGTTCTTTTCCCAATCATCATTATTCTTTGTCGATGGCCAATAATAATCTGACAGCAGTATCGCTACTGTTGGCGTGAGTTGATAGGAAATACTCCAATCAAATTCATTGTAAGCATCTGCGGCATTGGAAAAATTAGTTGTGGCCCAAACTCCAACATTAATTTTATCCGTAATATCATAAGCTAGAGAGGGCTGAAAAGCGATTTTATTCCCATAATATTTTAAACCCCGCCACAAATACGGATAAACAATGTCTACTGATGCCGAAAATTTATCGGTAACATCATTCTCAAGGACAGATTCCTTTATTGTATCTGTTTGTGAAAACATTAAATTACCCTTTATTAAAAGTATAAGTAACCAGATCGTTTTATTCATTATTATTTGGTGGCCAGTTATTTTGAATCCGATTAGAAAACTAATCCTATAGTTTTAGCACGCAAATTTATAATCTTATCTTTCATTTGATAATAAACAAGAGTTTTTTTGAACTAAAAATATCGTTTAACCCAAAATATTTTCTACAAACAATAGCTCTTCCGGAGAGAAAACAATATTATCTAAGCTTTCAATATTATTATTTAGCTGATCTACCGAACTGGCACCTATTAGAACCGAAGTGATTCTTTTGTCTTTCAACAGCCAAGCCAGTGCCATTTGAGCCAATGATTGGTTACGTTCTTTTGCAATTTCATTCAACTGTACTGCTTTTTGTACTCTTTCTTCAGTAATATGCTCCGGTCTCAGAAATCCATTCGATTTGGATGCTCTTGAATTCTCGGGGATACCTTTCAAATACTTATCTGTCAAAAGTCCTTGTGCCAAAGGCGAAAAAGCAATACAACCCACTCCTTTGTCTTCTAAAACATCCAACAAACCATTTTCAACCCAACGTTCAAACATAGAATATTTCGTCTGATGAATCAGACAAGGCGTTCCCAATTCTTTAAGAACTTCAATAGCTACTTTAGTTTGTGCTGCAGAATAATTACTGATACCTACATATAAAGCTTTTCCGCTTCTTACGGCATAATCCAAAGCCATCATGGTTTCTTCAATAGGTGTTTCAGGATCTGGACGATGAGAGTAAAAAATATCTACATAATCTAAATTCATGCGTTTTAAGCTTTGATCCAGACTGGACAACATGTATTTTCTGGATCCCCAATCTCCATAAGGTCCATCCCACATCGTGTAACCTGCCTTGGTAGTAATTACAATTTCATCCCTTAGGTTCCCTTTAAAATTGTTTTTAAGAATTTTGCCGAAATTTGTTTCTGCAGACCCCGGAACAGGACCATAATTATTTGCCAGGTCAAAATGGGTAATTCCTTTATCGAAAGCTGCTTTAACAATGCTTTCCCCGTTTTCAAAATTATCTACCGAACCAAAATTTTGCCATAACCCAAGAGAAATTTGCGGTAATAACAATCCGCTTTTTCCACATCTATTGTATTTCATTCTTCTATCTTTAATTCAAAAACTAATTCAACTCATAAGTAATCGGGAAAGATACTAAAATGTCAAATTAGTATAAAACAACACCTACCAGTATATTTCAAAAGTTAAATGAAAACAAATCACCATAAATAATTTATGTTATGGCTACTCTTGTTTTTCAATCCCTTTAAATTTTAAATCATTTTGTTATAGTGGAATATTACCGTGTTTTCTATTGGGTGTTACGCAAACTTTATTTTCAAGCATACTAAATGCTTTTAACAATTTGCGTCGGGTTTCTTGCGGTAAGATTACCTCATCAATGAAACCACGTTCAGCTGCAGTATAGGGATTGGCAAATAATTGGGCATATTCCGTTTCTTTTTCCAAAAGTTTGGCGACGGAATCGTCAGCTGCATAAATTTCTTTTTTAAAAATTATTTCAGAAGCGCCCTTAGCTCCCATTACGGCAATTTCGGCAGAAGGCCAGGCAAAATTCATATCGGCACCTATATGTTTGGAGTTCATCACATCATATGCACCACCATAAGCTTTGCGCGTAATCACAGTTACACGAGGGACGGTAGCTTCACTCAAAGCATATAACAATTTAGCCCCATGTATAATAATCCCATTCCATTCCTGATCGGTTCCGGGCAAAAAGCCGGGCACATCAACCAAAACCAATAATGGAATATTAAAACAATCACAAAATCGGGTAAATCGTGCCGCCTTTTTCGAACTGTTTACATCCAGACAGCCTGCTAAAAAAATGGGTTGATTGGCCACTATTCCGATGCTTTTACCACCCAATCGAGCAAAACCTACAATTATGTTTTCTGCATAATTTTTATGAATTTCAAAAAAAGAACCTTTATCTATAATCCCTGCAATTACTTCATGCATATCATAAGGTTTGTTGGGATTATCCGGAATAATATTCTCTAATTCGGAACGAATCTCATGCTGAAATTCATAAGGTAATTTATATGGATTCTCTTTATTATTTTGAGGCAAATAACTCAATAATCGTTTCAGATCTTCTAAACATTCAATATCGTTGGCCGAAGTACAATGTGCGACACCTGACTTCTTACTATGAGCACTTGCTCCCCCTAATTCTTCCGAAGTCACGGTCTCATTGGTTACCGTTTTCACTACATTAGGTCCCGTAACAAACATATAACTGGTGTCTTCGACCATTAAGGTAAAATCAGTTATCGCCGGTGAATAAACTGCACCTCCTGCACAAGGTCCCATAATCGCTGATATTTGTGGAATTACTCCGCTGGCTTGAACATTTCTATAAAAAATATCGGCATAACCTCCCAGTGAGCGAACACCTTCTTGGATACGAGCGCCACCAGAATCATTTAAACCAATAATTGGTGCACCCATTTTTACAGCCATATCCATAATTTTACAAATTTTTTCGGCATGGGTTTCTGATAGTGAACCGCCAAAAACAGTAAAATCTTGTGCATATACATAAACTAATCTTTCATTTATGGTTCCATAACCTGTGATAACACCATCTCCGTAATAGATTTCTTTTTCCATGCCAAAATCTGCGGTGCGGTGGGTAACCAACATCCCTATTTCTTCAAAAGAACCTTCATCCAATAAATAATCAACACGTTCCCTAGCCGTTAATTTTTTATTGGCATGTTGTTTGGCAATTCTATTCTTGCCCCCACCCAAAAGAGCTTGAGTAATTTTATCGTTTAATCTATTTATTTTGTCTTTCATACCATTCTTTTTTTAAGCTCCTTTTTGTCATAAGAAAATAAAATCCAGCTTTTCTAAATGAAACTTAATCCCTTAAAAGTGATTAACAGTTTTAATTGGGTAATCTCACTTGTTTTTGATCTTCGAAATATTGTTTTAGCGCAATCAAAGCGGCAATTTCAGCTTCTTTTGAAATTTTATTTATTAAAATATCAGCATTAAAATACTGTTCAACAAAATGAGTATTGAAATTTCCGGAACAAAATGCCTCATGCTCAAACACAAATCTTCCAAAAGGTAAAGTCGTTTGAATTCCTTCTATCCGAAATTCATCAATGGCTTTTCGCATAATTTGGATAGCCTCTTCCCTAGTTTTTCCATAAGTAATTAATTTTGCCAACATCGGATCATAATAGATTGGCACATCCATTCCTTGCTCAAAACCATTATCCACACGAATGCCCTCCCCCACAGGTAATTTATAAATATCTAAATGACCAACGGATGGTAAAAAATCATTCACGGGATCTTCTGCGTATATTCTTAATTCTAATGCATGGCCGCTGATTTTCAACTCTTCTTGTGTAAAGGGAATTACTTCACCTCTAGCCACTCTAATTTGAAGTTCCACTAAATCAAGACCTGTTATCCATTCGGTTACAGGATGTTCGACTTGTAAGCGGGTATTCATTTCCAAAAAATAGAACTTATTGTTTTCATCCAATAGAAATTCAACCGTTCCTGCTCCAAGATATGCACAGGATTTTGCAACCAATACGGCTGCCTGTCCCATTTCTTTCCTCAATTCCGGTGTTAAAACGGAGGAAGGGGCTTCTTCAATCACTTTTTGATGCCGGCGTTGAATACTGCATTCCCTTTCAAATAAATGTAAAATATTCCCATGACTATCGGCCATGATTTGAATCTCGATATGCCTTGGTGAGCTGATGTATTTTTCAATAAAAACCGAACCATCACCAAATGCAGAAGTAGCTTCACTGATAGCCCTGTCCATTTGGGATTCTAAATCATCTTCCCTATTTACAATTCGCATTCCTTTTCCACCGCCTCCGGCAGAGGCTTTTATCAAAACCGGAAAACCAATTTGTGCAGCAATAATCTTTGCTGTTTTAATATCGGTTATGGCTTTTTCAAATCCTGGAACCATTGGAATATTAAAACATTTCACAGCTTCTTTTGCTGCCAACTTACTCCCCATAATACGGATGGCATCTGATTTAGGACCAATAAAAACAATAGTATTCTTTTCTACTTTTTCGGCAAAATCAGGATTTTCACTTAAAAAACCATATCCTGGATGAATGGCATCTACATGAAGTTGCTTGGCAACCTCTATAATTTTATCTCCTGCCAAATACGACAAATTGGATGGAGACTCTCCAATCCAAACGGCTTCATCGGCAAATTTCACATGCGGTGCATTCCGATCAATAGTTGAATAAACAGCAACTGTTTTTATACCCATTTTCTGGGCCGTTTTCATTATTCTGATGGCAATTTCGCCTCTATTTGCTACTAGAATTTTTTTCATGGCAATTGTATTATCAGCTGATTTATATTATAAAAAGAGTTGTATTATGACTCTAAAGTAAATTCAAAACGAGAACTTTAACCTACTCAAACTCTATCAGCAACTGATCTTTGTCTACAGAATCTCCATTTTTAACCATTATATTTTTTATGATGCCATCGCGAGGAGATCTGAGATTATTTTCCATTTTCATGGCTTCCAAAATCAATAAACTATCATTTTCTTTAATACTTTGACCTACGCTTACATTAATTTGCAGCAATAAACCGGGCATAGGTGCTTTTATCGAATTGATTAATTTAGTCTGTCCTTCATTAAACCCCATGTCTTGGATTAGTTGGTCTAATGCACCGGCAATAGCAACAGTATAAATATTGGCATTTATTTTAACCTTGTATGTTTTTTTATAAAAATCCGCTGTAAGAATTTCAGCTTTATAGGGAATATTATTGTCCAGTACATGAAACGTGGAACTTTCATCTTGAACAACATCAAGCTGTTGTATTTTTTCTTTTTCAAAATCAAAATGAAAAAGATTATTGACCGTTACTTTGTGGCTAGTTCCCATATTTCCATTTGTTTACCCTAGTAAAAATAAACAAAAGAAACTATCTTTATTCGGTAAAAAGTGATTTTTTGAACCTAAAACGAAGAGTCATTTATCTTTACGAATGAACTAAATGAATAGTTTACCGTTTTTAAGAACCGGTCTATTGACTATTCAAGAAAGATTTAGAACTTTTTTGGGTAAAAACCCCCTTAAATCATATACATTTGAGAATTGAATACATTAGAATACTATATTTTCAAAGGCTGAATAAAAACCAAGCAAATAGGATTAGCATTCCTCATGCAGTAATTCTTCATTTTTTTTTCGGAAAATGGTTTCTATTATTTCAAACAAATTCTCTCTGATAATTGGTTTCGAAACGTTGTCAAAAAAACCAACCTCTTTCATCTTTTCTTTATCCTCGAAAGATGAATATGCCGTCTGGGCAATTATTGGTAGCTCAGGCCTACTTTTTTTAATTATTTCCAATGCCTCATATCCATCCATAATTGGCATTTTAATGTCCATCAACACTAAATCTATGTTTGGATTTTCGGCACAAATTGCAACTGCTTCCTGTCCATTAACCGCACGGATAATTTCATAATTCTTATTTTTCATTATTTTTTGAAATAATATAAAATTAATGTTATCATCTTCGGCTATTAGTATCGTTCCAGATTCTTCTGTTTGATTGGATGCAATCGTTTTTGTGTGATTAACATCATTTAGATTGGTATCATAAATCAACGGAAATGAAAATGAAAAAACAGATCCTTTATTTACTTTAGATTCCAATCCAATTGTTCCCCCCATCATCTCAATGTAGGCTTTAGAAATAGCTAAACCTAAACCTAGTCCCCCCACTTTAACAGCAGAATCCCCTTCAACTCTTTTGAATCGATCAAAAATATATTTATGGTCTTTTTCATCAATCCCAACACCGGAATCTTTAACTGTAAATTTAATTATAGCATTTTCACTATCAATTTCATATCCGAAACCAACATAACCTTCATCAGTAAATTTAATGGCGTTGGTGACCAAATTGGTAATGATTTGTTTTATTTTGGTTTCATCTGTTCGTATATTATAAGTTACCGAATTACCATTTTTGAAAACGTGAAAATCTATTTTTTTAGATTTACTAATCGTAATTTTTATCGTTTCATAAATCTCATTTATACAAGATTCTAAATTTACGCTAGTATAATTGGGTTTAATTAGATGAGAATCAATTTTAGACATTTCTATAAGATCATCAATAATGGCCACCAAATTCTTTCCGCTTTTATCAATGATATTTAAATATTCTAATTTTTCATCTTCTTCTAAATCATTTTCAACCAATAATTCCGTAAACCCAAGAATGGCATTCATTGGAGTTCTAATTTCATGGGATAAATTGGCCAAGAAAGAAGATTTCAATTTATCACTTTCTTCCGCTTTTAATTTAGCTTGTACTAATTCTTTTTTCTGATTTATATTTTCTTCAAACAGCTTACCAATAGATCGAAATTCACCGTTTGTAACTTTTAATTTTTCAATGGCTTTTGTATTTCCTGTTCTAAGAATTCTTGAAATTAAGCTCAGAGGATAATACACTAATTTTCTGGCGAAAAAGAAACTGAATAGTAAATTGATCGTAAAGAAAACAATGATGATATAAAGAATGTTCATCGTGTTATCAAAATAAACATCAAAATTTCTAACAAAAAGCATCTTTGAGACTACTCTATTTTGATAATCTTTTAAATCAATTGTTGAATAAACTTTGTGATTGCCAATTTCATCTTCTAAATTATTTTTAATAAAAAAGATATCGGAATTCGTTAATCCTTTTAAATCATTAATAAAAGACTTATCCAATACTCGGGCTACAAAAAAATACCCTGAAGGCTCCGTTTTATTTTTTAATGGATCATTGGAAGGATGTATGGAAGCACCAAAAACTTCCACAATACCAGCCGGAATTTTCATGTAAAACTTGGATAGCCTCGTTTTATTTAAATTAATAATGGCTTGATGAGGAATAAAATCTTTGGCCTTAATTTTAGAAGAGGCGATGTGCATGATATATTTTTTATTAATATCATAGACCCCCATATAATCCGCTTTGTATATATTTATTTCATTCCCAATAGTTTCATTGTACCAAAAAGCATCTTTGGTTTTAATGAAATTTACAAATTCATCCCAATTTGTATCATTGATTATAGCAACCGAAATGGGTTTTGAATCTAAATCCAGCAATTTTACGACTTCGTTCCCAAATTGTTCACTTGATGTCTTATATACTTGTTTTTCTATTTGTGTAGTATAATAATAGAGTGAGAAATAAAGAAAAACGAATAAAACATTGGACGAAATAATTAACAATAATATTTTGGGATATGTCTTTTTAAGCATCTGTTCTTTACTAAAATCAGTTCAATTCAAAAAATACTTCCAAAAATAGACAAATTATCCAAAAAAGCACATTCTGAGAATACAATCTTATAAAACAATTGTTAAATACATAACAAATTATATTTACAAAACCAACAAACCAAATTCTTTTAATGTAGCAATCGGTTTTGAGTACCAAAACAATTCAAAATCTTCAAAATGAGTTTCAAAATCAGCTTTAATCTCACTAAAGCTAAATGTTTTTGAATTAGATACCGAAATTTTTGAAAGAATTTCAACCAACCACTCTCCTTCTTCTTTATTGGTTTGAATAGTAAAACTTTCTTTTTTGTCATGAAAAGTCAATCGCATCATTTCCCATGAATTCCCTTTCTTGGTTTTGGTAAAATATTCCATTAAAGGTTTACCACCTAGCCAAACAATTTTGGCTGACGGTTTAATATTGAATTCATTCTCTTCCTGTAAGGCTTCTATAATGAAATCGGGGGCGATTTTAGTGTTTGGAATTTTAAAATCAAACCAATCTTGCAGGTTGTAATCAAAACAGATTCCGTGCATGAAATTGAACAAAGATTTTTTGAGTCCAAAACTGAATTGATCATGGTCGATTCCTGTTGAGTCGGTGTAATTGATATCGTTATTGGCAAATGTTCCAATGGCTTCGGTTTCTTTGACTACCCCAAATTTTTCCGGATACAATCCCACCGGACTGTGAGCCGTCATGGCAAACTGATGCCAAAACCCCGATTGCAAAACTCCTACTTCAAACAGTTGACGTACCATCTCGAGACTATCCACTGTTTCTTGAATGGTTTGAGTGGGATAACCATACATCAAATAGGCATGAACCATAACTCCCGCTTCGGTAAAATTACGGGTTACTTTGGCAACTTGTTCGACAGTTACACCTTTGTCTATCAATTTCAACAAGCGATCCGAAGCCACTTCTAAGCCACCGGAAACGGCAATACAGCCCGAAGCTTTTAGCAATATGCATAAATCCGCAGTAAAACTTTTTTCAAATCGAATGTTGGTCCACCAAGTCACCGATAACTTTCTACGCAGAATTTCCAAAGCCAACGAGCGCATCAATGCTGGCGGCGCCGCTTCATCCACAAAATGAAAACCATTCTCACCTGTTTGTGCAATCATTTCTTCCATTCGGTCGCACAACAAACTGGCAGCAACGGGTTCATACACTTTGATATAATCCAATGATATATCGCAAAAAGTACATTTCCCCCAATAGCAACCATGCGCCATAGTCAATTTATTCCAACGCCCATCGCTCCACATACGATGCATCGGATTCACGATTTCGATTACCGAAATGTATTTATCCAACAACAAATCTGAATAATCCGGTGTTCCTAGCTGGGATTGCTTGTAATCGGGTTTAGTCGAATCGTTTTTATAAACTACTTCCCCGTTTTCTAACAAAAAAGTACGTTTGTACCTTCTTGGCTCCCCTCCTTCGGAGGGGTCGGGGGAGGATAATTCTTCAATGGGAACTTCACCGTCATCCAGAGTGATATAATCGAAAAACTCAAAAACACGAGTATCCGAAAGCGAACGTAATTCGGTATTCGGAAAACCGCCACCCATCGAAATTTTGATTTCAGGATAGTGCTTTTTCACCCATTGTGCTGAACGAAAAGCTGAATACAAATTTCCTGGAAAAGGAACCGAAATCAAAAACAACGTTGGTTGAATCATTTCTATCCGTTCTTTCAGTATCGAAAGTAATATTTCATCGATATAAGTCGGTTCTTGTTGCAAAGCTTCGTACAACTCGTCAAATGAATTGGCGCTGCGTCCCAAACGTTCTGCATAGCGACTGAAACCAAAATTGGCATCGACACATTCCACAATAAAATCGGATATATCTTCGAGATATAAAGTCGCTAAATGTTTCGCCTTATCCTGAGTTCCCATTGTTCCAAAAGCCCAATCAAGTTCTTCTAACTGAGCAAAACGAGAAGCTTCAGGCAGATAATCTTCCTGACAAATCTGCAAGGCCAAAGTTGGATTTTTCCCTTGTAAAAAAGAAATGACCGAATCGATGGTTTTAATATACTCGTCTTGAAGTGCAAAAATTCGTTTCGAATTATCCGAAACTTCTTCAACTTGAAACTTTAAGCCTCCAACTGTAAACAAATTTTGCAAGCCTTCTTTCGAAAACAATTTCAAAATCACCTCAATTCCCAAATCCGCCTGAACTGATTCAATATTTTTAGTATTCAAAAACCCTTTAATATAAGCGGTTGCCGGATACGGTGTATTCAGTTGGGTAAAAGGCGGCGTGATGAGGAAAAGTTTGGTTTTCAAAAGGAATAAGTTTTGTGCAAAAATAGGGTATAATTTTAGTTTCTATTCGAATAGGGATTGAAAGTTTTGACAGCATTCTTTTTTATAAAAAGCGCCCAAAAGTTTGCGAGTATTTAATTACATTTGAAAATCAGAAAAAAACATCAAAGTGAGTTATAAATACTTCATCATTCTACTATTCATTGCCATAAATACAATTGCTCAAAACAAAAGTAATTCTGTAGGCTTTAAAGAAAACAGAGGGCAAATTATGGACCAAAATGGTCATCCCAATAATGCCGTAAAATATCTTTTGAATACCAATGGATTAAATGTACAACTGAAAAAAAATGGTTTTTCGTATGATGTTTATGAAGTAAAAAAGCATCCAACAAAACATCATATTCAAGAAAAAAGTACTTTCCCTTCTTTAGCGAATGATGATAAAAAAGTTCCTGATTACACTTTAGAATATGTTTTTCATCGAATTGACATTGATTTTGTAAATTCAAATTCAAATGTTCAATTAATTTCTAATGAAGAATCGAATGACTATGACAATTATTACAATGTTCCTAATAAACCAGAAGGCATTGTCAATGTCCATCAATACCAACAAATTACTTACAAGAATATCTATCCCAACATTGATGTCGTTTTTTCCATACCAAAAGACAGTTTAAAAGCTGTGGAATATAACTTTGTAGTTCATCCAAATGGAAAAATTTCAGATATTCAATTGAAATTTAACGGTGCTAAAACAGAATTAATAGATAATAAAATCAAAATGCAAGTTCGTTTTGGAGAAATGGAAGAAACCCTTCCCGCTAGCTGGACGGAAGATGGAATGACTAAAAAATCAATTCGTGTTGCTTATACCAAAATTAAGAACAATGTTTATGGGTTTAATACTTCGAATTCAGTAAATGGAAAAACGGTGATTATTGATCCTGTTCCTGTGAGACTTTGGGGGACTTATTTTGGAGGGAATAGTGGAAGTTTTATCAGAAAAATAAAAACAGATAAACATGGAAATATAATTATCGCTGGAGAAACCTCTAGTTCAACAAATATTGCTACTTCTGGAGTTTTCCAATCAACCAAAACATCTATATGGGACGCATCGTTCTTTTCTAAATTAGATCCTGATGGAAAAAGAATATGGGGTAGTTATATCAATTCTGCTAAAATATATGATATTGTAATAAACTGGAATAGTGAAATTTATCTTGGCGGATCCGTTTTTTATACTTCCGGAGACAATCTCTCTACTCTTGGAGCATATAAAACTTCTAATCTAGATTTTTCGTCAGATGGTTTACTCCTAAGCTTTAACACAAATGGATACCAAATATGGGGAACATTATATGGAGGAGCTGGTAATGACTGGATTAATACTTTAAGCCTAGACAGCCAAGAAAATTTAATTATTGCTGGAGAAACCCATAGTACAGATGGAATAGTAACCTCAAATGCATTTCAACCTAACAACAATGATCCTTTTGATGGTTGTGGTTTTTTTGCTAAATTTTCAATATTTGGAAATAGAATCTATGGAAGTTACTTCCCTGGAAAAATAAATCATTCTACTGTAGACAATAATGACAATTTGATTTTTTCAGGACAATACTGGATTTTAGATGCTGACCAACCAAATATTTCAACTCCAGGTACGCATCAAACACAAATTCATTATATGGATGGCTTTATTGTAAAGTTTAATCCATCAGGACAACGTTCATGGTGTACTTATTACGGAGGAGATGCTTCCTTTTATATATCTGTAAATGATTATTATGATCGTATAACTGGCATTGGTACTGATCTATTTAACAATATTTATGTAACAGGTGTAACAAATAGCACTAACAATATTGCAACTGTAGGAGCTTACAAAGAAAACCTGATAAATAATGGGGTTAATTCTTTTTTATCAAAATTTAATTCCGATGGTATTCAACAATGGGGAACTTATTATGGTTCTGATAACTCATTTAGTAAAGACATATCTGAAAGTAGTTTTACAACTAAAGATGGGAACACTTACATCGCTGGAAACACTAGAAGTACTACTAATATAGCAACTACTAATAGCTTCCAACCAACAAATAATGGTTCTGATGAAGGTTATATTTCTAAATTTAATACATCTGGAAACTTAGAATGGGGAACTTATTACGGTGGTAGTAACCAAGATTTTCTAGAGAATATTTTTTACCAGAATGGAAACATTTATACTATTGGACACACCACGGGAAGCACAAATCTTGGAACTCTTGGAACAGAATATCCAACAATTTCTGGTGGAAGTTTATTTATCGCAAAATTCCAAGAATGTCTTACTTCACCCGAAATATCTTCAAACTCCCCAATCTGTATTGGTAATACTTTAGAACTAAAAGCTTCTGGAGGTACAGATTATTTATGGACAGGTCCAAATGGCTTTAGTTCAACGGATCAAAATCCAATAATTCCAAACGCTACTACTTTAAACAGTGGCCAATACACTTGTTTAATTACTGGTACTGGTGGCTGTGATGACACAAAAACTAATGATGTAATTGTTGGAGATGTAGAAGCACCAGTTCCTGATCTTGCTACTCTGCTAGCAATAACAGGAAATTGTAATACAATTGTAACTACAATTCCAACCGCTACAGATACATGTGCTGGTGCAATTACTGCAACAACCACAAGTCCGCTAAACTATAATTTACCTGGAACCTATACTATAGTTTGGAATTATAATGATGGAAATGGAAATTCTGTCAATCAAAACCAAACCATAACTATTACTAGTCAACCACTTCCAACAGCTAACACTCCCCAAACGTTCTGTATTCAACAAAATGCAACAATTAATAACATTGTAATTACAGGACAAAACATAAAATGGTACGATGCTTTAAGTAATGGAAATTTCCTTGCCAATACTACTTCATTACAAGATGGTATTACTTATTATGCTTCACAAACTATAAACGGCTGTGAAAGTGAAAGGATAGCTGTATTGGTAAACATTCAAAACACTGCAGCCCCAGCAGCAGCCAGCAATCAAAGTTTTTGTAGTACACAAAATGCTACTTTAAATGATATCGAAATTACGGGAACTAACATTAAATGGTACAATAGTTCGAATATTGAAATTCCAGACACAACACTTATAAGTGACAACACAACTTATTATGCTACACAAACTATAAATGGTTGTGAGAGCATAAATAAAACAGCTATTACAACCGTTTTAATCAATACTTTAAACGCGATTAATTTTGTCGCAGAATTCTGCGATGAGAACAATGATGGAAAAGAAACCATCAATCTTTCTGTTTTCAATCCAGATTTGATAGCAAATCCAACAGGAAATAGTTTTTCCTACTATACTTCACTAGATGCAGCTGAAAACCAAATAGCAAATAACAAAGTCAATAATATCAGTAATTACGTTCTACCTACTGGTTCTTATACCTTATTTGTCCGAATCGATTCTCCTAACGGTTGTCATCAAGTCGTCGAATTAAGTTTAAACTTATACAGCAAACCTATTATCCCAATTGATGATATTATGCCTATTTGTGAAGGCAGTTCTATCACGATAAATGCAGGAGCGGGATACGATAATTATCTTTGGTCAACTGGAGAAAGTTCCTCAACCATAACCATTCAAAATCCAGGTAATTATTGGGTTACCGTAACCAATAATTACGACTTGGTTTCCTGTTCAAGTACTAAAGATTTCAAGGTAAAAAAATCGACTATTGCTTCAATTACTTCCATAGAAACACAAGACTGGACAGACAATGAAAACACCATTAAAGTATTCGTCACAGGAGAAGGAGATTTCGAATATTCCATAGACGGCATACATTTCCAGGACAGTAATGAATTCTCGAACGTAATAAGCGGACAATATACGGTTCAAGTAAGAGATAAAAATGGCTGTGGAACTGCAACAGAAAACGTTTTTTTATTAATGTACCCAAAATATTTCACCCCAAATGGAGATGGGTACAATGATACCTGGAAAATCAAATTTTCTGAAACCGAAAAAAACATGACAATCAAAATATTTGACCGCTATGGAAAATTATTAAAAGAACTTTCTCCAAACTCATCTTGGACTGGTCAATTCAATAATCAAGAACTGCCCGCTACTGATTACTGGTTTATAATTACCCGAACTGACGGAAAAGAATACAAAGGACATTTTAGTTTAAAACGATAAACTTAAATACTAAAAAGAGCGCAAAGTCTAATAACCTTTGCGCTCTTTGTGTAAATCTTCGAAAACTTTGTGGTTAACTAACCTAAAACTTATGCTCTTTTTTACTGATTACCAATAACGAAAATAAAGAGATACAGGCCGCTATGGTCAAGTAAAACCCAACATACGTCAAACTATAATGGGTTGCCAACCAAATCGCAATCATAGGTGCAAAAGCAGCACCGATAATTCCAGCCATATTAAAAGTTAATGAAGCCCCGGAATACCGAACGGTTGTAGGAAATAATTCGGATAAAAAAGTTCCCAAAGGACCATAAGTAAATCCCATTAAGGCCATTCCGGTACATAAAAACAAGGTCACCAAAATTGTGCTTCCAGAATTTAAGAAAAATGAAAAAGTAAAGCCAAAAAGAGCAATGGCAGCTGTAGCGACAATAAGCATTTTTCGACGTCCAATTTTATCGGCTACAACCGCGGAAACTGGTATAAAAAAAGCAAAAAACAACACTGAAAACAGTTGAATTAAAAGAAAATCCCTTTTGGTATACCCCAAATCTGAAGTGGCCCAACTTAAGGTAAAAACGGTCATTAGATAAAAAACCAAAAAGGTGGTAATAGCAGCAAATGTTCCAAAAATCAACTCGTTTTTATAGGACTTAAACAAAGTAACAAACGGAATTTTCACTTCTTCCTGTTCTATTTTTGAATTTTCGAAAGCAGGAGTTTCGGTTATTTTCAAACGGATATAAAAACCAATTAAAACCAAAAGCGAACTGGCTAAAAAGGGTATTCTCCACCCATAATCCATAAAATCTTCGCTACTCATGGTATCAGTTAAAATCAAAAAAGTACCTCCTGAAAGTAATAACCCGATTGGTGCTCCCAATTGCGGAAACATTCCGTACCAAGCGCGTTTGTTGGGTGGAGCGTTTTCAATGGCCAGTAATACCGCACCTCCCCATTCGCCACCTAATCCGACACCTTGGCCAAATCGACACAACATCAACAACAAAGGGGCCGCAATACCAATACTGGCATAACCAGGCAAAAACCCTATACTCACTGTCGAAATTCCCATGGTTAACAAAGCGACAACCAAAGTCACTTTACGCCCCACTTTATCACCGTAATGTCCAAAAACTGCTGAACCAAGAGGACGTGAAAGAAAAGCGATCGAAAACGTCGCCAGAGATTCTAAAGTGGAATTGGTACTATCTGCATCAGGAAAAAATAATTGCGGAAAAACCAAAACGGCGGCATTGGCATAAATATAGAAATCAAAAAATTCAATTGTTGTTCCAATTAGACTACCGAATAGGACGTGTTTTAAGGAATTAACTTTTTCTTGAACGGGATTTACCTTCATGTGTAGCATTATATATTGTTATAAATTTTGAAATTAATTTTCAAAAGTAACAAATATATTTTGTTCCAATAATTTTAGGTATTTTTACCTCAAATAAATTTCCATATGCCTAACGACTGTATCAGCTATAAAAATTCCGGATATTTTTCTTCTTTAATGAAAGATTATTTAGACCTAAAACCGAATTTACAGCCTCTATACAATAGATTTCCAACATTAGAAAATTTTGAATCCCAAATTGAGGAGAAGCAAATTAATTTCAATGATTCTTATCGAACAACTTTGGTTTCCGTTTTACAAAAGCAATACCAAAACATTGATATTTCTGCTTTGACCAAACTTAATATTTCAGCTTTAACCAGTTCGAATACCTTTACGGTTACAACGGGTCATCAGTTGAATTTATTCAGTGGTCCATTGTATTTCCTGTACAAAATCATTTCGACGATAAATTTAACTACAGAGTTAAAAACAAAATACCCCCGCTATAATTTTGTCCCCATCTATTGGATGGCAACTGAAGACCATGATTTTGAAGAAATTAATTATTTCAATTTCAAAGGAAAAAAATTCCATTGGAATGCAGCAAGTACTGGGCCAGTTGGTAGATTATCCACCGAAGGATTATTAGAATTCTTTGAAATCTACGAACAAGAATTAGGATCCGGAACCAATGCAAATACCTTAAAAAAACTTTTTCAAGAAGCTTATCTGCAACACGAAAATTTAGCCGACGCTACACGATATTTGGCCAATGCCTTATTCGGTGAATATGGATTGGTTATATTGGATGCCGATGATACAGAATTAAAACGAAATTTCATTCCTTTTATAAAAGAAGAATTACTATATCAATCGTCCCATAAATTAGTGGCTGAAACCGCCGAAAAACTCAAAGATTATGTTGTTCAGGTCAATCCTCGTGAAATCAATTTATTCTACATCGAGGATGATTTACGGGAACGAATCATTTTTGAAAATGGAAAATTCATGGTCAACAACACCAAAATTGAATTTTCGGAAGAAACGATTCTGGAACTACTGGAAAAACATCCCGAAAAATTCAGTCCCAATGTGATTATGCGTCCCTTGTATCAGGAAGTGATTCTTCCTAATTTATGCTACATTGGCGGTGGTGGAGAAATAGCGTATTGGTTAGAATTAAAATCTTTTTTCAATGCCGTAAACGTTACTTTTCCAATTCTTTTGTTGAGAAATTCTGTTTTATTGGCAACCGAAAAACAAGCAAAAAAAGCAGATAAATTGAACCTGAATTGGTCTGATTTATTTTTGAAACAATCGCAATTACTGAATCATAAAACACAGCAGTTATCTGAATTCTCAATCGATTTATCGCCGCTTAAAGACCAATTACATAAACAATTTGAGGCACTTTATGACAAATCAAATCAAACAGATCCTTCTTTCTCGGGAGCTGTGAAAGCACAAGAGACAAAGCAACTGAAAGGATTGGGAAATTTAGAAAAAAGGCTACTTAAAGCTCAAAAAAGGAAACTGGGTGAGGTATTGGAACGTATTACCGATTTGCAAAACGAATTGTTTCCGAACCAAAGTTTACAGGAACGTCAAGCCAATTTTTCGGAATTTTATTTAGAAAGCGGAGACCAACTGATTCCTAATTTAATAGACCAACTAAAACCTTTGGAAGATAATTTCAATATAATTATACTTCCCTAAACACAGAACTATTCATTTCAACTTCTACCTAAAAAATGCCAAAAGAACGCCTTATTTCCCTTGATGTATTTAGAGGATTAACCATTTTATTAATGACTATTGTCAATAATCCAGGGAGTTGGGCAACCGTATATCCGCCTCTACTTCATTCCGAATGGAATGGTTGCACACCCACCGATTTAGTTTTTCCATTCTTTATTTTTATTATGGGAGTTGCTGTTTCCTTTGCAATGCCTACCAAAATATATAACAAAGAAACTTTTAATAAAATAATGGTCCGTTCTTTACGGATGTTTTGTTTGGGTGTGTTTTTTAATTTTTTCTCCAAAATTCAACTTTTTGGACTAGAAGGAATTCCGCTACTAATAGGAAAACTTGCTATAACAGCTGCTGCGGGTTATGCTTTAATGGGTAATTTCAACTCCAAAACAAAAACGTATCTGGCAGTTTTTCTTTTTGTACTTTATCTCTTTTTGGCTTATAGCGGTATTGAAGCTTATCAAAACGTGAGACTACCGGGTGTGCTTCAGCGTATCGGAATTGTTTATTTTATAATCACCCTGTTATATTTAAAAAGCACAAAAAATATCCAATTTCTAGTGGCAATTCTGTTACTATTGGGTTATTGGGGATTATTAACATTAGTTCCCGCTCCAGGATTTGAAATCACTAACTTAGAAAAAGGAACCAACCTGGCAGCATGGGTTGATACTTTTTTGTTAAAAGGACATATGTGGGAGGTAACCAAGACATGGGATCCAGAAGGTGTTTTAAGCACAATACCATCCATTGTGACTGGAATAATTGGATTGCTTGTTGGACAATTACTTAACAGTTCTTTGTTAAAAATTGAAATTGCAAAAAAAATGGTAATTTCAGGAGTTACATTAATTAGTTTGGGATTACTTTGGAATATAATTTCCCCAATAAACAAAGTTCTTTGGAGCAGTTCCTACGTTTTATATACCGCAGGTTTAGCCTCTCTATCTTTGGCGATTTTATATTATTGCATCGATATTGTCAATTATAAAAAAGGAACTAAATTATTTCTTATTTGGGGAGTGAATCCAATGATTGTATTCTTTCTTTCTGAAATAATTCCTCAAGCCATGGGAATGATTACTTTTCCAAATCCAAAAATAATTAACGAACAAACCAATCTACTTGACTATTTATATTCTGCAGGCATTCAACCCTTTTTTAATAATCCAATGAATGCTTCTTTAGTTTTCGCATTAATTTATGCTGGATTGTGGACGCTTCTTTTGGGCTATTTATTCAAAAACAAAATATTTATTAAGGTTTAAATTTTGGATAAAAAGACATAAAATCCAATATCTAATCTTTTTAATGATGAATTATTAAAAATCAATTCATAAAAAAGTTCTATTTTTGCAACCAAATTAAATAAACCAAAATGGCTACAAATAGAACGTTTACAATGATTAAACCTGATGCTGTCGCAAACGGACACATCGGAAATATATTGGCAATGATAACCAATGCAGGTTTCAAAATCGTATCCCTTAAATTAACGCAATTGACTGTTGCTGATGCTAAAGCTTTTTATGCCGTTCATGACGAAAGACCTTTCTACGGAGAATTAGTTCAATTTATGTCCAGTGGACCTATTGTAGCAGCAATTTTAGAAAAAGAAAATGCTGTTGAAGATTTTAGAACTTTAATTGGTGCTACCAATCCTGCTGATGCTGCCGAAGGCACAATCCGTAAAATATACGCAACTTCACTTGGAGAAAATGCCGTTCATGGCTCAGATAGCGATGAAAATGCCGCTATCGAAAGTGCTTTCCATTTTGCAGGTAGAGAGCAGTTTTAAATTTCAGATATATGATTTTAGATTTTTGAATTCAGATTTAAAAGTATAAAAACAGAAAATCCCGTTTTTTGAAGCGGGATTTTTTTATTTACAATGCCAAAAATATGAAATATTAAATCGTTAATCAACAATCTAAAATCATTACCTCAAAACCACATCCCTAACCACGTCACGTCGTAGTTCTTCGTTGATCATTGTTATAATTTTAGATTTTCCGTGACTCAATTCTTCTCGCAAAACCGACGAAGTCAGCTCGACATACAAAGTACTTCCTTTCAAAACCACATTTCGAGTATAACTATTCACACCATTCCCCATCAAGTTTTTCCAGGCATCTTTCACATCAATTTGATCCATTCCCGCTTGCAATTTATTCACCTGAATAATTTGCTTCAACACATCTCCAATCGTACTTTGATTATTTAGTCTTTTCGCCATCTCCTGTCAAGTTTATCGCTCCCGTTTTTTTATAATGATATTCCTTTTTTTCTAAATTCACAACTATTAATTCATCATCGTTCAAAGTAAGTAATTCCTCGCTCCACTTGGCATAAGGAGTACTATAATTCAAATATACTTTGTCATTCTTAAATGTAACAGTGACATTTTCATAGGTATCGTTTACTAAAAAAGTCCCGTCTAATTGCGGCATCACTTTCTTTCGAATTCCTTTATTGTTGGCGTCTATTTTAAAATAATCGTAACTTTCGTTCATCTTATAATCCTTGTCTTTCCCTTCTTCAAAAACTACTTTTTCAATTTCCCAATACCCATTAATTTTGGCAATATCAGCAGGTTTTATCTTTTGCTGACAAGAAACAAAAAAGAGAGAAAGGATAAGAATTCTAAATATATTTTTCATAAATAAAGTTTTTTTAGGAGCTATATCCTGCTATCCGCTTTATTCCCTATTAACAAAAACTACGGCAAAAAAAGCCTTGTTTTTCTAAATCGGGAGATACCGCTTCTATCAGGGCTAGGGCTATTGGTAACCAATTATTTTATAAAGGCACTTCCAACTTTTGCACATTCTGAATTTTGAAAAAGCAGCTGTGATTTATAACAATAATTTCTATTTGTTTTTTATTCTTTTGGTGAGTCCAAATACAAAAAAAACAGTTCCAGCAACCAATAAGATATAATAGAAAACCAGATTTTTATCTCTGATTATATTCGACAGAACAAAACTAACTATACTTACCAAATAGAAATATATAGGAGGCCAATTTTTAAAAAAAGAAAAATTCATATCAAAAATCTTATTTAAAGAAACTATCTACAAACTCATACTTATTAAAGACCTGTAAGTCTTCAATTCCTTCTCCAACTCCAATGTATTTAACTGGAATTTGAAATTGGTCAGAAATACCGATAACGACACCGCCTTTGGCAGTTCCGTCTAACTTGGTTACGGCAAGCGAAGTCACTTCGGTAGCAGCAGTGAATTGTTTGGCTTGCTCAAAAGCATTTTGACCGGTAGAACCATCCAAAACCAATAATACATCATGTGGAGCATCGGCAACCACTTTTTGCATGACACGTTTCACTTTGGTTAACTCATTCATCAAGTTGATTTTATTATGCAAACGTCCAGCTGTATCTATAATAACTATATCTGCCTCTTGCGCCACTGCCGATTGTAACGTATCAAACGCTACAGAAGCAGGATCACTTCCCATATTTTGTCTTACAATGGAAACACCTACTCTATCTGCCCAGATTTGCAATTGGTCAATAGCTGCCGCTCTAAACGTATCTGCTGCGCCTAAAACCACTTTGTATCCTTGCTTTTTGAATTGATAAGCCAATTTTCCGATGGTTGTCGTTTTTCCAACACCATTTACCCCAACAACCATTAAAACATACGGTTTTGTTTGGATTGGTATTACAAATTCAGTTGCTTCTCCTGAGTTGGTCTCAGATAATAAAGCCGCAATCTCTTCTTGTAAAATTTGATTGAGTTCATCAGTACCCAAATATTTATCTTCCGAAACGCGTTTTTCTATACGTGTTATGATTTTTAGGGTCGTATCGACACCTACATCTGAAGAAACAAGAATTTCCTCCAAATTATCCAAGACGTCATCGTCAACCTTTGATTTACCCGCAATGGCTTTCCCTAACTTGGAAAAGAAAGTTGTTTTTGTTTTTTCAAGTCCTTTGTCCAAAGACTCTTTTTTTTCTGATGAAAATATTTTTTTAAAAAAACTCATTGTATTTTGAAGTATAAAAATGATGTAAGGGCTCTGGGAACCAATACGTTTTTTTAAGGGTAAATATAGAAAATAAAAAAGCTACTTCCGAGTGAAAGTAGCTTTTCTATATACTGTATAGTAAATTATTTCTTTTTCAAGAATTCATCAACTGCTTCAGGAGCCATAATTGATTCTACGAATGTATATGCACCTGTTTTAGGAGATTTCACCATTTTGATGGCTTTTGATAATCTCTTTGAAGATGTCTGTAACGATGCTACGGTTTTCTTTGCCATGATTCAAATGTTATTTAAATCTTAATAAAATCTCTAAATGTTTCCATTTGAGATTTATTATTAAAATCTCTAATTATTATTTAATTTCTTTGTGAACAGTTACACGCTTCAAAACTGGATTAAATTTTTTAATCTCTAATCTATCTGGTGTATTTTTTTTGTTCTTTGTTGTTATGTATCTTGAAGTACCTGCAACACCTGATGTTTTGTGTTCAGTACATTCTAAAATTACCTGAATTCTATTACCTTTCTTTGCCATCTTGCTATATATTTATTTTGGAAAAAGATTATTTAATAAATCCTTGTGTCTGTGCTTTTTTCAAAACAGCAGCAATTCCATTTTTGTTAATTGTTTTTATCGTAGAT
>JALRGT010000004.1:132349-206648 GCA_023259675.1 Flavobacterium sp.
CTAAGAGTAATCCATCTATCTTCTTCTGGAAGATAAAAACGCTTTTTAACTAAGTTTACAGAAAATTTTCTCTTAGTTTTATTCATAGCGTGAGAAACGTTATTTCCTACCATCGCTCTTTTACCTGTAAGGTCACAAACTCTTGACATTATGCTTATCTTTTATCGTTATTCAAAATCAGGGTGCAAAGAAAAGAAAAATAAACGGATGAAACAAAAAATTACAACACATTTTTTGAAATTTCTTTCTGTAAGATTTCCAAACTTTTATACACTGCTCTATCTATCACTTTTTCACGGGGTTGACCAAAATTAAACTCCTCGACAATTACTCCCTCTGGGGTTGCCAAAGCGATAAAAACAGAGCCAATTTCAGCATCACCCTCTCCTTTTGTCGGTCCGGCATTTCCGGTAGTCGCTAGGGCATAATCTGTTTTCATTAACTTTTTCACACTCACCGCCATAGCCGAAGCCACTTCGGCACTAACCACCGAAAATTGTTTAATGACATCTTCTGGGATATCCAAAACATTAATTTTAGCTTCGGTAGCATATGAAACCACACTTCCTTTAAAATAATCAGAAGCACCCGCAACCGAAGTTAATAATCCCGCAATAGAACCACCTGTACAACTTTCGGCCGTAGCAATGGTTTTATGTTGCTTTTTGAGCATTTTACCAATAATGACTTCAATGGTTTCGTCTTCCTCATATCCTACAATTATATCACCAATAATTGTATTTAAAGAAAGGACATATTCCTCAATCCTATTCTCCAAAAAAACCTTATCGGTACTTTTCCCTGAAATACGCAAACGCACTCTTCCTGGACTTGGTAGATAGGCCAGCTTCAAAAACTCAGGAAGACTGTTTTCCCAATCCTCAATACGTTCTGCCACCATACTCTCCCCTTGCCCATAGGTAAGAATTGTTTTGTGGATAATGTAAGGACGATGAAATTCTTCTACCACCTTTGGAATGATTTCATGCTCCACTAAATATTTCATCTCATAAGGAACACCAGGCAGTGAAATAAAAACAGTATTTTCCTTCTTCATCCACATTCCCGGTGCTGTACCCACTTGATTATGAAGCACAGTACATTTAGAAGGGACCAAAGCTTGATCTTTATTAATCTGTGTAACGGTGCGCTTATAAAATCCTTCAATCAACTGCGTGACATGAACCAAAACCGACTCATTAACAACCAACTCATCCCCAAAATAATCACAAAAAGTTTTCTTGGTCACATCGTCTTTTGTCGGACCCAAACCGCCTGTTATGATAACTAAATCAACCGTATTTTGAAGTTTTGAAAAAGTATTTAAAATATGTTCTTTATCATCACTTATCGAAATCATCTCTTTGATTTCAACACCAATTTTATCTAATGACTTTGCTATAAAAGCCGAATTCGTATCTACAATTTGTCCAATTAAAATTTCGTCACCAATAGTAATTATGGTTGCTTTCATTTTTTATTCTGTTATTTTCCTGAGGTTATTTTATAACAAAATTCAACACCCATAAAGAAATGAATGTTGAATTTTAAAATTTGTCGTAAAAAATCAATGTTAATTACAAATCAAAGTCTTTTTTGATTTCTTTGACCGCATCGCTTATTTGATCTTTAATACTTTTGAAAGTATCTTCTATATCTTTCTTTTTACCTTCTGCCTTTGTCCATGCTTCTACCTGAAGAATTTCTTCAAAAGCCACAGTCATCCCCAGTAGGTCCAGTGTAGGTTTAATTTTATGAGCATAAGCATAGGCATGTTTATGATCTTTCTTTTTTATTCCTTCTTTAATTTGCAATAAATCTTCTGGAACTTCGGTAACGAACAAGGTCAGAATTTCGTTTACAAATTCTGTGTCGTTGTCTGAAAGTGCGTACACTTTTGAAAGGTTGTAATGTAAAGCCATTATTTTACTTGTATTCTAAATAGTTTTTGTCCTTCTAAATATCCTTCTAAAACATCATCTGGTTTAACAACGTTCACTCCTGCAGGGGTTCCCGTAAAAATAATGTCTCCAATTTTTAACGTGAAAAATTGAGAAACATACGAAATGAGCTCATCAATTTTCCACAACATATAACTGGAATTTCCCTTTTGAACTGTATTTCCATTATTAGTTAATTCAAAAGTAAGATTTTCTAATGAACTAAATTGCTCTTTTGGTAAAAAATCTCCAATAACTGCCGATCCATCAAATGCTTTGGCAATTTCCCAAGGCAAACCTTTGGTTTTTAATTTTTGTTGTAAATCACGAGCCGTAAAATCGATACCAACACTAATTTCGTCATAATACTTAGACGCAAACTTAGCATCAATATACTTTCCTACCTTATTAATTTTTACGATAATTTCGATTTCATGATGAATCTCATCCGAAAACTCCGGAATCACAAACGGATGTTGTTTTAGCAAGATTGCCGAATCCGGCTTCATAAAAATAACTGGTTCCGTTGGCCGTTCATTCTGCAATTCTTCTATATGATTGGTATAATTTCTACCGATGCAGATTATTTTCATTTTTTAGTAATCAGTATTCAGTGATCAGCGGTTAGTGTCAATCTGTAAACGGGACACTGCATACCGAACACTATTTCGTGTTTAATTTCCTCAATTTTATAGCCGTAAGCACCTTTTTGGTATACAACGGAAAATCTGCATTTTGAATCCAGTTAAAATATCCGGGCTCTGTTTCTAATATTTTTTCCACTTTCATCCCTTTATGTTTTCCAAAAGAAAAAACTTCTTCCCCTTCTTTATCAAAAGCAATCATGCCTGCAAAATCAGCAATTTTTTTTCGGGTAGAAAATTCCGAAAGTAATTTCACGTCATTCTCTAGCTCTGGATAACGATCCAATTGTGCTTTCAAAATCTCATAAGTCGCCATCGTATCTGCTTCGGCAGAGTGTGCATTATCCAAATTTTGTCCGCAATAGAATTTCAAAGCCGCACTTAAAGTTCGCTCTTCCATTTTATGAAAAATAGTCTGAACATCAACCGAAACGCGATTTTTCATGTCAAAATCCACTCCAGCACGAAGCAACTCTTCTGCCAACAACGGAATATCAAATCGATCTGAATTGAAACCTCCCAAATCACTATCCTTAATCATATTGTGAACCTGAGTCGCCAGTTCATTGAAAGTCGGCTCATTCGCCACTTTCTCATCCGTTATACCATGAACAGCAGTCGTTTGAGGAGGAATAGGAATCGTTGGATTAACCAACCACGTTTTACTTTCTTTATTTCCGTTCGGATATACTTTAAATATTGAAATTTCAACAATTCGATCTTTTCCGATATCAATCCCAGTGGTTTCCAAATCGAAAAAACAAATTGGTTTATTAAGTTTAAGTTCCATTTTTTAATTTTGAATGAGCACAAATATAAATATTTGAGTTATTTTATTTTAACCTTTATGATTTAAAGTTCATTTCGATACAAAAAAGAAAACCCGATAGCATTAAAAAAACTATCGGGTCTTATGCTATATTTTAGATTTTAAAAATCTCTATCTACATCAAAAGCTTCTAAATATTCCGCTACCCTTTTTACAAAATGCCCTCCTAAAGCTCCATCAATAACCCTGTGATCATAACTATGGGACAGGAACATTTTTTGGCGAATTCCTATAAAATCCCCTTCTGGAGTTTCAATAACTGCTGGCATTTTACGAATGGCTCCCAAAGCAAGAATGCCTACTTGTGGCTGGTTTATGATAGGTGTCCCAAAAACACTCCCGAAAGTTCCCACGTTCGTCACGGTATAAGTTCCTCCTTGCGTATCATCTGGTTTCAGCTTACCAGTTTTGGCACGGTTTGCCAAATCATTTACCGCTTTTGCCATTCCAACCAAATTCAATTGATCTGCATTTTTTATTACCGGAACAATAAGATTTCCGTTAGGCAGTGCAGCTGCCATACCAAGGTTTATGTTTTTCTTTTTGATAATATAATCGCCTTCGACAGAAATATTCATTCCAGGAAAATCTTTCAAAGCTTTGGCTACTGCCTCCATGAAAATCGGCGTAAAAGTTAATTTCTCTCCTTCCCTCTTTTCAAAAATTACTTTATTTTTATCTCTCCATTTCACTAGATTCGTCACATCAACTTCAATAAAGGATTGTACGTGTGCCGATGTTTGCAAAGAAGTCATCATGTATCCCGAAATCAATTTTCGCATGCGGTCCATCTCAATGATTTCATCACCTCCACTAATTGAAACTGGAGCCGATTGTTGCTTAACAGGAGCCGGAGCCACTACTTTTGGACTCGCAACATTCGTTTTTCTATTTTCAACATAAGACAAAATATCATTCTTGGTCACGCGTCCATCTTTTCCCGTTCCCGAAACCGTTTCCAGTTCTTCTATTGAAATCCCCTCTTCTTTGGCAATATTTTTCACCAATGGAGACAGAAATTTTTCAGAATCCGAGTAATCCGTTGGGGCTTGAACACTTTCTTTGGCAATTGTCACCGTTTTTTCAACTTCGGCAATAACTTCCGGTTTCACTTGCACTTCAGCTGGAGTAGAAACCTCTTCCTGCTTCACTTCCACTTGTTGTCCTCCTTCAGTTTCAATAATAGCAATTGTTTGCCCTACTTGAACCAATTCATCTTTACCAAATAATTGTTCCACTAAAACACCCGAAACTTCGCTAGGCACTTCGCTATCCACCTTATCCGTTGCCACTTCAAGCACCGCTTCATCAGCTTCTATCTTGTCCCCAACTTGCTTCAACCAATTTGTAATGGTTGCTTCTGCAACACTTTCTCCCATTCTTGGAAGTTTCAATTCAAATTTTGCCATATTTATAACAACCTTAAAGAGGTTTCTTTTTTTCTGTTTGCGAAATTACTAATTAATTCAGAGTTAAATTATTTTAAACATAACTTAAATACATCTATAAAACTCCTTTAATTTAGTTTTTAAAATTTTTAAATTAACCTAATACTCCTCTTTCCATTGAAACAGAAACTGTTAATTTAGGAATGCAATTTTATTTATAAAAAACGAAATTACCATTTTTTTGGAGAGTGTTATAAATTCCCACATCATTTTTATTCATATTCTAATGTATTAAAGTCTAAAAGCAATAAATCGTAAGATTTTATAAGATAGTTTACTAAATATGCAGCCAAAAAAAGCACTCCAAACGTAATTATGCGGTCTAAAACTATTGTCTTATTTTTGATGCAACAGAAGTTCTAAATCGTATCCATGAAAATATATTTCCTGATTCTATGTTTCATCTCTAGCTTTGGCTATTCCCAAATAAGTGGCTGTACCGATCCATTGGCTAAAAACTTTAACCCCAAAGCAAGTATAAATTACGGAAACTGTCTGTATCAAAAAACCAAATTAAAACCCGAACAATCTACTATTATTTCAGATTCCATTAAAGAAACTTCTGGACTTATCGTTTTTGATTCCCTTTTATGGACACACAATGATGACCATGACACTACACTTTACGGAATGGATTCATTAGGGAAAATCAGAAAAAAAATCATTTTAGATAAAGTCATCAATCAAGATTGGGAAGCAATCACACAAGATGAAAACAATATTTACATCGGAGATTTTGGAAATAACTATCAAGGCAACAGAACCAACCTCCATATCTTAAAAATTGGTAAAAACAGTCTTTATAGCAAAAAACCCATTTGCGATACCATTGCTTTTTCGTATGAAAACCAAACTGATTTCAGTCCACAACGCGGCAATTCGACTAATTTTGATTGCGAAGCATTTTTAGCCTTTCCGGATAGTATTTATTTGTTTACCAAGGAATGGAAAACGCAACAAACAACGATTTACGCTGTGCCCAACAGTGCCGGAAATCATATAGCCAAACGAAAATATTCCTTGAACATAAAAGGTCTCGTAACTGGTGCATCTTATTTTCCAGAACACAAAAAAATTGTCCTTTGTGGTTATACCAAAAATGGAAAACCTTTTTTATACCTTCTCTATAATTTCAGAAATAATGATTTTTCATCCGGAAACAAACGACGGATAAACTTAAAACTTCCCTTTCATCAAATTGAAGCCATTACTACTTCCGATGGCATACACTATTATTTAACAAACGAACGTTTAGCACTGAAACCAATACTCAATATCCCTCAAAAACTGCATGAAATAAATCTGAGTCGGTATTTGAAAACTCAACTTCAAACTACAGAAGTCCAAAGCACAACACAATAAAGCATTCGCAAATCAATGAAATAGTGTACTTTTGCAAAAAAGTTATGTTTTACAGCGTATGCATATCTTATCATTTATAACACATACTCTACAAAGTGAATTACTTATCTGTTGAAAATATCTCCAAATCTTTTGGTGAGAGAACCCTTTTTGAAAACATTTCGTTTGGAATCAATAAAGACCAAAAAATTGCCTTCATAGCCAAAAACGGCTCTGGAAAAACCACAATTATGAGCATCATTAACGGTTTAGACGAACCGGATACGGGACAAGTAATTTTGAGAAAAGGGATTCGAATGGCTTTTTTGTCGCAAGACAATAATTTGCAGGACGAACTTACGATTGAAGAAAGTATTTTTGCTTCGGATAATGAAATCCTGAAAGTAATTGAGGCTTACGAAAAAGCATTAGAAAATCCTGAAGACGAAGAGGCGTACCAAAAAGCTTTCGACGGAATGGATCAGCACAATGCTTGGGATTTTGAAACCCAATACAAACAAATTTTGTTCAAACTGAAGTTGGAAGACTTCAAACTGAAAGTAAAAAATCTTTCGGGTGGACAGAAAAAACGTTTGTCTCTAGCCATCATCCTTATTAATCGTCCCGATTTATTAATACTGGATGAACCTACGAATCACTTGGATTTAGAGATGATTGAATGGCTGGAAAGTTATTTTGCCAAAGAAAATATTACGTTGTTTATGGTAACACACGACCGTTTCTTCTTGGAGCGCGTTTGTAATGAAATCATCGAACTGGACAACGGTAAATTATACCAATACAAAGGAAATTACTCGTATTATTTAGAGAAAAAAGAAGAGCGCATCGCCTCTGAAAGTGCGAGTGTCGATAAGGCGCAAAACCTTTTCGTAAAAGAATTAGAATGGATGCGTCGCCAGCCTAAGGCGAGAACAACCAAATCGAAATCGCGTCAGGATGATTTTTATGTGATTAAAGAAAAAGCGCAAAACCGTCGTCGAGAGAACAAAGTTGAACTCGAAATCAACATGGAGCGCATGGGTAGCAAGATTATTGAGCTACACAAAATCACCAAAAAATTCAAAGACAAAATTATCTTGGATGATTTCACTTTCGATTTCCAACGAGGGGAACGCATCGGAATTATTGGAAAAAACGGAACAGGAAAATCGACTTTCTTAAATTTATTGACAGGCACACTTCCTTTGGACAGCGGAAAAGTCATTAAAGGAGACACCATAAAAATTGGTTATTATACCCAAAGCGGGATTAACCCAAAACCGGGACAAAAAGTAATCGATATCATTAAAGAATACGGTGAATACATTCCGTTGACAAAAGGAAAAATCATTTCGGCGGGACAATTGCTGGAGCGTTTTCTTTTTGACCGTAAAAAACAACACGATTATGTCGAAAAACTGAGTGGTGGCGAATTGAAACGTTTGTACTTATGTACGGTTTTGATTCAGAATCCGAACTTCCTGATTCTCGATGAGCCAACGAATGATTTGGATATCGTAACGCTAAACGTTTTAGAAAGTTTCCTTTTGGATTATCCGGGTTGTTTATTGGTGGTTTCTCACGACCGTTATTTTATGGATAAAATCGTAGATCACTTATTCATCTTTAGAGGCCAAGGAATAATTGAAGATTTCCCCGGAAACTATTCTGATTTCAGAGCTTATGAAGACAGCACTGATGTGGCTCAGAAAGAAGAAAACAAAGCCGAGAAGAAAGATTGGAAACAAAACAATCCGACTGGAAATTTAACTTTCAATGAGCAAAAAGAATATCAAAAAATAGAACGTGACATCAAAGATTTGGAAATCGAAAAAATCAAAATCGAACAACTATTCTCTGACGGAAAAGTAGCCGATGCCGATATTGAGCAAAAAGCCAAAGAACTGGAAAGCATTATTTCTAAAATTGAAGAAAAAGAAGAACGCTGGTTTGAGCTGAGCGCGAAAATAGAAGGATAAATTAGTGTTCAGTGTTCAGTAGCAGTTTTCAGTTTTGAAAACATTGTAATTGAGAGGAACGAAGCAATGCTATTTGTTGCTCTCGATATGAGATGACGCCCGTTCCTCTCAATTATAAAATCAAATAATTAATATACAACCCCAACACTTTTAGCGGTAGCGCTGAAAATGTTGGGGTTGTTGTTTTTTTTTAATTATAAAGTAAGAAAAATTACAAGTTATTGTAATGATTTTTAATACTTTATTATTAATTTTAGCACAAATAAAAAATCTGAAATTTGTCAGACATATACACAAGTTTACTATAACTAAATCAAAAAGTCAAATTGAAAGATTTAATAAAATATATACCAATTTCAACAATTCTGTTAACTTATTTATTTATTTGCGGTTCATTATACCTAATTGGATTCTGGAGTACCTTTGATATTAATGTATTTAGTTTTATTTCAATATATGATATACCTAAGAATTTTGTATATCCATTAATGATTTCACAGGCATATTTTGTTGTCAATATGATTACTGGACAATATATTTTACATTCTTCTTTCTTAAACAATGACTCTAAAGACATAGATTTCTTTATTGAAATAAATGAAGAATGGCCACATAAAAAGAAAGTACTTATTGGTGCGCTAACTTTGATTCCAATATGGATAATTGTAATCACAGGTTTATTATCAATCTTTATTGAAAACCACGAAAAAAACATTCTTTATTGGTCAATAGTTTCTCTTATTTTTTCTTATTATTTGTTGTATCGATTTGTTAATTTTCCATATATAAAATCAAAAATAACCAATGTTTTATTAAGATTTTTCATTGGACATTTCTTAACTTTTTTTCCAATCGCTTGTTTTTCAAACGGTAAAATTGAGAGTTTAAAAATCTACTTAAATCAAAAAAAAGAATATTTTGATATTATAAACTCTAAAAATAAACCTCAAATAAACGATCCAAATTGCCTTAAATTTTTAGGTTTTGTAAGTGATAAATATATTTATAGCACTTTAGATAATCATAAAATATTCATCTTGAATAAAGAAGAATGTAATGGAATTGAAATAACTAAGAATTAACCCTAGACCGTGAAGTCTCCCAACTAATTGGCATTCCTAATTTCAAACTAATTTCCCCAATGAACAAAAAACACTATTTCATCACTCTACTCCTATTCTGTTTTTGCAACAATTCATTTGCCCAGACACAAGCTGAAATGAATGAAACCGCTTATGCCAATTACAAAAAAGCTGATACAGAACTGAACAAAGTTTATAAAGAACTACTGTCTATTTTGGATAAAAACGAAAAACCATTGCTGATTCAAGCGGAAAAAGACTGGGTAAAATTCCGTGATTCGCATTGCAAATTTGAAACTTCACAATACGAAGGAGGAAGTATTCAACCTTTAATATATTCAACTTGTTTAGAAGAATTAACGGAGAAAAGAATTGCAGAAATTAAAGCAAGTATAAAAAATAGAAATTTATAGTAGTTTTTTGAAATTCCCAACTCTTCACAGTTCATAATAATTCTTAGTTAGGCAAAAGTCTATGACTTTGCACCCAAAAATAATAAGCAAAACAAAAAGACAGTTTTTTTTTAAACCTCTCAAAAATTTATTTTACAATCGGGTTTAAAAAACCGACCTCAAGCAAGGTTTCTTTAGCATAAATTCCTTAAATTTATAGTAGGCTTTTTTAGATTCAATTCTGCTTTTAGCGAAGAAAAAAAATAGTACCATTACCTCTATAGAGCCAGTCAATTCATATTGAAAAATACTTTTATTATTCATCCAATACTTAATTATCATGGGAAATTTAAGTTTGAGACCTAAAGGAGATTTTACCTGGACAGCAGAATACCAACAATTATACATCCTGACAGAACATTGGATATCCGATTTGCAATTCTATAAAGTTGATTTACGCTTTTTGCATCATCTTATTGACAAATATTTCATTTGGCTGGTTCAAAAAGAAACTCTGGATGAAATGAGGAATTTAGCGTCTAATTTGTTTAATACTGTTGAAACATGCGACACTTTGTTGGAAAAAACAGCCAAACATCTCAGCCATTTGGCCGAGCTAATTGATGATCCATTTAAATATGATTCCCATAAATTCAGAACGGAGCATGAGGAATTAGAAAATGAAATTGCGGCCTTTATCAAAAAATTTCGCGAAATAAAAAAGGAAACTTTTGGTGTTTCGGAAAAAGTGATCGATAAGGAAGTTAAAAGACTAACACCTTAAAAAGACGTAAATATACTGTAAAAGGAAAATAACACTATAAAACCGCAACGGATTCAAATCTGTTGCGGTTTTATTATATAGCCTCGAATAAATTTTTCTTTATGCCTTTTTGTGCTTTTCTTTGTAGTTCTTGCGTAAAGACAAAACATGTTATTTCAAATCAAAGCGTACTTAAAATTCCTTTGGCACTCCAAAAATGAGCATGCCGTGCATTCCCCTTTTGTGTTTCAACTGCTTACGAAATGTTTTTACGACAAAAAGCCAAAACCAGAATATGCTGTTTTAAGAAAATACAGAAAATCACTTTTAGAAAATGAAGATAGTATTGAAGTGACCGATTTTGGCGCGGGTTCAAAAGTCTTTACGTCGAATAAACGACAAATCTCAAAAATTGCCAAAACTGCCGGAATCTCCCAAAAACGAGCACAATTACTGTTTCGAATCACACGTTATTTTCAACCGGATACTATTTTAGAAATGGGTACTTCGCTAGGATTAGCCACTTCTGCACTAGCCTTAGGATCCCAAACACTCGAGACGAAAGCAAAAATAACGACATTGGAAGGTTGTACAGAAACAATGGCAATTGCAAAAAATCAATTTCAATTATTCAATATCAATAATGTTGATGCTGTTGTTACTAGCTTTGAAAGTTATTTAAACAGCTTAGAACTTCAAACTTTAAACTTTAAACTAATCTATTTCGATGGCAATCATTCGAAGAAAGCCACTTTAAATTATTTCGAACTTTTATTACCTACTGTTTACAATGAAACGGTTTGGATATTCGATGACATTCACTGGTCACCAGAAATGGAAGAAGCTTGGGAAAGCATTAAAAAACATCCAAAAGTTACCGTTACAATTGATACTTTTCAGTGGGGATTGGTATTCTTTAGACGCGAACAACCCAAAGAGCATTTTATAATTCGAGCATAAATACCTCTTTTAAAAACAATTATAGACATCAAACAGATTTTCAAACTAAACAATTATTCTCTTTTAAATTGGAAATTATTTAAGTAAAGAAAATTAGTGAAACAAAAAAAATGACCGCCATTGCTGGCGGTCATTACTTTTTCAAACAATTATATTCTTATTGTTTAGCTTCTTCCATTTCTTCTGTTTTAGCTCCCATTCTGTTCAATGTATACATTGGAGCGAATTTCAATTTCAAAGCAGCAATTTTTCTATTGTCGCTAGAAGACAATCCTTCTTTTTCAACAGTATTTTTTCTGCTGTCCAATGCTTCATACATAATTTTGATTTCATCCCAATCTTCACGAGAATATCTGTCTTTGTTATTTTCTACAGTATGTACGAATTGTTGGTAAACACTGTGGATATTATCCGCATTAACCCAATCAAAACTCATATCCTCACCAATTTTTCCTTCACCAAACAATTCATTTCTCATTTGTTGTTTTGAATCGGGTTGCGAAACTTCCATTGAAGCTTTTAATGCAGCATATTTTGCTTGACTGGCTTCCATTTTTTCTTTGGCTTCCTGTGCATCCTTTAGATTTAATAACGCTATTTCCGCTTCGCTATTTTTCACTTCATAAGTTGCCTCAATTGATTGCCAATTGGCTTTGGCATCGTCCGCAGGAACATTACTTACAGAATCAACATAAACAGCATACATATCTATAGTCTTTTCCGATTCTTTTTCTTTTCCATCTTTACATGAAGTAAATCCTAAAGCAACAACTGCCATCCCTAAAACAAAAATTCTATTTTTCATAATTCAATTTATTTAATATTACCAAACAAATATACCCTGCATTGCTTTTTATTCAATAAAAAAGCGTGAATGTTACAAATAATTAAATAAATTATGACACAAACAGTAACCAAAGGTAAATTTTACAACAAAGAGATAAAACTATGTAAGTTCTCCTTTTGAAGATTTAGGTATAGAAAACGAACTTAATATCAAAAAACAGTACCTCACTTTGCTATTGACTCCATCCTAAAATCAAAAGATTAATATTGTAACAAAAATGTATTTTAAACAACTTATCTTTAATTAGAAAGTCTTTTTGTACTTTTAAAATCTAAAAAAACAATTCATCAAAAGTAAATTACAATGGCCAACCCATTAATAAAAATCAAAGATATCAAAAGAGATTTTGTCCTTGGAGACGAAATTGTTTATGTTTTGAAGGGAATTGATTTAGAAATAAACAAAGGAGAATATGTTGCCCTTATGGGACCTTCGGGTTCCGGAAAATCAACACTGATGAATTTACTGGGCTGTTTGGATACACCCACCTCAGGAAGTTATATTCTTAATGGAAAAGATGTCAGTAAAATGAAAGATGATGAATTGGCAGAAATTCGGAATAAAGAAATCGGGTTTGTCTTTCAGACTTTCAACCTGTTGCCACGCACCACCGCCCTTGATAATGTGGCGCTACCCATGATATATGCCGGTTATTCCAAATCGGAAAGAAGAGCCAGAGCCCAACAAGTACTTACTCAAGTGGGATTATCGGACCGCATGGATCACCAACCCAACCAACTCTCCGGAGGACAACGCCAACGTGTCGCTGTAGCCAGAGCATTGGTAAACACTCCGTCCATTATTCTAGCCGATGAACCCACCGGAAATCTGGACAGTAAAACCTCTGAGGAAATCATGAAACTTTTTAATGAAATTCATTCCAACGGCAATACCATCATCGTGGTTACCCATGAAGAGGAAATTGCGGCTTACGCCAATCGAATAATTCGTTTGCGTGACGGAAAAATAGAAAGTGACACTACAAAATAGTTTATTTGTTTAAACGGTTAATCGCATAACCGTTTAATCGCTTAACCGCATAAACAACAAAAATGAAAGTATATACAAAAACAGGAGACAAAGGAACCACCGCTCTTTTTGGTGGGACACGAGTTCCCAAAGACCATGCAAGGATAGAAAGTTACGGAACGGTAGATGAACTCAATTCTTATATAGGACTTATTCGTGATCAAGAAATGGATGTCCATTATAAAGAAATCCTGATTGAAATTCAAGATAGGCTATTTACTATAGGTGCCCTGTTGGCCACTCCTCCTGAAAAAGAAGTGTTAAAAAATGGTAAACCTCGACTCCAAAAACTGGGCATCATAGAATCTGACATTACTTTATTAGAAAAAGAAATTGATTGTATGGAGGCAGCCTTACCACAAATGACTCATTTTGTGCTCCCTGGCGGGCATACTACGGTGTCATATTGTCATATTGCCAGATGCGTTTGTCGCAGAGCAGAACGTTTAGTAGTCCATTTAAGTCATAATGAAGCCGTAGCCGATGTGGTAATCATCTATTTAAACCGACTTTCTGACTACCTGTTTGTATTGGCACGAAAGTTGTCCAAAGACTTACACGCAGATGAAGTTCAATGGATTCCTAGAAAATAGAAATCCAATTTTGGAAACTATTTTTAATTAAATAAAATTGAAAATTGAGACCTGAAACTTCAAGCAAAGAAAGACGTTCTTAATTTTTTTTTAAAATAAATGGTTTTTTACTTGTCTTTTTCAGTAAAAAATTTATTTTTGCACAAAACTAAATCGACAAAAGATGTATTGGACATTAGAATTAGCATCCTATTTAAGTGATGCACCGTGGCCTGCTAACAAAGACGAACTTATTGATTACGCTATACGTGCAGGAGCTCCTTTAGAGGTAGTAGAAAACCTACAATCTATTGAAGATGAAGGCGAGATATATGAATCAATGGAAGAAATTTGGCCAGATTATCCAACTGACGAAGATTATCTTTGGAATGAGGATGAATATTAAAAGAATTACCTAAGAAAAAGTCTCAAAAGAGGCTTTTTTTTTGGCTAAATTTACACATATAAAATAATTAGAAATATAACTATTATGAGTTTTATAAACAGCATTATAAAAGCATTTGTTGGAGATAAATCCGATAAAGATGTAAAAGCATTACAACCTTACTTAAACAAAATAAAAACTTTCGAGGCCCAGCTAATCGCATTAACCCACGATGAACTGAGAGATCGCACTGTTTTTTTTAAAGACAAAATAAAACAAGCCAGAGCAGATGTTGACGCTAAAATCGTAGCGCTAAAAAAAGAAGTGGAAAGCATTGAAGATATTGACAAAAGAGAAGATATCTACGTTGCCATTGACGCTTTAGAAAAGGATGCTTACGAATTATCCGAAAAAACCTTGTTGGAAATTTTGCCGGAAGCATTTGCAGTGGTAAAAGAAACAGCCAGACGTTTCAAAGACAACTCTCAAATTACCGTTACTGCAACTCCTCAAGACAGAGAATTCTCTGGAACAAAAACTTATGTTACCCTTGAAGGAGACAATGCAATTTGGCATAACAAATGGAATGCTGCCGGAAAAGAAATTACATGGGACATGATTCATTATGATGTTCAATTAATTGGTGGTATGGTATTGCACGAAGGAAAAGTAGCCGAAATGCAAACGGGAGAAGGAAAAACTTTGGTAGCTACATTACCATTGTATCTAAATGCCCTAACCGGAAACGGAGTACACTTGGTAACCGTAAATGACTACTTGGCAAAACGTGACAGCACTTGGAAAGCTCCTTTATTTGAATTCCATGGTTTGACTGTTGATTGTATCGACAACCACCAACCTAGTTCTGAAGGAAGAAAAAAAGCCTATGATGCCGATATCACTTATGGAACCAATAACGAATTTGGTTTTGATTATTTGAGAGACAACATGGCGCATTCGCCAAATGATTTAGTGCAAAGAAAACACAATTTTGCCATTGTCGATGAGGTGGATTCTGTATTGATTGATGACGCCAGAACACCATTAATTATTTCAGGACCGGTGCCGCAAGGAGATCGTCATGAGTTTAATGAATTGAAACCTAAAATTGAAAATTTAGTTAGCCTTCAACGTCAATTGGCCAACGGATTTTTGGCGGAAGCCAAAAAATTGATCAAAGAAGGAAATACCAAAGAAGGTGGTTTCTTGCTATTGAGAGCTTACAGAAGTTTACCAAAAAACAAAGCGTTAATTAAGTTTTTGAGTGAAGAAGGAATCAGACAATTGCTTCAAAAAACGGAGAATCAATACATGCAAGACAACAATCGCGAAATGCATAAAATTGATGAAGCGTTGTATTTTGTAATTGAAGAAAAAAACAACCAAGTGGAATTGACCGATAACGGTATCAAATTCCTTTCTGGAGATACAGACGCTGACTTTTTCGTACTTCCGGACATTGGAACCGAAATAGCCAATATCGAAAAGAAAAAATTAGACAAAGACGCTGAGGCAGAAGAAAAAGAAAAATTGTTTCAAGATTTTGGTATAAAAAGCGAGCGTATCCACACCTTAACCCAACTATTAAAAGCATATTCTCTTTTTGAAAAAGACGTAGAATACGTAATCATGGACAATAAAATTATGATTGTCGATGAGCAAACGGGTCGTATCATGGATGGTCGTCGTTATTCTGACGGATTACACCAAGCGATTGAGGCGAAAGAAAATGTAAAAATTGAGGCTGCAACCCAAACCTTTGCAACGGTAACATTACAAAATTACTTCAGAATGTACAACAAGCTTGCCGGTATGACTGGTACAGCCGTTACAGAAGCAGGAGAACTTTGGGAAATATACAAATTGGATGTAGTGGAAATTCCAACCAACAGACCAATTGCCAGACACGATAAAGAGGATTTTATATACAAGACAACCAGAGAAAAATTCAATGCGGTAATTGAAGACGTAACCGAATTATCAAAAGCGGGAAGACCGGTACTTATTGGTACAACGTCCGTTGAGATCTCTGAATTATTAAGCCGAATGTTGAAGATGCGTGGTATAAACCACAACGTCTTGAATGCAAAAATGCACAAACAAGAAGCTCAGATTGTTGAGGAAGCAGGAAAAGCTGGCGTAGTAACTATTGCTACGAACATGGCTGGTCGTGGTACCGACATTAAATTATCCGCTGAAGTGAAAGCTGCAGGTGGATTGGCAATTGTAGGTACAGAACGTCATGATTCCCGTCGTGTCGACAGACAGTTGCGTGGTCGTGCCGGTCGTCAAGGAGATCCAGGAAGTTCCCAATTTTATGTTTCTCTTGAAGATAACTTAATGCGTTTATTTGGTTCTGAAAGAGTTGCTAAGGTAATGGACCGAATGGGATTGGAAGAAGGAGAAGTGATTCAGCATTCTATGATGACCAAATCTATCGAACGCGCCCAGAAAAAAGTGGAAGAAAACAACTTCGGAGTGCGTAAACGTTTGTTAGAATATGATGATGTGATGAACGCACAACGTGAAGTAGTGTACAAACGTCGTCGTCATGCCTTGTTTGGAGAGCGTTTGAAACTGGATATTGCCAACATGTTGTATGACACTTGTGAAGTATTCGTTCAAAACACCAAAGCAACCAATGATTTCAAAACTTTCGAGTTTGACCTGATTCGTTATTTCTCCATCACTTCTCCGGTAAGTCAGGCAGATTTTGCCAAAATGACCGAAGTAGAATTGACCGGAAAAGTCTATAAAGAAGCGTTGAAATTCTATAACGAAAAAACAGAACGTAGCGCCAGAGAAGCATTTCCAATCATTAGGAATGTTTACGAAGAAAAAAACAATCAGTTCGAGCGTATCATAGTTCCTTTTACAGACGGAGTAAAATCATTGAATGTGGTTACCGATTTGAAAAAAGCCTATGAAACAGAAGGAAAACAACTGATCGCCGATTTCGAGAAAAACATCACTTTGGCCATTGTGGATGAAGCTTGGAAAAAACACTTACGTAAAATGGACGAATTGAAACAATCTGTTCAATTGGCCGTTCACGAACAAAAAGACCCCTTGCTTATTTACAAATTTGAAGCCTTCAACTTATTCAACAATATGTTGAACGGAATTAACAGAGAAGTAATTTCATTCCTTTTCAAAGGTGATTTACCACAACAAAGTGCTCCTGCTATTCAAGAGGCCAAAGAAGTGCGTGAAAAAGAAAATTACAAAACTCAAAAAGACGAAATTGTAAGCAGTGAAGCCACCAATCGGGAAGCGGGACAAACCCAACAACGTCAGGTTACGGAAACCATCGTAAGAGATATGCCAAAAATCAACCGTAACGATAATGTTACCATCAAACAAGTGGCTACCGGCAAAACCGAAACGATGAAATTCAAAAAAGCCGAAAATCTATTATCTACAGGAGAATGGATTATCGTCAATGAATAAACCGTATTGAGTACTCAGTATTCCGTTTGCAAATCACATAAATACAGAATTCCCCAATTGCGAAAGTAGTTGGGGATTTTTTTTATGCTGAACTTGTTTCAGCATCTTTTCATTCTACCGCCAAGCGTAATTGAACTTGTTTCAGCATCTCTCTGTTTTTTAGTGAATTATTCCCTGAACTTGTTTCAGCATCTTTTCCCATTAGGAGCAGAATGTCTGGTTTTCAGAACAACTTCCCTCCCGCTTTCGCCTTTATCTCTTCGTCCCGAAAGGTCGGGACTACGAGGATATCGGCTCTATCAGGGCTAGTTTATTAAGATAATTTTTATATATTTGAAAGTAATTAAAATCTGACTGCTATAAATTTATCCACCCTTTTTTTCTGGTGATTGGTTTGATTTATCAGTAGTATATTCTAGTCATGCGCAAGCAAAAATAACCATAATGATAATAGACAAACCTTGGATATCAGGACCTAGAGAATTACTTGTTCATGGAATACAACACTTGGAACTTACTACAGGTTTTGATAATCGTATGGCTATGATATCAATCGACAATTCAGTTGAATTGATGATTAAAACTTACCTTGGATTACCTAAAAGAATTACAAAAATTGAAGGATTGACAAGAAAACGATTTGAAGAAGTTACATCAACATTTCCAAATTTATTAGACGGTTTCGAAGAGTTTGCAAACAATAAACTAAATGGTATTGAACTTGGCGACATTGAATGGTTTCACAGACTCAGAAATCAACTTTATCATGACGGAAATGGAATTACTGTTGAGAAAGAGAAAGTTGAAGCATATGCAGAAATAGCCAAAATTTTATTTGAAAATTTATTTGCAGTTCAAGTTGAACAAAGTGGAGATGAAACTATTCATCATAATTTGACTGGTGAATTTATAAAAATTTGGGCTGACATTGAGAAGTTGAATTTATCGAAATTTGCAAGTGGCTCTGCACAACCGATGATGCGATTTAGAATGTTAGCAGAAAAAGGACAACTTTCCAATATCCAAGCTAAAAGACTTGACGACATTAGAAGATTACGAAATGATTTAGTTCATGGAATAAATTCGCCAACAAAATTAGAATTGAAAAATGCCATTCAAGACTTAATCGAAATTTATAAAACTCTAGAAAAAGTTACTAGCGCCTAACAGCTAGCTACTATAACGGATTTGGGCAATTCGCTTAATGTAAAAATGCTTTTGTATTTGTGAGAATTTAACTAAACCGAAAATAACGCTAATTTAGTCCCAAACCTCTTGTAGCAAGGGAACATTAGGCACAATCGACCATTTTAACTTCAATTTATGAGTAGGAAAATAGAATATAATATAACCAAAGACAAAATTATTCAAGTAATATGCATTACTTGCAAAAACCGTAATAGACATAAAGTTCTTACATCTGTCGATTCAAGCGGTGAGGAAGATATTGCCTACAACTACACTATTAATTGGTACATTCATCACCAAATAATTGAATGCCAAGGTTGCGGGTCAATTTCATTTAGAGACGAAAGTTCAAATTCGGAAGATTTTGATCCTGAAGACGGATATAATATAACTGAATTAATTTATCCTAAAAGAACTTCTAATACCTGGGATACTAAAGAGTTTTATAATGTCCCTCAAAACTTAAGACGAATCTATAAAGAAACCATAGATTGCTATAATATTGATTGTTTAACTCTTTGCGGCGCTGGTGTAAGAGCATTGGTTGAAGGCTTATGTAAAGAAAATAATATATTGGATGGCGTAGTTGAAGAACAAAAAGCTGATGGAACAATCGGAATAAAGAGAAAGAAGGATTTGCAGGGAAAGATTAATGGATTATATGAAAAAGGAAAGTTGACAAAAAAAAGTGCAGAAATATTACATGAACACAGATTCTTGGGAAATAGAGCTATTCATGAACTTTCTTTGCCATCAAAAGAAGAATTAGGTTTCGCTATTGAAATTGTAGAAAATGTATTAGATACATTATATGAAATTCCTCAAAAGGCTATTCAATTAAAAACAGAAAGATTAAAAAAAGAGATATAGTGACTATACCTAACCCCGATTGCTCCGATATGTACAAACGTTCGCGCAGCTATTCATCTGTTCCCCGATCGCTCGGATTTGCGCCAACGTTGGCGCTGATATTTACCAGAACGTTACCTGCAAGCTGAAAAAATGACATTAAATGATTTAACAAAAAAAGAAACTGAATTATATTCTTTGGCAATCGACCTTTACAATCAAAAAGAAAAATCAGAAAGTAGCGGCTTGACTTTGAATAAAATTTATGCTGAATATAATAAAGTACATAGAGAGTATGCGAAAATGTCGGAAACTGACATCGAGTGTTTGAAACGAGGATTATTTATTCAATGGTATTCAATGACAGAACCAAACTATCTGACTGGAATTGCGGAATTGGACGGAAATGCAGAAACGAAAATCATAACTGAATTAAAAAAACGGATTGACCAAAACAAAGCTGACAATGAATTAAAATGGATGTTAAATCACTATTTGAATTGGGATTTCGCATTTAAAAAGTTTAAAAATATTGCTGAATTTAATGAAGACGAAAATGTTGTTGACTTAACAAATATTAAATTGGAAATGGTGAATCGAGGACAGATGGGAATTTATTGGAATTCAATAATAAAAGTTAAAGCCAGCAGGTAACAATGTATAAAAATAATTGCTCAATTTTGGATTTAACCAAAGGTCGTTGCAAGTTTACTACTTCTGATTTTCCTGCGGAAAATCCTCGCACGTAAACCCGCAACTATTCTTACACCAACCGTTGTACACAATGATAAAAAAAACACTGATAACAATACTTGTTCTCTTTTCAATTATAGCATGTAGAGAAAATTCATCAGAAATTAAATTGAACGAAACAATTGAAAATTATCCAAAGAATTCAAAAGCAATTTTCAAAAAAACTATTCATTTACCTGACTTTGACAGTGTTTTCTATTTTTATGATAATGGGATTATATTTAAAAAAGGGAAGCAATATAAGTATAATCAAGAATTTGGAATTTGGAAACTATATGATAAAAACTCTCACTTAAGAGAAATTAGAGAATGGTTTGTCATTGAGGGTAAATCTCAAATAAATAGAGTTTGGTTCTTGAATAAAAAAGGTGACACTGTCACTTGGCGTAAAGAAGATAACATATTTGCACAAAAAGAGTTTAAAAATGACACACTTGATTTTCGAAACACTACTTATAATACATTTGACTTTATAACGAGTGACACCATTAAAAACTCCGAATTTTATTTAGCATTTGCTAATTGTGGCTCCCCTCAATTACGTGATTACAATTCTAAAGTTAAAATTGTTGTTGACAATACAAATAGTTTGAAAAAAGATTTTTCAAATTCAACAAGGATTAAGCTTGATACATTTTATTATGCTAAAATCGATAAAACACATAAAGCAAAGTTTCCTGGTTACGATTTAGAAAAGGTGGTTGCCTTTAGTGGAAAATTTAAAAAAACAGGAAAAAAAACTATTAGAGGTTACTTGATTGAATATACTGACCAATATCCCATTGAAAACAACAAAAAAGCGAAAGCGCAAGTAAAGACTTATTTTGAAAAAACTATATATGTAAAAGATAGTATGGAATAAAACCCGATCGCTCGGATTTGCGCCAACGTTACCCACAACAAGAAACAAAGAATAGGAATACACTTTGTCGAGTTACTTGTGGAGTTCCCTCCTATGTCGGGAAGACAAGACTGGGCAAATACCAACTTATCAAAGATGGTTGAAAACTGAAAGAAATTATAGCATCACAGAATCCTGAAATTAAATGCAGAAACTTAAAAATAATTCCGTAAAAATATTATTAGCGTTCACTTTGTCAATAGTTATTGTATATCTGGTTGACAAACTAAATATGGATATTGAATGGTTTTCGATGTTATTATTTTTAGTCATAATTATATTGTTTTGTTGTGCAATCGCTAACTTAATCCTAATCATACTACACAAAAGCGACTTGAAATACAAAACGCAAGCTTTTATGATAAGTTCTATACCAATAATTGTTTCAATATATTATATTTCAGTCTTCTTATCTATTCAATGTTAAAAAAACAACAATGTTAGCGCAGAATTGCATTCTGTGCCCGCAACAAGAAGCAAAGAATAGGAATACACTTTGTCGAGTTACTTGTGGAGTTTGCTACGCCATTTCGCTGTCACTCGTGTCCTCCTTCGTCGGGAAGACAAGACTGTGTGAATACTAACTTACCCGAAGCTTCGGGACGGGACTACGAGGATATCGGCTCTATAGGGGCTGCGAAATAACGTTTCATTTCCAAAATCAATTTTATAAGATAATTTTTATATATTTGAAAGTAAATAAAGCCTGCCCGTTATCAGGCCTATCCACCCAAATTTGGGGAGATAAGTCTGATTTTATCAGACCTATATACTAGTTAGCAGCAATTTCACATGAACAGATTTCTGACAACAACAATTTTTTTTCTAATGTTTTCGAACATTATGATTGGCCAATCAATTAATCTAATTGAAGGGAAGAAATTTCGTGGCGCAATATTTCCAAGTTCATACAATTGGTTAGAAGACAAAAATAGATTTACACCAACGAAAGAAGAAATTCTGTTATTTGAAAAAAAATTACAAGATAAATTAAAGCTGATAAATAAAAAACGCTTGAATCAAAAAGGCAAATGTCCAGTCATACATAATAATCTCCAAAAATACATCAGACAATATTTAGGATTTATAGATGAATCTGGTAAAAAATATTTGATGATTAATTTTCTTTGGAGTAGTTCTAATTTTCATCAAAACTCAGACGAGGAATACTACAATGAACTTGGAGATTGGAAAAAAAATTGGCAAGTGTGGTTTGATGGTTGTAGTCATTTTTGGAATGTGAAATATTACTTGGAATCTGAAACTTTATTTGATTTACAAGTTAACGGTTCATCATAAAAACTGCTGCTAACAGCCGTTTGGCAGCATGGCTGGTTGTTGCTTAAGCCGGTTGTCGATTTTCCGCTGGAAAATCTCTACTTTAGCAGAAACAAATTATTCACGAAGTCGCCACGACTACCAAGCGGCGGCACGTTATATGCAAACTATCAGAGTAGTCATCAAAAACAAACGTGTAATAAGAAATTTAAATGAGAAAATATAAACTACTAAATTTCATATTTCTACTTCCAATTTCTTTGTTTGCTCAAAGTGCAATTACCGAATCTTCAGTACAGAAATTGTTTAACAATAGTCGAGTTGAAAAGCATAATGGCAGATTTATATTGCCTTCTGATAAATCTTGGGATTTCAATAATGCCGATAGCTTGTATTATAAACAAGATACTATAACTGCAATTTTATACAAATCAACTAAACATAAAAACTTATGTGAAATGGTTAATTGGACATTTTATAGAAAAAATGCTTTCATTAAAGGCCGAGAATCTCTTTGCAAAGAGCCTCCTCGAAAATCTTTCACGAAAAATCCTGATGATTATTTTAAAATCGCAATTTATAACGTTGCAAAAGAAACTATGATTGACGTTTTACGCTACGACAAAATGATTGTCGAATCATTTAAAGTACTAAATATTTTAGAGAACGACGAGTTTACAGAAATCAAACTAGCCCGAAGATTTAATGCAAACTAGTCTGCCTATAACAGCCACTACAACGGATTTGGGCATTTGGCTTAATAGAAAAATGGTCTTGTATTTGGAATATTTTGCAAATCCAAAGAATGGACTTAATTTAGTCCCAAACCCGCTGCCCGATTGCTCGGATTTGCGCCAACGTTACCCGCAACAATAAGCAAAGAATATATTAAAAACTTTGTCGAGTTACTTGTGGAGTTCCCTCCTTCGTCGGGAAGACAAGACTGGGCTAATTTCCAATTGCTCAGATATGCGTAAAGGTTAGCAGATATTCATCTGTGCCCGTAACAATAAACAAATAATGTAATCGAGATACTTTGTAGAATTACTACATGAGATGCTTCCTTCGTCCGCATGACAAGTTTGCGTTTTTACTAATAGTTTTTTCTCTTAAAAAATGCCCTAAAAAAATATTTATCTGTACTTTTGCCAGCGAAAACAAAAAAGCCCTTTTTGAAGTCATTATTCAGCATAATACTTTCTATTCTTTTAGTACTGCCTACTTTTGGTAGCTTCTTTGTTTACACGCAATTTAAAATCAATCAGGACGAAATCGCCAAAACGATTTGTATTCAAAGAGCCAATATCTATAATGCTTGTAATGGTCGTTGCGAATTACAAAAAAGTTTAAAAAAGTTCGACGACAACGAAAAGAAAATGAACAACACCAATCTGAAAGAAAAATCAGAATTGGTTTATACGGCAGAAGCTTTAGATTATAATATAGCGCCTGAAATTACTATTCAAAAAAAGAAAACAAGCTTTCCGAACTTTTGTAAAAAAACAAAATGGATCGCTTTTTCGATATTTCACCCACCCCTCACATAATTTATTTATAAATATCTTTTTGTTTCAAGTCCGTGAAACACAATCCTTTTTTGGCTTTAAGCCAAAGAAAAACATTTTATATAATAAATTATTTTCTCCCTAATGAAAAATATTTTCCTTGCACTATTATTTGTAAGTCCATTTCTCAATGCCCAAAAAATTAACGTAAAAGACACCACTTCGGTAGAACTGGAAACCCTATTTGTAACGGCCAACAGAACGGCTAGCTTACGAAGAGAAACTCCCGTTGCCATCAGCAAACTCACCGCAAAAACCATTGATGAAACCAAAGCAGTTTCATTGTTTGAAATTGTAAATAAAACACCTGGTGTGGTCATGGTCAACTTAGGCAACGAACAACACATGATGGCTATTCGCCAACCCATGACGACCAATGCCTATTATTTATATCTGGAGGATGGCTTGCCTATCCGTCCGCTAGGGATTTTTAATCACAATGCCTTGTTGGAAATCAACACATTCAACCTACAATCCATTGAAGTGGTAAAAGGTCCTGTGTCCTCTATTTATGGACCGGAAGCCGTGGGCGGAACCCTAAATTTAATTTCACAAAAACCTTCTTTTTATCCTGAATTCAAATTTGGCATTCAAGCCAATCAATGGGGATACCATAGGATACAAGCCGCAGTTGGAGCAACAGTTGGAAAAATTGGTTTTCATATCACAGGAATTTCCAGCATTCAAGAAAATTCATGGATGACGTATTCTGATTACAGTAAGGACAATCTCAACATTAGAGTAGATTATAACATCAATGACAATACCCGTTTGATAAGCAGCACCATGATTGGGAAATATTTCTCGGACATGAGCGGTGGTGTCAATGAAGATGATTTTCGCCATAGAAACTACAAAAGCAACTCTGATTTCACTTATCGAAAATCAGAAGCATTACGTACCCGATTGACACTGGAACATGATTGGAATGCCCATGCGAGTTCCTATTTTACGATGTATCACAGAGATAATAAATTGGGACAAAACCCTTCTTACGGAATCCGTTGGAGTGCAACAAAAAATCCTACGAGTGCAACAGGTGAGGTTAATTCAAACAACTTCAAAAGTTACGGTGCGGTAGGACAACATACCCAAAAATTTGATTTTTGGAATACCACAATGGTAAGCGGTGCTTCTTATGATTTCTCTCCGGTAAACTATTGGTCGTATTTATTGCGTCTTAAAGCGAATTTGAATCCGGGGAATCCAGGACAACAAACGGTAAACAATTATGAAATAATCGCCGAACATCCTGAAGTAAAACTGGCCAATTATACCGCCAATATTTACAATACGGCTGTTTTTGAACAAATTAGTTTTACCCCTTTTAAGAATACAATCGGAACTATTGGAGCTCGTTACGATGCGATGAAAATAGATTATGAAAATAGCTTAGACCATTCCAGCGGCAGTAAAACCTATGACAAATTTACTTTCAAAGCAGGAATCAATTACAATCCCATAAAAACTGCCGGATTTTACATTAATTATTCTCAAGGATTTTCACCGCCAAACATAACTTCCATATTCAGAGCCAAATCTGGAACAGGAGGAAATACGGGAGTTGCCGCCGAGTTTTACTATAATTTAAAACCCGCCACTTTTGAAAATTACGAAGTAGGCGGTTGGGTTAATCTAATCAAAAACAAATTGAATTTTGACTATGCCTTTTATTATATGGACGGAAAAAATGAATTGCTAAATGTTCGATTGCTAGACAATTCTACCGATTATCGCTCTGCGGGTGAAACCGACCATAAAGGAATTGAATTGGGTTTCAACTATAAACCCGAAAACCAATGGAACATCCGTATGGGAGGAACAGTTGCCAAACACCGTTATATCGATTTTTTACTCTCTGACAACACCGCGGATATTTTACAAAATTTAAAAGGCTATGAAATGCCACAAGCCCCAAGATGGTCTGGAAATACAGAAATAAGTTATTACCCAAATTGGTTCCCTAATTTTAGGGCAGCTATAGAATGGCAGGCTGTGGGGAGTTATTACCAAGACCAAATCAATACCGCAAAATATGAGGGCTATAATATCTTTAATGCCCGGGTGGGTTATACCTATAAGAACATTGAATTTTATGGAAACGTAATGAATGTAACCGACAAATTATACGCGCATAATTCAGGCAGAGGAAACAGCACTAACTCACAAACGAATTATATTGCAGCCGCACCCAGAACTTTCTTAATGGGTTTACAATATAATTTTTGTTTGAAAAAATAAACGCAGCAGATGAAAGACAAGAAAAACAAAAAGTTTTCCAAAAAGATAAAAAAGAGCATTTATAAATGGCACCGAACCTTGGGAATAATTACGATTATCCCCGTGATTTTCTGGTGTATTTCCGGATTGATGCATCCCGTAATGGCGCATTGGTTCCGACCTAATATTGCCCATGAAAAAATAGAAGCGACGGCTTTTCCAAAAGAACAAATCCATCTTTCTCTACAGGAAGTTTTAGCGAAGAATAATATTGAGGTATTCAAAAATTTCCATTTGGTTTCTTTCAATAATAAAACGTACTATCAGATTAAAACGAATCCTATTAATGAAGTTTTATACCTCGATGCAGTGACCGGAAATCCTCTAAAAAAAGGAGACCAACTTTATGCCGAATGGTTATCCCGTTATTTTTTGGAGGACTCCAAAAGTAAAATAACCAATACTGTTTTGTTAACCGAATTTGACGGGCAATACAAGTATGTCAATCGGTATTTACCGGTTTGGAAAGTTACTTTTGAGAACGCCGATAACATGGATGTTTACGTTGAAACTACCTCCAGCAAACTGGCCACTTACAATACAACCTCAAGAAAAATACAGCTTTGGATTTTTGACCAATTTCACAATTGGAATTTCTTGGAAGCCATCAGCAACAATTCTATCCGCATTGTCCTAATGCTTCTATTATTGGGAATCATCACACTATCAGCCCTTAGCGGAATCGTTATTTATGGGTTCTTTTGGAAAGCTTTCAAAAAAGCCCCTGTAACCGATAATGACAGTCGTTTCAAAAAACACCATCGAAAAATTGGTCTTGCCGTTTCCCTTGTCACTTTTACATTTGCCTTTAGCGGCGGGTATCATGCCACCAAAAAATGGGAACCGTATACCTTGGATAAAATGGTATACACACCCGATTTCAAAACTCAAAACATTGGTCTTTCCAATCTCGAATTAAAACCAGATTCTACTTGGTCTAACCTTTCTTTAATTCAATTCAAAAACAAAAACTACTATCAAGTCAGTTTACTTCCAAATGAAGAAGACGAAATTAAAAACCGCTATATTGACGCCAAAACAGCAGCAATAACTCCCGATATCGAAGAAGAGTATGTTCGCTTTTTGGCCAATACTTTCGCTAAAATGACCGCTACCAAAGGAACACTCCCAGCTGATTGTTGCGAAGTAGAAAACAATGAATCCTGCATTAAAAATGCCCAAGTGGTAAGCTCCAAATATTTATATCAATTTGACCGTCGGGATTATGGTTTTGTGAATAAAAGACTTCCGGTTATTCAACTTAGCTATGACACTCCCGATAAAACGAGTTTTTACATAGAACCGTCTACCTCCAGATTGGCTTCCATCGTGACGAATGCGGATCGTACTGAAGGTTACAGTTTTGCCATCCTGCATAAATTTTTATTTATGGATTGGGCAGGGAAAAATATTCGGGATTTAACCATGGCACTCTCTGCTATGGGCGTATTAGTGGTTAGCTTGTTAGGCTTGTATTTGTTTATCAAAAGAAAGTAGGGTGCTTCCTTTTTAAAATTAAAAAACACAAATCCGCAAAATAGCAACATTGATTTATTTGCGGATTTGTGTTTTTTACAATATCGAAATCTATATTAATTTCGCGTTTTCCTCGTAATAACGTGCTTCAATTCGCTTGATATCTTTAATGGAATTTTTGGCCCAAGCCAAACGTTTTACTAATATCTCTTCTTCGGATAAATGCCAATCAATATCTGAATTTCGTAATCTGTTGGTTAGATTCTGAATAATAATCGCTGCCGAAACCGAGATATTCAAACTCTCCGTAAAACCTACCATTGGGATTTTCAGGAATCCATCGGCACGTTGCAAAATTTCTTCTGACAATCCGTCTCTTTCGGTTCCGAAAAACAAGGCACTTGGTTTCGAAATATCGAAATTCTCCAATAAGCAATCGTCTTCGTGAGGAGTGGTCGCAATTATTTGATAGCCTTTGTTTTTTAAAGTATCAATGCAATTCGTTACACTATCAAACGTATGGATGTCAACCCATTTTTGGGCTCCCATCGCAATTTCTTTATCGATACTTTTACCGTAGCGTTGCTCAATTACGTTCAGTTCCTGAATTCCAAAAACTTCGCAGCTGCGCATCACCGCACTCGTATTATGCATTTGAAATACATCTTCAACGGCAATGGTAAAATGATTGGTTCTTTGGTCTAAAACTTTTAGGAATCGTTCTTTTCGGTTATCGGTAAGTATATTTTCTAAAAATTCGAGGTACTTTAAATCAATCATAATCTGTTTTTTGTTGCTGCAAAAATAGTAAAAAAGACAGCCTCTCCTAATTTTAGACTTTTTTGGCTATCCTAAACGAAGTTACCAAAAGGAATTTCTTAATTTTATAAATACTTTCGTGCCTATGCCTACAAAGCAATAGAAAAGTGAAACACTGATTTCATAAATTTAAAAATCTGTGAAATCTGTGGTAAAAAAAATTTCAAATAATTAAACCTAATGTGTTTCAAATGAAAAAGAAATTAGTCGTACTAACAGGAGCTGGAATAAGTGCCGAAAGTGGTATTAAAACCTTTCGCGACAGTGATGGTTTGTGGGAAGGTCACAATGTCATGGATGTGGCCACTCCCGAAGGTTGGCATAAAAACCCGGACTTGGTTCTTGACTTTTATAATCAAAGGAGAAGACAACTCCATGAGGTAAAACCCAATCTAGGACATTTTACTTTGGCTGAACTTGAGAATGATTTTGATGTTCATATCATCACTCAAAATGTGGATGATTTACATGAACGGGCGGGAAGCTCTTCTGTTTTACATTTGCATGGCGAATTATTTAAAGTGCGAAGCATCAAAAACGAGCATCATTTTTTAGATTGGAAAACAGACTTGCATTTAGGCGATTTAGATGCTAACGGCCATCAATTGCGTCCTCATATTGTTTGGTTTGGCGAGGAAGTTCCTGCGCTGGACGAAGCGATCCGCATCACTGAAATGGCAGATTACTTTGCGGTTATTGGCACTTCATTACAAGTGTATCCGGCTGCCGGATTGATTTCATACATCAAAAAAACGGTTCCCATTTATTACATAGACCCAAAACCCGGAAAAATTCACAATTTAAATAATCCGTTAGAAACGATTTCAATGAATGCCACCGATGGAGTTCCGTTTTTGAAAAACCGATTGATAAACGAATTCCTTTTATAAAAAGGAATCGTTTGGATAAAAATCAATCTAAATCTGAAAAAACTTCTAACTTCTAACTTCTAACTTCGAACTTCTCTTTATATTTGTGCCTTTCGAACAAATAACAAGACAATGACGACTTTAAACGAATTAAACGCCATCTCTCCTATTGACGGAAGATACAGAAATAAAACCTATTCATTAGCTCCATTTTTCTCTGAAGAAGCTTTAATCAAATACCGTGTATTGGTTGAAATTGAATACTTTATCGCCTTATGCGAAATCCCATTACCACAACTTGCAACCGTAAACCCAAATCTATTTGACAGTTTACGCGATATTTATAAAAATTTCTCTACCGAAGATGCTCTTTGGATTAAAGAGACCGAAAAAGTGACCAACCACGATGTAAAAGCAGTGGAATACTTCATAAAAGATGCTTTTGAAAAACTAGGATTATCCGAGTACAAAGAATTTATTCACTTTGGTTTGACTTCTCAGGATATCAACAATACGGCGATTCCGCTTTCGACTAAAGAAGCTTTTGAAAAAGTTTATATGCCGTCATTGATTACGTTAACATCAAAATTGAAAGAATTAAGCGTTGAATGGAAGGATATCCCAATGTTGGCACGTACACACGGACAACCGGCTTCCCCTACTCGTTTAGGTAAAGAAATTGGTGTTTTTGTGGAACGTTTGGAAGAACAAATGCGTTTGTTATTCAATATCCCGTTTGCGGCTAAATTTGGCGGAGCAACCGGAAATTACAATGCACACCATGTAGCATATCCACAAATTGACTGGAGAAAATTTGGAGGCAAATTCGTAGAAGAAAATCTAGGATTACACCATTCATTCCCAACTACACAAATCGAACATTACGATCATTTCGCAGCCTTTTTTGATGCGTTGAAAAGAATCAACACCATTATTATCGATTTGGATCGTGACATTTGGACATATGTTTCGATGGAATATTTCAAACAAAAAATCAAAGCGGGAGAAATTGGATCTTCGGCTATGCCACATAAAGTAAATCCGATTGACTTTGAAAACTCCGAAGGAAACCTTGGAATTGCAAATGCTATTTTTGAGCATTTATCGGCAAAATTACCGGTTTCAAGATTACAACGTGATTTAACTGACAGTACCGTTTTGAGAAATGTTGGAGTGCCAATTGGACATACCATCATTGCTTTTGAAGCTACATTAAAAGGGTTGAATAAATTATTGTTGAACGAATCTAAGTTCCACGAAGATTTAGAGAAAAACTGGGCAGTAGTGGCAGAAGCCATTCAAACGATATTACGTCGTGAAGCCTATCCAAATCCGTATGAAGCTTTGAAAGGTTTAACCAGAACCAACGAGTCAATCACAAAGGAATCGATTCATGCGTTTATAGCAACACTAGAGGTTTCTGCCGAAATCAAAGCCGAATTGCTACAAATTACACCAAGTAATTTCTTAGGAATCTAATAACGAAAATCATAAAAATAAAATTCTAATCTTCTATTTTATTGAATTTCATAAAAGTACATTCCGTACTTCATATCATAAAAAAATAACATCCAAAAAAGCTATCTTTATCGATAGCTTTTTTATTGTCAGTAATATATAAAGAAAAACAAACATGAGTACTGTAGCCACAGTTGCTGAAGCATCCCATCTTTTAGAACCCCTAATCAGTGATTTGGGACTGATTCTTATGACCGCAGGAATTGCTGTTCTGATTTTTAAAAAATTAAAACAGCCACTTGTATTGGGTTATTTAATTGCCGGTTTTCTGGCTGGAAGTCACTTTGATTTTTTTCCGTCCGTTAAAGATATTAAGAGTGTCGAAGTTTGGGCAGATATTGGAGTTCTCTTTTTGCTTTTTAGTCTCGGACTTGAATTTAGTTTTAAAAAACTGATGAAAGTGGGCGGAACAGCCTCTATCAATGCTTTTACCCAAATTATCACAATGATTATTTTGGGATATATGGCTGGTTATTTGATGGGATGGAAAAAAATGGATTGTATCTTCCTGGGCGTCATACTCTCCATTTCGTCCACAACTATTATCCTCAAAACCTTTGATGAATTGGGAGTAAAAGCCCAAAAATTTGCGGGGATTGTAATTGGTTCTCTCATCGTACAGGACCTTATCGCTATTGTAATGATGGTTTTACTTTCGACTGTTGCGGTAAGCCAACAGTTTTCAGGCGGTGAGTTGGTACAGTCTGTCTTGAAATTGGTTTTTTTCCTGACTGCTTGGTTTGTGGGAGGCATCTTTTTTATCCCTACTTTACTCAAAAAAACAAAAGATTTATTAACGGATGAGATGATGCTCATCATATCTATTGCTTTGTGTTTGATGATGGTAATATTAGCCGCAGGAGCAGGTTTTTCACCTGCCTTGGGTGCGTTTATCATGGGTTCTATTATTGCCGAAACCAAACAAGCCGAACACATCGAGCATTTGGTTAAACCCGTAAAAGATTTATTTGCGGCCGTTTTCTTTGTATCTGTCGGAATGTTAATCAATCCCGCTACTTTATACGATCATGCAATACCCGTAGTTATTTTAACATTGGTAACTATTTTTGGTCAATCTATTAGTTCGATTGTAGGTGCTCTATTATCTGGACAACCCCTCAAACAGTCGATACAAATTGGGATGAGTTTGGCACAAATTGGGGAATTCTCTTTTATCATTGCCACTTTAGGAATGTCACTGCATGTAACCAGTGATTTCTTGTATCCCATTGTCGTAGCCGTTTCGGCAGTAACCACATTTACCACTCCATTTATGGTGAAAATGGCTGACCCTTTTTCAGATTATCTTGAAAAAAAATTACCACGAAAATGGATTAAAAGGATTTCAAGATACAGTAACAATGCACAAGCCATTCGATCTGTGAGTACGTGGCAAGTGGTTCTAAAAGCGTATTTGATTCAAATAATAATTCACTCCATCATTATTATTTCGATCATTTTATTGTCTGCTAAATTTGTGTTGCCGTTTGTAAATGAATCTAAATTTGGAAATGCCAGTGCTGCTCTGATAACGCTAATTATTATTTCTCCTTTTTTATGGGCCTTGTCCCTAAGAAGAGTCGCCGTAAAAGAAGTCGAAATTTTATTTAAAGAACGGAAATCCCGAGGTCCTGTATTGATGATGATTTTTATCAGAATGGGATTGGCCGTGTTTTATATTGGATTTTTATTAAATATCTTTTTCTCCCCTATAATTGCCTTTTTTGCATTGATTATTGCCATTTTTACCTATTTCTTGTTTCCAAAAAAACTACATGCGCAATACCATAAAATTGAAAATCACTTCCTGAAAAACCTCAACGATAGAGATATAAAAAAAATAGACCGTCGCTATGCGAATATCACTCCTTGGGACGGACACATGACTACTTTTGAAATTGCCAAAGAATCAAATTTGGCCGGAAAAACCCTGAGAGAACTTCGCCTTAGAGAAGAAATGGGAATCAATATTGCGTATATCAAGCGAGGCGAAATAACAATCCAAATTCCAAATAAAATGGAGCGATTATTCCCAGGAGATGAAATAAGCGTAATTGGAACCGATGCCCAAGTGAAATTATTTACCCAATATTTAGAGCAAAACGAAATTGAAGTTCCCAAAAAAGACGAAAGTGAAATTGTTCTTCAGCAAATTGAACTAAAAAACGAGGACTTTATCGGAGTTAGTGTTGGTCGATCTAAACTAAGGGAACGAACTCATGGCTTGCTCGTTGGGGTGGAACGAAACGGAAATCGAATACTCAATCCCGAATCTAACATCATTTTAGAAAAAAATGATATTCTTTGGATTGTGGGCGAAAAGAAATTAATGGATGATCTTTTTAAAGAATAATTCTATAAAAAAAGGCAAAAGTTCTACAACTTTTGCCTTTTTATTTTTGCCTAATGGGCTTTATTTATCTTGAATAATTCGGTGCTTCTTTAGTGATAGTCACATTATGTGGATGACTTTCAGCAATACCGCTTGAAGTTAAACGTACAAAACGTCCTGTTTCTTGCAAAGTGGCAATATCTTTAGCACCACAATATCCCATTCCGGCACGAAGACCACCAATGAATTGTAACATACTTTCGTTTAATTCTCCTTTGTAAGGTACACGACCTACAATTCCTTCCGGAACTAATTTCTTAACATCATCTTCTACGTCTTGGAAATAACGATCTTTTGAACCCGTTTGCATGGCTTCTACAGACCCCATTCCACGATACGATTTGAATTTTCTTCCTTCGAAGATAATGGTTTCTCCCGGAGATTCTTTGGTTCCGGCTAACAATGAACCTAACATTACACAATCAGCTCCTGCAGCGATAGCTTTAGGAATATCTCCTGTGTAACGAATTCCACCATCGGCAATTACAGGTACTCCAGTTCCTTTTAACGCAGCTGCAACTTCAAGTACAGCCGAAAACTGAGGAAAACCAACACCGGCAACGATACGAGTGGTACAAATTGAACCGGGTCCAATTCCCACTTTTACACCATCTGCTCCATTCTCCACTAAATATTTAGCGGCTTCTGGAGTCGCTATATTTCCAACGATTACATCTAAATTTGGAAACTTAGCTTTAACCGCTTTTAATACATCTACCACACCTTTGGTATGTCCGTGTGCTGTATCAATAATAACCGCATCAACACCGGCATTTACCAATGCTGAAGCTCTGTCTACTGCGTCAGCAGTTACCCCTAAAGCGGCTGCTACACGCAAACGACCGTAAGAATCTTTATTGGCAATGGGTTTTTGAGTCAGTTTAGTAATATCTCTAAACGTGATTAAACCTACTAATTTATTGTCTTTATCTATTACTGGAAGTTTTTCTATTTTATGACCTTGTAAAACTACTTCGGCTTGTCCTAACGAAGTCCCTTCGGCAACGGTTACTAGATTTTCGCTAGTCATCACCTCAACAATTGGTCGTGCGTGATTTTTCTCGAAACGTAAATCACGGTTGGTAACAATTCCTTTTAATCTTTGATTTTCATCAACAATTGGAATTCCACCGATACCATATTCTTTCATGGCATTTTTTGCATCGGCTACTGTGGATGTTAACGGTAAAGTTACCGGATCGATAATCATCCCAGATTCGGCACGTTTTACTTTACGTACTTTGGCCGCTTGCTGCTCGATGGTCATATTTTTATGCAGAACACCAATTCCGCCCTCTTGAGCCATGGCAATTGCCATAGAACTTTCGGTAACAGTATCCATAGCAGCTGATACTATAGGAACGTTAAGCGTTATGTTTCTTGAAAATTTGGATTGAATACTCACTTCGCGTGGAAGCACATTGGAGTAGTTTGGAACTAATAATACATCATCGTAAGTTAAACCTTCGCCGATAATCTTGGAATTGTGTGCTATCATGTTGCAATTTCTAGTTGAATTGCGTGCAAATATAGTGAATTATTTTGAATGTTAAATTGAAAACTTCAGGATTCTTTTTTCATTTGGCTATCCTTAATTATCTGGATAATTCAAAACTTCCATTTATCCTGATTCTAGCCCAGGGAGCAATGAAAAGCCACGATGATAAAAACCACACCTTTTTATTGGGTTTAAAAAGCGACCAACGGAAGCTCTTTTAAACCCTTATAAAAAGGGGGTTTTTATGGAGTGCTTGCAATGTATCACTGGAATAGCTCCTAAAAAATCAATAGGGATCATTATTATCTTTAAAAACAAAATTGAGTCCGAATTGAAATGACAGACTATTTGCTTTACTGAGGTCACGATATTCCAATAAATTATCGGCCATTAAATACATGTTGAATGCCCCTAGGTTTGCCGACAATCCCAGTCCAAAATTGGTATAGGAAAAAGAATCTACAGTATAAGTCGCTTTTATGTGCCAATTGGCAAATAGATTGCGACGGTAATAACCCGTCAAAGCCATTAAAGGAGATCTTGGTGTTGTCATCATAAAAAACTGGGCTCCAACCGCATTTTTATACGCCGTTTCTTCATAAGCACCACAATTACAATCCTCGTCTCCTCTCCCATCATCAAAAGAATATTGATACGAAGCGTTGAGTTTAAGTGGTCTCCAAGTAGTATATTTATCGTAAAGGGTATCTACCGGAATGGCTTCCTTAAATTCCCGATAAGCATCATCAGTGGTATTCCCGCTAAAATTAGGATTGACCCCTTTGTATTCATAGAAACCTTTATAGGTGTATGACTCTACATCTTTACTGTGTTTTACAAAACCTAAATCGATAACACTGGCTGTAACCTGAATATTTTTCTTTGGATAATAGGTAATCCCGGCATCGAAACCTAGACCCAAATCCCCTCCCAAAAACATCTTCTTTCTAAAATCGGCCGCAGGATCTCCATCATAACCATCATCAGTATATTGTGAAATTCCGGAGGTATTTAGCTCTAAGTTGGAATAAATGATTTGTTTATAAACGGTCGTGTCATCGGGTGCTGTATATATAAATCCCGAATTATGGGTTGAAGTAGCATTAAAAGAACTGGAATAAATCTTGGCTCTTGCACCAAAAATTAAATTTTCTTTAATGTTTTTGTTGTAACCGACATGTAAAACCGAAAGCATTTCGGCACGCCCGCTTAAATCTCCTAGGTTAAACCTTTTTCCCAAATAATCTTTATTTCCATATAAAGCCAGAACGGCTAAATCTTTGGGTACATAGCCTAAAAAGTCAAATTCCTGATACATTCCGAAAGATACATAACCATGGTCTTGCCAATCCCCTACTTTGAATCCACCATTGAAAATTTCGATTTGTTCATTGATAACCATTTTGTCATTTCTGGAGGCAGTCGCCACAACATCGCGCAATTTGGTATTAAAATCGACGCCATTATTGGCAAATAAATCATAGGCCGAAAATCCGGAAGACCCAATATTGGCCGAAATTCCAGAAAGAAAAGGAACTCCAAAATAAAATTTATACTTTACATCGGCACCCGGATTACTGAGTAATGACTGGGGAACAGAAGTAAAATTATATAAAATTTGTTTGTTTTGGGAAAAGCTGCTAACACACCATAATAATAGCACTAAAAGGGAAAAACACTTTCTCATTGTACAGTCATATATGTGGTTGCACTTGATTTTAACTTTAAGCTTCCAACGCTATTCTCTGTCAATACAGGTCCCGGAGCCATTGCAAAAAGAAAACCTAACTTTCGGGTATTCTTCAACAGATTCAGTTTAGCATTTTCAAAAACTTCGGTTTTGGACACTATGTTTTCACCACCACTATAAGCAGGGACATTAAAACGTATCGTATACAATACTACATTATTTTGATCCAACAATACAACATCCAGAGTATAGCTTCTATTGATTGTGTTGTTGACTTCAAAAAAAAGTTCTGCTTTGGTTAAATGATTACGGAAAAAAGAATCTCGAAACACATCAAAATCTTCTGCATCAAAGCCTACATTGTGTTCTACGCCATTCGTCACAAATTCTTTTGCGAGCACATCAAAATAACTCAAATTAGCGACATAAACAGGTTCTAGGACTAAGTCATTTACCTGATTAAAATCTAAATCACTGGAACAAGAAAAAGAAAAAAGGACTAAAAAAACTAAACTTAGAATCCGATTATTGGGGACTTGATTCATTCTAATCTAACTTTTATTAAAATTATTACTGGACAATTTATTTAAACGCAGTACTACTTCACTTATTATTATTCATTGCATCATTCTTATTTTATATCATTCTAATAAAAACTTTTAAAAATTTTAGAGGCTTCATTATAGGCGCTTTCAAAACTTAACGGATTCAGATTGGTATTTTCTTTATTCGCAGTAAAATAAGACACTAATTTCTCGGTAGGCATGTTTCCCGTCAATACATCCCTGGCCATCGGACAACCACCAAAACCTTGAATCGCCCCATCAAAACGGCGACAACCGGAATGATATGCGGCATCGATTTTTTCAAACCATTTATAGGGGGTGGTATGCAGATGGGCACCAAACTCTATTTCTGGATATTTTGGAATTAAATTCGAAAACAGATACCGAATCACATCCGGAGTTGAACTTCCTATTGTATCCGAAAGAGATAAGATTTTGATTCCCATCTCAGCCAATTTTTCTGTCCATTCCCCTACAATCTCCACATTCCAAGGATCACCATACGGATTTCCGAAACCCATTGACAAATAAGCCACCACTTCCTTATCGCTTTTATAGGCAATTTCTAAAATTTCGTCTAAAGTAATTAAAGATTCGGCAATGGTTTTGTGCGTATTCCGCATTTGAAAATTCTCAGATATCGAAAATGGAAACCCTAAATATTGAATTTCTTTATGTTTTGAGGCAATTTCGGCACCTTGGGTATTGGCAATAATGGCCAATAATTTGCTGGTCGTTTTAGACAAATCCAGTTGTGCTAAAACAGCTGCGGTATCCTGCATTTGAGGAATTGCTTTGGGAGACACAAAACTACCAAAATCGATGGTATCAAAACCCACACGTAACAAAGCCTGAATGTAAGCCACTTTCCTATCAGTAGGAATAAAGGACTTTATACCTTGCATTGCATCCCGTGGACATTCGATTATTTTTATTGGCTTCATACGATTCAAAGATAGAAAAACAATTATAACTTCTAAATCCTAGTGATTAATTTTAAAGGAATCCAAAAACATTACACCAAAAGGTAATAATACAAAATATTACATTATTTGGTAATATTAAATATTATTACGTAATTTGGTAATAATATTAAATTTAATAAAGAATATTTTTTAATTATATTTGAATATGACAAGCATCATAACAGGAGACATTATCAATTCCAGAAAACTCCCTTCAACAGTATGGATGAGTGGATTGAAACAATTATTCAATACCAAAGGTGAAGCCCCAATAAAATGGGAAATTTACCGTGGAGATGAATTTCAATTGGAAATCGACAATCCTGCTGAAGCCTTACTTACAGCCATCCAAATCAAAGCCTACCTCAAAACCGTCCAATTAGATGCTAGAATAAGCATTGGAATTGGAGACAAAACCTATCAGGCCGAGACAATTTCGGAAAGCAACGGATCTGCTTTCATCAATTCTGGAGAACTTTTTGATGTTTTAAAAAAGCGAAAAATAACCTTAGCCGTTAATTCCGGACATGCCGAATTGGATTCTGAAATCAATTTAATGCTACAATTAGGATTGACATTTATAGATAATTGGTCTGTACAATCAGCTGAATTAGTCTTGGCGACAATTTCAAACGATTCACTATCTCAAGAAGAAATAGGCAAACAACTTGGTATCAATCAAGCTGCCGTAAGCCGCAGACGAAAACGGGCACAATTCGACTTACTATTAGAATTGGATGCTTATTTTAGAAAAAAAATTAATTCACTTACCTCATGATTATTTTTATAAAGCTACTATTAACGCACTTATTGGGCGATTTCATACTTCAACCCACTGCTTGGGTTCTGGACAAAGAAAGAAAAAAACACAAAAGTATTTACTTATACATCCACAGTATTTTACATGGACTCCTTGCTTTCATATTCATTAACGAAATTGCATTCTTGGGTTATGCCATAGCATTAACAGTAACCCATGGAGGTATTGATTATTTAAAACTACGTTTTCAGAAAAACAAAACGAAACGAAATTGGTTTCTGGCAGATCAAATTTTACATCTAATTGTATTGCTAATCATTACTTTTTTATACGAGAAAACAGTCATCGATTTTACGTTGATAAACGATTCGTTTTGGATACTAATAACTGGAATCCTTTTATTGACAAAACCAACTTCTATCATTATCCGAAATATTATTTCAATCTGGACACCCGAAAACAAAAAGAAAAACAGTTCCTTATCGAATGCCGGAAATTACATTGGAATACTCGAACGCTTATTCGTGTTTTGCTTTATCCTTACCAATCATTTTGAAGCTATCGGTTTTCTATTGGCAGCAAAATCCATTTTCCGGTTTGGCGATCTCAAAGAAGCCAAAGACCGGAAACTTACCGAATATGTACTTATCGGCACTTTATTAAGCTTCGGAATTGCCATACTCACTGGACTTATCGTGCAAATACTTTAATCATTAAAAAAACAAAAAAGGTTTGCCAGAATTTTTTCTAACAAACCTTTTCAATATAAAATTGATGAAACAAACTATTTCAGTCGTTCCAAAATCTTTTTATTAATGGCTTTTACCAAGGCTGGACCTTCATAAATAAATCCGGTGTACAATTGTACCAAACAAGCTCCAGCTTCCAGTTTTTCGATGGCATCTTCGGCAGAATGAATTCCACCCACCCCAATAATTGGGAAAGCTTTGTTACTTTTTTGAGATAAAAACCGAATCACTTCGGTAGAACGCTTGGTGAGTGGTTTTCCCGACAAACCACCTGTTTCATTTTTATTTTCAGATATTAACCCTTCTCTAGAAATGGTGGTATTGGTTGCAATTACACCGGCGATTTTTGTTCCTTTTACAATATCAATAATATCCAGCAATTGTTCATCCGTCAAATCAGGTGCAATTTTAAGCAAAATCGGTTTTTGTTTGGCTTTCGCCAAATTCTTATTCTGCAAGGTTTGCAACAATTGAGTCAACGGCTCTTTGTCTTGTAACGCACGTAAATTAGGCGTGTTCGGCGAACTTACATTCACCACAAAATAATCTACATAATCATATAACGCATCAAAACAGATTTCATAATCGGAAGTCGCTTCTTCGTTAGGAGTCAGTTTATTTTTACCGATGTTCCCACCAATCAACACACCGGAATTTGATTTTAATCGCTCCACTGCTTCTTGAACACCACCATTATTAAAGCCCATTCGGTTGATGATTGCCGAATCTTCCTTAAGACGAAACAAACGCTTCTTTGCATTTCCTTCCTGTCCTTTTGGAGTTAATGTTCCTATTTCGATAAAACCAAAACCAAAATTCGACAACTCTTTGTATAATTTGGCATCTTTATCAAAACCAGCGGCAAGTCCGACCGGATTTCTGAATTTCAATCCGAAAACTTCCGTTTCCAAGCGTTTGTCATCCACTAAGTAAAGACCTTTAAAAATGGCTTTTGCTCCGGGAATTTTAGAAACCAAACGGATAAAAGAAAAAGTAAAATGGTGTATTTTTTCTGGATCAAACCAAAAAAATATCGGACGTATGAGTAATTTATACATGTAAAAATTTTTGTTCTGCAAAAATAGAATTATCTCACCGATAAATAAATATTTGGCTATTAATTTTATAAAGGATTCAATCTTTAATGTTTTTCAACCATTATTTTTTCAACCATTAGTCAAATATTTTACACGTTAAAAACACCTCTTGCAAACCTGTTTCATAATTCGTTAAATCCAACATCATTTCCTATTCCTTAAATAAATCTTATCTTTGTGCTTCATTAAAAAATACTTTATGCAAAAGATTATTGACCGCTTCATTAGTTATGTTACTATTGACACGGAATCAGACCCTAACTCCGAAACGACTCCAAGCACAGTAAAACAATGGGATTTAGCCCATAAATTAGTCGAAGACCTGAAAAGAATCGGAATGCAAGAGGTAACAATAGATGACAAAGCCTACATCATGGCTACCTTACCCAGCAATATAGAACATGAAGTTCCAACCATAGGTTTCATTTCTCATTTTGATACTTCCCCTGATTTTACGGGAGCTCACGTAAGACCTCATGTCGTAGTGAACTATGATGGTACTGATATCGTATTAAACGAAGAAGAAAACATCATTTTATCTCCTAAATATTTCAAGGATTTATTACAATACAAAGGACAAACGCTAATCACCACCGACGGTACAACACTTTTGGGTGCCGATGATAAAGCAGGAATCACCGAAATCATTACTGCCATGGAGTATTTATTACACCATCCGGAAATCCCTCACGGAAAAATAAGAATCGGATTTACACCTGATGAAGAAATTGGTCGTGGCGCACATCATTTTGATGTGAAAGAATTTGGTGCCGAATGGGCGTACACCATGGATGGAAGTCAGGTTGGGGAATTGGAATATGAAAATTTTAATGCCGCAGGAGCCAAAATTACTTTCAAAGGCAAAAGTGTTCATCCCGGATATGCCAAAGGTAAAATGATCAACTCGATGTTGATTGCCAATGATTTTATCAGCCAATTGCCATCTGACGAGGTGCCTGAAAAAACCCGCGGTTATGAAGGTTTCTTTCATGTGCATCATTTTAACGGAAGTATTGAAGAAACGGTGGTCGAATTAATCATTAGAGACCACAACAAGAATAAGTTTGAAAAACGCAAGAAACTGATTGAGAAAATTGTTAAAAAAATCAACAAAAAATCCGCAAGACAATTTGGCGAAGACATCGTTATTGCCGAAATCAAAGACCAATATTACAATATGAAAGAAAAGGTAATTCCTGTAAAACATATTGTGGATATCGCCGAAAAAGCGATGAAGGATTTAAAGATAAAACCGATCATCAAACCTATTCGTGGAGGGACGGATGGTTCTCAACTCTCCTACATGGGATTACCTTGTCCCAATATTTTTGCCGGCGGTCATAACTTTCACGGAAAATACGAATATGTTCCTGTAGAAAGCATGCAGAAAGCGGTGGAAGTAATCGTAAAAATTGCAGAATTAACAAGTCAGCCCAATTTTGGTTTAGAAACACCCAAAAAAGGAAAGAAATAAGTCCAATACAATCATAAAAAAACCGATACAGAATTTGAAATTCTGTATCGGTTTTTTTTTATCCTAAAAAGAAAGGATTATTTTTTTGCCAATGTAGCACTCATTTCCATAGAAATAGCAGAACGCTCCATTTTTAATTTTCCAGACATCGTTTCAACAACTACCGTTGTATCCCCCAATTCTGAAACTTTACCATGAAGACCACTTTTAGTTATAATTTTATCCCCTACTTTTAAACTGCTTTCAAATTGTTTTTCTTGTTTCGCTCTTTTTTGTTGTGGTCTAATCATGAAGAAATAGATTACCACAAACATTAAAAGAAACGGTGCAAATTGACTTAATTGTTCCATAATTTTAATTCTCTTTTTTGTTTATTAATATTACATTAAACCGCGACCAGTTTTAACTAACTTTTTACTGGCCTCCAATTCTTTTACTAAATTGTCTAAAATTCCGTTGATAAAAATACTACTTTTTGGCGTAGAATACTCTTTTGCCAATTCTAAATATTCATTTAATGTCACTTTTACCGGAATAGATGGGAATTTCAAAAATTCGCAAATCGCCATCTTAAGAATAATTGTGTCTACTTCGGCGATTCTTTCGCTATCCCAATTGGGAGTCTTATCAACGAATTCTTTAGCCAAAGCTGCTTCGTTCAGAATAGTTTTTCTAAACAAATCACGAGCATATTCCTTGTCCTCACTATCTTTATATACTTTTGGCACCGTGAAATTATCATTTTCCAATGGCTTCAACGCTTTCAATTGTTTGATAATTTGAGTATTTACCAATGGAATATCATCTATCCAAGTCAATTTATCATCCTCCAGATATTCATACAACTTTTCATTAGGCACGATAATCTCCGTAAATAAATCAACAATCAACTGCTTGTCTTCTTCAAAAGAACGCTCAGCAGTACGCATGTAATCTGCATAAAATTTACTTGCTTTTACCGCATTCAACAACAACACGATATAATCATCATGTAATGTCCATGCATCGATTTTACGGTTTTCCATGGCAATGCTTAACGAGTTATTCTCGGCAAGAATTTGAAAAACACTGTTATTGATAAACTTTTCGTTTGGATTGCGTTCTGCTGGAGTAGCCAGATGCTTTAAGCTTGACTTGTGCAAAAATTCTTTTTCTTTTTTACAAATTTCCATTAAAGAGGAAATCATGGTAAGGTATAAATCTTGAATATTGTCGATACTATAGAAAAGAAATTTTTCTTCTTTTTCCATGTTATCAGAACCGTTTTGATGCATCGCATAAATGGATTGCATGACTTTGACGCGAATGTGTCTTCTATTTACCACCTTGTAAGAACTTTTTATAAAATTAGTCTGCAAAAATAAGTATTTCCTTTTTTAAAATAAAATTAAAGTTTCAAAAAAAGGTTTAGATGCCCATTTAGTCTAGGATATTTAAAATTAACAAACGTTAACTGTAGGTTTTTCAATACTTTCTTAAAAATCAAATGCCTTATTATTATTTTTAAAACCCGTATATTTGCCAATGAGCGAACAATCTAATTATGGCAATAAAAGTATCTTATTCCTATTGAAATTTGTTTCTTCAAAGTCCGAATCTTTTTGCATAAAATACTATCACACATAGAATAGCTCCAACAAAATGAAAGAATTAAGTTATTTAAATAAATATTTCCTCAAATATAAATATAGTTTTTCCCTCGGTATAATAATTACCGTCATTGCTCAAATTTTCTTCCTCTTTACTCCCAAATTGATTAGTGAATCATTTAAGGCCATTGAAGAATTTGACAAAAACAAAACGATTGGCACTTCATTAATTCGCCAAGAATTAATTTCGAATATCTTATTGATCATCGCCACTTCTATCATAGCTGGATTCCTAACTTTTTTGATGCGCCAAACTTTAATTGTGATGTCGCGCCACATTGAATTTGATTTGAAAAACGAAGTGTTTAGGCAATATGAAAATCTATCGCAAAATTTTTACAAACAAAACCGAACCGGTGATTTAATGAACCGTATCAGTGAAGATGTTTCAAAAGTACGAATGTATGTTGGGCCTGCCGTGATGTATACCATCAACACGATCATCCGTTTTACCATTGTAATCCTCTATATGTATAATGTATCGCCACGACTGACTTTGTACACCATTCTTCCCTTACCTCTATTGTCATATGCGATTTTTAAGTTAAGTACCGAAATCAATAAACGAAGTACCACATTCCAACAATATTTATCTAAAGTTTCCAGTTTTACCCAAGAAATTTTTTCGGGAGTGCGCGTAATCAAAGCCTATTCGCTAGAAGAGCAACACCAGAACAATATGGTTGCCTTAGCCAAAGAAAGCAAACATAAAAGCTTGGATTTGGCCAAAGTACAATCGCTATTTGGTCCATTGATGTTGGCATTGATAGGCATCAGTAATTTGGTTGTAATTTATTTTGGTGGACTAATGTACATTCAAGGAACCATAAAAAGTATTGGTACCATTGCCGAATTTATTCTTTACGTAAACATGTTGACTTGGCCGGTCGCTTCCTTAGGATGGGTTTCATCCATGGTTCAAGAGGCCGAAGCTTCCCAAAAAAGATTGAATGAATTCCTTAAAATTGAACCCGAAATAAAAAACAACAACCCAAAACCTTCTATAATTGAAGGCGCCATTGCTTTCAAAAATGTCAGTTATACCTATGAAGACACCAATATAAAAGCCCTTAAAAACATTTCTTTTTCGGTTAAAAAAGGAGAAACACTGGCCATACTTGGAAAAACAGGTTCCGGAAAATCGACCATTCTGTCCTTAATCTCCCGTTTATATGATGTAACCGATGGAAAAATTACGGTCGACAATATCGAAATCAGCGATTTAAATTTGAATGATTTAAGAAACAGCATCGGAATTGTCCCTCAAGATGCATTCTTGTTTTCGGATACCATCAAAAACAACATCAAGTTCGGAAAAGAAGACGCTACCGACCATGAAGTTAAAACTGCTGCAAAAAATGCCGTTGTTCATGACAATATCATGGGATTCAACAATAAGTATGACACTATATTGGGAGAAAGAGGAATCACGCTTTCTGGAGGACAAAAACAAAGGGTATCTATCGCCAGAGCCATAATAAAAAATCCACCTATTTTATTATTTGATGATTGTCTATCAGCAGTTGACACTGAAACCGAAGAAACCATTTTGAATAATCTAAATGAAATTTGCAAGGACAAAACAACCATAATTGTAAGTCATCGTGTTTCTTCTGCAAAAAATGCCGACAGGATTATCATTTTAGAAGATGGGCAAATCATCCAACAAGGTTCTCATAATCAATTGATAAATCAAGAAGGCTATTATTCGGCACTCTATTTAAAACAACTTTCAGAAAAAGAATTGCTTTAATTGTTGTTTAATCCATATATTTTTATGATTTTTGGTTATGATTTAATAACTAAAAATTGATAGAACGGATTATGAGAGAAAATGACATGTTAGAAAAAGAGGAGATTTTTTCTAAAGTTTTACGTGCTGGCAGAAGAACTTACTTCTTTGATGTGAGAGCAACAAAAGCTGATGATTATTATATTACGATTACAGAAAGTAAAAAATTCACCGAAGAAGATGGATCTTTCCACTTCAAAAAACATAAAATATATTTATACAAAGAAGATTTTACTGCATTTTCAGAAATTCTGGGCGACATGACTTCTTATGTTTTAAACCACAAAGGTGAAGAAGTAATCTCCGAAAGACATCAAAAAGATTTCAAGAAGGAGTATCCAATTGAAAAAATAGAGGAAGAGGCAATTCCTCAAACATCCAGTTTTACCGATATCGATTTTGATGACATTTAATTTATAACCCAATAAATTATATCAATTCTAAAATACAAAGTCCAAAAATCATTCGGTTTTTGGACTTTTTTTTAATTATAAAATACAAATTTAAATACATTCCAAATGAAAGAAAGCGTAATAAAACAACTTGAAGAATACTCAGTACTAATCCTACCTTGGTTATTAAACCATGGGTTAATAATTATTGGATTAGTAATTGGGACGTATATCCTTAATAAAATAATTGTTCGTTTTATTGAAAAAGCAGTTAGAATTGCGGTTAGGCCTGATGGGGTTTCATCAAAAGAAGCAGAAGAAAAAAGAGAAAACACATTAATCCAAATATTTACCGCCACGGCAAATATTGCATTAATTACCATTACCGGCTTAATGGTTCTTCAAGAATTCGGAGTAGAAATAGCCCCTATTTTGGCTGCTGCGGGAATTGTAGGATTAGCATTTGGTTTTGGAGGACAATATCTAATTCGGGATATTATTTCAGGTTTATTTATCATTCTTGAAAACCAATATCGAGTAGGCGATGTAGTAAATTTTGATAATGCAGGAGGAACAGTTCAAGAAATTAGTTTAAGAAAAACTACCTTAAGAGATCTAGACGGAACAGTACACCACATTCCACATGGAGAAATAAAAAAAGTTTCTAACCTTTCCAAAGATTTTTCAAGAGTGAATTTAGATATTGGTGTAGGCTATGGTTCTAATTTAGAACATGTCATTTCAGTAATAAACAAAATTGGTGAAGAATTAGCTGAAGATGTTTTATGGAAAGACACCATTATACTTGCCCCATATTTTTTAAGGGTAAACGATTTTGCAGATTCTGCCATTATGCTAAAAATATTGGGAGAAACATTACCAAGTAAACAATGGGAAGTTACAGGTGAGCTTCGCAAAAGAATTAAAATTGCATTTGACAAGGAAGGAATTGAAATTCCGTTTCCACAAGTGGTTATGCACCAAGCAAAATAGTTTCAATAGAGAAATAAAATCGGTGAATCCGATTATACTTTAAAGTCTGAAAGTCTCTTGATTTTCAGACTTTTTATTTACATTTATAAGGCTTAACAAACCATTTTTAATTTTGAAAAACATCAGCCGAACTGTTTGGATTTTGTCTTTGATTAGTTTGTTTACCGATACGGCAAGCGAAATGCTGTATCCCATCATGCCTATTTATCTAAAATCAATTGGTTTTTCAATAGTTCTCATCGGCATATTGGAAGGTGTCGCCGAAGCTACGGCAGGATTAAGCAAAGGCTATTTTGGAAAACGGTCTGATGCAACCCAAAAAAGAGTGCCTTTTGTACAAATTGGTTATGCCTTAAGCGCCCTCTCTAAACCCATGATGGCCTTATTTGTTTATCCGCTTTGGATATTCTTCGCCCGGACCATTGATCGTTTCGGAAAAGGAATTCGCACCGGAGCAAGAGATGCCATTCTTTCGGACGAAGCAACTCCCGAAATTAAGGGAAAAATATTTGGGTTTCATCGCGGCATGGATACTTTAGGTGCTGTATTAGGTCCTTCATTGGCACTACTTTATCTTCACTATAATCCTCAAGATTATAAATCCCTATTCCTTATTGCATTTCTTCCCGGACTTCTGGCAATTGGGGCTTCCTTTTTATTAAAAGAAAAGAAAACACTTCCAAATACAAAAATTAAAATCCCTTCTTTATTTTCTTTTTTGAATTATTGGAAAGAGAGTCCCATAATGTACCGTAAAGTGGTCATCGGTTTGCTCGCATTTACTTTATTCAACAGCTCGGATGTTTTTCTTTTGCTTAAAGCCAAACAATCCGGATTAAGTGATAGTACGGTTATTGGGATTTACATTTTCTACAACCTCGTTTATGCGCTTTTTTCTTTTCCTTTGGGCATTATTGCAGATAAAATTGGATTGAAAAAAATGTTGGTTTTCGGAATGACTATTTTTGCCATAGTCTATTTCGGGATGAGTGTCAACCATAATACGGCTGTTTTTATTGGTCTATTTTCCCTTTATGGAATTTATGCGGCTGCCACTGAAGGGATTTCCAAAGCCTGGATCAGCAACCTCTCAGACAAAGAAAACACGGCGACAGCTATTGGAAGTTACTCGGCATTTCAAAGTATTTTCAGCATGATCGCCAGTTCCTTGGCGGGGCTTATTTGGTATTATTTCGGTGCTAACAGTACTTTTTTAGTGACCGGTTTCGCCAGTATATTAGTAATTATTTACTTCCTCTTTATGACAAAAGAGAAGAGATAAATCCCAATTCATTTCCCTTGAAACATTCTTGACTGTAAAAAAACTGCGATTATTATTGGCTCCTTTTACCTCTAAAATTCTTATATTTGAGTATCATCAAACATCCTTCTTTTAATGTCAGAAAAAATAAATATTCCAGAAAATATTATTGGTTTGACTGATGCCGAAGTCCAAAAATCCCGAAATCAGTTTGGCAACAACAATCAAATCCATAAAAAAAAATACAAGTGGTGGCTGGCTGTTTTAGAACTTTTACAAGAACCGATGTTATTGTTATTAGTTTCTGTGGCAATTATTTATTTTATATTGGGAGAAAACCGAGAAGGATATTTCATGTTAGCCGCCATAATTGCTATTTCAGGAATTTCCTTTTATCAAGACAACCGAAGCAGAAAAGCACTGGAAGCTTTAGAAAAACTAAATGAACCTTTAAGCACTGTTTGGAGAGATGGCGTGTCCAAAAAAATCCCAACGAGCGATATTGTCATGGGTGATCTTGTTATCGCCAAAGAAGGAAATACAATCAATGCCGATGGAGAGATTGTTCACAGTAACGACTTCTCGGTAAATGAATCCACTCTTACCGGGGAAAGTTTTACCGTTTTTAAATCAGAAAAAACAGCAAACAAATCAGTATATAGCGGCACATCAGTCGCTTCTGGCTTGGCCGTTTATAAAGCAACCATGATTGGTTCCAGCACCAAAATAGGCAAATTAGGAAGTTCTATATTGGATATGAAAGAAACTCCTACCCCACTTCAGTTACAAATTGAGAAGTTCGTAAAAGGAATGGCTCTCATCGGAATCATCATATTCTTATTGGTTTGGGGCGTTTATTTCTGGCGCACCCATGACATCTTAAACAGTTTATTGAAAGGGCTAACATTGGCAATGTCTATTCTTCCTGAAGAAATTCCCGTAGCCTTTACCACGTTTATGGCATTGGGTTCTTGGCGATTGATGAAAGAAGGAATCATTGTTAAAAAAATTAGAACGGTAGAAACCTTAGGAAGTGCCACTATTATTTGTGTAGACAAAACGGGAACCATCACTAAGAACAAAATGAAACTACAATCGGTTTATTCGTTCGATACAGGCCAATTGTACGAAAAACGAAATTGGAATGATGAAGCTGCAAAAAAAGTAATCGAAATAGCCATGTGGGCCAGTGAACCCGTTCCTTTTGATCCTATGGAGAAAACCTTGCATCAGGAATATAAAAAAAATTGCAATACCGATACTAGACTGGAATACAGAATAGTTCATGAATATCCTCTGGACGGAAAACCTCCCATGATGACCCATGTTTTTCAAAACAAGGAAGGGAAACGCATTATTGCTGCCAAAGGCGGTCCTGAAACCATTATCAAAGTTTCTAATTTAAAAGAAGAAGAAAAAAAGAATGTAAACAAGGTAATTGAAAAATTAGCATCAAAAGGATATCGGATACTCGGTGTCGGTTATTCCGATTACAAGGACAGCAATTATCCGGCAGACCAGCAGGAAATTCCGTTTCATTTTATAGGACTAGTTGTGTTTTATGATCCTCCTAAGGCCCGAATAAATGAAGTCATTCGACAATTTTATGAGGCGGGAATACAAGTTAAAGTCATCACAGGAGATAATAGTGCTACCACGAAAGCGATTGCCGAAAAAGCAGGAATCAAAAATGCAGCTTGTGCAATTGAAGGGGAAGAAATCATGCAGTTAGACGAAGCCGAAATGCTACGAACCATCCACAATTCCACTTTACTTACGCGCATGTTTCCCGAAGCCAAACTCGCTGTGGTAGAAGCATTAAAAAAAGACAACCAAGTGGTGGCTATGATTGGAGATGGTGTCAATGATGGTCCTGCTCTTAAAGCGTCACATATTGGCATTGCCATGGGAAAAAAAGGAACTGAAATTGCAAAAACGTCTGCCGACTTAATCCTGGTCGACGATGATTTATCTAAAATGATTGTGGCGGTGGCAGCAGGAAGACGCATTTATAGCAATCTAAAAAAAGCGGTTCAATACATCGTTTCTATACATATCCCAATTATCCTTACGGTCTCATTGCCCCTATTTCTGGGCTGGACATATCCCGATATTTTCACACCAGTTCACGTAATTTTTCTAGAATTGGTAATGGGCCCGATGTGCTCCATTGTGTATGAAAATGAACCTGCCGAAAAAAACAGCATGCAACAAAAACCTAGGCAGATGGGGAACACTTTCCTGTCTTTAAAAGAGATGGGGATTAGTATCATTCAAGGTCTTGCCATTACCATTGGAATCTTGTTTATTTATCAATGGACAGTAAAAAACGACGGAAGCGAACAACTCACAAGAACCATGGTATTTACCACACTTGTTTTCTCCAACATTATTTTATCATTGGTCAACCGCTCGTTTCATTATTCGGTATTTTCTTCGTTGAAAAACAAAAATAACATCATGGTATTTGTCAATTCCACAACCCTAATCTTACTGGCTTCGATTATATACATCCATCCAATTGCCGATTTTTTTGCCGTAGTCCCCTTAGAAACCAATCAGATTTTGAGTTGTATCATCGTGAGTTCCGTTTCGGTACTTTGGATTGAAATATGGAAATGGAACAAACGAAAAAGAGCGCCACTAAAAAAACTTCAATAGAAATTAAACCACCACTACTCGAGTTATAAATGGTAATAGGTTTTCATTAAATCTTTTAAATTTAATGCATTGCTTTTTTGGTACCTATTGGTCAGTTTTAAAAAAATAAAAGCCGTTATCAAAGCATCACCCGATGCCGTATGGCGGTCATGTTTTTTAATATTATAAATTTCACAGAGTTTGTCCAAACTAAACGTTTTAATATTTTTATCCTGGGAATGTAACTTTCTATGAATAAAATTCGTGTCCAATTGTTTAGATTTTAACGGACCTAAATTCATTCTCCTCAACGCCACATTGATCATTGTTACATCAAATATCGTGTGATGAGCCACAATAACGGCATCATCCAAATACGCAATAAATTGTTTTAGGGCTTCTTCTTCAGAAACTTTATATTCATTTCCGTTTTTTCTAATTCCGTGAATTTTTACGGTTTCCGAATTAAAAACTTCCTGTTTAATATAAATTTCAAAAGAATCGGAAACCATGATTTTATTGTTCTTTATGCCAACTGCACCAATACATAAAATACGATCACTTTCATAATGAAACCCCGTTGTTTCAGTGTCTAAAGCAACAAATCTAATATCCTCATAATTGAAATATTTAGTGCTGTCTTTCACTTTATCGACATGCTCTTGCCAAAATTCCGGATATTTTCTCTTTTTAAATAAACCAAACATAGCTATGAAATTAAAGCAACACTAAAACGCATTTTCAAAGAATCCTGAATATTCGATAACGGTTTAAAACAACTTTTAAGTTTTAACCTATCCGCTTTACTTAAACTATTGATGTCTACGAACCTTCCTCCATTATCATTAGCCAAACCTTGTGAAGTTCTAAACTGCAGTAAAATTTTAAAGGCAATGGCACAAGATTCAAATAAATCCCTGTTTTGAGGTTCTATCTCCATTAATCGCTCAAAACGCGCTATTGTATTGTTGATTTTTAAATTGTGCTGCAAAGCAAAAATTCGTGCTGCATCCACTAATGGTCGTATCGCTCTACTCTTAATATCAAATTGGTCTTTGTGTTCCCCATCTTGCTCCACCAAAAACTGTTTAAAAAAACTAAGTGGTGCCGGATTATCCAAAGTAACTTTACTCAAAAAACTTAAAAAGATTTCGTTTTTGGCTACATTAGTAAAAACACTATCTGACATTTGATTGTACAATTCCCTATCTCCATCAATATATTCAAAATCAAAAAAGATGACACTCAGAAGAATTTTATCCGAAACAGGATCTTCAACCCAATCCTTGAACTGTTTTTCCCATTCATTTAATGACAGACACCACTTAGGATTACTGGCCATAATATTCGCCGGGCAATATTCAAACCCCACAATGTTGAGTTTTTCGGTTACTTTGGTAGCCAATCCCAGGAAGTACTCTTTCACTTTTGGATAGATATCTTCAGAAACATTTTCAAAAACCAAAGCATTATCTTGATCGGTAATCAGCAATTGTTCTTTTCTACCTTGGCTTCCCATGGCTAACCAAGTATAAGACACTGGTGGCTCTTCACCCAATTCGGCAATAGAAAGTTTGATAATCCTTTTGGTAATTGCCGTATTGATTTCTGAAATCACTTTTGTTATAAAATAAATTGGAATTTCTTGTTCTAAATATCCTTTGGTCAGTTCCGATGCTTTTACTCTAATAAATTTTAGTGTTTCTACATCTTTAGAATGTCTAATTTCACGGATCAGGGAAATAGGATTATTTCCTTGCATAATATTCAAATCCTGATTACCCAAAACGCCCACTAATTCCGATTGATCGGTACCGTCTTTAGTAATACAAATGTGTGATACTTTATGCTTAAGCAGGGCTATTTGCGCCTCGGCAACACTAATCTTTTCCGGAAATGTAACTACCGGACTAGTCATGATTTCACTAACCTTTTCGTCAATATGAAATAAACCGGTTCCTATTTTCATCCTGATATCCTTATCGGTAATTATTCCGATTGGTAATTTGTCTTTAGATACAATAATGGAATTCACTTTGCTATCAGACATGATATTACATGCTTCTCTTACAGTCGTATCTAAACTACAAATGATAGGGTTTTTGCTGTATTTTGCCGATTGTGTCTCAGCATAACCATGATCAATTTTTTGAACAGAAGAAATATTGGCAAATAATTTTCCTTTGTGTTTATCCGAAAAGGGCTCTCTTGTATTTGTTGCAAAACTCGCAATCAAAAATTGACTCACTTTAGGATATTCTTTAATAATATCATGAAATATCTCTATCGGAATTCCATACAATATCGTTTCCTCATTGGCCGCAGCTCCCATAACATAATGCTCGTTCATAATCAAAGGACGCAAACCAAACAAATCTCCCTCATCACAAATATCAATATTGTATTTTTGGTTATTTACGAACCGATACAAACGAATCGCTCCCTGATAAACAATATAAAAATGTTGATGTGGACTATCGTCTTGGTCAAATATGATTTTATCTTTTTCAAAATGTTGAATTTCTACATTTTTGGCTATTTCTAATAAAGTTTCTTTAGAAATCAGATTAAAAGGGGGATAATCTTTTAAAAAATCGAAAATGCGTTCGGCTATGGTATTCTTCATGGAATATTTAAATATATTTTTTATTAAAAACCTATTCTTTGTTTTTAATATTGTCATACAAAATTATCGTTTTCTCATCTAAATTATGCTAAAAAACTGCTAATTCGTTACGATTATTGGCACTATTTTTTAAATGAAAAATATGTTTTATTTTGCATTCCAATTTACGAAAAAAAAGCATTCCTAATAAAATCCGTTTCTTTTTGAAATTTTTTACCAAATTGAATTTATAAAAGCTTACAAAGACTTATTTTTGCGCCATGGGAAGAAAAAATACAGACAAAGTTGTCTTTCATCAAATAAAAGTCCTTGATGCAGGTGCAAAAGGCGTATCAGTTGCAAAAGCTCCTGATGGGAAAGTGGTTTTTATACCAAATGTAGTTCCGGGTGATGTGGTTGATGTGCAAACACTTAAAAAGCGTAAAGCCTATTACGAAGGTAAAGCCGTAAAATTCCATGAATTTTCAGAACACCGTACAGAACCAATTTGTGAACATTTTGGAGTTTGTGGCGGTTGCAAATGGCAAAACATGAAATACAGCCAACAACTGTATTACAAACAAAATGAAGTTCAGAATCATTTGCAACGCATTGGTAAAATTGAACTTCCTGAATTTGAACCTATTTTAGGTTCCGAAAAACAATTTTTCTACAGAAATAAAATGGAATTCTCCTTTTCAAACAGCCGTTGGTTGACTGAAAAAGAAATAGAAAGCACCGAAGATTTAGGAAATAGAAATGCGCTAGGGTTTCATATTCCGAAAATGTGGGACAAAATTCTGGACATCAACAAATGTCATTTACAGGAAGATCCTTCCAATGCCATTAGAAACGAAATCAAAGCTTTTGCCAATGCAAACGAATTGACTTTCTTCAATCCAAGAGCACACGAAGGCTTATTGAGAACCTTGATGATTCGTACTGCATCAACGGGTGAAATCATGGTTTTGATTCAGTTTTTTGAAGACGATAAAGCCAATAGAGAGTTAATCTTAGACCACGTTTATGAAAAGTTTCCACAAATTACTTCCTTGCAATATGTGGTAAATAATAAAGCCAACGATACTTTATACGATACAAACATTAAACTATACAAAGGTCGTGATTATATTCTGGAAGAAATGGAAGGATTGAAATTTAGCATTAACGCTAAATCTTTCTATCAAACCAATTCAGATCAGGCTTATGAATTGTATAAAATTACCCGTGATTTCGCTGGATTAACCGGAAACGAAATCGTATATGATCTGTATACCGGAACAGGAACTATCGCTCAATTTGTTTCCAAAAAAGCAAAAAAAGTTATAGGGGTAGAAAGTGTCCCTGAAGCGATTAAAGACGCAAAACTAAATGCAGAGCGCAATGAAATCACTAATTGTGAGTTCTTTGTGGGAGATATGAAAGTTGTTTTCAATGACGCCTTCATTGCTCAAAACGGTCATCCTGATGTCATTATCACCGATCCGCCAAGAGACGGGATGCATAAAGACGTAATTGAACAAATTATGAAAATTGCTCCTGAAAAAGTGGTGTATGTAAGTTGTAACTCAGCTACCCAAGCCCGTGATTTGGCACTAATGGATGAAAAATACAAAGTAACCAGAGTACGTCCCGTAGACATGTTTCCGCAAACGCATCACGTAGAAAATGTAGTGCTTTTAGAAAGACGATAAAAAAAACTGGGGGATTTTAATAGTATGAAAAAAATAATTCTTTTACTGATTGTGTCACTTTGCATTTCTTTCACCAACTGTGAAAAGGATGACATTTGCGATGCCAATACCATTACCACTCCCCGATTGGTTATTTCTTTTTATGACATTACCAATTCGACTGAATCGAAAAATGTAACCAATTTAAAAATTATTGGAGACGGTATGGAAGAAGGTATCATTTATAATGGTAGTACGTTGATCAATAGTAATAAAGTGGCAATCCCTTTAAAAACAGATGCAGACGTCACGAAATATCATTTCATCTTGAATTACGACAATGCCAACGCGGCTTTGATAAACGAAGACATCTTAGAATTCGATTATTCACGTGAAAACATTTTCATTTCTAGAGCCTGTGGTTTTAAAACCGTTTTTACATTAGATCCACTTAATCCTTTTACCCATACCGATGCTGCTGTAGCCGATGAAAAATGGATTCGACATATTGCCGTTAAAAAAAGTACTATTGATAACGAAAATGAAACACACCTTGAAATCTATTTTTAGTATTTACCTACTTTTTTCTTTGTTTATCGTTTCCGCACAAGAAACGAATGACAAACAAAAAGCGCTCGACAGTATTCCGAAAGAAAAAGCGATTATTCCAGATAACACCAAACAAAACAGCTCTAATCTTGCTACAGAAAAGACCGTTGAGGAAACTCCGATAAAAACAGATCGTTACGGTTTGAGAGTTGGAGTCGATTTATACCGACTGACACGAGCTTTTTACGACAAAAACTATAAAGGAATTGAATTCGCCGGAGATTATCGACTGACTAAAAAATATTTTCTAGCTGCCGAAATCGGTAATGAAAACAAAACCACCGATGACGACCGTGTCAATTTTACCACCAAAGGATCTTACCTAAAAGCAGGTTTTGACTATAATGCCTATGAAAACTGGCTGGACATGGAAAATATTATTTCTATCGGAATGCGTTTAGGATTCAGCACTTTCAACCAAGAATTAAACACGTACCGTATTTACAACTCCAATCATTATTTTGGTGATATTCCGCCGCTAGTTTCAGGAGAAAAATTCAGTAATCTTTCTGCCAGTTGGATTGAGGTAGTCGCCGGACTTAAAGTCAAAGTAATCAATAACATTTTTGCCGGTTTCAGTCTTCGTTTGAATCGTTTTGTTTCGAATAAAAAACCGAATAATTTCGACAATTTGTATATTCCAGGTTTCAACAGAACCTACGATGGCGATTTTGGAGTTGGATTCAACTATACGATAACGTATTTCATCCCCATTTATAAAAAGAAAGTAGTGCCGAAAGAAAAAATTACGAATTAGAAATTACGAATTACGAATTACGAATTTACAATTATTGGTTTCTAGAACGTAGTGTCTTCTGTATGGAACCAATAATTTTTAATAATTCATCAACGTCATTTAGCAAACTTTCATTTTCTTTTTTTGAAATGTAATTAGTATCTGTCAACAATCTAATCCAATAATGCGTCTCTCTAGCTTCTTTATAAGCTATCGTAAGTTTAGCAAAGAAATCTTTATCACTCTGACCTCCTATTGCTTCTTCAATATTTGCTCCAATTGAGGTTCCTGATCTGAGTAATTGTTTACTCAAAACAAACTCTTTTTTTTCAACACTCAAATATTGATATACTTTTACAATCCTAACTGCGAAAGCATAACTTTTTATTTGAATGATATTTTCTTTCATTAGTCTGGACTAAAACCGTTACTGAATATTTAAATTGCAAATTAGTAATTGCAAATTAGTAATTATACTATTTCCTTAATTCCTTTTACAAAAACCCATTTCATAAATAGCTTTTCTCCGTCTTTAGTTTTTACGGCCTGAAATTTAGGCCCAGCAAACGTACTGAATACAAAAGCTATAAAGGGTACCCAAAAACCAGTTAACGTAGGAACAAATCTGATGATTAAATATCTAGAACCTACAAACAGTACGGTAAAAATTCCCAATTGGTATAAAAAAGCTCTTACTTGTAATTTTGTCATTTTGATAATCTTTAATATTAAATAAATCTAATTTCTAAAAACTGTTTACTGTTCACTAAACATTGTTTTACTATTCAACACTTCCGTCAGTAACCTGAAACTTCGTTCTCTTACTTCCTTCGTACATTTCGTATTTCACTAAACGCGCTTCGATGCTGGCATTAAATAATTTTATTTTTCTGGAAGGTCTTAATCCAACATACTTCAAGGCATCTAGATTTCCGGTGATAAACCAAGCATTCGTTCCCGGATAATTTTTCTTCAAGGTATCTCCTATATTTTTGTAGAATTCTTCCATATGAATATCCAATCGTTCATCATACGGCGGATTGAAAACAATATGCAATTTCCCTTCGGTAGTTTTTTCAGTATCAAAGAAATTATTCTCCTCGATAGTGATGTATTCTTCTAAATTGGCATTTCTTATATTATCTTTTGCCTTAGCAACCGCACTCGGTGCTTTATCATAGCCTTTTATGGTATAATGAAATTCACGAACTTTTTTCATCAAACTATCCATAATTTGGTCAAACAAATCGTTATCCCAATCGTGCCATTTTTCGAAAGCAAATTCTTTACGGTTGATATTTGCCGGAATATTACAGGCAATCATCGCTGCCTCGGCCAAGAAAGTTCCAGAACCACACATCGGATCCAAGAAATCACTTTGTCCATCCCATCCGGAAAGCAATAAAATTCCTGCTGCCAAAACTTCGTTGATAGGCGCAATATTGGTTGCCGTTCTATACCCACGTTGGTGCAATGAATTCCCGGAAGTATCCAAAGCAACCGAAACCTGATCTTTATCGATATGGATATTGATTCTTAAATCCGGAAACGCTTTGTCAATACTTGGACGTTGCCCCGTTCTTTGTCTGAACTGATCCACAATGGCATCCTTACATTTTTGGGAAACAAATTCGGAGTGGTTGAAATATTCCGAGTGAACCGTGGCATCAATCACAAATGTTTGGTTTGCATTGATATATTTAGACCAATTCACCCCTTGAATTCCTTTGTATAAAGCTTGTTCATTAGTCGCTTTAAAAGTAAATATCGGTTTTAATATTTTCAAAGCGGTACGCAACGCTAAATTGGCTTTATACATAAACCCTTTATCGCCTTTAAAACGCACCATTCTCACCCCTTGTTCAACGTCTTGAGCGCCTAAAAGTTGTAATTCTTTAGCTAATATTTCTTCAAAACCAAAAAAGGTTTTGGCAACCATCTTAAAATTATTTTCCATTTTTATGTATCAATTAAAACAGTCCAAGCAGTATTAAAATCCGGACTATATCAAAAATTAAAAGAATCCTTACGATAATCCTGTTGTATCTATACTGATTCGCTATTTTTTCAGCAAAAATACACTAAATTTGCGGACTTGAATTAATTGAAAAAGAATAAATGTCTGCAGAACAAAATCCAACTAACCCAAATCAAGATCAACCATCCGAAACTTGGTTCAGCTCTTGGTTTGATACTCCCTATTATCATATCCTTTATAAAGAACGTAATTATCGGGAAGCGCAAGTTTTCATGGATAATTTGACCCATTATTTGAATTTACCCGAAAAAGCCAAAGTATTGGATTTGGCTTGCGGAAAAGGTCGCCATTCCATTTATCTAAACCAACTGGGATTTGACGTCACCGGTGCCGATTTGTCTGAGAACAGTATCGCCGAAGCCAGCAAAAACAGCAACGAAACCTTGCATTTTAAAGTGCATGACATGCGAGAACCTTTCGAAGAAAAGTACGATGCCATATTCAATTTGTTTACCAGTTTTGGCTATTTCGAAAATGACGAAGATAATTTAACCACGCTAAAGGCTATTAAAGATAGTTTAACCGAGTATGGTTTTGCCGTGATTGATTTCATGAATGTCAATCAAGTTATCAATAATTTGGTTCCCGATGAAGTAAAAACCGTTGAAGGAATCGATTTTCATCTGAAACGCTATGTTGCAGACGGACATATTTATAAAGAAATTGATTTTGAAGACAAAGGTCAAAAGTTTCATTTTACCGAAAAAGTAAAAGCCTTGACCTTACAAGATTTTGAAACCATGATGGAAGAAGCCGGAATCTATCTTTTGGATATTTTTGGGGACTACAAATTGAAAAAATTCCACAAAACCGAAAGCGAACGATTGATCCTTATTTTTAAATAGTTTAATTGTTTACAACCGTTAAACAATTAACTTTTAAACGATTCAACAAAAAAACATGAACTACCTTTTACCCTTACTTTCTGTACTGATAGGTTATATCATTGCTTTGGTTATCAAACCAAAAAACAAAACCAATCTAAAATTATTATTGGCTTTTAGCGGATCTTTTTTACTCTCGCTTACCGTCATGCATCTTTTACCGGACGTGTATGAAAGTAGCAATCCAAATATTGGATTCTGTATCATGTTGGGTATTTTATTCCAAATTATATTGGAATTTTTCTCCAAAGGAGCCGAACACGGACACGTACACGGTCATCCCAACATGACCCATATTCCTTGGTTGTTGTTTATCAGTCTTTGCATTCATGCGTTTCTCGAAGGTTTTCCCGTGGGGCATCATCATGACAATTTAGCCATCGGGATTGCCATTCACCACCTTCCAATTGCCATTATTTTAACGACTTTTTTTGTCAATTCTCACTTAAATCAAAAAGGCATTTTTGTCTTTATGGCTACCTTTGCCGTGATGACTCCTCTTGGAACATTTGCATCGGATTATCTTACCGGATTAAGCAATTATCATAACGAAATTACCGCAGTCGTTATCGGGATATTATTCCATATTTCATCGACCATCATTTTCGAAAGCAGCGAAGGACACAAATTCAATATTGCCAAAGTTTCTATGATTGTTTTAGGAATTGCCTTGGCTTATTTTATTTAAAAATAAATTTTATAATTATGACAAATAAATATTCATACTTGGCTATTCTCTTATTTTTTATAGTTGGAAGTGCCATTGCCCAAAAAAAGTTTATTCCTTTTAATAGTTCAAAAATTCAATACGAAGGACGAATTGAATATAAGGACAGCAGTAGCGTTTTAAATTGGTCAGGCTCTTCGATTTCCATAAATTTTAAAGGTTCCGAAATTTCGGCAATTTTAAAAGATGCAGATACATCAAACTATTACAATGTAATTTTAGACAACAAAGTAATATCTAAAATTCAATTGGAAACAAAAAAAAGAACCTATTTATTGGCAAATGGATTAAGCAATAAACAACATAAACTTCAACTTTTTAAGAGAACCGAATGGGGAAAAGGACAAACCTATTTTTATGGTTTTGAAACCAATGAAAAAGCTAAAATTTGCCCTAAAACTAAATCTAAAAAAAGAAAAATAGAATTTTATGGAGATTCCATAAGTTGCGGTTATGCTATTGAAGACAACAGTTCTCATGATTCTGGAACAGGACATTTTGAAAATAATTATTTAACTTATGCAGCATTAACAGCACGACACTTTAATGCACAATATTCAAATATTTCTACTAGCGGAATTGGTATTATGACAAGTTGGTTTCCAACTATAGCTTCTGATATTTATGATGTAACCGATCCTCACAACAAAAATTTAAAATGGGATTTTAATCAATACACTCCAGATATTGTGGTGATTAATCTATTCCAAAATGACTCTTGGATTGTAAAAATTCCTAATAACGAACAATTTAAAAATCGTTTTGGAACACAAGCACCTACGGAGGATTTTATTATTTTAGCCTATGTGAATTTTGTGAAATCGATTCGACAAAAATATCCAAAAGCCTCTATTATATGTGCTTTAGGCAGTATGGATATCACCAAGGAAGGTTCGAAATGGCCTAGTTATGTAGAAAAAGCAGTTTCTATACTTAATGACACTAAAATTTACACGCATTTTTTCAACTATAAAAATACTCCTGGACATCCAAGGGTTGATGAACAAAAACAAATGGCTGAAAGTTTAATTGCTTTTGTCAATCAAAACATTAAATGGTAAATTGATTATTTTAATTTAGCTAAAAAATTCAGAAAATGACCTTCACCAAAACCACAGAACAATCCTCCAAATACGAGCATTTAGAAAAAATGTCGGTTCAGGAATTATTGATCAACATCAATAACGAAGACAAAACCGTTCCGTTTGCCGTTGAAAAAGCCCTGCCACAAATTGAAACTTTGGTCACTCAAATAGTTGCCAAAATGAAGCAAGGCGGACGCTTGTTCTACATTGGAGCCGGAACCTCTGGGCGATTGGGTGTGGTTGATGCCTCCGAATGTCCGCCTACTTTTGGCGTTCCATTTGATTTGGTGGTGGGTATCATTGCCGGTGGTGACAAAGCCATCCGTAAAGCGGTAGAAAACGCCGAAGATAATGACACCCAAGCTTGGATTGATTTACAGGAATTCAATATCAAAGAAATTGATGTCGTTGTCGGTATTGCAGCATCGGGAACAACTCCTTACGTTATTGGTGGTTTAGAGGCTTGTAACAAAAATAATATCACAACCGGAAGTATTTCCTGTAATGCCGGAAGCCCATTGTCACAAACAGCACAATTCCCAATCGATGTGGTCGTAGGCCCTGAATTTGTTACCGGAAGCTCCAGAATGAAAGCCGGAACAGCCCAGAAATTAGTATTGAATATGATTTCGACTGCCACTATGATTCAATTGGGAAAAGTGAAAGGCAACAAAATGGTCGATATGCAATTAAGCAACAAGAAACTGGTGGACCGAGGCATCAAAATGATCATGGGAGAAATTCCGGTTACTTATGAAGAAGCAGCGGAATTATTAAAAACAAACGGCAGCGTTCGAAAAGCAGTTGACTTTTATAATTCTAAGTAATGAGCTTAAAGTTATGGAGGATGGCATCAATCCTAACTTCTAACCTCTAATTTCTAACTTTTAACTTTTAAAAATGGCAACAAATAAAGATCTATTGGCAAAAGGAATCAAATATTTAGCAGGAGCCTTGCCTTTGCTTTTTATAGGACCTTCTATAATTTACAATGCTTTTATGAATCAACAAAATGTATGGCATTATTTGGTTTTAGGAATTGGCATCATTGCCTGTTTGGCTGCGATGTACCTGATGTTTAAAGGGCTAAAAACCATCACAAACAGTTTATTCAACGACTGATGGAAAACCTGATTCACATTCAAAAAACATTTGACAAAGTCGTTTTTATCGATAAAAAAGTGAACAATCGCGAATTTGAAGATTGCATTTTTAAAAAATGTGATTTCTCCAACAGTGATTTTTCGATGAATACTTTTCTGGATTGCGAGTTTATTGACTGTAATTTATCCATGACCAATTTATCAGGAACCAGTTTGAAAACCGTAAGTTTTTCTAATTGTAAATTGTTGGGAATTCAATTCAACAGCTGTATGGACTTTTTGTTTCAGGTAAGTTTTCAAGATTGTATTTTGGATTACAGTATTTTCAACAACAAGAAAATGCCCAAAACATCCTTCCAAAATTGCTCCTTAAGAGAAGTTTCATTTATTGGAACCAATTTAACCAGTTCCATTTTTGACAACTGCAATTTAGAAGGAGCCATTTTTAATGATACGGAACTAAAGGAAGTTAACTTTTTGACGGCTTACAATTATAAAATTGATCCCGAATTCAATCCGATGCGAAAAGCCAAATTCTCCGTTCAGGGAATCCCAGGGCTTTTGGATAAATATGACATTAAAATTCAGTAAAAATGGAAATTCATTCTCTTTATTTTGAAAGTGTTAAAAAACAGTTTTTGTATTACAAAACCTTGGGTGAAAAAGCAATCGAACAACTCGAACCGCAACAGCTTTACATCAAAACAAATGAAGAAACCAACAGTATCGCCACAATTATAAAACATTTATCGGGAAACATGCTCTCTCGTTGGACTGATTTTCTCACTACGGATGGAGAGAAGGAATGGCGTAATAGAGATGCCGAATTTGAAAATGATCCAGAAACAGAATCCAAAGAAGCAATTTTAGAAACTTGGAACAAAGGATGGAATTGTTTGTTTGAAGCTTTAAATAACCTAGAACCGCAACAACTTTCGTCCATAATTTATATTCGAAACGAAGGGCATAGCGTTATTGAAGCAATAAATAGACAATTAGCCCATTATCCCTATCATGTCGGACAAATTATTTTTTATGCCAAACAATTAAAAAATAATGATTGGCATAGCTTATCGATACCAAAAAACAAATCAAAGAGCTACAATGCTTCTAAATTTACCCAAGAGAAAAGCATTAAGAATTTTACCGACGATGAATTAAATAGATTAAAATAGTCTTATGAAAAAAATTATATTACTTCCCCTATGCCTCTTATCAATATCCTGCTACCATGCCGAACGCAATTGCAAGGATTTTAAAACCGGAAAATTCAAATTTGAATATGAAGTTGACGGTGTAAAGAAAACGACTGTTTTTGAGCGCAATGACAGTATCGAAATTGAAACCTACGAAGGCAAAACAGATACAGCTAGCATTCGTTGGGTAAATGATTGCGAATATGTTTTACGAAAATTACATCCAAAAAACAGAGCCGAAGAGAAAGCAATTGACATGAAAATTTTGACGACTTCAGAAAATTCATATACCTTTGAGTTCGGAATGGTGGGTTCAGATCAAAAACAAAGAGGAACGGTTACAAAAATAGAATAATCCGTTTTTTGATGAACCTTAAAAACAGTTTAACAACAATTATAACTAAATAAAAATGGAAGTATTTTTAAATCCTGATGCTTGGATTGCCTTATTAACCTTGACATTTCTGGAAATTATATTGGGAATTGACAACATTATTTTTATTTCGATTGCCACGGGAAAATTACCTGCCGAAAGCCGAAAAAAAGCGACTAAAATAGGAATGTTTTTAGCCATGTTCATGAGAATTGTATTGCTGTTAGGAATTTCCTATTTGATAGCGATGAAAGAACCTTGGTTTGTTATTGATTTTAGTTGGCTAAGCGCTCAAGTTTCAGGACAAAGTATCATCTTACTGATGGGCGGATTATTCTTGATTTATAAAAGCACCAATGAAATCAGGGAAAAAGTAGATGACAAAGGACATGAAGCGAATGTGATAAATAAAAGTGCCACTAAATCTTTCAGTAATGTCATTGTTCAAATCATATTGATTGACTTAGTCTTTTCTTTCGATAGTATTTTAACCGCTGTAGGTATGACCAATGGCGTTGACGGCGCTTTGTACATCATGATTACAGCTGTCATCATTTCTGTCTTGGTCATGATGCAATTTGCCGTTCCTGTTGGAAATTTTGTCAACCAACATCCCTCAATTCAAATCTTAGGATTATCCTTTTTGATACTTATTGGCTTTATGTTAATTACGGAAAGTGCCCATTTATCAAATGCATTGGTTCTGGGAAGCCATGTAACACCAATTCCAAAAGGCTATTTGTATTTCGCCATATCCTTTTCACTTCTGGTGGAAGTTTTGAATATGAAAGCGACCAGAAAAAAATAAAATCTGAATTAGCATTCAAAAAAAAATCCAGTCACTTATGAACTGGATTTTTTTTTTTAAAATAATACGATTTGACCATCTTCATCAAGTTGAATATCGGTATCATCGGCATTATGCCCGTCTTTGACTTCAAGCTCTTCCGGAATTACTTCCTCGGGTGCTTCATAAGGCAAAGGTTCTAACAAATTGACTTGTTTCAATTTCTCTGAACACAATTGGTTCCCCATTGCTTTGATACCTTTTATCGCAATAAATTCCTCTATATCAACATGCAGACTATCTTTTTGCACGCCTTTTATTTTTGGATAAACCAACTGCGCCACTGGACGATAGTCGGTAGAAACAATTTCTAGATGAGAACTAGGATGCTCCGTAATGAAAGTCTCCTCTTTGTTTTCGGTTTCCACCAAAAAACGTTTCAAATAATAACGCTCTTTTTCACCATCATAATAAATAGCAGAAATTGGTTTTTTGGGAACCCATTTCTCCAAAACAATCATATCTTCGTCAAAATGAGTCGCCAGATCCGGAATAACCACTTTTAATTTTCCCGATTGTTGGATGATTAAAATTTTATCATTTGGCCTAAATTCTCCCAACAATTCGCCTCTTCCATCTACATTCAAACGTTGTACCGTCTCATCATACCAAATTTTTCTTGGCAATAAAGTGGAAATTCCCTTTTCTTTTATTTCTATTTTCTTAATCGGATATTTAGAGACTAAATTCCCTTTGGAAGCACGTCCTTTAATGGCTATTTTAGCAAAATCCATATCAAACTTCAATTTCTTGATACTCCCTACCTGACGCAAAATCACGGTCACCACTTCGGCTTCCCCGTTTGGATTACACGTAAAATAAAGAATCTGCGAACCTTTGGTCCCATTGGTTAGATCATAGGATTTATCTCTGGTAACCCCGGAAACATTAAATCGTTTCACATAAGAAGGTCCTGATTTTCCGTCTCTATAAATGACATTGTAAATGGTTCGCTTGTCGCTTTTATCAAAAATAGCAATGTGAATGATATCTTTTCCAACGAAAGTTTTCGCATCTACTTTGGTCACCATCATGCTTCCATCTCGTAGAAAAACAATTACGTCGTCAATATCGGAACAGTCGGTAACGTATTCGTCTTTTTTCAAACTGGTTCCAACAAAACCTTCCGCTCTATCCACATATAGCTTGGTGTTTCTCAGCACCACTTTTGTTGCTTCGATATCATCAAAAATTCGCAACTCTGTTTGACGTTCTCTTCCTTTGCCGTATTTTTCTTTAAGCTTTGTAAAATAAGCAATGGCAAAATCAATTAAATGTTCTAAATCGTATTTCACCTGTTCGATGGTTCCTTCCAAAGCCTCAATCTTATCCTGTGCTTTGTTGCTGTCAAATCGGGAAATACGCATGATTTTAATTTCTAACAAGCGTAAAATATCTTCTTCGGTGACTGCTCGTTTCAGCATTTTTATATGCGGTTTCAAACCTTCATCTACGGCAAGAATCACTCCTTCTCTGGTGGTTTCCTCTTCGATTAATCGATAGACTTTTTCTTCGATAAAAATGCGTTCCAACGACAGGAAATGCCATTGTTCCTCTAGTTCGCTTAATTGAATTTCGAGTTCGCTTTTTAATAATTGAACCGTTCTGTCAGTTGAAATCTTCAACATACTCGAAACCCCTATAAACAACGGTTTGTTATCCTCAATCACACAACCCAATGGCGCAACCGATGTTTCACAGGCCGTAAAAGCAAACAAGGCATCGATGGTTTTATCTGGAGAAACACCTGGATACAGATGAATTAAAATTTCTACTTCGGCAGCGGTATTGTCTTCAATTTTCTTGATTTTGATTTTCCCTTTTTCATTGGCCTTCAAAATACTGTCAATCAAAGTTGTCGTATTTGTCGAAAACGGAATTTGGGTAATCACCAAGGTATTCTTGTCGAGTTGGGCAATTTTGGCACGCACGCGAACGCGACCCCCTCGCAATCCATCATTGTAATTGGACACATCGGCAATACCGGCGGTCATAAAATCGGGATATAACGTAAATGATTTTCCTTTTAAAATCTTAATAGACGCATCTATCAATTCATTAAAATTATGGGGCAACACTTTGGTGGAAAGTCCCACTGCAATTCCCTCGGCTCCTTGTGCCAATAGTAAAGGGAATTTTACCGGAAGATTATTCGGTTCGGCGCGCCGTCCATCATAGGAAACTCCCCAATCGGTAATTTTTGGACTATAAATAACTTCCAAGGCAAATTTAGATAAACGTGCTTCGATATACCTTGATGCGGCAGCTCCGTCACCCGTCAATATATTTCCCCAGTTCCCTTGGCAATCAATTAGTAATTCTTTTTGACCAATTTGCACCATCGCATCTCCAATACTCGCATCTCCGTGTGGATGGTATTGCATGGTATGTCCGACCACATTGGCCACTTTATTGTAACGACCGTCATCCAGTTCCTTGAGCGAATGCATAATCCGTCGTTGTACGGGCTTAAATCCGTCCTCAATAGCGGGAACGGCACGCTCCAGAATTACATAAGAGGCATAATCCAAAAACCAGTCTTTGTACATCCCCGTAACCTTGGTGATGGTATCATGACTGTCTTCTTCCTTATTGTCGTAAAAGTGTTGTTCCCCACCCACAGGTTCGTTTGGGTGATTATTTTCTTCTTCGGGATTTAAATTTTGTTCTTCGTCCATTATGGTAATTGAATCGTATAAATAACTTTTATCAATTTATTTTTTTCTTAAGCTTGCTCCAAAGTATCCAACTCCACCTTCAAATTCTTGATGATAAACTCTTGTCTATCTGGTGTGTTTTTACCCATATAAAAAGACAACAACTGTTCGACAGAAGTATTCTTGTCCATCATAATGGGATCGAGTCGAATGTCTTCACCTATAAAAAACTGAAATTCATTGGGAGATATTTCTCCCAAACCTTTAAATCGGGTAATTTCCGGCTTTGGTTTCAATTTTTCAATGGCCGCTCTACGCTCTTCATCAGAATAACAATAAATGGTTTCTTTCTTATTTCGAACTCGAAACAAAGGGGTTTGTAAAATATACAAATGCCCTTCTTTGATTAGCTCCGGAAAAAATTGCAAGAAGAACGTAATCAAAAGCAAGCGAATGTGCATTCCATCGACATCCGCATCGGTTGCGATTACAATGTTGTTGTAACGCAGGTTTTCCATATCATCTTCGATATCTAATGCCGCTTGCAATAAATTGAATTCCTCGTTTTCATACACAATTTTTTTGCTCATGCCATAGGAATTCAACGGTTTCCCTCGCAAACTAAAAACCGCTTGGGTATTTACGTCTCGAGATTTGGTAATCGACCCCGATGCCGAATCTCCCTCGGTGATAAAAAGCGTGCTTTCTAAATATCTTGGATTCTTGATATCTGGCAAATGCACCCGACAATCACGCAATTTTTTATTGTGTAAACTCGCTTTTTTAGCGCGGTCTTTGGCTAATTTTCGAATTCCGGAAAGTTCTTTGCGCTCTCTTTCAGCTTGTAAAATTTTACGCAAAAGTAAATCGGCTGTTTCCGGGTTTTTATGGAGGTAATTGTCCAGATTATTTTTTACAAAATCATTGACAAAAGTTCTTACCGAAGGCATTCCCGGATCCGAACCCATATCTGTGGAACCTAATTTGGTTTTGGTCTGTGATTCAAACACTGGTTCCATCACCTTTATGCTCACCGCACCAACTATCGATTTCCGAATATCGGATGGCTCAAAACCTTTGTTGTAAAATTCTCGAATGGTTTTTACGATTGCTTCTCTAAAAGCAACTAAGTGCGTTCCTCCTTGTGTCGTATTTTGTCCGTTTACAAAAGAATGGTATTCCTCACTATATTGTGATTTACTGTGAGTCATCGCAATCTCAATATCGTCTCCTTTGAGATGGATAATGGGATACACTTTATCTTCTTCTGCTATATTTTCGTCTAATAAATCTCGTAATCCAAAATCTGAAAAGTATTTTTCCCCATTGTAAATTATGGTTAATCCAGTATTGAGGTAACAATAATTCTTTAGCATTTTGATTACATATTCATTTCTGAATTTGTAATTTTTAAAAATGGCTTCATCCGGTATAAAAGTAACTTTTGTCCCTTTTCTTTTGGTGGTCTCTATTACATCTTCTTCAAGAACCAAGTTTCCAGCAGAAAATTCGGCGGCTTTTTGTTTTTCTTCTCGAACCGATTCTACGCGGAAATAATGGGATAAGGCATTTACGGCTTTGGTACCGACACCATTCAAACCAACCGATTTCTTAAAGGCCAGTGAATCGTACTTCCCGCCGGTATTCATTTTAGAAACGACATCAACTACTTTCCCGAGCGGAATTCCACGACCGTAATCGCGCACCGCAACCGTTTTGTCTTTGATGGTCACTTCAATCGTTTTTCCGGCACCCATGACAAACTCATCAATACAGTTGTCAAGCACCTCTTTTAATAAAATATAAATTCCATCATCCGGCGAAGAACCATCACCCAATTTCCCGATATACATCCCGGGACGCATGCGGATGTGTTCTTTCCAATCGAGTGACCGAATATTATCTTCGTTGTATTGATTTTGTTCAGACATTATAAAATTTATCGATTTTAACTGCGTTTTGTTCCGTCTTTGCTTACTGAAGAGACCTCGAATCTGCTAATATAGGATTTCTCGATATATTTTAAAAATAACGGACTTCAAAATTATCAAAAATAATAATGACACCTAAAACTAACGTTTAAGACTTGTGATTTGTAAATTTATTCTGCCGAAAAATGCTCAATAATATCCTTTAATTGATTATCCAATTCGGGATTGGAAATGATTCCTTTTTCTTTATCGAAATTCTCATAAAAGCTAGGCAAAGAAAAAGTCGCCTTTATATCGGCACCATAACGAGGAAAAGCATTTGTTGCAATTTCCAAAACCGTTTTACCGCCTCTTTTCCCATCAGAAGTTGCCATGAGCAGCATCGGTTTTCCCTGAAATACTTTCCCCATGATTCGGGAACACCAGTCGAATACATTTTTGAAAGCGGCAGAATAATTTCCGTTATTTTCTGCCATGGAAACCACCAACAAATCAGCGCTGGCAATTTTATCCAAAAAAACTTGCGCTAAAGGATGCTGACCAATTTCTTTTTCGATATCGACACTGAACAATGGCATTTGAAAATCATTTAAATCCAAAACTTCCACTTCGGCATTTTCAAATAAATGAGCCGCATAAGTCGCTAATTGTTTGTTGATGGAGTGTTTGCTGGGACTGGCACCAAAGGCAATGATTTTCATGGAAATTTATTTTTTCATAAAAGTAATAAAATAGTACTTCAAACACAAAGCCTCCAAGAAATCACTAAGTTCACTAAGTAAACAGTACACTGATCAGACAGATGGAACAGAGACTTCTCCTTTACTTTGTGTTAGATTAAAAAAGATGATTATAAATGAATCACTTATAATATTTTTTCAATTTCATATTCAATTCTTTTGGATTGAATGGTTTAATAACAAAATCATTTAAACCAATCTTTATCCCTTTTTCAAGACTATCAGATGAAAACGTAGCCGTTAATGCTATAATCGGAATTAATGAATCTGTACTTCTAATTTTTGCTGTTGCTTCATAACCATCCATTACTGGCATTAACAAATCCATTAAAATCACATCATAAGTGCTTGATTTATATTTCTCTACAGCAACAAGGCCATTCTCTGCAGTATCGACAATCACGTTCCATTGCTTCAATATTTTTTCAGCAATTTTGATATTTATCAAGTTATCTTCAACCAAAAGAACCTTTAATCCTTCTAGATTTTCCTCATTGTAATCATGGTACACAATGCTTTCATTTAATTCTAAATTTGTAGAAAAAAAAGGCAATTCTAAAACAAAACTAAAGTTCGAACCAATCCCAATTTCACTATGTAATACGACATCTGTATTTAACAAGTAAAGTAGTTTTTTTGTTATTGCCAACCCTAAACCCGTTCCTCCAAATTGTCTAGAGGTTTTTTCTTCTGCCTGTTCAAACTTTTGGAAAATCAATTTAAACTTTTCTGTATTAATGCCAATTCCGTTATCGATCACTTGAACTTTAAAAACAGAAATATTATCCTTTTGTTTAATTTGGTCTATTTTAATTTGAATCAACCCATTTTTAGTGAATTTTATGGCATTTGAAACTAAATTTGTAATGATTTGACTAATCCTTAAAGGATCACTAATTACGTAAGGTGTAAAATTATCATCAATAATTACTTCAATTTTATTTAAATTTTCTGATGCTTTTATTTCTAAAGATTTTCCAATATTCAAAACCAACTCCTTAAAATCAAATGGAATATTTTCAAGGTTAACCTTCCCTGCTTCAATTCTATTAAAATCTAAAATATCATTTATGAGCATGTATAAATTTTGTGTAGAATACTTTAAAATTTCCAAATTTTCCTGAAAACTATTTAACGTATTTTCTTTTTCCATAATATAAATCAGACCAATAATGGCATTTAATGGCGTTCGAATTTCATGACTCATAATGGAGAGAAAGTCAGACTTGGCTTCATTTGCTTTTTCAGCATTCAATTTTGCCAAAAATAATTGTTCTTGTATTTCTTTCTTACGTTCTATTTCATTGCGCAATATTTGAAGTAAATTAATGGAATCATTCTCATCCTCAAGTTTTATTTCATTGTTATTTAATTGCTTTATGGCTTGAATTAACTTGTTCTGTATATTTTCTTTCTTAACTAATTCTGATTTTAATTTTTGATTTATTTCATTATACTCTAAATCATTCAAACGTGAAGATTGTTCAAATAATTCCGCATCTTTTTCAAAATTTAAATAAGAAAGATTTACAATTTCAATAAAATTTTGAAGAGCTTCATTATTGATAATGAAATCTTCTGAAAAACACTTTTTTATTTGCCTGTTAAGCTGTCTATGTATATTTTCTTTTATCATTATAATTCTTCATAAATAGTTGCGATTGTCATCGTTTGATTATGCAACTCACAGGCTACTTTTTTTAGCATGGGAGAAATTTCACCATAGGAGTAAAAACCGCAAACAAGTGTATCTTGACCAAAAACCTCTTTTACAACTTCAAGCTCTTCTCCTATTCTATTACCAAGAACTATTTTTCGTCCCACACAACTGACCAACAAGGCCAATTCCGGTTTAGTCGTTTGTTCTAAAATCGCTTCTGAAGCAGCACTATAGGAAGCATCGATTATTTTATCTAAATTCCCTTTCATCAATCTAATAAAAGAGCCTTGAGGAATATTTCCGGCAAACGTCATTGATTTTTTTTCTTCGTCAATTGACAAAATGGTTCTTACAATTGGTACGCCATCTTTATTTTCTTTCATAGAAAGGGGAAAATACAAAGATGATCCCGGCAATTCTTCTGCGTATTTCCCGAGATATTCTTTGTATAAATCTAACGCAAACCTATCCCCAATTTTGTATAATATATTCTTATCTGAAAGCGTTACTTCTCTTTCAGGACCAAAACCACTCCAGCCTCCTTTAGATCCAAAACCAAAATGAATAGCATTTCCATAAAAGCCAATTGCAATAATTTTGCCCTGGGAGGCATCACTGTTTAACCCCACAATAGTTTTTTCAAAAGAGTATCCATCTCCTGCAAGTCCTCCAAAAATAGGAATGGTTCCTTTTGTTTGTTTTATCAATTCTTTTATAAGTTCCGTTCCATTAACAAAACTACCTTCCGAAAGAATAAGTATCGATTTCAGATCTTTATCAAAAAGATCTCTTTCAATTACAGTTCCTAATTCAAGGATATCAGAGTTTTTCAAAATATCAATTTCAGAAACTCTTAAAAGTGTTTTTTCAAAATTTATGGCAGTAACTACCACACTATTTTCAACTAAATTCGTATTAGAAAATTGTCCTGAAGTAGAACAAACAACAATATTTGCTTCTGGGTATAAACCTTTTATTTTTTTATATGGCAACACCTTTTCCAATAAATCTCTCTCACCAAATGCCAGCACCAAATTTGCTTTTTCAGAGCTAAAACCACTGGAAGAGAAAACAACTTTATCTATCTCTTTATCATTTATAATTATTTGTTGAAGCTTCATAGATAAATATTTTATGATTAGGATTTCATAAGGTACCAAAAAAATACAACAACAAGAGCAAAAACAAAAAACAAAAATCTGTAAAATTACTTTTACAGATTTTTGTTTACAGCTGATAATTAATTCATTATAACTATTCATTAAAATGAAAGTGCGATGCATCACTGTCTTTCTCGATACATCCTTTTTTCTCTACTTTTATTTTCAGGCTTCTTTTTGCTTTGGCTTTCGAATCATAATGAAAGAAATCATCTATAAAATCTTTATACGAAATCATTTTTTGTAAAAAATATAATAAATTAATACCCACTCCAACATACTTTTCCACAACTTTGAAACTTATTTCTTTTAAACATTTTTGTCTTTCGTTGTCGCTATGAAGTCGGGATTTTGCTGAGTGGAGAAAATCCGTAGAGTACCACAAACACATCTCTTTTTTTAAATTGCAATTAAATCAAATTGAAAGCATTTGCATATTTATGCAAATCAATTGTAGTAAGCGTATTCAATTTTTCCTTTATATTTTTCCGATGTGTTTTTACGGTATTAACAGAAATATAAAGATCATTTGCTATTTCTTCATTTGTTTTTCCGGTAGCCAATAATTTTAAAACCTGTTTTTCGCGTTCCGTTAAAAGAGAAAAAGTATTTAGATTTTGTTTTAAAAACAAATGCTCCTCCATCAATCGGTCTAACTTGTTCGTAATATTTTTCAGTTCTGTTACTGGTTGAGCGATAGTAATACTTAAAGAAGGTAAATTATTTTCCTGAAGCAAAATTTTAGAAACAGACAAATACCAAATCCAAGGTTCCTCTTCATTAGAACGAACCTGTTGAAAATAAGTCAAAACTTCATTTTTATCATTTTTTTCCAACAATTCAACGAACTTAGGTAAGTAAGTATTAACATCTTCTTCATTAAAATATTTATAAAAATAATCCATTCCAATAGTACCCAACTCTTCTAAAGTTACTCCTAATATGTCTAAACCCGGCTGAGACATATACAACACTTTCAATGTAGCTATATCATGAATTATGATAACACCCGGAATTAACGCTGAGATCTTATGAATTTCGGCTATTGCAGTTTCTTTTTCGCTCATGTTATTTTAATAAAGCCTAAATATAATTTTTTAACAAACACAAAATTCATTTTACAGGTAGTGTCTCACTAACTGTGTAAGTTGAAAAGTTATTCTGAAAAATATTTGAGCTCCTTTAAAAAGCTCAAAAATA
>JALRGT010000050.1 GCA_023259675.1 Flavobacterium sp.
CTTATATTTGAAAAAAGGCTCCGATTATAAACCGAAACCTTAACTTTTCAACTTACACACTTTTTGGGACAGTGTCATTTTTTATTGAAAAAATAATAAACTGATTTACTTTTTACCACTTCGTAAAACCAGAAATCTTATTTTGATCAATTACACTTTCTTTGTCACTACATTATCCGCTTTTTTTGACGACTTTACAGTATTCAAATCCAAAATAAAATTTTCAATTTTATTTTCTCGCAAACCTTCAACATTATATTGGTTTATAAAAAACCTAAAACTTATACCTAAAACAAAAAAACATAGCCTGAATTTTCTTCAGGCTATGCTAACTTTAATACAAAACGAAAAGTTTGTTCTGAATATCTATTAATTAACAGTAAAACTCACTACTTGGGAGAAAGAACTGCTATTACCATCAGTTGATTTTACTCTCCAATAATACATACCACTATTAACGGTAACACTAGCTTGTGTTGCCGTTAAATTAGTTAATTCAGCCACTGGAGTCTGCTTCCCGTCTACTTGATCAATATATACCGTGTATTTTAAGGTATCACTATCCGTATCAGCACCAGACCATTTTAATGTTATTTTGCCATCTACCGAAGTAACTAGTTTATCTTGAATAGGAGCAACAATATCCGCAGGAAAAGGGGCATAATTCGCAACACTTTCGCCGGCTGAAGCATAAAATTTCCATATCGAACTTTTATTACTCATCTCCTTAGTCGTGTTGTCTGTAGCCGTTACTTTCCAAGAAAAAGGAACTTGCTTGTCTAAAGTTATCTTATAAGATGTTGTCGCAATATTATTCTGAATAAGCACTACCTTATTAGTCTCCAAATTAGTTACCGTTAAAGTATAACTATCATTATCACTTGTTGGCTCCCAATTTAAAGTTACTTCGCATTCGGTACTTGATGTTGAAACTCCTTCACAAGTAGAACTATCCAAAGGACTTGCCAAGTTAAGCTCTCCTACTACAGGAGAGCTTTTTTCATTATCGTCACTACTGCATGCAGTATTCAGGATTACCAATGAAAGAACAAAATATATTAATGATTTTCTCATTTTTTTACAATTTTAAATGTTTTACTAATCGTTTTCCCTTCTACTTGTATAAGATAAACTCCATCCATATAAGAAGATAGTTCTAGCTGAAAATTTCGACTACTTGCAATTGATTTTAATGATTCTGACAACAGAGTCCCTGCAAAATTGAAAATTTTAACACTCACTTCACTATCTTCTCCTTCCAAGTATACTTCAACTATTCCTGATGTTGGATTAGGGAAAAATTGAACCCCTTCAGAAAGAAAGATAGTCTCATTGTAAACTCCTTGACATTCTAAATCGGTACTTACAGCGATTGTATTCATGCCAGATTTTAGAACTGCATTATAATCACTTCCTGTAACCGTTTCATCAACACCGTTAAGAGTTACCTTATATTGACTAGCCCCACGCATGGTAAGCTTAACACTGTTTGAGCTTTTTGAAACAAAAGAACTGATTTCTATTTTTTCAGGCTCCTCGATTTTCACCTCATAACATTGTATATAATCAGGAAGACTTGTCGTAGAAAAACAAATTTCATAAATTCCAGCAGCAAGATTATCTAAAGTATTAGTATAATTATTATCACTATCTAAAGCTACGGTACTGTCATTAATTTTAACCGTATAGATTAGTGTTTTTTCTTTTGATGACACAGTAATCGAACCATTATCAGAACCATTACATGTTGCACTATTAACCATAACAGAGAATGTATCCGATGGCAAAGTCGTTATTGTTTCTAATTCCGGAATTGGATCCCAATCATCAGTCCCTTTAGTAAAATTAAAAGTGGTAATATCTGTATCATCTGTTAATTTAGGCTCAGTGATAACTTTAGACCAAGTTACTCGGCTAGCCGAATTATCAACCCCTGAATCTTCAATTGTTCCATATTCATAAATATTATCTGAAGTCCCACCCAAAGAGCTTGTCCATCCTTCTGGCGAAATTAAAGACAATCCTTCAGAACCAGGATAGTTTGAAGTTTCAATTTTAGTTTTATATAAAACCACTTCACTTGTATTTGCTGACCAAGGACGACCAAAATAACCGGGCTTAGCTCGGTACGTAGAAGCCGTTTCAACACCTGGTTCAGCAGAAGTTACTTTACATTCGTACAACAAGAAACCTCTACCTGCACTTTGTTGAGGAGCCGTTAAATAAGAAGCATCACCGGCAACATCACTCACATTCATAACAAAGTCCGTTTTATAGAATACCCCAATCATACCACCAAAGATATAATCAACCGCTCCCATTACAGCTCCTTTGTAAATAACGACTCTTGATCCGGCACCTCCGTAAAAAGAATCTTGGCGTCCCACAACCCTACAGTTTTTCAAGATAGTTTTATCAACACCATTAGGAATACCAATTGCAGCCGCTCTTTCAACAAAACTTCTGTTTTGAACAGCAGTATTACCATAATCGGTAGGACGCAAACCTTTATTTCCTACTGCCCACATCACCACTTTGTCCTGAGATTCTTTTTTAGAAATGTATTGGTTAAATGAATTTTCGAAAATAATATTCTCAGCCTCAAAACCATTGGCAGCAATCACTGCTGTAGCATCCCAATATGAACCATTTGTTGTTCCACTTACATTTTCGTAGGTATAACTATTATTCGCTTTGTTTGTAGCTAAAACTTCCGCATTCCATTTATTATTATTTCCTTGACTGTAATAACTATAACCATAACCATAGTATGATGTTATACGAACTGCATTGGCATCAATATCCACCCCTTTATTCTTAAGAGCAATACTAGGTGTACTGGATGCATTTTTGAAAGTTACATTAACACTGTTTACAACAATCATCTCTTCATAGTTACCCGGATCGATAACTACCGTAACTCTTTGACTTTCGGTACGCACCATTTTTGATATTGCTTTTAAAGCTTCGTTGATAGTCTGATAATCCTTCTCCGTTCCAACAGTAACAACAGGAGCATAAGACACTATAATATCAACGTCAATATCTGTAAAATAAGTTGTTGAATTTACATTAATCAATACATATCCAGGAGTATTTCCTGTATATACATAATCAACTTTCTCCAAAAGTCCTGTACTACCACTTGAGGTAACCACTGGAGTTCCTCCTTCGATAGAGAAATTAGCAGCATAATAATAAGTAACTGTTACTTTTTGATTTGGAGAAACTGGAACACTAATCGTAGAACCAGCTGAAGCGTTTAGATGACCTTTAGCAATTTCATTAGCCACAGAACCTGTGAAAACCATTCCTTTGTAACTTGTTGTTCCGTTAGAAATTACTTTATCATTAAAAGACCAATTAGATACTGTTTTAAATGTCAATTCTTTCGAAACAGCTGCGTTTGAAACAACTAAGTTAGAAGTCAAAGCTAACTCCAACGGATATTCATCCAATCCTATAGCTGTTACCGAATAAGTACCATTACGCAAGTTGATATTATTGATATCTGGAAAAGTATAACTTATTCCTGCTTCATTAATATTAGTAAATTTCACACCTAATTTAGCCAATTGCGTTGCATCTAAAGTAGGAGCTGTTATAGAAACCTGATATTTTGGCTTCAAAGTGAAAGCAATGTCTGAAGAAGCGTCTGAAGAAGCCGTTATTATGTTGTCCAAAATTTCATATTCATTAACACCCGTTCCCGAAATAGTATATTGCACACCTGACTCTAATTTCACAGAGTACTGAGCTGTAGCAGTATTAACAACCGGCGCTGGCAAATAACTTTTATTTAGAACAGGATCTGATGTATACTTCAAACTTAAATTAGAAATATCTGTTCCTAAACCAGTGACAGTTCCTGTGACAGTATAAAGGCTTACTTTAGCAATAACGACATCGTGCAATTTTGTATCTTTAGTAACCGCAAAAGTATCACCATTGGTAATCAAATAGCCATTGGCATTTCCAACACTTAAGGCATATGTATAACCAGCTGGTAATATCATATTGTATTTTCCATTGGTAACAACAGAACTCCATGTTTTCCCTGCCTCATTAGTAAAATCAACTGTATATCCTGCAGGAATATCTGTAGCACCAGTGATATCAACAGCACCTGAAACAGCAACATAAGTTGCAGATTTTCTTAATATCCTATAATAACTTGGTTTACTAACCTGGTCATATATTTTATAAACCCCTGCTTTTTTTGCCACAAATTTATATTCAGTGGTTGTAGTGGTTGTTTCAACTAAATCAGATTGTACAGTCGCGTCAGAGAGAAAAACAAAATTCAATCTACCGGCCGCATCAGTATTAGCTACCACAGTTAATTCATCATCTTCTTGAAGAGTAAAACTTAAATAACGACCTGCTTGGGCAGTACCATTTACATAAATTCTTCCAGCATATCCTGCCGCTACACCTGAGCCCAAATTAGCATCATATCTAGTTAAGGCCGTGTTCGAAGTTCTAAGACGGTCATTTGAACCTCCAACCCAGCCTAAATCTCCAGCTGTAAACGAAGATGGCAATACAATACCGGTACTTCCAGGAGCAATCGAACCAGAATACCAAGCATTAATGGTATTAACATCCAGATTATTGTTATACAAATTAGCATCTAATTGTTCAGCACCAAAATCCCAAGCATCTATTTTAGGAACATAAGCATCGTTAGGAACTATTTCCATTATTGGCAAATACAAATCAGACCCAGGAGCCACTAATTCAAAACTTAATGTTTTTGGCCCACCTATATAGGCAAATTCAAACGTATCAACACGATCAGTAGTTACTTTAGTTGATTGTATGCCTAAATCACCAACTGTAGAAGCGGTCCCCTGCATTTGCAAAGAAGAGTAATTCGAACCTAAAAATCGAACAGTACAACTTCCACCCACAACAACATTAATTTTCCCACCTACTTTCATATTTAGACCATATGTAGCGCCATGTAATCCATAAGTTCCCGATAACGACACTACATCATCAGAACTTTTCCCTGCGGTAATGATAGCACCATCTCTAAAGTCATATTTAGTAACTGTTGGGATCACTTCTAAACTAGGTAAATACAAATCACTACCTGGAGTCACAAGTGTAAAATGTAAAGTAGTCGCTCCTCCTTTATATTCAAATTGAAAGGTATCAACTCTGTCTGTAGTTACCTTAGTAGGAATTGTTCCTAAATCACCAGTCGTATCAGCTGAGCCATTCATTTGTAGAGATGAATAAGCCGAACCTAAAAATTTAATTACACAACTTCCATTAACAACAATATCAATCTGCCCTCCGGCTTTCATATTAAGGCCATATGTTGCCCCATGCAGACTGTAAGTACCTGATAGAGAAACCACATCATCAATACTTTTTCCTGCTGTAATAATAGCTCCATCTCTAAAATCGTAGGTAGCAGTACTCGCCATTTGCCCAAATGATAAAGAGGTACAAAAGGCAAAAAACACAAATAATAGGAGTATTTTTTTATTCATAAAATATACTTTAAATTAATAATTTTTTAATACTTTTTTAAACAAAAAACCAACATTACTTGGATGAAAAATTTCACAATAAAGCAAATTAGAATAGCTCCATTTAATTATTTTTTTCATAATTTTAGTTAGTTTTAAATGATTTTAATTTCGTTACGTCGTTTGAATCACTTCATAAATCGAGAAACACTGATCCTATTTTCCGATTTTTTTAAAGCGTCCTTTTTTTACACTGGTTTTACTTTTTTTTCATTGATTTTCTTTTAGTTAGTTATTGGTTTTATTTTAATAGTATTTAATTCTTAATAATTATGTTCAAATTTCTCAAGAATACCATCTTATGTAAAGGTTCCTTAAAAACACCTTTCTGATTTATCTAACGTTTACAATTTTTGGCATCTATTTTCTTGTTTGTTAAATATATGTTAGAAAAAAAATGATTTTGGGTGACAGAATTAATATTTATTTTTAAATATTTTTACATATACTTAAAAAATATCCTTTTTTTATTTACAAATTGATTATTTGTAATCCATTGCACCTTAATTAATATCACTTTTAAAAAAATCACATCAAAAAATTTTGAAGACTGAAACGAAAGTATTTTACCTTTTCTTCTTTAGTTTTTTAATATAACTAAGAAATAAGGTGTAATGAAAAGAAGTTCATTAGGAATTATATATCTAAAAAAGAGAAGAAATTGAAACACTCACTATTTCATTTAAAGCTTTTCAGCAAATGAAATAAAAAACTAAAATTTACTGCAGTTAGAAAAAGATTATTTATCAAATACGTAGAAAAATCTTCATCTATCCTATTATAAACAACAATAGTTATTCTGAAATTGCAGAAAATTATGACATTTCAATTAACACGGTAAAAACACAAATGAAAAGATCTTATGCATTCATTCGTGGGAAAATGAAAACTACAATGATTTTATTGTTAATGTTCTTTTTCAAATAATTAGATTGTACTCCATTGTAATTTTCTACTCAAAAAAAGGACAGAATATAATCCTTTTAGTACAATGAAATTCGTTATGTTTGTACTCCCCTAAATATTACAACATTAGAATACCTACAATGTAAAATGATTATGGAAACTTAACCAAAATTCCAATTAAATCCGTAATTATAGGATATTTTATGAAAAACATAAAACTAAAAAAAGTACCGCTCCAAAAAACAGGAATATTCATCATTCTTATTTTAGGAAGCCTTTACCTCTATTATACTTGGACAAAATTTAAAAAAGATCAGTCTGAAGAGATATTACAAGTTGCTCGTTCTATTGTGGCTACTTTACCAACAGAAAACTTCAAAACACTTGATATTAGTCCAAAAGATATTAATAAGCAAGAATATCAAATTTTAAAAAATACTTTAAAATCGATTATAAGTTCGAATCCAAAAGCACGATTTGCTTATATCTATGTTCAAAAAAACAACAATTTATATTTCATGGCTGATTCTGAACCAGCCAATTCAAAAGATTATTCTCCACCGGGACAACAATATACCGAAGCAGAGAAATCTTACTATAAACCATTTATTACTGGAAAAGAATATTTAATAGGACCTGCGACGGATCGATGGGGAACTTGGATGAGTGTCCTTATTCCAGTAAAAAACAAAATAAACGGCAAAACGACTGCCGTATTTGCCATGGATTTTAATTCTAAATTATGGAATAATCTTCTAATTTATGAAGTGACAGAATCCATTTTATTGATTGTTCTTTTATTAGCATCTTTTATTTCTTTATTCATTATTGAATCTAAAAACAAAGCACTTCGAAGAGATCTTAAAAACAGAAAAAAAACAAAACAGAAACTTATCGAAAGCGAAAGCCTACTTAGAACGATTATAGAAACGGAGCCAGAGTGCATCAAAATGGTTGATGAAAACGGACTACTTCTACAAATGAATCCTGCAGGACTACAGATCATAGAAGCAGACTCTCTGGAACAGATTTTAGGACATAGTATCGCTAACATTATTGTACCCGAATACTTGGACTCATTCAAACAAATGCATCAACAAGTTCTCGCAGGGAAATCTTCACAAATGGAACTTGAAATTATTGGCCTCAAAGGTACCCATAAATGGATAGAAACTCACTCTGTACCGATGCAATTGAATGGCAAAATGGTACATCTGGCTCATGCACGAAACATCACCAATCGTAAGAATACAGAACAAATGTTACGAGAAAGCAAACTGTTTTTAAACGAAACTCAAAAAATTGCCCATCTGGGTACTTATATCTTAGATATTAAAAATGATATTTGGATCAGTTCAGATATATTAGATTCGATTTTCGGAATTGATTCTCACTATGACAAATCAATACAGGGTTGGAAGTCTATAATTCATCCCGATTATATACAGCCATTATATGATTATTTTATTAACGAAGTCATTGTCAACAAAACTAAATTAGATAAAGAATACAAAATTATAAGACAACAAGATAACGAAGTTCGGTGGATACATGCACTAGGAGAAGTACAATTCAATGACAACCATGAGCCAATAAAAATGATTGGCACCATTCAAGATATTACGGAGCGTAAAAAAGCGGAAGAGGAGTTAATAATTGCAAAAGAAAAAGCAGAAGAAAGCGACCGCTTAAAATCGGCCTTTCTTGCCAACATGAGTCATGAAATCCGTACCCCAATGAACGGTATAATGGGTTTTGCAGAACTATTGAAGGAACCTAATTTATCAGGAAAAGAACAGCAAGAATTTATTGGGATCATAGAACAAAGTGGTACTCGCATGTTAAGGATAATCAATGATATTATAGATATTTCTAAAATTGAATCCGGACTAATGACTATAAACATGTCTGAGACAAATATCAATAACCAATTAGAATATATCTACAAATTCTTTAAACCTGAGGCCGATCAAAAAGGAATTCAATTTTCCTATTATAAAGGATTGTCTGCAAACAAATCCATTATAAAAACGGATACGGAAAAGATATATGCCATTCTGATTAACTTGGTAAAAAATGCCATCAAATTCACCTCAAATGGTTCCATTGAATTTGGATACCAACTAAAGCCTGTTTATGAAAAAATTCCAGGAATGTCTGAAACTCTTTTTGAACAATTTGAATTGGAATTTTTCGTAAAAGATACTGGAATCGGAATCCAGAAAGAACAATTAGCAATTGTTTTTGAAAGATTTAGACAAGCCGAGGAATCAACGAATAAAAATTTTGAAGGTTCCGGACTTGGATTATCAATTTCTAAAGCTTTTGTACAAATGCTCGGAGGAAAAATATGGGTAGAAAGCACAAAAGGAGAAGGTTCCACATTTTATTTTACGATTCCATATAATGATGAAGAAAAAGAAATTGAAATAACGGAAAAGTTAATTTCGACTGATAATATAGACTTCATTAATAAAAAATTAAAAATTGTAATTGCTGAAGATGACGAAATATCTGCCAGACTCCTTACCAAAACCATACAGCCGTTTGCGAGAGAACTAATTCGAACACGAACAGGGTTAGAAACACTGGAAATTTGCCGTGCCAATCCAGACATTGATATGATTCTGATGGATATTCAAATGCCTGAATTAAACGGCTATGAAACCACAAAAAAAATCCGAAAATTCAATAAAGAAGTAATTATTATTGCCCAAACTGCCAATGCTTTTACCGATGACAAATTAAAAACAATTGAAATTGGGTGTAACAATTACATTTCAAAACCAATCAAAAAAGAGGAATTAAAAAACTTGATTCAATACTATTTTAAAGAACAAAATCAAGATATTCAAATTTAATTATCTCTATAAAACAAAAAAAGAGGCTCAATTTAAAATTAAATTGAGCCTCTTTTGCATCGTTTTCTACTTACTTTATTGTAAAACAGCATCAGTTGTAATTTCTGTATCTAATAATTTAGAAATTGGGCAATTCAGTTCGGCTTTAGTTACCAATTCCTGAAAAACGTCATTAGAGATCCCTTTTACCTTAGCCTCTACAGTCAAGTGAGAACCGATAATAGTCCCTTCCACTAAATTGATAAAACATTTGGTTTCTATACTTTCAATCTCAAAACCTCCTTCGGTAATGTATGCTGACAATTGCATTGTAAAACACCCTGAATGTGCGGCTGCAACCAATTCTTCTGGGTTGGTACCCACCCCTTGCTCAAAACGAGAGTGGAAAGAATACTGTGTGTTTTCTAATACTTTACTTTGCGTGGTCAATACTCCTCCTCCTTCTTTTAAGGAACCTTTCCAAACGGCTGTTGCATTTCTTTTCATATATAAAAATTTAATTGTTAGCAGTCCCAATATGGTAGTCGCTATTATTTATTGGAAATTGCTAGCGCAAACTTGCAATTAATGGCGATTTCCTAATTCTGATTTTTCAAATTTACATTTTTTAAGAATAGCTATTTTTCATTTAATCCTTTTTTTTTCTAAATTTTAGCATTAAACTAAAAACAAGCCCCATTTTATTGGAGCTGGTTTTATATGTTTTTTTTAAAATATTTATTGTTTTATCAATTGTACTGATTTAATTTCAACACCTTGACTGATTTTGGCTATATAGGTTCCCATTGGCAAATCTTCTCCAAATTGAATTGTCTCACCATCATTTTTTTCGATTGTTTTTAACAACCTACCTAATACATCAAACACCAATACTTGTACTTTTTCAGTACTGCTACCTTCCACGGTAACCGAAAATTGAATTGCTGATGGATTTGGATATACGATTACATTGAATTGAGTATTGGCTTCAACTATCTCATCAATAATTACAGCTTTTTCATCTGTAACTTCCTTGGCACTTCCTTTTTTCTTCACTTCGTGTATCACAATGGAACCTCCACCAATAACAGTTTTTGCATCAACATTTTCTAAATCAACAATTTGATTATCATAAACTACAGTATTCCCATTGGATTTATCCCATATTTTGATACGGAATTTATCCAAATTACCCAATCCATTCACATCACCATCAATGGCCGAAACCATAAAGCCATAAGATCCTTGTCCATTAACAGTTCCTTGTCCTCTATAAGTAGCTTTTGCACCTGAGATAACTAATGTTCCTGGATCGTGAGAATCACTTTTGAAGTTAAAATTCCCCGCTTTAAACTGGAACTCTGTATTTCCATCAACTTGGTTATTCCCTTTTTTATATTTAGCTACAAATCCAAAATTAGCTTTACCTGTTAATGATTCTTTACCAGTACCAGTTAATGCTCCTGTAGGGGAATTAATCCATCCCCCACCGGTAACAAAATTAGAGTTCGGATCATAAATAGTTAAATAACCGTACGACTCAGCACAATCACTGCCTGCAACAGCTTTCACAGCATATACACCTACAGGATATAATGTTAAATTTGTTATATCTAATGGAGCAGTAGTCAGTCCATTTATTCCACTAATTCCAGAAATAGTACCAAGTTCAACTCCATTACTATTTATTAAAGTAAAAGAAATAGCTACACCTTCTATATTAACAGCATTACTAATATCAGTCGCTTTAGCACTTAAATCTACACTACTTGAACCTAATGGCATCGTGACACTACTGGCGCTAGCATCAATATTTACACCATTAATCGTAAGATTAGTTCCAGTATAAGTAATTGAATAATTTGGATTATTTAAATTATTTTGAACTATATTATATGGCGAATCAATATTTCTAGATAATTCACCTGTAAAACTTACTGAACTACCATTTGGTAATAAACTTCCAACTACAGGTGAAGAAACAAATGTTAAGGGAGGATCAATCTGACCACAATATTTAGATTTTGCATCTGCTATTACTGTCACAGATAATGTAGTAATATTGAAATCTGCACCTGTATTGGTGATGGTATAATTATCCAAAGCATTGACAACCGATGAGGATAAACTCGCTGTGATATGATAAGGTCCTCCCGCAGCCGTTTCACCCAATTCTCGTGAATAACTTGCTGTTATTCCATCTGAAACCAAGAAGTCTCCTAATCCAGTTGTCAACGGACTTGGGTCTAAATCTCCGTAGATTTTACCATTGGCATTCGTGGTCCATGTAGCCAATCGTTTTCCGATTGTGAAAGCTGCGCCTGCATTGGTGATGGTATAATTATCTAAAGCATTGACAACTGATGATGATAAAGCAGCACTGATATGATATGGTCCTCCTGCAACAGTCTCTCCTGATACTCTAGAATAACTTGCTGTTATTCCGTCTGAAACCAAGAAATCTCCCGAACCTGTAGTCAACGGACTTGGGTCTAAATCTCCGTAGATTTTACC
>JALRGT010000051.1 GCA_023259675.1 Flavobacterium sp.
AATAACACAATTTTAAGACAGTTAGTTTTTGGAGACGAAGCCAAGCAGAAGCTATTAGAAGGAATAAACAAAAGCGTTGATGTAGTATCCTCAACAATGGGGTATAGAGGACAAAATGTGCTTTTTGAAACTATCGGGGGTTTACCCCATATAACAGCCGATGGTCACGATGTATTACAGGAACTATTTTGGTCCGATCCAATGGAACATATTGCAAGTGAAATTCTTAAAGAAGCAACCAAAAAAACTTTTGAAATAGTAGGCGACGGAACTACACTAACTTGCGTATTAGTTCAGGCTTTCTTTAAAAACTCCTTAGAAGAATTAAAAAAAGGCACTTCGTCTATTGATATTAAAAGAAAAATCGAAGAGTCTGTAGAAAAAATAACTGCCTACATTGACAGTATAGCCACTCCGGTTACTGAAAAGTTAATGTATGATATTGCCAAGACTTCGGCGCATGGCGATCATGATATTGCCAAAATAGTTCAGGAAGCTTTTATCAAAGCAGGAGAGTACGGAATTGTATCGCACAAACGTAGTTTTACCGACGAAACCTACATTCAACATATTGCCGGAAATCCTATTGATGCCGGTTATGCCAATGAAGGTTTTATCAATGTAAATGATACACAATCAGTAGTATTTGATAATCCGTTAGTGCTTTGTTCTTTAATTAATTTCCAAACCGCTAATGAGGTTATTCCGTTCCTGGAATATGCTTCAACACAAGGACGACCATTAGTACTTATTGCTAACATGCACCATGATATTTCAGATATGATTTTGACCAATGTTCAAAAACACAAATATCCTTTCTGCATAATCAAACCACCGTATCAAGGTAAAAAAGGACGTGAAACTATGGCTGATTTAGCCTTAGTGTTAGGTTGCGAAGTATTGCAGGGAATTACACGTACTAATTACGATGGCAAAGAATCATTGTATTTAGGAAGTTGTGAGCGTATCGAAATTGGTAAAAAAGATTCGGTTATTACCCAAAGTAAAGATTTTGACAAAACAGCCTGCCAAGGTAAAATAGCCGATTTAACCGCACAAATTAAATTGCAAGACAACGAAGGGGAGAAAAACTATTTGCGTGAGCGCATTTCGAAGATTTCAGGTGGAATTTCGACTATCATGGTGGGTGGTGTAACCCCAAGCGAGGTAGAAGAAAAAGTAGCCAGAGTAGATGATGCTATTTGCGCTGTTAGAGCTTCTAAAGACGGTGGAGTAGTAGCCGGTGGAGGAATTACTTTGTTTTATGCAAATACTGAACTTGATTTAGATCAAGTAACCACTAAATCTATTGACGCTCCAATTAAAAAAATTCTTCAAAACGCGGCTGCCGAAGGTAATTTTGAAGGTTCTACTTATCCAAATGGATACGATGTACAGGATTACAAACATAAAAACATGTTTGAAGCCGGTATCTTAGATACTGGCAAAGGAGTAAAAACAGCCTTAATCAACGCCGTTTCGGCTTCCAATAACTTATTGCGTACTAATAACGCTATCACCTTAAAACGTTTCAGTAAAGATGGAAAATAAATTCAAAGGAAGAGCCTTAAATACGGTAGTGATTGTTCAGGAAGTTTTTGCAGAAAATAAAACTGCTGCTGGAATTGATATAAGCGGTATTATCGATGCCAATGAAAAGCAAAAAAGAGGCAAAGTAGTTTCGGTAGGGGAGTTATGCCCTAGACTATCCGATGGCAAACATACCTTACAAGAAGGCGACGAAGTAATATTTGACAAATTCAAAATGACCAACTTCACTCAGGATGGAGTGGCCTACATAATGATTGACTATAGAGATATAGTGATTGCATTTTAGATTGTTAGTTTAGTTAGTTTAGAAGAAAACCCCCGACTCGTTATAAAATACGAAGTTCGGGGGTTTTTGATTGCTAAAATCCGTCGAAATCTTTTTTCATGTTACTTTATGTTTTTGCCTTCAACATTTCTCTTTAGTCTATCATTTGTTCGTTTTTCAAGCCATAATAAAGCAGTTTCTAAATGCGTTATTACAATAGAATTTTCACGACAAGGAAATTTACCATTCAAGAAATTCATTCTATCTATTAACACTTCCAAAACCTCTTCATTTGTTGTTCCATCTGAAACTGTTTTTAATTCACTAGAACCTTCTGAAATAGGTTCTTTATGAATAAATTGAAGTGTTTGTCCTGTTGTTTCTTTGTTTTCAAAATTTGCCAACTCGTAAGTATGGCCAGCTACTAATTTTTTCATTATTCTATTCCTCTGTTTTTTTAGTTGAACGTTTTTTGGATGCTTCGGCTACCGGAGTTTCGGCAACTGGTTCCGGTTGAGTATCAGCAACAGGATCTTCAACTACGTTTTCAACGGCATCGACCAAAACTTTTTCGCCGGCTTGTACTCCTGCTTCAACTAATTCAGGGATTTGGTCAAAAGTTTCTTCGGTTACTACGGATTCAATTTGTTCTATAGGAGTTTTTGGAGTTTTTAAATCGTCAAAATAGCTTTCTAATAGTGCTAATTGTTCCGGAGTAGCTTCGGCTTCTACCCAATCATTGCTTTCTTTGCAAATATCCCAAGGCGTATTCAGGATTTCACCTTCTTTGGTTAGCACCAAAACTTCTTCTTTTACATTATCACGGAACCAAAAACCTTCCCATTCCGGTAGTTTTACCAGTTTTCCTAGTTTCATTAGTTCTTCGGCTTCGGCATAGGTCATTCCTGTGCTTTGAGGTGCTTCTTCTTCAATGATTACTTCTTTAGGAACAGCATTGTCAAAGTTTACATCATTTACTTTGATGTATTCTTTGTTCTCTTCTTCTATTACCACAATATCCGAATCATGGATTAACAATCCGTCAAAATGCTTTTTTAAGCTTTCTAATTGTAATACTAAATTCCCTTTGTACTGACGGTGTTTTACTCCTTTTAAAATTAATTGTTCTGCATTCATGATTTTTGGCGGCACTTAATCCTTGCCATCGGGGTTAATTGTTTTTAATTTATTTTGATAAGCGATAGCGGCATCAATTTCGTTTTCAAAATAACCAAGACCTATCCTCTTTTTTCCTATACTTATTTGTGATCTCCATTTATTAGAGTTTTTATTCCATGTTACGCCTCTATATTTAGAACTATTATTTATTCTGTTTTTAGACGAGTTTTCTCTATTAGTAATGAGTTGGATATTACTTAATCTATTATCTGTTCGAATGTTATTCTTATGATCTACAACTATTTCGTTTTTTTTGTTAGGCACATGATTTAAAAAAGATTCCGCTACCATTCTATGTACGGCTCTTGGTTTTAAAACCTTATTTACTCTTAATGAAATAGTCCTATATCCATAAGTATCAGCCCAGCCTTTCAATATGGTTATAGATTTTAACTGAAAACTTTTAACCCGTCCAAGATCACTAACCTTGTAAACCCCCTCATAACCAATTACATCTTTCCATTTCTCCATCTTCCATAATCTCTCATCTTCGCAGAAATACCTTATATCTTCCAAATCAAGATTTTTATAATATTCCATTTTGTTAATCTTTAGAGTTAATTGAACTTTGAGGCACTCTACCTGTTTGAATATCTTCAATGTGGTCATTCATATCCTTTATGATTTGCTTTTCTTCTTTACTAAGCATGGCATAAAGTGGGTTATGAACGCTTATTTTGTTCATTTTACCCAATGTTCTGTATAAGTAGGTTAGTTTATCTACAAAACTTCTTGTAAGCCGGTACAAATGGGTTTTTACCTGCTTATCAGGACCGTTGTATTGTTTTTCTACTTTTATGAGTTCTTCCAGCAATCCTTCGTTCATCCATCGGGCGAGTTTTTTAGTTTTGGAGCCGGTTACGAGCATCATTACATTTTCAAAACGGTCTCTTGTAAAGGGAAGGTTGGTATAGAAATAAAAACCTACTTCGATGTCTTCTTTACGCAATCCGTATTTTATAGCGAAATAATTACCCACTATTCCATAATAGCGCATAAAGTCAAATTCGCGCTCTACTGGTTGCACAATGAGGTATTTGTTTTTTAAAGCAATGGCGTTTCGTTCTCGGTTGCGCTGCATGACTCTAAGGGGATTCATAAGGGAAAGTTCCTTTATTTCATCTATTTCCTTTACGCGTCGTCTGGCTGTTCTTTTGCGCCATTGCTCCAGTGTTTCTCCTTCACGCACTTTCATAAACTCGGCCATAGTGCGCTTTTGGTAATCCGTTAATCCTCGTTTTATTTTTCCAAGTTGCGAGAATGGACCATATTTTTTCTTAGGTTGTTTGGGCTTGCCTATTTTGGGCTGCTTTTTCATTCCTGGATAATGGCGCGACTTGTTCTTTTTAGGTTTTTGCGGTTTTTTATTTTCTTCTTCCATGACTAATTGAATAAATGGATTTCTATTCCTACCATCTTTTTATTTGGTTTTAGTGTGTTTTGAAATCAGTTCGTCATAAAGTTCTTCCGGGCTTATGAGTTGTTTGTTTTCGGATTTTCCAAATTCGATGATAAAACAGTAGTGTTCTATGGCACAAAAACCGTCGTCGTCTTTTGGGAAAAACTCTCTAAGCAATGTCATTATCGATTGATAGAGTAGATTATCCTTATAACTGCAGCGTTTTTCTACCTGAAACATTTCCTGAATGTACTCTCCGTGCTTTCGGTCCAGATAGTATTGCTGCCTTAGATTTTCGATGATGGTGCAAAAGGTGGTTTTATCCATAATGTTGTCGTTTGTTATCGGAAATAAAAACAGCTTGCTTTCCGAGATTTTGTTGTTACTAGCTTATTTTATTGGTGGTTACAGATGGTGTTTACAAATGATAGTTATAGAATAAGCTGCCAAACCTACTATGTAAATAGGCAGCCTATACATAACACAGGCTATAAGTAATGCCTAAATTGTTGTTAAATCTGATAATTCGTCTATACCTTTTTTCATTGGTCTTTAATTTAAAGTTATAGTAGATTTGGTAGGCACTACATATAGCCTCTGTACGTTAGGAGAAACCGACAAACTATGTGTTTAATAGTTGTTGATTAATGTTAAATTCTCTTTTTTTACAAGTAATTTTTGAGTCTGTATAATATCATTATTGTAATGATATTTTATTTTTACTTCTAACTCATAAACATTTTTTATTGGTTCCTTTATAAAAACACCTTTTAAATCAATTATTTCTTCTCCTTCATAAACACCAATACTATTCAAATGTTCTTTTGTGTTTTTTATTTGAAAAAACTTTTGGTCTTCAGAATTGTTTTTGTTTAAATCTCCGTGTAAATCATTCATAAATGTGTCGTACATAATTCAAGTTTTTAAAAATTAAAATTCGTGGTATGATGAAAGCCATTATCGGGATTTATCGGTTGTGCTTAGGTCTTGAATCAAGCCACTGAGACAAGCACCATACGTTATCCATTTTTTAATACTTTCTTTGCTATTCCAAGCATACTGCTTTTGTCACTTGAAAGAGCAGTAAGCACCATTTCAACGTCGTCGTAATCCACAAAAACAGATTTAGCCAATAGGTGAATAATTTTATTACTTCTCTCAAATGCAATATCAATTACATTTTGTCCTTTGAACTCAGCCAATGTTTCTTCTGCTAATTGTACTTTGTCAAATTCGTTCTTTTCGGCTTTGATAAGTGCCAGAATAAGCGGGTTTCCATATTGCTTTACAGGACCTTTCCATGCCGGAGTGCGTTTTAGCATTTCGTTGTGAGCAAGTGAGTTTTGATTGGCAAGAATAGCTTTGGCACGCATGGTATCAAATATCATTTTTGATAATTCGTCTTTGCTTACTTCTTTTTCGATAGGCTTATTGTTCATTTGTTAGTTTTTTTGGTATTTAGAGAAAATTTCTATTGCTTTTTCACGTTCATAATAGGCTATATTCCGGTTGAAAATTTTTTTTGTTAGGTTGTGACTTCTGGTTATTCTCCATGATTGATGTTGTGAGATACCAAACATTTTCATTAAATCCTGATTGCTTATGTAGTTATTGATGTTGTCTTTTGGATCGATTACTTTTTCCTGAGAAAGTATTTTTTGAATCTCATCAATAGTTTCTTTTTTATAGTAGATAGAGGAATGAAATTTTCGTGATTTGTCGCCTAATTGACTGGCAAAATCCCTTACTTGTGGCGCGCTTAGATTGAGAATTTTTCGGGCATCTTTGAGTGAAATATAATTTTCAAAATCTTCTGATTCTCTTTTTAATGGCTCCAAACATTCTTTTTTTTGTATCACAATACTTGGTGTAAGCATTGTTATTGGATTTACTTTTGTATCCCAAAAAGCGATTATGTTAGACGTTGTACTCAAAGTATTATTGGTTTTGATGTTGGATTCTATCAATGAACATGGCTTTTTTTAGTATGAGGTAAATGATATTATCGTTGAATTTTTCATTTACGGCTCCTACGCTTGGTAGTTTTCCTGCATCAAGGTCGTTAGTCATGTCTTCTATGGATACTTCGTGTTTTAGAAGCATTCCGTCTAAGGCTTTTTCGCGAGAAATGTTCTTTTTTCTGGCTCCTACTTCAAAGTTGTGGTAAGGATTGTTGTTCCTGCGGTATTCTTTGCCTTTTACGATCAATGTTTCGCGTATTTGTTGTAATGTTTCATCAACTATTTGCTCGAATGAATCTTCTGTATTAGTAAGTTCGAAAACAGGATATTTAGTGTCTTTGTTAATTGCAGCCATTGTTGTTTAATATTAGTTTAAAAAATTCTTTCCAGTCCTCCAGGTTCCACATTGGTTTTTTCTTGTCCCAAAGCCGGTGATCGTTATAGTGTCTTAGCACTTCTATAATCTCGAAAATGCTGTATTGCTTGCAATACCCATTAGTAATTTTCTTTTCCTTTCGTATTTGATGCCTTGACCTATACATTAGACGGATATGTTATAGGGTTACATATTTTTAACGGACTCGTATAATAGGAAACAATAGATTCGTTTATTTTGGCTTCAATTGCCTTAAAATCACTATAGTTTTTTAGTTTTTCATACATTTTTAAACCATGTACTACAGTGGAGTGTGTTTTATTGAACATAGAACCTATTTCTGATAATCGTAATGCAGGATATTTTTTCTTAATAACAGTAAAGCATATATACCGATAATAAGTTATCTCTGGAATCCTGGACTGTTTTTTAAGATTTATGGATAACTCACGCTCTATATGCGCTATTAATTGTCTCGAAAAATTCAGCTCTAGTGTTCTCATTTTGTCTTGATTTTTACTTTGGCTGCTTTGTTTTTTGAGTTTCTAGCTACCCAATCGTCAATAAAATCTACTAATTCAGTTATAGGAACAGCAAATTTTGAGTTTTGTCTATTGGCCCTAATAGTGTTTCTGGTCCCTGTTAGGACTAATGAAACTTCGCTGAAATTGATTATTTTTTTAGGATCCATGCTTTAATTTTTAGTAGTTTTAAAAAACGATGTCTTTCCATCAGTCAGTCTTTTTATAAATTAGGGGGGATGATGACCTTCACACGCACTAAAACCCCCTTTTGAAACAACCTTTATAAACGCCTACGGTTCCGACAAGAACAGATTTATCTTTCTTTAGTGAGTGGATATTTTTTATTTAGTATTTACATCTACAACGGCACAAATTCCAATTAAAAAAGAGGTGATTAGCAGTACCGGAAAGGCTAAATCCATTCGGGCATATTCCTTGATCTCAAACGCATAAGCAACAGCAAAAAAAACTATCTCAGCCGCCAAAGCACATATCAAAAAACCTCCAATACTGCATGCTAAATCATTTAATGTGTAAATCCCAAGTTGGTTAAGTATTTTTTTCATGTTATTGCTTTTTAAATTTTGAAAATCCTTTTTGATACGCTCTATAGATGTATCCTGATTGCTTTTCCATCGACTTCCATTGGCCAAAACTCATTAGTTTCATTCCGACGAATTCGCCGTTTTTATCGAGTTTTACTACTTCAACCTCAATGGTATCCGGAAGTAAATCAGGAGAATATTTCGTATTTGGTTTTTGTTTTGCCAATTACTATTTATTTCGTCGTTGCAACAAAATCTTTCTGTAGAGTTCATTAACCCTTTCAGAATTACAACCTCTATTCAAAAGATGCTTCAACACCCTGTTTATTCTAATTAATGGACTTTGTGTAGATTTTGTCATTTGTTTTTGAATAATGTTTTTTAAAAGAAGGGGGATTGTCGCTCCCCCAATTTTCGTTCTACGATGCCATTCTTAATGGCTCGTTGAAAAGGTTGATAACTTTTGCAGTTATTTGTAAAAAAGTCCTCAGTAAAACTCGTGTATTGCAATCAAAACCAGTCACCCCCAAAAAAGGGCAAGATTTTATTTTATTTCAGACTTGCCCGCCGATAACTGAAAAGGTCAACCGGATATCCGGTGACTCCACCAATCCGTTTATTAAGGCAAAACAGATAAAGCCAGAAGTAAATCCCTTGGGACCACTTGTGGAGGTGCGGAGATTCGAACTCCGGTCTTACAAAAACTCATAATACGTCAATGAACAGTTTTGTTGCGGATTGAGGACTCGAACCTCCCCACTGGCGTATAAAACCAGTATGCTACCACTTACACCTTACCGCGATGTTGCGTGTCTTTCCACGCTGTCAGTTTGAATTTTGCCTAAAACTCATTATTGTAATCCCAATTTTCCTAAAAACTACCTACGTCTTTCCGTATATCGTCAACAATACACTATTGCAGTAAGCTACCTTCAAACATTCTCGCTGTCTTTAATGGTTGTGGCCACATTAGGACTCGAACCTAAAACCTTCGCGTTATGAGCGCGCTTCTCTAACCAATTGAGATATATGGCCAATGCCGTCTTTCCGGCTGTCACCAAGTTTATTAAAGTGGTAGATTTTGTGTTTTTATTATCAAGCATGAACACAAATTTCCACAGAAAACAGGGTTAAAACTCAGTACGTAGGACAGGATTCGAACCTGTATTAGCATTATAGAGACTCTTAACTAATCTGGCTTGACTAAGAAATTAACGACGTACACGCGATTCATGTTTTCTTTCTTGCCACCTCTGCGCCCAGTGCGTCTACCAATTTCGCCACCTACGCATTATTTCAATTAACTTAATCTTATTCCGGTTTTATTAAAAAACACCTTCTTAGCGTTCTTTACATTCAAAGCCGATACATAATAACAATCAGGCTTTTTAGTGATCTTATTTCTTAACGAGATATTCCCTTTGGCAGCATCCTCAAACTTAACAGCAGCCGGAGCATCAAACTCCGCTAAAACTACTGTACCTTCCTTGATGTTTATTTCAAATAAAGAATGGCCTCTTTTAGCTCTTACAGTACCCAAGAAAACCGTCTTTCTCTCTTCCTGAGTCTGTTTAACAATCTCAATAGTGTCCTTCTTTGGAATTTCAGTTACAATGCTTTTCATATTGATAGTTTTAGTTGGTCTCCACCGTAGGAGCAATGTTGACTCAGCCCCTATATTTGTTGACTTTTTTCGATATGGCATTTTTACAAAAACACCCTTATTTCATATTCACAAGGCAAATCTACGCCATTGCACTTTATTATCCAAATAAAAAGTGAAATATTTTCACTCCAAAGTGAAATAAAGTGAAATTCAAATAAAGCTATTTAAGACATTATCCCGATCTAATAGATACAAACTACCGCCGGAAGGATTATCTTTTATCAGAAGCCACAAAACCGCAGAAAGAAGCAATGACAGAAACATGATCTCCTACTATTCCACAGCCAATAGGGAGGTTTTTAACGCTTAGAAAAGGTGAGGGTTGGGGTTATACCCCGTTATACGGCAAGGCTTGCGCAAAACTAAACGCTTTCTTTTTATGGGGTGGGTATTGGTTTTGGTTTTACTTTTCGAAATGGTTTGAAATCCAGCAGGAGCGAACCAGTTCGAGCCTTGGGAATAAACTAATTTTTATTATTTAATAGTTTTAAATCCTGTTATTACTCGTTTTAATCTTAGTAGGATTAAGTTATAATTGATTTAAACCCAGCAAATACAATGGTTTATACTTTGTAGTTGTTATTTTACTCCGACTTTATTTATTATCAATGTGAAATGATTCACTTTAGTTTTGTTTTACGTGACTATTTAACTCGAATCTTGGTTTTAATACTCTGTAAACGTCCGTAAACACTAGGAACAAGCCTATAGCCTTCTTGTTTTTCTGTTGTTAAAATGGGTGAAATTTGGTGTTTTCCTTGGTGTGTTTCTCTCTATGTAATTTAACCTATTGATTAATCGTGTGTAGTTTTGCTTATTTTCCTTTGTTTCCTGTATTATTTAGGGTTTTAGGTTGTTTGGGTTGTCTATAGTGTTATGTGTTATTATATGGGCTTATTTTAACTTAGTAGTTTTGTTAATTCCTTGTTGTTGTGTGTTCCTGGTTTTTGGTTGTTTCTTATATACTGCATTTATAAGGCTTTGGAGTTTATTGTATATTTCTTTGTAAGTTTTTACTTTGTTTTGTGTTTTACCCTGTTTT
>JALRGT010000052.1 GCA_023259675.1 Flavobacterium sp.
AAAAACCCCAAAAGCAGACAAAAACGAAGTCTTAAAATCCAAATATCTCAATGGCAAGTGGAAAGGCAAGTTGATAGAGCTGGAATGGTCAGGCAAACAAATTGCGCAAATACTGCCTCTAAGCTGCGAGCTAGAAGCACAAGATGACAAAAACCTAAACTGCAAATGGGAAATAAACAACCGCACCAGCGAAGTTGCTGCACTATGGATAGGCAATGGCTTGTATTTTAAGCAATTGCACATGCTGCTTGATTTGCCACTAAGCGACAACCCTTTTATAAACACCATAGACTGGCACATATTTTCGGCGCAGCTAGAGTTTAAGACCATTAACAACAAAACCTATTTAATAGGAGATTTAGAAACCTATGCTCAGCAATGGAAAGAAGCGGGACCGCCCATGCGCGTCATCCTGAAACAAGTAGATGAGGGTGAAGAGGAAGATTTTACCGATGCCGAACTTCTGGCTATCAGCCAGCAAAAAGAGCATTTTATCACGCTGTATCCCAACCCTTTTGTCAGCAGTGTTGCCATTGCTTATGAGTTAGAAACCGATGCTCAGGTAAGTGTAAAGGTCTATGACCTTAATGCTAACCCCATACCGGTAACTCTGGAACCGGGCGCCATGCAGGCTGCCGGCAGCCACCACTACAGTCTGGACGGAAGCGGCCTTGAGCCAGGCATGTACATCGTGCGGGTAACGGTAAACGACCAAGTGTATTCCCGAATAGTAATTAAACAATAAAAGAAGATGAAAAAACAAATAAAACGTTATATTTTTGTTTTAGTATTATTGTTTGGTGCGATGGGGTATGGGCAAGTAATTGATGGATATAAAAAGTATAAAATTACCGGTAATTTTAGCGCTAATGTACCTTCCACTACTAATGGTAGTACTGATGCTACTTTTAAAGTTGTTGATATACAAACTCAAACAGGAGTTTTTCTGCAAACAATGCCAGTAATGCTATACACCCCACCTCCAATTACAGCTCCTACTATTAACATACAGGAAATATTAAGTAACCCCTCTTCATCCGAAGAAGATAAGGCGAAGGCACACGAGGCACTGGCAATTCAACAAATACAAGAAGCACAAGCCGCAGCTGCAATAGCTCAGTTACAAACACTGTTTGCATGGTTAGATGCTCAGGCTGAAATTCTAGAACAGACTCTAGCTATAGCACAGGCTCAAGCATTAATAGGATCTTTGCAACAATTGTCACAATCAGTAGAAAATGGAGGTACATTTAATGTCTCTGCGATTATTAATACTACCACTACCACAACCTGGTACATGGACAACGATGGCGATGGCTGGAATTTGAAAGATGTAAGGCAAAGCAGAGCAACCTGCCCCGGTCCGGGATGGACCTCCTCCACAAAAGGAGAAGATTGTGATGATAATGATTCTGAAATACACAGTTGTATGAGTATGATAATTCCTTGGTTTCTGGACAACGATACTGATGGTTATTTTGCCATTGTGCAACCAGGTACAAGCAAACCTACTTCACCAGGAAACTGGACGAGTACTATGACCAATGGTCCTGATTGTGATGATACTAATCCTACAATAGGAATGTGCAGTGCTATGCCTCCTTTGTTAACCTATTATATGGACAACGATGGTGATGGTTATGATAACGGAACAATAACCTCAACCACTAATCTGGGGGCTCCTTATAAAACAACCACCAAAGGCCTCGATTGTAATGATAATGTGTTTAGTGCTGATAATAGTGTTTGTGTTGCTCCCTGCGCAACAACTTGTCTTACTGGATATAATCTTGTAAATTGCAAATGTGTAATAGACCCTTGTTTAAATAAAGATTTAAGACATAAAGAAGTTGCAGATGATGTTAAGAATTTAATAAACCAAAGAACTCAAACGGCTGTTGACCAAAATGGTTATGTAAGTATTGTTAATTCTTTTGAAATACAGAAAATTGAAGATGGATATGGCGATATTAATTTAGATCGTTATTCTTTAGAAATAAAAAAATTACCTGATGGGTACACCCCACAAGTGTTATTTGAAGAAATTAGACAAAATTTTTCTGATTTTGTAACTGGAGGTAATATGACTGGAACTGCAGTTGACCTGATGCCTTATTCGCCATCTGATGGTATTACATGGAATTCTAGTAATCCTGTTGGTGCAGCTATGGATTTTGATAACATTATGGACACTTCTACCGTTATTTGTACAGAATACAACCGCAATGAAATGAATTGGACTTTCACAACAGTAAGAAGCCAAGACCATATGGGTCACTTTGTTAGTGGGCATAGACAATTTGGTATAGAAACCAATAGTGATGGCAGCTATTCATTTTACTTGAGAGGAGCCGATCGTTTAGGGCAATGGATAGACTATGCAGCTAATGGATTCAGTACTGGACAAGACTATTTATTTAACAATGCTGCCGATGCCACTTGGAAAAATTTAATGACTGCTTTAGAAAAATTCATTAAAGCTAAAACTGGCGCTGTGGTTGAGCCTTTTGATAAAAACAAGGAATATGCCAAAAGATTTGAGTATAACAAAGACGATTGTCCAAATTAATTAAAAACACGAACACATGAAAAACATCATTTTTTTACTACTAATTACTGTTAATTTATTTTCAAAACCATTAGAACAAAAAAATAATTTTAAAAGCAAAATAAGTATGCCGCCAACAATTGCTGAAATTTATTATAATAGATTAGAAGTTTCTACCAGATTACCCCGTTTTACTAATAAACTTATTGATCGTAAATCGATTGAAAGACCCGAAGTGCCAGCCAGTGTTTGGCAGACAATAAAAAACAGTATAGACTATACACCTTTTAAGACCAGAGCAATACAAATACTTAATGACAATTTTACAAGTATTCAAATGCAACAAACAATAACAGAATACCAGAATAAGCCCTATATTCCTATTCTTCATCTAAAACTTAGGAATGAATTACAATTAGCTTCACAAGAATTTGATATTGTATTATTGCAACAAATAAATACTATTTTGATTGCTAATGGTTATCAATCTTTGACATTATGAATGGAAACTTTAATTTTATAGAAAAAATAAGAATTAGTAATATCTTTATTTTTGTTTTATTGAAGTTATTTATGTACTTCGGTGAATTATTTGCACTTGTAATTATATTCAATTTTATTCACATATTTTTTAATTATTTCTTTTTTGTTTTAGAATTGATTTATATTATATATACGAAAAAAATAAGACATATTTTTACTAATTGGCTTGTATTACTAGGGTTTATTATTTTATTTTTTGAATCAGTCGCAATGTTTTTAGGTAAGAACTGATAGAATGTAATGTTGTTTGGATATGCTAACAAACAATAACAGAATACCAGACTAAACCCTATATTCCTATTCTTCATCTAAAACTTAGAAACGAATTACAATTGGCTTCACAAGAATTTGATATTGTATTATTGCAACAAATAAATGCTGTTTTGATTGCTAATGGTTATCAATCTATATGAAAAATGGAGGGAAATAAGCAATTAGATGGAATTGGTAATTTTAATTTCACTAAAAAGATAAGGATACTTAATGTTCTTGTCTATGGATTAATTATTTTTTTTGGAAATGTTTATATGGATTATGTTCTTTTAATTCTGTTTTTTTACATACATCTATTTTTGATTTTATTGTTTTTAATATTAGAAACGAGATATATTATCTTAACAAAAAATAGTTTTTTTAAGCATATTTTTACTAATTGGCTTGTATTATTAGGCTTCATTATTTTAACATTTGATTTGGCTAAAATATTTTTAAAGATTGATTTGTTAAAAATAATTTTAGGAAAGAATTGATGAAGTAGCTCATTCCACCTAAGAGTTTTTGTTATAATGCACGAAGCTCCGCAAATGTCTTTTGACTTTGCGGAATTGTATTTTTATAGAGCAGGTGTGAGCCACTAGATGAAATTTAACGAAGTGAATTATAGCATTTAGAAGTGTAAAATAATCCTGCAACAGGAGCCACTTTAGGTTTAGGAGTTTCACTTGTTGAATTATTTAAAGATGATAATGGAGAATCTGTAATAGATAAAGCGCTTAAAGCTGCTGCAAACAAAATTGATGAACTTTCTGACTGTGATTTGGGTGCAGGAATCCATGGTTTAATATTTTAAAATATGTAATAATGATAAAAATTTTTATCAAATATATAATTCATTCTTTATGGGCTTATGCTTGTAAAAGAGCGATAAGGAGAGGTGATCCCGATTATTCTAAACAATTATTTAATTATGAAATTTGTACGCTTTTTTTTATCATTACTTTATTTATTTTATTAGGCGTATCACCTCTGTTTCCAACTATTATAATAAAAGAAAATTTAGCGTATATCATTATGTATGGTCTGCTTATAGTTATAATATTAGCACATATTTTAGTGTACATAATAAATTATGAATGGATTAAAAAAATAACAATAACTAAAAAAGAAAAACAATTGGGCAGATTGATACTAATAGTATTAATCTGTTTGATTATAATTACTAAATGGATTTTTAAAAATTAGAACAAATGAATTTAACAAAAACATCAATAATAGCAATATTGTTATTATTTACATTTCAAACCATGAAAAGTCAAACTTATATTACTTCAAATATTCAAACATACTTAGTAAATAAAAAGTGGTCTATCATTGCAGGGAAGAATAAAAAAATTAGTTTTTTATTTAAAGACACCGGTAAATTTCATCTCTATATTGATGATGTAGAAATAGGAACAGAAGATTATTACGTTGCTTCAAGTTCAGAATGTGGTAATACGGTTTTATTTAATAATTCAAAAATTGGAACAACATCTTCTGGAAACTACATCAAAACTTTGAGAGAATGTTATATAATAGAATTTTTTACTGGTTATCAAAAATTTAGATTAAAAAGAGCACTTTCTACAAAGTGGCAAGTGTATTCTTTAGATTAATCAATTCAATAAGTTTAAAGATTAGCTATTTTGGACTAGTGAGACAACTTAAACTACAACCATAAAAAGTTGTAGTTTGTTGTTTGTATAAAGAAAAAGGTTTGGTTTTCTTTAGGAGATGGTTTTAAGAAAAAGGTTGGTTCTTGGACAACGATGGCGATGGCTGGAATTTGAAAGATGTAAGCCAAAGCAGAGCAACCTGCCCCGGTCCGGGATGGACTTCCTCCACAAATGGAGAAGATTGTGATGATACCAATCCTGAAATACACAGTTGTACGAGTATGATAATTCCTTGGTTCCTGGACAACGATACTGATGGTTATTTTGCAATGGTACAAATGTCCTCCACCAAACCCATTACACCAGCAGGAAACTGGACCGATGTTATAACCAAAGGCCCTGATTGTGATGATACTAATGCCGCCATAGGGATGGATTGTGGTGCTGTAGTTAAGTGGTATATTGATAAAGATGGCGATAAGTGGTACGATAAAGATGTTGCACCAATTGAATCCCAATATGCCCCTCCTTATGGGAATTATATAAGAGATCCATTGGGGCCTGATTGTGATGATACAAATAAAGACATAACCAATCATTGCTACCAATTCTTTTATATAGACAACGATGGCGATGGTTGGGACTCTGGCATGGTTGCCGATATAGATGACAATGGCGGAAAATACAAAGTAACCAGCAATGGAAGGGATTGTGATGATACGGTGTATAGTGCGGATAATAGTGTTTGTACTAGTCCACCACCTCCTGCCATTGATTGCGAAATTACCGCAGTTGATGTCTATAATACATTTGGAGGTTCTAAAACTATCATAAATTCTATGATAAATACCATAAATAAATATGCCAAACTTTTAGGCATAAATGATAAAATAGAACTTCAACACTTTTTGGCGCAAGCTGCTCTTGAAAGCAAAAACTTTACATCAACTGAAGAAGGTACAAAATATCAAACAAAATCTGTAATGTCCACTTTTGGGAAATTTTTTAATGGCATTGGTAATGAAAATAAAAATCCAAATTTAAAAAACCTAAGTGACTTCGGAGTTACAAAAAGCAGCAATGGTAAAAGTTATACTCAAAACAGAGAAGCTTTGTTTAATTATATTTACAACGATCAAAACCGCATAAGAGTTGGCTATAGTCCCATTGGAAACACAAAATCTGGGGACGGTTATAAGTTTATTGGAAGAGGAATCATTCAAATAACAGGTAGAGATAATTATACCAAATTCAATAATTGGTACAAGAGTAATGTTGATCCAAATGCCGATTTAGTTAATAATCCAAAATTATTAGACACCAATAAAGAGATTGGAACTTTAGCCTCACTTTGGTATTTCAAAGAAAGAGTAATGGATCGACTTGGAGGTATTACTGACACAACAACAGTAGATCAGGTAACAAAAAAAGTAAATACCAAAATGCTTGAAAAAAAGAAAAGAGCAGATAATTTTAAATCAGCAAAACAAAAAATCAATTGTAAAAATTAAAAATAATAATGATGAAAAAACTAATTATACTAATTATTTTTGTGGTATTTCAATCGCAATCGGGTTGGTCGCAGACTATAGAACAAAAAATAATTGGTAACTGGGAAGTGACAGATTATGACCTTAGTGAAGAAAATGTTGGAGAGCAAGAGAAACCAAGTGGAATAATATGGACTTTTAAATTAAATAATATTTGCGAAGAAAAAAGTGATCCAAGTAATCCTAGCGATGTAACTATATACGAATATAAAATATCACAAGCTAACTGCGAAACAGGTATTATATCGACGGAGTTTTATTATATAAACTTAATCAATAAAACAGTTTTTGGCGATGATTATTGTTTTATGATAGATATAGATAAAATAGACGAAACAAATCAAGAAATTTTAAGATTATATGCTGCTGATGCTATGCAACCTAATATTTTAGTAAGAAAATGAAAAAAACAATCTACATTATGACCCTAGTTTTAATGCTGTCTTGCAATAAGAAAGTTGAAAACAATGAAGTTAACACATCAAAAAAAGAATACCTTGAATCTTCTAAAAACACCCTTTCAAGGACAAATGTTAATTTAGATTCTATATCCAAAGAAAGTTCTCAAAAAGAACTAGAAGCCAGTTCAGATACTATTTCGGTAGTAACAAATGATGTTCAGGAAATCAACAAACAACTTAATGGAGTATGGTATCCTATAAATATGGGAGTCAATGGACAGCCAGACGATATAATGAAAGGTTATATCTATATGTTTGATGCTAAAAAAAACACAATTGATGTGTATGACACAGAGGATTATTGGGAAAATTTCAACTACAAAATCATTACTACAGATTGTGATAATAATAAAAAAAATCCCAATACTTTTTATTTAAAATTAAATGGTGATGGAGATTATTGTAGTAAAATCATTGCTATAAAGAAAATTAATAACAAAATATATCTGATATTAGAAAGTCAAATAGCAAATCGAGTTATGACTGAATTTTTAAAAATAAGTGATGACCCCAAATTTTTCCCCAAAGGGTTTAAATAAAATAGGCTATAAGTTTTAAGTATTAAAAAACATCCGCAACCCTTTCAGAATCAAAAAACATCTGAAAGGGTTTTTTATAAAACTCCTAGAGTATATTAAATAAAAGACCTGTTAGTGTATTAAAAATACACACAAGGTTTGTTTAAGAAGGATATTTTACATTTTACACTAAAGAGGTGCGCAGGGAAGCAACGAAAAAAACGAATCATTATCATAAAGGCTTCCCAAAAGAGGATGCGCATGATATGGCATTAGTAACTGTGCTTGATTATTTGAATGCAGGTGTAAAACTGCTAAAAAAAGATAATACTACTTCCAATTTTAAAGAATTATCAATAGAATACACTTATGATAACAATGGTAAACTTCTTGATATTAAAATTAAAAAATGTAACTAAAATGAGAAAAACAATAATTATAGCAATCCTACTAATCAGTACCAATTGCTTCAGTCAAACTTTAAACGATACCATCCCTTATTTAAAAAGCAAGATATTGCCTAATATGTCGCTTTATCAGGATAAACCATTAAGTACGCTTTTAGACAAATTACCATATCCCATAAAAGGATATAAGACCAAAGGAGGGGTTGAAAAATATCCCTTCACAGATACTGAATTAGCTGGAATTACATTGTATTTAAGCCCAAAGCTAAGTGTTTTCTCCTTACTTGATAAAGATACAAGGTTGAATTATGCACCAAAAACGATAACGGTGTATTTTAAAAATATTAGTAATCTCCCAAGATGTTATGATGGGGGATTTTTAAATTCTCCCGATGCCAACAACTGGAGTGATTATATTAAGGATGAGTTTAGGAAGCCTAGATATATTGTAGATAGGATAGAATTTCAAGATGTAAAATTCTGAGTTAGTTTGAGTATTAGGAAATAGAGGGCTAGTTTGTTTTCAAATACGTACCTGAAAAGTTGAGCAAGCTACAAACCCTTTCATAGTTTTTAAACTTTGAAAGGGTTTTTTAATGTTGAAAAACTGAAATATTGGATGCCGAATAGGTACTGAGTCCGAATTTTTAAGTCAGGTTTAAAATTGCTAAAAAAAGAAAATGGCAATTCTGATTTTAAAGAATTATTATTTAGAGCAGAAAATAACACATACATACCTAATACAGGATACATTTTAAACCCTTTAGTTTTTGAATAAAAGCTAATTTTATTTCCCCCAAAAAAGTTTGCTTATTAAGGTTAATGGCTAACTGGACAGTAGCTGAAGTAAGGTTTTGATTATTTAGGCTTTTTGAAAATGTTTTTTGAAAGTTCAAAATGTTTCGTCTTGAGCCAATAAAATAATTTGAATTCCCAAAAGTATAGTTACTGTTTGGCTGTTCTTATTCTTTACCGTTGGAATTTAGATAAAAAAAAAAATAAAATGTATAAATAGTAAGAATGAATCCATTACAAAAAAAAGTATCGAAAGGATGGATATTGATTGCAGTATCCATACTCTTTTTAGTTGATATAGTAAATGCTCAAACAGCAATGATCAATGTTCAATCAAGGAATAAAACCATTAGTTTAAATGGTAAATGGAATGTAATTATTGATCCTGCTGGAGGAGGAAATTGGCGACAGGTTTGGCAAGAACGCA
>JALRGT010000053.1 GCA_023259675.1 Flavobacterium sp.
AGCTAATGTTTTGACAGAGGTATTAGAATAGTTTTTAAACATAAAAAATCCCATTTCTTATTAATGAAATGGGATTTTTTGTTTGTTATTGTACAGCAACAATTTCTGGTAACGGAATCTGATTTTTTAATAGATCTTCAAAAGTTTCTTGAGCTCTTATTAAATGACCTTTTCCATGCATCCATAGCACTTCTGCTGGTTTGTATCTCGAATTGTAATTAGAAGCCATAGAGAAACAATAAGCTCCTGCATTTCTAAAGCAAAGAATATCACCTTCATTGATTTCTGCAATTCTTCTGTTGTTTGCAAAAGTATCGGTTTCGCAAATGTATCCTACAACAGAGTAAAAACGTTCTTTTCCTTTAGGATTGGAAATGTTTTCAATATAATGCTCAGAACCATAAAACATTGGTCTGATAAGGTGGTTAAATCCACTGTCGATTCCGGCAAAAACAGTTGATGTAGTTTGCTTAACCACATTTACTTTTGCTAAAAAGAATCCAGCTTCACTAACCAAGAATTTACCTGGTTCAAAAATTAAGGTTAATTCTTTCCCGTATTCTTCACAGAAAGCATTGAATCTTTTAGATAATTTTTTACCCAATTCTTCAATATCTGTTTCTATGTCATCTTTTTTGTAAGGGACTTTGAATCCACTTCCGAAATCTAAAAATTCTAGGTTTTTAAAGTTTTTTGCGGCATCAAATAAAATTTCGGCAGCATATAAAAACACTTCAATATCTAAGATATCTGAACCTGTATGCATGTGAATACCGACAATATTCATTTTTGTGTTTTCTACTATACGTACTAAATGAGGTAATTGATGTACGGAAATACCAAATTTACTGTCAATATGTCCAACTGAAATATTGGCATTCCCTCCAGCCATTACGTGTGGATTGATACGGATACAAACCGGTACATTTGGGTGTTTAGTTCCAAATTGTTCTAATATAGATAAGTTATCGATGTTAATTTGTACACCTAAGGCATTTACTTCTTCTATTTCTTCTAAAGATACTCCGTTTGGAGTGTAGAATATTCTGCTTGGTTCATATCCAGCATGAAGGCCTAACATTACTTCTTGAATAGAAACGGTGTCTAATCCTGAACCTTTTTCTTTAAGAAGCTGTAGGATTGCAATATTCGATAATGCTTTCATTGCATAATTAATGCGCAGATTTTTTACTTTAGAAAAAGCATTAGTTAGTCTGTCGTACTGAGATTGTATTTTTTCAGCATCATACACATATAATGGATTGCCAAATTGTTCCGCTAATTGTAGTAAATCTTTAGATTGCATTGTTGATATTTTTTAGCAAATTTATTACTCTTTATTAATACCCACAAGCCCAAATTCTATATTTAACAATTTGTAACATAATGTTACAAATTGAACTTATGTTTAGGTTTTATAAAAAAAAATAACCCTTGATAAGAAAATATCAAGGGTTATTTTATGAATAAGTATGATTTTATACTCCTGGTAAATCACCACCTTCTTTGGTAGGTAAGTTACTTTTTCCCATTAAGTAAATGTCTACTTGTCTTGCAGCTTCTCTACCTTCAGATATGGCCCAAACAATCAAAGACTGTCCTCTTCTCATATCTCCGGCAGTAAAGATGTTCGGTACGTTAGTTTGGTATTTTCCGTATTCAGCTTTATAATTGCTTCTAAAATCGGTTTCTATACCTAATTGTGAACTTAATGTTTTTTCAGGTCCTGTAAAACCTAAAGCCAATAAAGCTAAATCACAAGGCCAAATTTTTTCAGATCCTTCAATTTCGATTAATTCAGGACGTTGTCCAGGAACTATTTTCCATTCTACATTAACCGTTTTTAAAGCTGTTAATTTACCATTGGCATCTTTTATGAATTCTTTGGTGTTAATTAACCAGTTTCTTTCGCAACCTTCTTTGTGAGAAGTAGATGTTTTCAACTGTAACGGCCAATATGGCCATGGAGTAGATTCGCTTCTTCCAACTGGTGGTTTAGGCATAATTTCGAAATTGGTAACCGATTTTGCTCCGTGACGATTTGATGTACCAACACAGTCAGAACCTGTATCTCCACCACCAATCACGATAACGTCTTTACCAGTAGCTAATACTTGATTTTCGACTTTTTCGCCAAAAACAACTTTAGTTTGTTGTGTTAAGAAATCCATAGCTTGTACTACACCATCTGCATCAGCACCTGGAGTAGGTAAACTTCTTCTTTCTGTTGCACCACCACATAAAACAATCGAATCGAATGCTTTTAAGTCATTAATGTCATAGTTTACACCAACGTTAGTGTTTACTTTAAAAATAATACCTTCAGCCTCTAAAATTGCGATACGTCTGTCGATTATTTCTTTTTCTAATTTAAAATTAGGAATGCCATAACGTAACAATCCACCAATAGCATTGTCTCTTTCAAATACAGTAACTGTGTGACCAGCTCTGTTTAATTGCTGCGCAGCGGCTAAACCAGAAGGTCCTGAACCAACAACAGCAATTGTTTTACCAGTTCTTGTTTTTGGAGGTTGTGGTTTGATCCATCCTTCTTGGAAGGCACGTTCAACAATGTTTTTTTCAATATTCTCAATTGAAATAGGATCGTTTATAATTCCTAAAACACATGCTTTTTCACACGGAGCAGGACATAAACGACCTGTAAATTCCGGAAAATTATTTGTTGAATGCAATATCCAAGATGCTTTTTGCCATTCTCCTTGGTGTACCATATGATTGAAATCTGGAATCAAATTTCCTAATGGACAACCACTGTGACAAAAAGGAATACCGCAGTCCATACAACGAGATCCTTGTTTTGTAATTTCAGCTTCACTCAAAGGAACTGTAAATTCTTTATAATGCTCAACACGCTCTTGTACAGCTGTGTATGATTCATCTTTTCTTTCGAATTCTTTAAAACCTGTTACTTTTCCCATTTTTGTTATGCTGTTAATTCTTCTACCATTTTTTCTTCTGTTTCCAAACGCTTTAACGCTTTTTTGTACTCCGTCGGCATTACTTTCACAAAATTGTTCAAGCTATTTGCCCAATCATTTAATAATGCTGTTCCTTTACTACTGTTAGTGTAGAGTACATGTCTTTCTATCAATCGTTTTAATTCATCAGCTTCAATTCCTTCGATAGTTTCAAATTCGATTGTTTCCGTGTTGCATAATCCATTTTTGAATTTGTCAACTGGGTCATAGATGTAGGCAATACCACCACTCATACCTGCGGCAAAGTTTCTTCCGGTACCTCCTAGAACAACTACTTTTCCACCTGTCATGTATTCGCAACCGTGATCTCCAACTCCTTCTACAACTGCTGTGGCACCTGAGTTACGGACAGCAAAACGTTCTCCTGCAATACCATTGATGTAAGCTTCTCCTTCAACGGCACCAAATAGACATACGTTTCCAACAATGATGTTATTCTCTGCAACAAATGTAGCTTTAGCTGGTTTTTTGATAATTAATTTAGCTCCGGATAATCCTTTACCTAAATAATCATTTGTATTTCCTTCAACAGTAAAAGTTAATCCATGTGCGCTGAAGGCTCCTAAACTTTGACCGGCAGAACCAGTGAAGTTGATGTTTAAAGTATCTTCAGGCAATCCAAGGTGACCATATATTTTAGAAATTTCATTACTAACAATAGCACCTACAGAACGGTCGGTATTTTTGATAGGATATTCTAAAGTCGTTTTTTCTTTTCGGTATAATGCTCTGTGTGAATCTTTCAAAATTTGAAAATCCATAACATTATCTAAACCATGATCTTGTTTTTCAGTATTTCTGACCACCATATTTTTGTAGGCAGCAGGTCTGTACAAAATAGATGATAAATCTAAACCTTTAGCTTTATAATGTTTAATCGCTTTATTAGAATTGATTTTATGAGTTTGACCAATCATTTCATCCATAGTTCTGAATCCTAATTGCGCCATAATACCTCTTAATTCTTCAGCAACATAATAGAAGAAATTAATCACGTGTTCCGGTGTTCCTTTGAAGTTTTTACGCAATTCTTTATCTTGAGTTGCGATTCCAACAGGACAAGTATTAAGGTGACATTTACGCATCATAATACAACCAGAAGCTACTAGAGGAGCTGTTGCGAAACCAAATTCTTCAGCACCTAATAAAGCAGCGATAGCTACGTCACGTCCAGTTTTTAACTGTCCGTCACATTCTACAACGATTCTGCTTCTTAAGTTGTTTAAAACCAATGTTTGTTGTGCTTCAGCCAATCCAAGTTCCCATGGAAGTCCAGCATGTTTTAGTGATGTTAAAGGAGAGGCTCCTGTTCCACCATCATAACCAGCAATTAAAACTACGTCCGCTTTAGCTTTAGCTACACCGGCTGCGATAGTTCCAACACCAACTTCAGAAACTAATTTTACGTTAATACGAGCTTCTCTATTGGCATTTTTCAAGTCAAAAATTAATTGAGCTAAATCTTCAATAGAGTAAATATCGTGGTGCGGAGGTGGTGAAATCAATCCAACAAATGGAGTTGAGTTTCTGGCCGAGGCAATCCATGGTAATACTTTTTCACCAGGTAATTGTCCACCTTCTCCAGGTTTAGCACCTTGAGCCATTTTAATTTGGATTTCTTTTGCACTAGATAAATAGTGTGAAGTTACTCCAAAACGTCCCGATGCCACTTGTTTAATAGCCGAGTTACGGTTGTCTCCATTTACATCTAATTGGAAACGTTTTCTGTCTTCTCCACCTTCTCCTGAATTAGATTTTCCTCCAATTCGGTTCATGGCAATCGCTAGATTTTCATGAGCTTCTCTAGAAATAGATCCGTATGACATCGCTCCGGTTTTGAAACGTTTTACGATTTCTGTCCATGGTTCCACTTCATCCAAAGGTATTGGATCTAAGTTGTCAAATTCAAATAGACCACGAATAGTCATTAAGTTTTGAGCTTGATCGTTTACTGTTTTGGCATATAAAGCATAGCTTTCAGGATCACTTAATCGAACTGCCTGTTGCAGTTTGGCAATGGTAGTAGGATTAAACATGTGTCTTTCTCCATTACGTCTCCATCTGTATTCTCCTCCGATGTTTAAACCTAAACGATTTGGAATCAAATGATCTGGATAAGCGTAATTGTATCTTTCGCTAATTTCTTTTTCAATTTCGTATAATCCGATACCTTCAATTCTTGAAGCAGTGTAAGGGAAATATTTTTCTACAAATTTAGAGTTGAAACCAACTATTTCGAAAATTTGAGAACCTCTGTATGAATGTAAAGTAGAGATTCCAATTTTGTTCATGATTTTTAATATACCTGAACCAACTGCTTTATTGAAATTGTCCACTGCTTTTTGTTCACTAATTCCGGTGATAAAACCATCTTGAACTTGAACACGGATAATTTCATTTACCATGTAAGGGTTGATGGCACTTGCGCCATATCCGAACAATGTTGCAAAGTGATGTGGTTCACGTGGTTCAGCAGACTCGATGATGATATCAAAATAAGAACGCTTGCGTAAACGGTTCATTTGGTGATGAACATATGAACAAGCTAATAAAGAAGGAATAGGAGCAAATTCTTTGTTAACACCTCTATCAGATAAGATAATGATGTTTGTTCCTCTTTCAACTGCTTTAGTTATTTGAACAATAATATCTTCCAGTGCATTTTCTAAACCATTTAATCCTTTTACTTTAGGGTATAGGATTTCAATAGTTTCAGCTTTGAAGTTGTCTATGGAGATGTTTCTTATTTTTTCTAAATCATCATTAGATATTACTGGATTTTGAATTCTTAATTTTCTGCATTGTTTGCTGGAAATATCAAAAATGTTACGATCCTGACCTAATGCCAAACTGATATCAGTAACTATCTCTTCACGAATTCCATCCAATGGTGGATTGGTAACCTGTGCAAATAATTGTTTGAAGTAGTTCGAAATTAATTGTGGTCTGTCTGACAATACCGCAAGAGGAGTATCCGTTCCCATGGAACCCAAAGCTTCTTTTCCAGCTTGAGCCATTGGAGTAATCATTTCTTGGATATCTTCTAATGTATAATTGAATAAACGTTCCCTTGTTTTAAGGTCGATTGTTTCAATAGGACAAACTTCTGTTGTGGTTGGTACGTCTCTTAAGTTTAAACGGTATTCTTTTAACCATTCTTGATATGGTCTTTCAGAAACAATTTTACTTTTGATTTCTTCGTCATTGATGATACGGCCTTCGTTCATGTCTACCAAGAACATTTTACCTGGCTCTAATCTACCGTGCATTTCTACATCGGCAGGATCTACTTCAACCACTCCGATTTCAGAAGCCATAATCAGTTTACCGCTTTTTGTAACGGTATAACGAGAAGGTCTTAATCCATTACGGTCTAATAAAGCACCTACATAATCACCATCAGAGAAAGGCACAGACGCTGGGCCATCCCATGGCTCCATGATACAAGCATTGTATTCGTAAAATGCTTTTCTTTCCTCAGACATGGTTTTGTGTTTTTCCCATGCTTCAGGAATCATCATCATCATAACTTCCGGTAATGATCTACCGGTATGTGTCAATAATTCAACAACCATATCCATAGAAGCTGAATCTGACTTACCAGGAATAATGATTGGGAATAATTTTTCGATTTGTGGTCCGAAAACCTCGCTTTTCATTATTTCTTCACGTACACGCATTCTACTTACGTTACCACGTAGCGTATTGATCTCTCCATTCTGACACATATATCTGAATGGTTGAGCCAGTTCCCAAGTAGGCATCGTATTCGTAGAGAAACGTTGGTGTACCAAAGCCAAACGGGTAACTAAATCCGTTTGTTGTAAATCGGTATAATAAGGTCCAATATCTTCCGGCATAATAATACCTTTATATATTAAGGTAGTAGTAGATAAACTCGGAATATAAAAATAGGAACTTTGAGAAATCTTAGAATTTAAAATGGTGTGTTCGGTGATTTTACGACCGGCATATAATTTTGCTTTGAAAACAGCGTCCTCTATTGGTTCGCTTTTTCCAATGAAAATTTGTTCGATAGTTGGTTCAGAAGCTAAAGCAATCTCTCCCAATTGAGAAGAATCAACCGGCACTTCTCTCCATCCTAAAACGGTAAGACCTTGTGCTTTAATTTCATTCTCAAATATCTCTTTACAATAATCGTATTGGTTTTTTATTTTTGGTAAAAATACCATTCCAACAGCATATTCACGTGCAGCAGGTAATTTGAATTCACAAACTCTATTGAAATATTCGTGAGGTATGTCAATTAAAAGTCCAGCTCCATCTCCCGTCTTTCCATCAGCACTTACACCACCTCGGTGTTCTAGTTTTACTAGAATTTCTAATGCGTCGTGAATAATTTGATTTGTTTTCTCGCCTTTAAGGTTACAGATAAAACCAGCTCCACAGTTTTCATGCTCGAATTCTGGCAAATAAAGGCCTTGTTCTTTAATATTCATGCTAGATAATTTTTTTACAAAAATAGAGATTTCATTGCAAATTATGAATTCAAAATAGTTTTATGAATTGATTTTTGCAGGAATATTAGAAAAAAGCACTATAATTGATAATAATTATATTTATCTGTATCGCTATTAATAAATCGTTAATATCAGGGGGTAAAAAAACGCTTTAATTAACAATATGTAGGTTAAATTTGGTCTTTTCTACTTGTTAAAACTTGTGGTACTTACGCTTGTTTCAGCTAAAATATTCTAACCGCACATAAAATTAAGTAAAATTGATTAAAAAAATAGAATAATTTTTTTGAAACAAATTTTTGGTTTTTAGATAAAAAATGATTTCTCTGTTTAGATGAATTTTGCTATTTTTGTGCCACTTTTGTTCTGAAACAAATTCAGAATCCAGACAAATTCTATATTATGAACATACACGAATATCAAGGAAAAGAGATTTTAGCTAGCTATGGCGTTCGCGTTCAACGCGGAATCGTTGCAAATAGTCCAGTAGAAGCAGTTGCTGCTGCAAAACAATTAACTACCGAAACAGGAACGAGCTGGTACGTAGTTAAAGCACAAATTCACGCAGGTGGTCGTGGTAAAGGTGGAGGTGTTAAACTGGCTAAAGGTATTGACAAGGTAGAAGGGATTGCAGAAGAAATCATCGGAATGCAATTAGTTACTCCTCAAACATCTGCAGAAGGTAAAACAGTTCACAAAGTTTTAATTGCAGAGGATGTTTACTATCCAGGAGAATCTGAAACGTCAGAATTTTATGTGTCTGTATTGTTAAACAGAGCTACAGGACGTAATATGATTATGTATTCTACTGAAGGAGGAATGGATATTGAGGAAGTTGCTGAGCATACTCCGCACTTAATCTTTACTGAAGAAATTGACCCAGCTGTTGGTTTACAAGGTTTTCAAGCTAGAAGAATTGCATTTAACTTAGGTGTTACAGGTAATGCATTCAAAGAAATGGTGAAATTTATCGATGCTTTATATAAAGCTTATATTGGTTCAGATGCTTCTATGTTTGAAATCAATCCAGTTTTAAAAACATCTGATAATAAAATTTTAGATATTATAGATAAAGTAAAATATGGAACCGATACTGTGTTATCCGATCTTACAAAAAATGTTTCCAAACTTTTGATAGACAATAAATTTTATCAAGACATAGATGTCAAAGATG
>JALRGT010000054.1 GCA_023259675.1 Flavobacterium sp.
TAAGAAAAATAGTTTCTAGTACCGATGAAACTAACAAAAACAATGATTTTGTTATCCTAGGAAGTTCATTTGTTGGTTCTCTAGCCTATACTTTTTCAGATAGCTTTTGGTTTAATGCAGTTGAAGCCGAGGTTTATGCGATGGCTTCGTTACTTATCGCACTATTATTCTGGTTAGGATTGCGCTGGGAGCAAGACATGGATAAACCAAGAGGAAACAAATGGCTACTAGTAATTTCTCTAGTTGTAGGACTTTCATTTGGAGTTCACTTTATGGCATTACTAACCATTCCTGCAATTGGTTTTTTATATTATTTTAAAAATTACAAAACCGTTACAGTCAAAAACTTCATCATTGCCAATGTAGTAGTCGTTTCGATTTTATTATTCATATTCAAATTATTGCTTCCGTTAACGATGGCATTTTTTGCAAAAGCAGAAATATTTGCTGTAAACAGCCTTGGTATGCCATTCAATTCAGGAACTATTTTAGCTGCTTTGGCTGTAATTGCTGGTTTTTATTTTGGATTAAAATACACAAAAGAGAAAGGCTTAGTTACTTACAACACGCTTATCCTTTGCGTTTTATTCATTCTTATTGGATTTTCAACCTGGTTGATGTTACCTATTCGTGCTAACGCCAATGTAATTATTAACGAAAACAAACCTTCGGATGCTCGAGAAGTTTTAGCCTATTATAACAGAGAGCAATATGGATCCAATCCTTTATTTTACGGACCACAATATACTGAAACCTTTGCCGGTTTAGACAAAGACACTCCTTATCTTGACAAAGCACCTAACTACGAAAGAGATTATAAAACAGGAAAATATGTAATTGTAAACAACTATAAAAACGCCGAACAAAACAGTGACAACGCTCACAAGGCGATTTTACCAAGAATGTGGAGCCCAGATCATATTGAAAATTACATCAATTTTACAAATCCGCCTGAGTTTAGAATTAACCCTGATTATCCATACGAAAATGACTTGGCTAATTATGGCGTAGATGCAAGCCAACTTTCGCCAGAAGATTACAACAAAGCCATTGCACAACTAAGAGGTGAAGTTGAAAAAAACGTAGCTGAATTTAGACAAGCCTACGCTCAAAAACAAATTGACAACGAAGGTTTTGTTAAATTCCTACGAAGCTATAGTGATTACTTAATCATTGATAAACCTACCACTACTGACAATCTACGTTTTATGGCCGAATACCAATTTGGCTATATGTACTGGAGATACTTAATGTGGAACTTCGTTGGTCGTCAAAGTGACAATCAAGGTAAATATGACAACCAAGATGGTAACTGGTTAAGTGGAATTTCATTTATTGACGACATGCATTTAGGCTCACAGGACTATTTACCTGCTGACGCCCTAAACAACAAAGGCCGTAATGTGTATTATTTTATTCCTTTTATTTTAGGACTTATAGGTTTAATGTACCATGCAAGCAAAGACTTAAAAAGTTTTTATGTACTATTAGTCTTGTTCTTATTCACTGGAATAGCTTTAAAAATCTACCTGAACGAAAGACCTTTTGAACCTCGCGAAAGAGACTATGCATTAGTGGGCTCGTTTTACGTATTTGCTATTTGGATTGGACTTGGAGTGTATTCCTTGTATGAAAGTGCTAAAAAAAGTCTTTCACCTAAAATTGTAGGCCCCGTAATTGTAGCAGCATCCTTATTAGCAGCTCCAGTAATCATGGCATCTGAAAACTGGGACGATCACGATCGTTCAGGAAAATACACCGCATTAGCAATGGCTAAAGCCTACTTAAGTTCTTGCGATCCAAATGCCATTTTATTTACCATTGGTGACAATGACACCTTTCCATTATGGTACGTACAAGAAATTGAAGGCTACCGTACCGATGTCAAAATTGTCAATACAAGCCTTTTTATGACAGATTGGTACATTGACCAAATGAAAACTAAAACCTACGAATCAGAACCGCTACCTATTTCGTTTACCCACGATCAATATGTAGGAGACAAATTAGATTATGTGGTTAATATTCCAAAAACAAAAAGTCGTTGGAGTGTAAAAGGATTGATGGATTTTATTAAACTTCCTAAATCAACCGTACAAATGCAAAATGGACAAACTATCCATTTTTATCCTACAAACCTTCTAAGAATTCCTGTGGATAAAAACACCATTATCAAAAACAAAATTGTATCTGAAAAAGATTATGATTCTATTGTTCCTTATATTGATATTGACATCAAAGGAGGCGCATTATACAAAAACCGTCTAATGATGCTGGACCTAGTTGCTAATAACAATTGGAAAAGACCTATTTATTTTAGTGGTGGAGCATTTGATGATGAAGAATACCTTTGGATGAAGGATTACCTTCAATTAGACGGTATGGTTTACAAACTAGTTCCTGTAAAAACTACAATTCCAAAAGACGGAAACCCTATGGAAATGGGTAAAATTGACAGTGAAAAAATGTATAATATTATCATGAAATGGGATTGGGGGAACAGCAATGGCGACATCTATCATGATCCTGAAACGCGCCGTGAAAGTATCACCTACAGAACCAATATTTCACGATTGATGTACCAATTAATACAAGAAGGCAAAATTGATAAAGCTAAAAAAGTAATTGCCTTAGCAATGGATAAAATGCCTGTGGACAAATTTGGTTACTACTCCCTATTAGAACCATTTGCCGATGGCTATTATAAAGTAGGCGAAAAAGCAAAAGCACATTCGCTTATAGAAAAACTAGTGGGTAAATACCAAGACAACTTGAATTACTACGGCAAAATGACACTTTCAGATCAATCGAGTCTAGCCATGGATATTGTAACTGATATAGAACGTTATCGTGGATTACTGGAAGTAATGAAGAAAAATAATGATCAAGCACTTTATCAAAAACACCGTATAGTTTTCAATACATACATCGAAATCTTCAACCGATTTGGTAGAGAAAAAGAATAACTTAAAAATATTCCTTTGAATAAAAAATGTAGCAATTCTAATAAAATAGATTGCTACATTTTTTTTATCTTTAAGTAAACAAGTACAATAAAATGAAACCCTATTGGATTAAGACCCACTTTATCATCAAGAAACTATTTCCAAATCTCATTTGGGACATTCCTAATAAAGAAAAGAAAATCTACTTGACTTTTGATGATGGTCCCACTCCAGAAATAACCCAATGGGTACTCGCCGAATTAGAAAAACACCACGCTAAGGCTACATTTTTCTGCATAGGTAAAAACATCGCTGCACATCCTGAAATTTTCAATACAATCATTGAAAAAGGACACAGCATTGGCAATCATACCTATAATCATTTAAATGGATGGAAAACAAAAACTGAACATTATATTGAAAACTCATTGTTATGTGAAAACAACATTTCAAATCTGCAATCTAAACTCTTCCGTCCGCCTTACGGCAAAATAACAGCAGCCCAGGCTAAAGAACTAAGACAATTGGGTTATAAAATAATTATGTGGGATGTTCTGAGTGCCGATTTTGACCAAACGATTAGCCCAGAAAAATGTTTAGAAAATGTACTGAAAAATACCCAAAACGGAAGTATCATCGTATTTCACGACAGTGTAAAAGCGTATAAAAATTTAGAATATGTATTGCCTAGAGCCTTGGATTATTTAACCAAAAACAACTATTCTTTCGAAAAATTGTAGTGCTAAATTTGCTCTTGCACAATGCTAATAAGCGAATTAGCATCTAACTCTCCAGATTGTCTCCAAACCATTTGACCGTTTTTGTACACCATCAATGTTGGCAATCCCTTAATTCGTAAGGCTTCGGCTAGTTCTTGATTTTTATCCACATCAATTTTTATCACCTTTGCTTTATCACCTAGAGCAGCAGCAACATCTCTTATTACTTCATGCATAGAAACTGAAGATTCATTCCATTCTGTATAGAAATCTATTAACACTGGAACATGTGCACTTATAAGTTCTCCAAATTTTGACATAAAACCAACGAATTATTTTTTTTAAATCTAAGAAAAAATTCTGTTTCTTACATACAAATGTAGCATTTTTCACGAATTATGCTACTCCATTCCCTTTTTTTAGTTCGATAACTGTAATTTCGGGCATAATACCTACTCTACCAGGATACGCATGAAAACCAAAACCGCGATTTACATACACATAACGCCCTAAATGCTCGTACAAACCTGCCCATTGCGCATATACATATTGCGCCAAACTCCATTTAAAATAACCTGGAATTTCAATCCCAAACTGCATTCCGTGCGTATGACCTGAAAGTGTTAAATGAAAATGTTTCTCATTATTTTTAACCTCGTATTCCCAATGGCTTGGATCATGACTCATCAATATTTTAAACGCGTCTTTAGTCAATCCTTCAGAAGCCTTATTCAAATCACCAGCCTGTTTAAAATTTTTACCCCAATTCTCCACTCCTACCAAGGCTATTTTGTCCGCCCCTTTTTGAATAAGTCTATGCTCATTCAACAACAACTCAAAACCAATTTGCCCATACAAATCTTTAATTTCTTTGAAATTCTGGTCTTTTTCCGTTTGGGAAGGCCAAGACACATACTCCCCATAGTCATGATTCCCTAGAACAGAATATTTACCATATTCGTGCGCTTTAATTCGGTTAAAAGTTTCAATCCACGGATGCATTTCTTTAGCATGGGTATTCACAATATCACCAGTAAACAAAATTAGATCCGAATTTTGTTCGTTGACCAAATCAATCGCGTAATTAATCTTCTCAGCATCATCAAAACTCCCCGAATGAATATCTGAAATTTGCGTAATCGTAAAGCCATCAAAAGCATCTGGTAAATTCGGGAAAAAGATACGTTGCTTAATTACTTTGTAATTGTATTTCCCAACCGTAATTCCATAAATCAGTGACAAAAAAGGAATCGCAGCTAATCCTAAACCTAGCTGACTAACAAACTTTCGTCTGCTGGGCATAATTTCGTTTCGAGGCACATTGTACAGGGTATAATTGACTAAACTAGTCCCCACACGCACAATATCTTCGGTCAACAAAACAATCGCCAACACAATTTTAGGAACATACACCACCAGCATCAAGCCCATCACAAACATCGTTTGCTTAGTTTGTCCCACCGAACGGTCAAAACTAAAAAAACCATACACAATATAAACCAAGATAGCCACACTAATTGCGGCATAACTGACCAAAAACCACCTGTCTTTAAGAATTGTTTTAAAAGCCTGAAAAGCATACAATTCGATGATAAAAAGAAACACTATAAAAAACAACAACCTAAAACCCATTGCAAAATATTTTTACACAAATTAACAACTTCTCTCCCTTACTAAAGAACAACTTAATTAAACTTTAACGGAATCTTTTTATTTTTTGGAGCAGAAAGTTCTCGTATTCAATTAAGTCCCCTCCTGCTCTCCGCTATATTCCCGATTAACAAAAACTACGGCAAAAGCCTTGTTTTTTTTAAATCGGGAGATGCCGCTACGATCAGGGCTAGTAACAACTTTTATTTTTTATAAGAATATTTTAATATATTTGAGAAAATATATTGCGAAATAAAAGTTGCGCCAATCTACCCTATTTTGGGTGTATTTGTGAAAGTTTATTGCGTATATTTATGAGTTGGTGGCAATGCAGTGAAAAGCAGCCAATCTCTAAAACTTGACATTTCAAACTCAAATCAAATTAAAAATTATGAATATTTCCAGAATTGTAATCTCTTTCCTAACCTTGTTATTTTGCTCACTTAACATCTTTTCACAAAACAGAGAAGACTTTAAGAAAATAACACTTAAAAATCAAGTTTTTCAACTTTATAATGTAACCGGAGAGGTTATTAAATTCCAAGGCAAGAAAGTATTGAAAATAGAACGAGATTTAAAAGCATTCCCATTTGACACCGCAAGATTAGAAGCGACCGTAGATGATATTCACTATGCAAGACTTTTGGATTTAGATGATTTTGAAAATGGTACAATTGAGATAAAAATGTATAGCCAAATTCAAAATCCATCACCTTTTTTAGGTTCAGCAGGTTTTATTGGGATTTATTACAGAATTAAAGATGACAACTCAGCTTTTGAGTCCATCTATCTTCGTCCGAAAGTCGGAAGAGCAACTAACCAACTTCATAGAAATCATACGGTTCAATATTTTTCTTATCCTCATGCAAAATTTGACACATTAAGAAAGATAGCACCTTTTAAATATGAAGGCTCTGCACCCGTAGCACTTAACGAGTGGATTACTATGCGAATTGAAGTCAATGGAGAAATGGCTGAAATGTTTATTAACGACTTGAAATATTCCTCTTTCATAGTAGACAAAATGCTTGGAAGTAACAAGAAAGGAAGTATTGGCTTATACGTAGATATCGGTACAGTAGGTTATTTTAGAGACTTGAAAATAACAAAAAGACCTTTAAAAGTAGAATCAAAACTTGGCGACAAAGTTAACGGAATTTGACCATTTCCTTTAAAAATAAAAACATACTGAAATAAAAATGCACTGCCACCAATCGAGTAGACGGCTCCGCCAGTAACTGACGGAGTGCGCCTCTCACACCACTGAGCATACGGGTCACGTACTCAGCGGTTCGCAAAATAATGGATTCAATTCGATGTAAACATCCGTTAATGATTGATAACCTCGCTGTTTCAAGCGTTTCAAAGTAATGGTGGTAATCAAAATTGGACTCTGTGCAATTGCCCAACCTCCTTTGCGAGTACGACTAAAAGCATAGGCATGTTCTGGGTCAACTCCCAATTGGATGAGATTCTTTCTCTTTCTCTCAGGCTTCTTCCAGTCGTGCCAAATGCAGTAACGTAGTCGGTTTCTGAGCCAACCATCTAAGTCTCGTAATTTGCCCATAATGCTCGTTCCCCGAAAGTAGTTTAACCATCCTCGTTGGACTTCTTTTATCTTGGCAATACGCTCTTCGAGTTTGACTGGTGCGGTTTTGCGACTAATGCTTTTGAGTTTTTCTTTGAGTTTTTTCCATGCCTTTTCTGCCACAACCAGCTGATATTCGTTCTTGCTTCCTTTCTTATACGTAGGTACAAAACCAAATCCTAACAATGTGAAGTTCACAGGACGTCTAATTCCGCTTTTCTCTGTATTTATAGTCAGTTTTAGCTTTGTTCTCAGAAATTTAGCAATGGCTTGTGCTGTAGCCCTCGCCTGATTTTGGCTTTTGCAATAGATACTAAAATCATCTGCATAGCGTACAAATTTCAGTTGGCGCCTTGTCATTTCTTTATCCAGTTCATGGAGTAAGATATTAGACAATAACGGACTTAAAGGACTTCCTTGCGGAACACCTTTTCTGCGTTTTTGTAACTTACCATTGATTTGTATCGGTACACGCAACCATTTTCGTATCAGACGCATTGTAGTTTTGCACTTTACTTTTTGATAAATCAAATTCAATAATAAACAATGGTCTACTTCGTCAAAGAAGTTCTTTAGGTCAATATCAACAATGTGATTCAACCCCTGATGGATGTATTCCTTGGCTTGCCCCACAGCCTGTCGGGCGTTTTTGTTGGGTCTAAATCCAAAACTGTTGTCTTTGAATTCGGGTTCAAATAGCGGTGCAATCACTTGCCCTACGGCTTGTTGTAGCACTCGGTCGGTGGTGGTGGGAACTCCCAAAAGTCGGGTTTTACCATTTCCTTTGGGAATCTCCACGCCTAAAATGGCTAGAGGCAGGTACTTTCCTTGTTTGATAGCTGAAAACATTGGTGTTTTCTTTTGAGAAAAGTGTTCTTTGAGCTGACTGGTTTTTATACCATCAACTCCTGCATTTCCTCTGTTGAAAATCACATGCTCTAATGCTTTTTGCAGATTGTAAGGATGTACTACTCGCTCAATCATTTTTCGTTTGTTTAATCTGTCTCGAAACTTCGGGATCATTTCAGATTCTCGTTTAATCTGTTCTCGTTTTTCAGGGCTACTGTGTTCCTTTG
>JALRGT010000055.1 GCA_023259675.1 Flavobacterium sp.
ATGGTTTGCCGCAAATGATTGATGCACAACATTTGCCAATCATTTTACCGGAAGTAGAAAAATATTTACCAACCGAAGACGGTTTGCCTCCGTTAGGAAATGCCTCGGTTTGGGCTTGGGATAGTGTTCAGTGTTCCGTTGTCAGTACTCAACTTATTGACAATGTGATCATATTTCCATTAGAATTAAACACAATGCCGGGTTGGGCAGGAAGTTCTTGGTATTGGATGCGTTACATGGATGCGCAGAACGAAATCGAATTTGCCAGCCAAGATGCCTTGAAATATTGGGAATCTGTAGATTTATATATTGGCGGAAGCGAACATGCCACAGGTCACTTGTTGTATTCTCGTTTTTGGAACAAATTCCTAAAAGACAAAGGTTTTGCACCAACCGAAGAACCCTTCAAAAAACTGATTAATCAGGGAATGATTTTGGGAACTAGTGCTTTTGTTTATAGAATTGAAGGAACAAATACTTTTATTTCTAAAAATAAAATTGATGGACAAAGTGTTCAGCCAATTCATTCAGATGTTTCGTTTGTGAACTCATCAGATGAGTTAGATATCGACAAATTTAAAGCTTGGAGGGAAGATTATAAAAATGCAGAATTCATTTGTGATGAAAACGGTAAATATATTGTTGGCCGCGAAGTCGAAAAAATGTCAAAATCCAAATACAATGTGGTAACTCCAGATGATATTTGTAACGAATACGGAGCCGATACCTTGCGTTTGTATGAAATGTTCTTAGGGCCATTGGAACAAGCGAAACCTTGGAACACAGCAGGTATTTCCGGTGTTTTTGGATTCTTGAAAAAATTGTGTCGTTTGTATTTTGATGAAAGTGGTTTGATTGTTTCTGATGCTGAACCAACCAAAGACAACTTAAAATCATTGCACAAAACGATTAAGAAAGTGGCGGAAGATATCGAGAATTTCTCTTTCAACACCTCTGTTTCCCAGTTCATGATTTGTGTGAATGAATTGTCTACCCAAAACTGTCATTCTCGTGCAATATTGGAACCATTGGCGATTGTGATTTCACCGTATGCGCCACACATAGCCGAGGAATTGTGGAGTTTGTTGGGGAATGCGGGTTCGATAGCTACAGTGCCGTTTCCGGTTTTCGAGGCGAAACATTTAGTGGAATCTGAAAAAGAATACCCGGTTTCTTTCAACGGAAAAATGCGTTTCACCATCAAATTGCCTTTGGATTTAACCAAAGAACAAATCGAGGAAATCGTAATGCAAGACGAAAGAACGCAAAAGCAATTAGACGGTAGAACACCAAATAAAGTAATTATTGTTCCAGGGAAAATTATCAATTTGGTAGGTTAACCAGAATAATTACAATTTAAAAATTCCAAATTCCAAATTGTCACACTGAGCTTGTCGAAGTGTTGTTGGAATTTGGGATTTTCTTTTTTTGGGATTTTCTTTTGGATGTCAAATTGGCATTTTTTCAAATTGGTTCAGAATTTGATGATTGCTAATCATTAAAATTGAAATAAAAAAACAAAAATATGGGAAGTGGATATTTAATTCTTGCTGGAGCGATTATGCTCTTTAGCTGGTTAGTTAGTTCAAAACTGAAAAATAAATTTGATCATTATTCTAAATTGCATTTGCAAAATGGCATGAGCGGTGCCGAAATTGCCAAAAAAATGCTCGCTGATAATGGGATTTACGATGTTCAGGTAATCTCGGTTGCTGGTCAATTAACAGATCATTACAATCCGGTAAATAAAACAGTCAATTTAAGTGAAGCGGTTTACAACCAGCGTAATGCTGCCGCTGCTGCGGTTGCGGCACATGAATGTGGTCATGCTGTGCAACACGCCGTGGGTTATGAATGGCTAACGATGCGTTCTAAATTGGTGCCTTTTGTAAACGTAGCATCTACTTATATGCAATGGATTTTGCTGGGTGGAATTTTAATGCTAAAAACATTTCCGGGATTGTTGTTGTTCGGAATCGTATTGTTTGCTGCGACAACCTTATTTTCAATTGTTACCTTGCCGGTAGAGTATGATGCGAGTCACAGGGCGTTGGCTTGGTTGGAAAATAAACGTATGCTTAACCAGCAAGAACATGATGGGGCAAAAGACGCACTCAAATGGGCTGCCAGAACCTATTTGGTAGCTGCGTTAGGGTCAATTGCTACCTTATTGTATTATGTTTCAATCTATATGGGAGGAAGTAGAAGGGATTAGTCAATTAACATCTAAAAAATATTGAATTCCAAATTCCAATTTTATTGGGGTTTGGAATTTTTTTTAATCCCTCGCCTTTTCAGGATTCCGGATATTTAGCTGTATTTGGGTGCAGATTAGAACAAAAAAAAGACTGCGGAAAGCAGTCTTTTTTTTGTTTTTATAAGAAATGAAATTCTTGTTTTTATTTTTTGTTTGCTTCAACAATGTATTTCTCCAAGGCCATGGTCATAGAAGGCGTTTCTGGAGTTGGTGCCAAAATATCAATTCTTAAACCGCGGTCTAGTGCTTCTTTTTGAGTGGTACTTCCAAAAACAGCAATTCGAGTGTTGTTTTGTTTAAAATCCGGAAAGTTTTTAAACAATGACTTGATACCTGTTGGACTGAAAAAAGCTAAAACATCATAATAAACATCGGCTAAATCGGAAAGGTCGCTCATTACGGTTTTGTAAAAAACAGCTTGTGTCCAATCTACTTTTAAAGCATTTAGTGTTATGGGTGCGTCAGCATTCAATTGGTCTGAAGCAGGCAATAGGAATTTTTCGTCTTTGTATTTTTTTATCAATGGAGATAAATCAGCGAAATCTTTAGGTCCTACATATATTTTTCGTTTTCTATAGACCACATATTTTTGTAAATAAAACGCAACCGCTTCCGATTGGCAAAAATATTTTAACCCTTCAGGAACTTTAAATCGCATCTCATCTGCCACTCTAAAAAAATGGTCAACAGCATTTCTGCTGGTTAAAATAATTGCTGTGTAATTGTTGAGGTCTATTTTTTGAAGCCTAATTTCTTTTGCGCTAACACCTTCTATGTGAATAAAAGGTCTGAAATCAATTTTTATTTTGTGTTTTTGTTGAAGTTCAAAATAAGGAGAATTCTCTACTTTAGGCTCAGGTTGTGACACCAAAATTGTTTTCACTTTCATATTATAACATTTTCTATGCGCTCCCTTTTGTATACAAATAATACATGAAAAAATAGGGGGCTATTTCGAGAGTGCAAAGATATAAAATAAAATAAAACAACTTACTGAATATTGCATTTTGATAATTTTTTATTGAAATTAAATATGCTAAGACATTTAATACCAGTATTGTTGCTATAATTACGACAGGTATATTTTTAGATATTGTGTCGTAATAGAATAAAATAACGTTGATAGGTAAGATTATTAATCCAATATAGGTTCGATATGTAATTTTTTGAAGATTAAATTGTTCCACAAATTCTTCAATATTGAATGCCGTTGCGATGATTTTTTCTATCAAAAATTTGGATAAAATGAAAAAAATCAAAAATGTAATTATTTGAATGTATAAAATCCAATCCGTTTTGGAAGCATATCCAAAAATACTCAGTGAAAGTTGAACGAAAAATGCAAAAGAAATGACTTGTGCAAAGAAGAGGGAAATGGTAAAACCACTCTTTAATTGACTGCCGTCACGATATACTTTTGAATATTTATCGGAGAAAAGTAAATTCATAAAATCACCGAATCGATTTTCATATAAAGATTTAGTGATGGCAATGATAGCAAAGGTGATAACAAACAAAACGGTAGCCCAGTCTTTGTTTTCAGTTATTCTCGGGTTCAGTACATGTTCAATCATAGCGGCACAAAATTACAAATTTTTTACATCAATCTTTTTATTATAAATTTATTATGAATCAAATGCCATAAAAAGGTTACTTTTGCGTTGAAATTATTAGAAATATGAGCGACAGTATTGTTATAATTCCTACCTATAACGAAATTGAAAACATCGAAAGTATTATTAGGTCGGTACTTTCTCAACACAAGCATTTTCATATTTTAATTATCGACGATAATTCTCCGGATCATACCGCAGATAAGGTTTTGTTCTTGCAAGCCGAATTTGAAGGACGTTTGTTTTTAGAAAAGAGAGAAAAAAAATCAGGATTAGGGACGGCTTACGTTCATGGTTTTAAATGGGCGTTAGCGAATCGATATGATTATATTTTTGAGATGGATGCCGATTTTTCACATAACCCGAATGATTTAGAAAAATTATATAATGCGTGTCATTTTGGGACCGCTGATTTGGCAATAGGGTCTCGTTATGTCACCGGTGTAAACGTGGTGAACTGGCCATTGAACCGAGTATTGTTATCCTACTTTGCATCTGTTTATGTTCGTTTAATTACAGGCATGAAAATCCATGATGCGACAGCAGGATTTGTCTGCTACAAGCGTCAGGTTCTGGAAGAAATCCGTTTAGATAAAATAAGATTTGTGGGTTATGCATTTCAAATTGAAATGAAATATAGAACTTTTTGTAAAAAGTTTACCATTGTTGAAATTCCAATCATATTTACCGATAGAACCAAAGGGCAGTCAAAAATGAGTAATTCAATCATTATTGAAGCGGTTTTTGGGGTAATTTCACTTCGATTAAAAAAGTTATTTAATAGTTTATAAGATACATACAATGAATAAGGTTTTAATTAAGAATGCCAAAATAGTAAATGAAGGGGCAATTTTTGAGGGCGATGTTTTAATTGAGAATGACTTAATTGTTGAAATTTCAGAGAGCATTAGTCCAAAGTCATCGGAATATAAAATTATTGATGCCGAGGGAAACTATCTGATACCTGGTGCCATAGATGATCAGGTGCATTTTAGAGAGCCGGGTTTAACCCATAAGGGCGATATCGAATCGGAGTCTAAAGCAGCTGTTGCTGGTGGGGTGACTTCGTTTATCGAACAACCTAACACGGTGCCTAATGCAGTTACCCAAGAAATTTTAGAACAAAAATATCAGCTTGCTGCCGAGAAGTCCTATGCGAATTATTCGTTTATGATGGGAGCAACCAATGATAATTTGGATGAAGTTTTAAAAACAAATCCTAAAAATGTTGCCGGAATAAAAATATTCTTAGGCTCATCAACCGGAAACATGTTGGTAGATAATGAGGCTACCCTTGAAAAAATATTCTCTAGTACGCCCATGCTTATTGCGGTACATTGCGAAGATGAAACGACCATTCAGAATAATTTAGCGAAATATAAAGAAGAATATGGAGACGATGTTCCCGTTACGGCACATCATCTGATTAGAAGCGAAGAGGCTTGCTATATTTCTTCTTCTAAGGCAGTGGCCTTGGCCAAAAAAACGAATGCTCGTTTGCATATTTTTCATCTTTCTACAGCCAAAGAAATGGATTTGTTTACCAATAAAATTCCTTTGGAACAAAAGAAAATCACTGCCGAAGTTTGTGTACACCATTTGTGGTTCACCAATGAGGATTATAAAACGAAAGGCAACTTGATAAAATGGAATCCGGCCGTTAAAACAGCAGAGGACAGAAAAGCGCTTTGGGAAGCATTGGTCGATGACAGAATTGACGTTATTGCCACGGATCATGCGCCGCATACTTTGGAAGAAAAAAAACAATCCTATCTTAAGGCGCCTTCGGGAGGTCCTCTAGTTCAACATTCGGTGGTGGCCATGTTTGAAGCTTATCATCAGGGGAAAATCAGTATTGAAAAGATTGTCGAGAAAATGTGCCATAACCCGGCTAAAATTTTTAAAATCGAAAAACGTGGTTTTATAAAAGAGGGCTATTATGCCGATTTGGTGATTATCAATGCCGGATTGCCATGGAGTGTGAAAAAAGAAAATATTTTGGCAAAATGTGGTTGGTCTCCGTTTGAGGGATTTACTTTTAAATCTCGAGTTACCCATACGTTTGTAAACGGTCAATTGGTCTATAATGCTTTCAAAATAAAAAATATTCGTGCTGGAAAGCGATTGCTGTTTGATCGATAAAAAAACACTAATGAAAAAATTACTCTTGCTTTTTATAATACTCACCGTGATTATTGGTTGTAAAGAAGATGTGGTTGAAAAACCGGATCGCCTTATCGAGAAAGGTAAAATGATCAATATTATGTATGATTTGGCGATTTTAGAAGCGTCAAAATACCAATCCTCGGGTAATCCAGATGATTATGGAAACGATAACACGGAGTATATTTACAAAAAATATAAAGTTGACAGTACTCAGTTAACCCAAAGTAATATTTATTATGCATCAAATTATATAGTTTATGAAGAGATGTACAAAGAAGTCGGTAAACGCATCAATCAAAAAAAGGTGATTGTGGATTCGATTTTAAAAATAAAAAAAGACAAGCAAAAGAGACTGGATTCTCTGAAAATTGTAAAAGATTCTTTGGTTAAGAAAGATTCTATTTTGAAAATAAAAAGGAAGAAGTTGGATTTGAAAAAATCGATTGATTCTACTAAAATTAAAAAAGATTCTATTTTTAATTGGAAGGATTCGTTGTATTTTAGGAATTTGAAATATCTTGAATATACTGATGTAGGTTTGAAAAATCGGTATTCAAAATAGTTTTTATTTTTTCATTGGAGAATTGGCGAACAGAATAAGCTGCTTTTGCGGCAGTCTTTGGTAGTTTCCTTTTTTTACGAAACAAGAGGGTGATTAAGTTGTCCATTCTCCACGCCAGTTCCAATGCCCAAGGTTTAGCATGAAAACGTGGTTTTTTTACATTCAAAGCATCTGCAATACTGTTTATGATTTCTCGAAAAGCCACGTTTTCTGCCACAAGGGTAAAGCGCTCATTTTTAATGTCGCTTTTCATTAATTCCGTCATCAATCTAATCACATCACTAACTGTGATAAAACCAGTTATTCCGGTAGTATAAAACGACAAACCGTTGGCTACTTTCGAAAACAATTGCCCACTGCCTTGTTCGTTAAATCCAGGACCGAGAATAATTCCGGGATTTACAATTACGACGTCCAAACCTTCTTGTTGTCCGCGCCAAATTTCCATTTCGGCGCCATATTTAGAAATGGCATAATCGCTATGTGGTTTTTCCGGATTCCATTCTGTTTCTTCTGTTACCAAAGTTTCATGGGCAGCCAAGTCTCCAAGGGCAGCAACAGAACTCGCAAAACACAATTTTTTTATCTTATTATCGAGGCTGAGGTTGACGATGTTGGCCGTGCCTTCGATATTGGTTTTTCGCAGTAGAACTTCGTCTTTTGGGTCAAAAGAAATCAGGGCAGCACAATGATAAACGTAATTAATGTTTGTGAAAGCGTTTTCTAAGGAAGGAACGTCAGTGATATCGGCTTGTATCCATTCGATAGCGTCAAACAAATGGTCTTTCTTATGGAAACGGAAAAGGTTTTTAGTCTTTTTTTGGTTTTTCTCATTGCGATAAATGGCCCGCACATTTTCTCCATTTTCAACTAAATGAAGCAATAAATGCGCGCCTACTAATCCGGTTCCTCCTGTTACTAAAATCATGCTACGAAAATACGAATATTTTTTTTCGAATAAGCCAATAAACAAATTACTGAATCCACAATAAATTTTATCTTTGCGCACACGAAGCCTAAAAGGCTGAACTGACGAAAGTAAATTGATTGAAAAAATGAAGAATTTTATTGAAGAAGTGACTTGGAGAGGAATGCTCCACGATGTTA
>JALRGT010000056.1 GCA_023259675.1 Flavobacterium sp.
AATAACATTTCGATATACTCAGTGTGACAATTGGAATTTGGAATTTTTTTATTGTTTTTTCGGAATGAGATCGCAATACCAAAATCCGTAATCGTAAGCAGTGGAATCGTCCGAATCACAAGCTGTATTGGAGCTGTCTGTTTTTGGTTTTTCATATTTTCTGTAAACAATTTCGCCTAATTCAAAATCAATTGGTTTTTGAAAAATTGGCCCATCAAAACAAAAGGTGTGAAATTCTCCATTTTCGCCGCATACATCTACGTTTTCAGGTAAATCATCAATAAATTGTTGGTCGATCATTCTGCCTACAAAACTTTTGTCTAAGTAACGTTCATTCACACATACCACAACAGTTTGAAATCCTAACGAGATGAATTCCTGAATTAATTCTTTTGTTGGTATCCTCCAAATCGGGAAAACACCTTCAAATCCCATTGTGGCTAATTTATCTTCGCGATACTGACGTAAATCTTCCAGAAAAATATCTCCAAAAACAGAATGACTAATTCCTTTGTTTTTTAATTTTTCAAGTGTTTGTTGCATAACACTTTCGTAAACTTCCATAGTAGGCATTTCAGGAATTTCCATTATTTCTAAAGGAATTCCAATACTTTCAGCTTGTTGTTGTAATAATTCTACACGTACGCCATGCATTGAGATACGTTGAAATTGTTGGTTAACACTCGTAAGTAAGTAGTCAATTTTAAATTCTGGGTTTTGAAGAATTTTGTATAAGGCAAGAGCAGAATCTTTGCCACTGCTCCAGTTAAATAAGGCTTTTTTCAAGGGTAAATTATTATAATTTTAAGAGGTAAACTTACAAAAATACTTCGATTAGTTAATCAAACCTTTGTAACTTTGAAAATCTACCTTAATCTATTTTAAATGCGATTTATTTTTCTTTTTATTTCTGCTTTCGTTTTTGGACAACAAACAAAGAATGTTGATTTTACTTCAGTTTCAGCACACTTGAATCTTAATCCTAATGAAAAGTCAATTTCAGGTTTGGTTAATTATACTTTTAAAGTACTTAAAGAAGTAGATACAATAAGGTTAGATGCCCAAAACATGGAATTTTTTGAAGTGAAGTTAAATAAGAAAAAAATAACTTTCTTGAATTCCGGCAAGCAGTTGCTTATTGTTTATCCTTTTAAAAAAGGAAAAAACGAAATTACTTTTGAATATCAAGCTAAACCCAAACAAGCACTCTATTTTGTGGGTTCTAAAGAAGCAGATGATTTGCAAATTTGGACACAGGGTCAAGGCAGATATACCAGCCATTGGTTTCCTAGTTTTGATGACGTGAATGAAAAGTTGATTTTTAATCTTAGTGTTAGCTTTGATTCTAATTATGAAGTTGTTGCAAACGGGGTTTTAAAGAAAAAAATAAGCACAAATGAATCTACAACTTGGCAGTATCAGATGCAAAAACCTATGAGTTCTTATTTGCTGATGTTAGCTATTGGTAAGTTTGAAAAGCAACGACAATTCTCAAAAACTAAAATTCCTTTGGATTTATATATTGGAAACAAAGAGCTTTCACATTTTGAGCCTACCTATCGTTATTCCAAAACTGTTTTTGATTTTTTAGAAAAAGAAATTGGTTATAAATACCCGTGGAAAGTGTATAAACAAGTTCCTGTAAGGGATTTTTTGTATGCTGGAATGGAAAACACATCAGCAACCTTATTTGCTACTCGGTATGTAGTGGATTCTACAGGTTTTGAAGATAGAAATTTTACGAATGTTGATGCTCATGAATTAGCGCATCAATGGTTTGGTGATTTAGTGACAGCTACCAGCGGAAAGCATCATTGGTTGCAAGAGGGCTTTGCTACTTACTATGCGTTATTGGCAGAAAAAAACATATTTGGAGAGGATTATTTTTATTCGAAAATGTACGAATCGATTCAGCAAATAAAATTTGCTTCCAGAACGGATAGTATTCCTATTTTAAATGAAAAAGCAAGTTCGTTAAGTTATTATCAAAAAGGGGCTTGGGCCTTGTTTTCTTTACATCAGGCAATTGGTGATAAAGCATTCAAAAAAGTCATTAAAAATTACTTGAATAAGTATGCTTTCAAAAATGTTACAACGGCCGAATTTCTAGCTGAAGTTAAAAAAGTAAGTGATTTTGATACCCAACTTTTTTCTAAAGTATGGCTTGAATCTACGATTGTTAATACTAATATTGTTAATGATTTACTTAATCAAAACAAATCATCTAAGCTTTTACTTGAAATTGACAAAATGAAATCAAAACCATTGATTGAAAAAATGGATTTCTTTAAGCAAATTTTGCAATCGGATCAATATCATTTCGTAAAGGAACATGTGGTAAACCAACTTAGAAATGAAAATTTTGAAGCAAAAAAAGAGCTTTTGCAGATGGCTTTAAATACTAAAAATGTTCAAGTTCGTCAAATGGTGGCCTATGCATTACCAAAAATTCCTGAAGAATTTCGATTGGATTATGAAACATTGTTAGATGACAAATCCTATCAAACCCAAGAAATTGCTTTGTTGTATTTGTGGCGAAATTTCCCAAAACAACGAATCACCTATTTAAACAAAGCTAAAAATTGGATAGGTTTTAACGATTTAAATTTACGTACATTGTGGTTGTCGCTAGCTATCATGACACCGGAATATGAAGGCGATAAGAAAGCTATAATTGATGAATTAATCAATTTATCGTCTGAACGATTTGAAGCAACAACAAGGCAAAATGCATTGGAATATTTAATAGGTTTTCAATTAATTAATGACGAAGTTTTAATTAATTTAGTGAAAGCCACGACACATCATACTTGGCAATTTTCTAAATTTGGACGTGATACTATTCGAACCTTGTTAAAAAATAAAGAGCAAAAAGATGCTTTCATTCGAATTTTACCTAATTTGAACGAAAAAGAACAAATTCAATTGAATCGATTATTAAATTAAACTATATGCGAGCATTGGTTATTTCTGGAGGTGGAAGTAAAGGGGCATTTGCAGGCGGTGTAGCCCAGTATTTGCTAGAAAATAAAAACATCAAATATGGTTTATTTATAGGAACCTCTACAGGAAGTTTATTAATTCCACATCTAGCCTTGGGTAATATTGAAAAAATTAAACGTATTTACACTAATGTGAATATGAAGAAAATTTTCAATATCAATCCGTTTATAGTTAGTAAGAAAAAAGGAGTTAATGTAGTTAGTATTAATCACTTTAATGTAGTTTTACAATTTTTAAGAGGTCGAAGAACTTTTGGCGAAAGCAAAAAACTACGCTCGTACATTAAGAAAAATTTTTCGATTGATGAATTTAATCAGTTAAAGGCTTTAGGGACGGATATTGTTGTTACTGTTACCAATTTGACGAATAATCAAAGCGAATACAAATCGATAAAAGACTGTACTTATGATGAGTTTTGTGATTGGACTTGGATTTCTAGTAACTACATTCCTTTTATGAGTATCGTTAATATAAAAGGAAATGATTATGCCGATGGTGGATTTTCTAGCTTAGTTCCTATACAAGAAGCCATTCTAAGAGGTGCAACTGAAGTTGATGTTGTTATTCTCGAAACAGAAAAATCGACACCAAGGGTAGCAATTGGTAAAAATCCATTTTCGCTATTAATTGATTTGTTCCAAATTGAATTAGATCAAATTGAGAAGCACAATATTCTTTTAGGAACCATGGCGGCTTCTCATAACAATGTTAAACTCAATTTGTATTATACGCCAATTAATTTAACGGATAATGCTTTGATATTTAACAAAGAAAAAATGGCGCAATGGTGGGAACAAGGCTTTCAATATGCAATGAAAAAAAGTGAAGCTTTAGAAACAATAGCCTAAGACTACCAAAGTTCGGCTACTTCATTTTTGATAAATGCTAAAGCAGTATTTGAAGGTGAATTTTTATCTAATAATTCGCTGATTACAAAAGTTCTTAACTCATCGGCATTCGTAACTTTTTCGTTTTTGGCAGCATTGCGTATCATTTGAACCGTAGCATTTTTGGCGGTTAAAATCACTGTCCAGCATTTGTCTGAAATGTAAATTTGTTGTGCAATATTATGTTCAAATTCTTGTTCGATATGGGCAATTATGTAGTTTTCATAATCGTTTTTGTTCGTCGAAATCGGATTGATGCGTACCATTAATTGAGAAGGATGAATGCGTTCCATGAACAAGGTCATTCTTTCGTAGGCTTGTAATCGAAGTGGTAAAGCAATTTTTTGATTGTCTCTTTGAATTAGCCAAAGTCTGGTTTTTTGTTGGTCTTTAAAATGTGACTGAAATAAAAAATAGGCAACTCCGCCAGTAATTAATGATGGAATAGTATAAGCTAGTATTTCAATGATTTTAGTTGTGTCCATTAAGTATAAAATTTTAAAAGCAAAAATATACTTTTTGTTCTTCATTGGAAAAAAATAACGCAAAGACTCGCAAAGTTTATATGCAAAGATTCCCAGAGAGAATTTTTAAAAGCTTTGTGTCTCTCCATGTTTCTTTGAGAATCTTTGTGGAATAAATCCATGTAAATACTTATTTTTGCATAAATAGAAAAAAATAATGCAACAATATATATCCCAACTCAACGAAGCCCAACAACAACCTGTATTACAAAAAGACGGCCCAATGATTATTATAGCCGGTGCAGGTTCGGGGAAAACGCGTGTTTTGACCATAAGAATTGCCTATTTAATGCATCAGGGAGTGGATGCTTTCAATATTTTGTCGCTTACTTTTACCAATAAAGCGGCTCGTGAAATGAAAACCCGTATTGCTAGTATTGTGGGAGCAAGTGAAGCAAAAAATCTTTGGATGGGGACATTTCACTCTATTTTTGCTAAGATTTTACGTTCTGAAGCCGATAAATTAGGTTATCCATCTAATTTTACCATTTATGATTCTCAGGATTCACTTAGAGCTATTTCTGGAATTATAAAAGAAATGCAATTGGATAAAGATATTTACAAACCGAAACAAATCTTAGGTCGTATATCTTCCTTTAAAAACAGTTTAATTACCGTTAAGGCTTATTTTAATGATCCCGATTTACAAGAAGCAGATGCCATGGCAAAGCGACCTAGAATGGGAGAGATTTATCAGAATTATGTGGATCGTTGTTTTAAATCGGGAGCAATGGATTTTGATGATTTATTATTAAAAACCAATGAGTTATTGACTCGATTTCCGGATGTATTAGCTAAATATCAAAATCGTTTTCGATACATATTAGTTGATGAGTATCAGGATACGAATCATTCACAATATCTAATTGTTCGTGCATTATCGGATAAATTTCAAAATATTTGTGTAGTTGGGGACGATGCGCAGAGTATCTATGCTTTTCGTGGTGCTAACATTAATAATATTTTGAATTTTCAAAAAGATTATCCGGGAGTAAACATGTATCGTTTGGAACAAAATTACCGTTCCACACGTAATATTGTAGAAGCTGCCAATGCGGTAATGGAACATAATAAAACCAAACTGGATAAGGTGGTTTGGACAGCCAATGATTTTGGCCCCAAAATTAAAGTACATCGAAGTTTGACAGATGCCGAAGAGGGGCGTTTTGTAGCCAGTACCATTTTTGAGCAAAAAATGCAAAATCAATTAAACAATGGTCATTTTGCCATTTTGTATCGTACCAATGCACAATCTCGTGCTATGGAAGATGCTTTGCGAAAAAGAGATATTCCGTATCGAATTTATGGAGGTTTGTCTTTTTACCAAAGAAAGGAAATTAAAGACGTGCTTTGTTATTTACGATTGGTTATCAATCCAAAAGACGAAGAAGCCTTAGTTCGTGTTATCAATTATCCAGCTCGTGGAATTGGAGATGCTACTATCGAAAAATTAACCGTTGCAGCCAATCATTATAAGAGATCGATATTTGAAATTATGCAAAATATTGATCGAATTGATTTGAAATTAAATTCAGGGACTAAACAAAAGTTGCAGGATTTTGTAATGATGATTCAAAGTTTTCAAGTTTTAAATGAAAATCATGATGCTTTTTATTTAACAGATCATGTATCAAAAAAAACAGGTTTAGTACAAGAATTAAAAAAAGATGCAACGCCTGAAGGCATGGCCAGAATTCAAAATATTGAAGAGTTATTAAATGGTATCAAAGATTTTACCGAAGGGCAAAAGGAGGTTGATGGCGCAAGAGGTTCTTTATCTGAATTTTTAGAAGATGTAGCTTTGGCTACCGATTTGGATAATGACACCAGCGATGAAGATCGTGTGGCTTTAATGACTATTCACTTGGCAAAAGGATTGGAGTTTCCACATGTTTTTGTGGTTGGAATGGAAGAAGATTTATTTCCTTCGGCTATGAGTATGAGTACCCGTTCGGAACTGGAAGAAGAGCGTCGATTGTTTTATGTAGCATTAACTAGGGCTGAACATCAGGCCTATTTAACCTATGCACAATCGCGTTACCGTTGGGGTAAATTAACAGATAGTGAACCGTCCCGATTTATTGAAGAAATTGACAGTCAGTATTTAGAATATTTAACGCCTGCCGAAAGTAATTATCGTTTCAAACCAATGATTGATAAGGATATTTTTGGAGATGTGGATAAATCCAAATTGCGATTGGCTAAACCAAGCAACGGAACTCCTCCAAAATACATTACGGATAATCAACCGAAACCGGATGCGCCAATTCGAAAATTAAAACCGGTTTCCGGTAATGCACCTTCATCAGGAGCGAATTTATTTGATAATAATTTGGTTGCAGGAAATATTGTCATGCACGAACGTTTTGGTCGTGGACAAGTATTGAATTTAGAAGGAGTAGGAGCTGATAAAAAAGCGGAAATCAAATTTGAAGTAGGAGGAATCAAAAAGCTGTTATTGCGATTTGCCAAATTGGATGTTATTGGGTAAACTAGATGTTCTTTACGTCAGTTCGAGTGTTTTTTATGGTGAGCAACTGAACAAAGAATGTATCGAGTTTCATACCTAATTTTACAAAAGATGGAAAAAATTTAAGTTAAATTATAAGTTCAATCACTTGTCTTAATGATTTTGTAATTAATAATTTATATCTATAAATCATAAAAAAAAATATGTTAATTTTATTGGTGATTTTAGGGTGTAATAAATCTTCAAATTCATTACAAAATATAGAAAAAC
>JALRGT010000057.1 GCA_023259675.1 Flavobacterium sp.
GAAAATGATTTTGCTGTTATTAGTACAAATCCAGCTGCTCAAAAAGCGTTTGGTAAAGATTATTCAAAAGTTATTGATGAATACAAACTTCTTTCTAAAAAATTAAAGATTGAATTAGAAACAAGAAATGATCCATCAAGTCAGCTTTTAAATTATAATGAGATAGTTAAACAGTTTGGTAAATCTTATGCTGATAGAGTTACTTCTCAAGCAAGAAAAACTATTTCAAGTATTAATGAAAGAACAGCTAAGATTAATTTACAACAAGAAAGAGCAACTGTAGATCAGCAAATTGCTAATTTTACTGAGATAGCTAATCGATTTAAACTACACAATGATAATCCTGGAAACATTGAAACGTTAGGTCAATTACCTACGATTGATGATTTAAGAGATTATGCAAATGTTGGAACGATTAACTCAGCTCAGTTTGAAGCTTTAATTAATATTTAGAAGCGCTCGTGGAAAAAGGTCAGCGTAAAGCTGAAAAAGAGAAAAAGGCGAAAGAAAAAGAAAAAGCCGCTCAGCTATCGCCGACTACGGTTTCCTAAAGAATAAATATACATCTCCTAATCGGACGCCAAACTTTTTCATGGTGGCTTTATTAAAGACGTTTTTTTCATCTTGCATGATCAACCAGTCATCAAACTTGACGTTAAGAATTCCATCACCGTATTTAAGCTTCAGGGTATAATGCCAATTCACAGCATTACCGAGACGCTCTCCTTTAGCAACACCAATGATATCAGAAGAATTTCCCTCGTAGGTTCGCTCTCCCGTTTTGGTAATCTCCCATCGACGAAACTCTTCTTCACCGTTGTCATATAAAAAGGTTTCATTGAGGATAAAAACATCTCCTTCTTGAATTCCTTCCATTTCCACAGTGAATTGACGTTTAACTTTTCCAAAAAGATCAATGAACAAACCTGAAGCGGTAGTTTTTCCTAAAAAATACTCCTCTAATTTGAATTCTGGTTTTTTATCTGCAAAGTCTTCAAGTTTCATATAATACCGAGGTTCGAATTTCCAAAAAACTACACGATGAATTGGCCAATGATGTTTACCATACGATGGCTTTTGCCGAAACCCAAGATTTATCATCCAACTCGAATAAAGAAAAATTACTTAATAATCTGGACACCATTTATACCCGAACACGAAATATTTCGAAGGAAAACAGTGCCATCGATACCGAAAATTTGTTTGTTCCTAACTTAAAAGAGATGATGTTGGGATTCAATACAGAAAAAGTGAATGTCCTAACTAACGGTATAGATAACATTAATTGGAAAAAAATAGCCACTTTCAAAAAAACAACAACTTATCGTGTGCTTCAAGAATTGTTGGTCAACATGAAAAAACATAGTAATTGTAGTTTAGTCGTGTTATCTTTCAAAGAGAATGAAAATCAATTAGAAATCAACTATACTGATAACGGAATTGGAGTTACAGACGAGCAATTAATATCTAAAAACGGACTTCATAATGTGGAAAACCGCATTCATGCCATTAATGGAAATATTACTTTTGACAATAAATCGAATAACGGTTTTAAAGTAAATATTAGTTTTCCAATATAATCTTACTCTATGTTTAATAAAGTTTTAGTTGCAGAAGATTTAGACAGCATCAGTATATCCGTGGTGCAAGCACTGAAGGAACTTTCCGTTGGTGAAATTCACCATGCAAAATATTGTGATGAAGCCTTTTTAAAAATTAAAAAAGCAATTCTTGAAAAAAAAGAATATGACTTATTGATTAGCGATTTATCATTTAAACCCGACCATAATCAAAATAGTTTGACTACTGGAGAAGAACTGATAAATGCAGTAAAAAAAACACAACCTGAGATCAAAACAATAGTCTTTTCTATAGAGGATAAATCATTCCGAATTAAATCTCTCTTTGAAAATTCTGGAATCAATGCCTATATTTCGAAAGGCAGAAATAGTATTCCTCAATTAAAAAGTGCCATTCAAGAAGTATTTAATAATGGTAAAAATATTATTTCTCCTGAATTATCACATATCCTAAGCCATAAATCACTTATAGAAATTGAAGCTTATGATATTTCACTTTTAAAATTACTTTCGAAAGGAATGATTCTGGATGAAATTGCTCTGTCATTAAAAAAAGAAGAAATTGCACCCAACAGTCACAGTAGTATAGAAAAACGCATCAATAAACTTAAAATCAATTTCAAAGCCAATAATAACGTCCAACTTATTGCCATAACAAAAGATTTAGGATTGATATAGCACTTCAAAAATTAGGCAATACCACTGTTTGCATTCCTTTAGAAGTACTTCTTAATTTTTATCTCAAATGAGGTTTCCCGTAAAATAATACTTTTTAATCGAAGTAATTTTGTCAAAAATTACAATATGATTAAGAACACTATATTTACACAAATACTTTTTTTAAGTATTTCAAGCAGTTTTTTAAGCTGTGAAAAAGAAATAAGTCATACTGAAAAAAATGTAAAACCTAGTGAACAATCAGAACCTTCTAAAAATTATAGTTATTCTGAAGACATTAAATCAGAATACAAATACAGTGTAAGCGGAATCGATTATGACAATAATAAAGTCTACGGAGAAATTGATTTAGACGGTCAAAACGGTGTTGGAACACTCATAAGAAACGAAGACACAACTGTTGAAATTGTAGTTGAAAATATAAGTCATGGAAAACTTATTGCCATAGATATAGACGGCAATCAGTATCACTTAAAACTAGATTGATAAATACCCTTTTCATAGATTCAAAACTTAAATAATTGAATTACGTTTTTTGTTTTTTCTTACGCGCTGCAGGGAATAAAACATTGTTTAAAATCAAACGATAACCAGGTGAATTAGGATGTAAATCCAATACTGTAGGTGCATCCCCCACTTTATGTTGAAAATCTTCCGGATCGTGTCCTCCATAAAAAGTAAACATTCCTTTCCCTTTTTCTCCGTGAATGTATCGAGCCTCACCATTAATCTCACAAGTTCCCATAACCAACACATACGATTTTATTAGCGAGGCATCAAAAGAAGTAGTTTGCCCCATAAAACCCTTAACTAACTGTGTGTGATTTTGACACAACATACTGGGAATTGGATCCCATTTAGCCGAAAATTCCATTAGGGTAAAATAATCCTTTTCCATTGGAATATTTCTTTTTTCTGTCATATCAATATCCGAGAACTCATATTTATCCGGTTTTCGTTCTAAAACAAAATCCTTGAATGCAAATGAATTAACATAATTCAATTTAGATTGATAATTGGCTTCACTTGGATCTCCATCAAATACGGTCTCGCAAATATCGACACCATCAGCTGCCAAAGCAATATCAAAACTATCTGTAGCCGAACACATAGCAAACATAAATCCACCTCCAATAACAAAATCTCTGATTTTTTTGGCAACTGCTCTTTTTTCAATAGAAACTTTGGAATAACCTAATTTGGATGCCAAGTTTTCAGCTTCCTTTTTTTGCTCTATATACCAAGGAACATTTTTATAGGCTCCATAAAATTTACCGTATTGTCCCGTAAAATCTTCATGATGCAAATGCAGCCAATCATAAAGTAGCAATTGGTCACTAAGTACTTCTTCATCATAAATAGGAGTAAATGGAATTTCGGCATACGTCAAAACAAGAGTCACGGCATCGTCCCAAGGTTGTTTTCCTTTTGGAGTATAAACCGCAATTTTAGGAGCCTTTTCTAAAATAACCGTTTCCATATTTTGGGATGGACTAGCAATTTCCTTTAAAATTGCCATTTCTTCATCATCAGAGAGAATTTCGAAACTTACTCCTCGAATTTGACATTCTTTTCTAATTTCTTCGGCATCGGGCAACAAAAAGGCCCCCCCTCTATAATTAAGTAACCAACTGGCTTTATAATTTTTAGCCAAACACCAATACGTAATTCCATATGCTTTGAGATGATTTTGTTGTGTGGTCTCATCCATTGGCAACAAAACAAAACTAGCTTTTACTGAAAAGGAAATCAGGATTATAATCGTAACCATTAATTTTCTGATTTCCATTCGTATTTTTTTTAATTAAAAAACAATTTATTTAAAGATTAAAAAGGCATATCGTCATCATTGTCATCATCATTTAAATTACTTCCAAATGCCTCGTTGGCCGAAGGTAAGTTTTTAGTAATAAATGGATTGTCATCATGATTCATTTTTGATGGTAAATCATCGAAATTTCCACTAAAATCCTCTAAATTATCAAATTTTCCTAGATGACCAATAAACTTCAAACGCACATTTTCTATTCCACCATTACGGTGTTTAGCAATCATAATTTCAGCCTGACCAGCTGTAGGAGAAGCTTCATCATCATCCCACTCATCTATTTTATAATATTCAGGTCGATATAAAAAGGATACAATATCGGCATCCTGCTCAATTGCACCCGATTCACGAAGGTCGGAAAGCAATGGTCTTTTGCTCGATCCACGGGTTTCCACCGCACGCGATAATTGTGAAAGTGCAATTACCGGAACATTTAATTCTTTCGCTAATGCTTTTAAGTTTCTGGAAATAGTCGAAATCTCTTGCTCTCTGTTTCCTCCTCCTTTTCCGTTTCCACCTGCTGTCATCAATTGCAAATAATCGACAATTATTATTCGGATTCCGTGTTGGGAAACCAAACGTCTTGCTTTTGCTCTTAGATCAAATATAGAAAGTGAAGGAGTATCATCTATAAAAAGCGGTGCTTTTTCAAGGTTTTTAACTTTGGTACTTAATTGTTCCCATTCGTGTTTTTCTAATTTCCCTGTACGTAACTTTTCAGAAGACAAACCAGTTTCTGAGGAGATCAAACGGGTTATTAACTGAACAGAGGCCATCTCCAGAGAAAACAATGCCACTGGCATTCCAAAATCAATTGCCATATTTCTGGCCATTGACAATACAAATGCCGTTTTCCCCATCGCTGGTCTCGCTGCAATAATGATTAAATCACTCGGTTGCCATCCTGAAGTCAATTTATCTAATTTATCAAAACCAGTTGCGACACCACTCAATCCTTCTTGTCCAGCTATTTCTTCGATACGTTTTTTAGCTTGTAAAACTAAACTTTGGGCTGTTTCAGAACTTCGTTTAATATTTCCTTGAGTAACTTCATATAATTTTGATTCGGCTTTATCCAATAAATCAAAAACATCGGTGGTTTCATCATAGGAATCTTCGATAATTTCCGTAGAAATTCGAATCAAACTTCGTTGGATAAACTTTTGAAGTATAATTCTGGAGTGAAATTCAATATGTGCCGATGATGAAATCTTTTGGGTTAACTGAATTAAATAAAAATCTCCTCCCGCTAGATCTAATTTTCCGTTTTTCTTTAATTGAGCAGAAACAGTTAATAAATCAATTGGTTGTGTATCAGTGAATAACTGAACTATGGCTTCAAAAATATGCTTATGTGCCTCTTTATAAAAAGCGTCAGGCTGCAATATATCAATTACATCGTCGACTCCTTTTTTATCAATCATCATTGCTCCAAGAACGGCCTCTTCCAATTCTAAAACTTGGGGCTGTAATTTTCCTCTTTGTAGATTTATTATTGTCGTTTTATCTACCTTGACAGGGTTTATGTTTTTGAAGTTTTCCATATAGCGAAAGTAACTAAATTTTAAAAAAAACAAGAGTGTAGTTATTACAAATAATTGTTCATAAAAACTTTTTATTGTTTATAACCAAAAAAAAATCCGAAACGACAAGGCTTCGGATTAAATAGTATTACGTAAGATTTTACTCTTTAAATTCGCCCATTTTACAGTATTTATCCATCCTTTGGCTAATTAATTCTTCTGTTGATAAGTCTTTCAATTCATCAAAACCTTTCAACACATATTCTTGAACCGTTTTAAAAGTAGTCTCTCTATCATAGTGAGCACCTCCTAATGGTTCCGGAATAATATCATCAACTAGTTTTTGTTTTTTCATATCTGAAGAAGTCAATTTTAATGCTTCTGCAGCTTGTTCTTTATAATCCCAACTTTTCCATAAAATGGAAGAACAAGATTCAGGAGAAATAACAGAATACCACGTGTTTTCTAACATATAAACGCGATCTCCTACACCTATTCCCAAAGCACCACCTGAAGCACCTTCACCAACTATTACAGTTATTATTGGCACTTTAAGACGAACCATTTCAAATATATTTCTGGCAATCGCTTCTCCTTGACCACGTTCTTCAGCTTCCAATCCTGGATAAGCACCCGGCGTGTCGATAAGGGTTAAAACAGGAATACCAAACTTTTCTGCCATTTTCATCAAT
>JALRGT010000058.1 GCA_023259675.1 Flavobacterium sp.
TCCAGGTTTCTCCTGCTTTGGCATCTTCAATTCCGGTTTGGTATTTTTTCATCAAAGCATTCCACTCGTCCACTCTTGGATTATTTTCGGTAGTTTTTGGATTTAATTTGTCTAAATCTTCTCCTTTTGGAATACTGATTACCAATAGCAATTGGCGACCATTTTTAAATACCTGCAATTGTTGGAAATCGGCATTACAGAAACCTTTGGCGATCTCTGGCCATTTTTCAAATTGAGTTGTGTGATAATCCAAATATTCCTGTTGCATTTTTGGGTCATCCACCAAGTTGGCTGTCAACACAATATTCTCCCATTCTGATGCCGGTTTGGAATTGGGACATCTTTCAAAATTCTGAAAATCATAAACCGGTTTTTCGTACACTTTGATTTTTAAATCAGGGAAAGCCAAAGCCAATTTCTTTTTCACTCGTTCCGGTTGATTCATCAAACCGTAAATTACCAAATGATTTTCCCATTGGTACAATTCTTCACCTACTATTCTAAACCCTTTTATCGTTGATTTGATTTTAGCGATATCCAAATCTTTCCCCACCAATTCCAAGGCTACTGATTGCGGCATTTCCTGTAATCCCCAGGTTTCATCTACCACCACTTCTTTTTTCAAGTTAGCAAATGGAGCTCGAATTCCAGCATTCTCTTTGATCGAAGTACTCACAAACTGATTGTTATCCTGCCAAATATTTCCGGCCGGTCCATTGTTGTTTTTAAGGATTTTTTGAATGGGAATCCAGTTGTTTTTGATGGTAAAATGCTGACTTCCCTCATCAGTATATAAGTACAACCATAAAAATGGGTCGTGTGCATAGGGACTGTTATAGACTTTGTCAATATAATTTTCTTCAATGCGGCTATCTGGCTGAGAAGAAAGCGTATAAATTCCCGCAACATCATGCAAATGTTTCGCATAATGATGGATTTTATTAGCCCTAATTTTGTTGTTGCGCATTACATTTTCGGTGTGCGTCCATCCCCATCCCATCGAAATTCCGCTATAAGCCACATCTGAAATTTCGTTGTGCTCAATAGTCAGATTCTTTACAAAACCTGCTGCAATACCCAAACATCCCCAATCTTCATTGGCAACATCGGTAATCAAATTATCAGCAACCAGTTCATTTGAACAAACTTCTCTTTCGTCTTTTACTTGTAATGGCAAATGCGCTTCATAAGGTTCTTCGGAGAAAACACCTAAACTAATTCCGTTTCCGCCTATGTCCTTGAATAAATTTCCCTGAACGGTATTGTTATTAGTTCCTTTATTCAAATCCAATCCTGTTGAAGATAAATGTTCAAAACGACAACTTTCGAAAGTAGTATTATGTGCAAAATTCACTTCAACAGCCGCTCTTGGTCTTCCCACCCAAGCCTGATTTTCTAGAGAAGCCTGATTAGGTGTTCCCGGAATTTTTAATTTATAAGCATCCAGCAAATACATTCCTGCTTGCAAAGGCACATGTCCCTGTTGGGATGGACGAAGCCAATTGCTGTATTGAAACGAAATTCCTTTGAATTTTACATCGTGTACAGGTGAATCTACTGTTCCTTTTATTGCTGCCAAATTCTCTAAAACAGGCGCAATTACTTTGGCAGAAGCCATATTTTCACCAGCTCTAGGAATATAATAAATCTTCGCTTTTTTTCGGTCCAAATACCATTCGCCTGCTTCATTTAGCATGGACATTCCGTTATTTAAAAAGAATGCCGAATTCCCGTTGTTTTTAGAAATCCAAGGTGCTGGCCAAGGATGCTCACTCTGAATGCGACTTTCTGGTTGTTCAAATGAAAGTCGGGCGCTGTCTTTAACAACCTCAATATTTTTTATACGCAAATTAGCAATGGCCCACCATTGAACGATAAACATTTCCATTCCTAGTTCAAATTTGATGGATTTGTCTTTGAAAGGAATCCAACAGCTTTCCGTTGTTTTATCCCATGATAAAATTCGTTCCATTTTAGTTCCTGCCGTACTTTTAGCTCTTACCGCTTTATTATCATTAACCCATAATTGACGATAATTGATTACTTCTCCTCCAATTTGCGGCGCATCGGCAACCCAAACCGTCCCTTTTTTCAATCCGTTAATTGTAGTTGTAGTTTTTTTCCAATTTTTAATCTGGATTCCTCCGTTAAAAATAGGTTTTGCATTCACATCTGCTTCAATAGTCGTTGGACTATCAGCAGTTCCTGAATCTTCTGGTCTCACAAACAAAGGTTCATCAAAATAATACGTTCCGTTTTTGATAATAATATGAATACCCCCTTTTACCGAAACATCTTTCAAGCGACGTAACTCTCTCGCTTTTCTTAAAGCCATATGTACCGTTGCTAATGGACTTGTTTTTGTACCGAGATTTGTATCCTTGCCTTCAACAGAAACCCAAATTTCTCCGGCATTGGCAAAAAACATGGTTAATAGTAGGAAAGTTGAAAAAAATATACGCAATTGCTTAGAATTCATCTGATATTTATTTTTAGACTTTAATTGTTTAATTGACAAATATAATTTTTTCTATACACTAAGCCATATTATATTTTTATTTTTTTTGAATACTCAAAAAAATAGCGCACAATTTATGAGAATATAGTACTTAAATAACAAAATAATTATTCAAAGTTAAATTTAACATTTATTTCATTCATAATCAATGTCTTCCAAAAATTGCCATTAGAGCCAATATAACCGCCTTTTAAATTATCTATTTTGGGATCACAAACACACAATTAGATTGACTTACACATTGAACACTGTTTGGTCTTGAAACCTAAATGCAAACATTTTTTTGAGCTATGTTTATTTCCTCAATTCACCGTTTATACCTCCATTGCAAAAATTTGCCGTCAAGTTTTCAACTAGTATTATTTAACAAGATATTATAGATGAATTAAAACGCATTACGGTATTTTTATAATTCTAAATAAAATTCGAATCCAATTATGAGGATACCTTCAACTTTCTTATTTGTTTTAGTATCTCCAATAATTTTTGGTCAAGCCACTTCCGAAAAATTAATTCATGGAAAAATAGATGTCGAATCCGGTAATCCTGGAGGGGTTTCCATTATCAATTTGGTAAACGAGAAGAGCGCAACAAGCAATAGTTATGGAGAATTTTTTATTTTGGCTAATGCTGAAGATTTATTGGTTTTCACTTCTACTAATTTAGAATATCACCGAAGAATAATCGAAGAGGATGATTTGAAATCAGATATATTACTCATAAAAATGATTCCAAAAGCGACGGAACTTAAAGAAGTTGTTGTCAATAAACGTCCCGAAATAAATGCTGTATCATTAGGAATTTCGCCAAAAGGGATAAAACATTATACGCCAGCAGAAAGGAAATTAAAAACTGCCGGAGATTTCAAACCTATCCATTTGTTGGGTCTTTTAGGAGGCTCATTGGAGATCGACCCAATAATAAATGCCATAAGCGGGCGGACTACCATGCTAAAGAAAGAATTGGAAGTAGAAAAGAAAGAAATCTTACTGAAACAATTAGACGACAAATATAATGAAGATTATTTTGTGCATCATTTAGAAATCCCCTCAGAATATATTAATGGATTTAAATATTATATTGTGGAAAACGAAAAATTTATTACGGCATTAAAATCCAAAAACAAATCCATGATTAAATTTTTAATGGGTGAACTAGCGGTAAACTACAGAGGAATGATTTCATTCAAGCAATAAAAGCAGGAAGTTATAAACTTACTAGTAGAAATTATTTTAAATTTTCAAATACAACAGAAAACAACGATCCTTTATCAATGCCTTTGCTATTTGCCAAAATTATTCCTTCATGCTTTTCCACTATTTTTTTACATAAATACAACCCGATTCCAGTTGATGGCTCATCAGCCGTACCCATCCGACCTCTATTAGTGAATTTTTTAAAAAGTTCATCCTTATACACTGAATCAAATCCAATTCCTGAATCAGCTATCCCAAAAATTATTTTATTCTTTTCTAAAGTAACACTCACTTTTATTTCACTATCGGGGTGAGAAAATTTTATGGCATTGTCTATTAAATTCACTAATACCTGAACCAATAAATCTTCTTCCATTCTAAGATTTCCATTATTGACTTCAAGCTCTTTTATAAGTTTTATTCTCTTGCTATTTAATTTTTGTTCCACCTGATCTGACACTAGAGTTAAAATGGTATGGAATTGTATACTTTTTACAACGGGGACTTTCTTAGAGATTTTGTCTTCTTCTTTAATCAGATTGATGAAATTTTCAATAAAAATAAACTGTTGATGGGTAGTTTGACAAATCAAATCAGCATATTCAGCAATAGTCTCTGAAGGTTTTTCATCTAAAATAAATCGCGAAAGTGATTGGGCATTACTGGCAAAATTTCGTAAATCATGAGAGAGTAGATAAACTAAATCTTCTTTTTCAGTTCTGTAGGCTTCATTATCAGAGATTGATTTTTGAATATTATACAACAGCAAACCTGCTTCATCCTTAAAAACCATTGGCAATTCAGGCACAGTTCTATTGATCCTATAATCATCTAGTGCTATTGAAGCAACTTCAATGGGGTTAATTATTTTTTTTAATACCAATAAAGTAATTCCGGTAGCCAACAAGGTCATTAACAATATAAATACAAAAATTGTATTAGTGGAAGCATGTTCTTTTCCAAATAAAACAAAGAAAAGCAAACCAATGAGCGGAATATGAATACCTATAAATGTTACAAAAAGAAATTTATAGGCATAACTATTTTTCAGAAAACCGATTTTTGATAATTGATAATACAAATTCATAGAATATCCGATTTTAAAATTAATCCATTTCGACAAAATGTTTTTATAATTTAAGTCTTCATACAAAACACGACACTAAAACAATAATTAACAGATGTATTTTATTGTTAAAAGTAAAACATAAAGTTGAAAAACCATGAATTTATAGTAATTATATGTCAAATTAATAAATTAACTAATGAAACGCTCTACCACACTACAATCGTTCGCACAAACTGACAGACGATATCCAAAACAATAAAACGGACAAAATCATTCTTCAAAATATTTAGTTAAATAAAAAGCTTCTAGCCTGTAAAAGACTAGAAGCTTTTTAAAAACACATAAAAAAACCCGTTTCTTTCGAAACGGGTTTCAGTATAAATTGAGAAAATCAATTATGCTTCAACTTCAAATGGAAGGATAGAAACGTATGATTTGTTATCTCTTTTCTTTTGGAACTTAACAACTCCATCAACTTTTGCATGTAAAGTATGATCTTTACTGATGTAAACGTTTTCACCTGGATTATGTTTAGAACCTCTTTGTCTTACGATGATGTTACCAGCTATAGCAGCTTGTCCTCCGAAAATCTTAACGCCTAAACGTTTTGATTCTGATTCTCTACCATTCTTGGAACTACCGACACCTTTCTTGTGAGCCATGACGTTTTAGTTTTATATTGTTATTATTCTTGAGTAGCTTCTTTTTTAGCTTTTGGAGCTTTTTTTACTTTAGGAGCTTCTGCTTCTTCAGTAGTAGCTTCAACAACTGCTTTTTTAGAAGCT
>JALRGT010000059.1 GCA_023259675.1 Flavobacterium sp.
AAACCACACGCTGCATTCCGGCATCTTTCAGGAATTTAACGTGTTTTGGATCACGGTTGTTCGCTTGTGTACTGGCGTGAATGACAATTGGAGGCAAGTCCATTTCCATAATGGCCATGTCCTGCACAATCAGCGCATCCACCCCTATATCGTATAATTGATAGATTAATTTTTTACAATCCTCTAATTCGTTGTCGTATAAAATGGTATTAATTACCACAAAAACCTGAGCCTTAAACAAGTGGGCGTATTTTACCATCTCGGCAATATCCTCCACAGAGTTGGTTGCATTGGTACGTGCTCCATAATGCGGCGCCCCAATATATACAGCATCTGCACCCGCATTGATAGCGGCAATTCCCTGAACCAGGTTCTTAGCCGGAGCAAGAATTTCTACTTTCTTTTTCATCATTTCCTCAAAAGGATTCCTTGTTTTTTGGAATCAGAGTGCAAAAGTATAAAATTGTTCTTGAAAAAGCGGGGTTTTGGAGATATTTAGATTAAATTACCCTGTAAAACAGTTGTTTACAAAAAACTTCACCCAAAGTATGTCATTCCTAATAACGAGGACACCAGCGATAGCGAATTAGCGAAGCAATCTCACCAAGTGACTCACATAGCGGAGATTCCTTGTTCCTCGGAATGCAAAATATGAGAAATATTCTCAGTGTTTTTTTACAAATTAAATTTGTAAATTTAACTTCTAAATATTTATTATTCAGTCAATGAAAAAATTATTTCTTTTTTTCTTTATCTTTTTTATTTCGATTTCTTTTGCTCAATCGAAAATAAACGACTCTTTACCAATTCCAAAAATAGGAACACCTATAGTTTGTGGTTGCAAAGGAGATCCAATATATAGAGATGAAAATACAATTTACTCATCCGCAATTTTAGATATACGACCAGAATTTTTAGGAAGTGTAACAAAAGAACAATTTATAAAGGATAATTTTAGAACACCCTTTGTAAATGGTAAAAAAATTGAAGGAAAAATTTATGTTAATTTTATAGTTGAAAAAGACGGAACTATCACTAACATTTCTATAATCAGAGATGTAGGCCATGGAACTGGAGAAGAGGCTATAAGAGTTCTTAAAAATATGCCCAAATGGAAGCCTGCAAAATTCGGTGGAAAAATTGTAAGATGTAATTTAGCAATGCCCATGATTATTCCCTAAGAAAAAAAGCACGAATCGAAATCCGTGCTTAAAAAACTAAGTAAATTAAGAAAGCTATTCTACTTTGATATTCACAGTAGCAGCGGCAATATTTCCTGCTGTAGTCGCTTCCAAAGTAATATTTTCCGCCTTTTTATTGGATTGTAAAATCACTAAGCATTTGCCATTGTATAATTTGCGGTAATTGGCTTTGAAAGGCTCTAAACTGGCTTGATAACCATTATCCACTCCCACAATAGTTGCCCCACCTGAAACTTTGAAATTAATCAAATTAACAGCTGTTGGAACATAATTTCCATTTTTGTCCTGCAAGCTAACCGTCACGTAAACCAATTCGTAACCGTCATTTTTAATCTTGGTTTTATCTGCTTGCAAATTGATTTTTGCGGCTTCGCCTGCGGTATGAATTTCAGTTTCCTTTACTACTTTGCCTGCTTTTTTGGAAACCGCTTTCAGCGTTCCGGCTGCAAAAGGCACTTTCCAAGCAATGTGCAATTCGTCTCCCTGCTTGGATTTCGAACCTAACGATTTTCCGTTTAGGAATAATTCTACCTCATCAGCATTGTTGTAATAGGCCCACACATCAATCATTTGTCCCTGTTTCCAGTTCCAATGTGGTAACAAATGTAATACGGTTATATCGCTCCATTCGCTTTGGTACATGTAATACACATCTTTTGGGAAACCAGCTAAATCCACAATTCCAAAATAAGAACTACGGGCAGGATACGGATAAGGATCGGGTTCGCCAATGTAATCAAAACCAGTCCAAACAAAGGTTCCGGCAATAAAATCATATTTCTTTGCTGCTTTCCAGTTTTCCTCATGGGTGGTTCCCCAATAAGAAGCAACGTTATCATAGGCTGTCACCGTTAAATCAGGATTCCCATCAAAAGTTTCGCCGTGTTTCTTAGGCCAAAAACGGATAGTATCCGTTGGCATATCATAACGCCCTCGGGTTGCATAGGCCGAAACACTCTCGGAAGCAATGATTTTTTGCCCTTTAAAACGCTCCGGAAATGTTGGATAATCAGCATGTTTGTAGTTAAATCCTAATAAATCCAAAGCTCCCGACTGATAGATAAAATTCTTCTCGGGAACATTTTCTGTCAATGCCGAAGTTACAGGACGGGTAGTATCCAAGGATTTTACAATTCGCGCCAATTCTTTAGTAATACGAACACCCGTACTATCAAATTGCTCACGGATTTCGTTTCCAATACTCCACATTATTACCGACGGATGGTTACGATCACGCTTGATGAAATCTTCTAAATCGCGTTGGTGCCATTCGTCCCAATATTTGTTGTAATCATTCGATACTTTTTTCTTTTTCCATACATCAAAAACCTCATCCTGAACGATAAAACCCATTTCGTCACACAACTGCAACAATTCTAAAGAAGGCGGATTATGAGCCGTTCGAATTGCATTGGCTCCCATTTCCTTCATAATAGACAGTTTTCTTTTTATAGCATCAAAATTGGCCACCGCACCTAAAGCACCATTATCATGATGCAGGCAAACACCATAAATTTTTGTTGGAACTCCATTCAATGAAAAACCTTTTTCAGCATCGAAGGCAAAATAGCGGAAACCCAATGGCGTAGTATAAGAATCAACCAATGCTGAACCCTCATAAATCTGAGTCACCACCTTGTATAGATTAGGGTTTTTAGTATCCCATAATTTCGGATTATTGACTTCCAAAGAATATTTTTTGGTCATTTTAGTATTGCCAATAACCGCTTCATTAGTTGTTGATTGGGCAACCGAACGATTATTCGCATCCAAAATATTCGTTACTACTTTTACATTCTTTGCAATAGTAGCATCATTTTGAATGGTAAGTTCGTAGTTAACCGTGGCTTTTGCTGCCGAAACTTTCGGAGTAGTTACATAAGTTCCCCAATGCGCCACATGCGCTTTTGCTTTAGTAACCAAACGAACATTTCTATAAATTCCAGAACCCGTGTACCAGCGTGAACTAGGCTGGGCATCATTATTCACTTTTACGGCGATGTAATTTTTTTGGTTACCAAAGTTCAAATAAGGCGTTAAATCATAAGAAAAAGAAATGTATCCAAACGGACGTTTCCCTAAATGATGGCCGTTAATCCACACTTCGCTATTGCAAAAAACACCATCAAATTCGATAGCGATACTTTTATCATTAGCCGATTCTGGCAATGTAAATGCTTTGCGATACCAACCCTTTCCAGCCGGCAAAGCACCCTGCTGCGGTTTGGTTGGATGATCTTTACTAAAAGCCCCTTCGATACTCCAATCATGTGGTAAATCCAGAGCGCGCCAATCATTCGCTTCAAAATCCGCCTGAATAGCAGTTGGAAAATCTCCTAATTTGAAATTCCAATCCGGATTGAAGTCGGTTATGATTCTGCTTTCTTTTTTTGTTGATGCACAAGCCATCAAGAACAACAAGGCGATTGCTGTTCCTGTTTTTTGTAAAAACCTTTTATTCATAAAATGCATTTTATTTTATTAATTGCAAATGTCAGTCTGAGCCTGTCGAAGACATCACGAACACTTCGACAAGCTCAGTGTGACAAAACATTTCCCTTTTATTGAAACTCAAAAGAATCCAATCGCAATCCTTTCATATTGTCCGATTCCAAACGGATTTTATATTTTCCGGCATTGATGTAACCACCCGAAGTAGTGTTTAAAAGCTTCCATTTTTCGGTAGGCACAGCAAAGTCAATGGTGTCATTTCGCAACAAAATCCCGTAAGCATCCTCGATAATCAATTTGACTTTTATCGGTTCTGCGGTCATGTTCATGTATCTAAAACGCATCAAATACACATTAGCCACACCCGGATTTACCTCAAATTCGATGCTGTTTGGTGAAGCTTTTGTGAATTCCACATAATCGCTTGATTTGAAATTGCCTTTCTCTACTCCATCACCTGTAATTTTAGCCGATTCGGCTTCTAATTTCAATGATGGTCGGTCGTCTTTGACTTTTCCTAAATCGGAACTTGGAACCACCACAATTGTATAGGCCGTAGTTTTATCTCCTTTGTTACCAAAAATCACTTGCTCTCCTTTCTTTACTTCTTTTTCGAAAATCGAAAACACCACTCCTCTGCTGTTTTTAGCAGTAGCTTCCGATTTTTTATAATTTGAAAGCCAAGCTAAAGTCGATTCTATTGTAGCATCTACTAATACCGAAACTGTAGCATCCTCTTTAGAAACAAAAGAAGCTGTAACATTATTTACATTTGGAAAACGAATGTAATCAGCGGCATATAAATTAGGAGGCAACTGGGTAAAAGTCAACTCCGAATTCTTATATTGTTTCGAATTTATGTTCAACCAAGAACCAATTTCTAAAGAAGTACTTGCCTCTACATCCACAATGTTTTTTGGCGAAGGAGCAGCTGCTTTCGCTTTTTTATCTTTTGTCGAAATAGCTATTGCCGAAATAATTCCTTCTCCCGATTTTACTTTTGGAAATGCAATTACTAACTGTCCGTTTTGACTTTTCACTTTGAATGTTTTTTTGATTGCTTTCGCAAAACCAACTTCTTTCCAAATATCAAAATCTTTTAGAACGACTTGGCCATTGATAGCCACATCAAAAACACGCCAGTCTTTGCAATCCATTCCGCCTCCAAGGCCGTACCAAGGTTCAGAGAAATACAATTCGACTTCATACTCGCCATCAGCAACAGGAAATTCATATCGCAACTGATTCATCCCGTAACGGAAATTCTGGAATAAAGCATCATTTTGTGTGCCATCCACTAAATCTGAAGTCGAACGCTGACTGGCAAAATTAGCCGGAAGATTTTTAAAATGATCCGTCCAAGATGAAGAACCCCAAGTGTTTTTTTCACTTTTATGAACATCTGCCATCCAAAGATTTCCCTTGGTATCTACAAAATCATCCCCACCACAATTTACGCGATAGAGGTAATTGTAATTTGGTTTTGCTACAACTACTTCTTCTTTAGTATTATTTAATTCATTCAGATGCGGTGCTTGTGGTAAATTGTTCAAGACTACATAATCCTGAGCTACTTTTTTTCCATCTACATAACCCACAGCGTACAACACATTATAGGCGATAACAGCAGTATTCCATTGAAAATGTTGTCCTTTTCCGGGATTTTTTAATTTCCCTAAAGATTCGTGATTGACATCATTAAACAATTCCACCTCATCACAATTCGAATAAACATCGATTCCGTTTTTAACCCCTGTTTTCTCCCAACGATTTGGCCAAGTATGCGAAACGATATACACCATCGGATTGGTTTTGTTCGAAACATAATTGGCGCGGTACATATAATAGGCATCCAGCGGTTCGCCCCAAATACTAAACAATCCTTTGTAATTTACCGGCCC
>JALRGT010000005.1 GCA_023259675.1 Flavobacterium sp.
CAATCCGTTGGTTACCATCAAATATTGCGCTTTCATTGTCATATTATAGCGGGCAATCTGGTCGAAAGTGGTTTGGGCAATTTTAATTTCGGGCGCTTTGCATTCAATTAAGATAAAAATGGAACCATCTGGATTAAAAACAACGACATCGTATCTTTTACGTAAGCCATTGACTTTTAAAACTTTTTCAACGTTTATCAATGATTTTGGATACTTTTTATCTTGTAACAAAAATTGAACTACGTGTTGGCGTACCCATTCTTCTGGAGTAAGAAGAATAAATTTTTTTCTAATTTCATCAAAAATAGACACTTTATTTTCGCTATTTTTGAATCGAAAGTTATACAACTGAAAATTGAGTTTTTGCATGGAGCAAAAATAGTTATTTTGTTTAAAGTTTAAAGTCCAAAGTTTCATAAGAAGCAACAAACTTTAAACTTTAAATTTTAAACCAAAAACATGGACGAGGTAATAAAAATTGTAAATGATATCAAAGGCGGAAATATCAAACCTATGTATTTTTTGATGGGAGAAGAGCCTTATTACATTGATAAATTATCCGATTATATTGAGGGAAATGTTTTGTCTGAGGAAGAAAAAGGATTCAATCAAACGGTTTTATACGGAAGGGATATTACAATAGAAGACATTGTTTCTACGGCGAAACGGTATCCGATGATGGCAGAACGCCAAGTGGTGATTGTCAAAGAAGCACAAGATTTGAGTCGGACGATTGATAAGTTGGAGAGTTATGCCGAAAATCCGATGCCAACCACTGTTTTGGTAATCTGCTACAAATACAAAACTTTGGATAAACGTAAAAAAGCGACTAAATTATTGGCTAAGAATGGGGTCGTTTACGAGAGTAAAAAATTGTATGAAAATCAGGTTGGTGATTGGATTAAGCGTGTTTTATCGGGAAAGAAATACAATATTGAGCCCAAAGCAACGGCAATGTTAGTCGAGTTTTTAGGAACTGATTTGAGTAAGATCAATAATGAATTGGAGAAGTTGCAAATTGTTTTACCGAAAGGAAGTACGATTACACCTGCCGTTATTGAAGAAAATATTGGTTTCAGTAAGGATTACAACGTGTTTGAATTGCGAAAAGCGATAGGGGAACGCAACCAGTTGAAAGCGTATAAAATTGCCGAAAATTTCGCCAATAACCCCAAAGAAAACCCTATGGTGGTTACGACGGGATTGGTTTTTGGTTTCTTTGTACAACTGCTCAAATACCACGGTTTGAAGGATAAAAACCCTAAAAATGTTGCAGCAGTTTTGGGTGTAAATCCCTTTTTTTTAAAGGAGTATGACTTAGCCATAAAGAATTATCCGATGCGTAAAGTAAGTGGCATTGTGGCTGCTTTACGTGAAATTGACGTCAAAAGTAAAGGTGTCGGTGCCAATGCACTTTCCAATTCGGACTTATTAAAAGAAATGCTTTATAAAATATTCAATTAGCATTCAAAAATAACGATATTTGTTTTAATATAAAATACCACAATTATGGGAATGAATAAGAATACCATCTTGGGATGGGCTACGTTTATAATGATTTTGATGGGCTTATTATTAATAGGTTTAGGTGCTTTTAGATACGATGATGTGGCCGGCTGGGGATTTGCAGCGGTTGGTGTCGGTTTTTTTGCTAATGCTTGGGTTTTCAGTTCATTGAAAGGGAGAGTTTAAAAATCCACTGAAATTAAACTTACCTATTTATAATAATTGCAATAATAAAAATAACAGGACCCCAAATCAGTGTTGTTTTTAAAATAAAACACATCAAAAAACCTACTATCACATGTGGAAAAAATTATCAATTAAAAAACAATTAATCCTAATCTTACTGATTCCATTTTTAGGAATAATCTACATTACAGTTTCGAATATTAATTTTTCTATAACCAAGTATAAAGGAATTAATCAAAGTCTGGAGAATGTAAATAATATTGACATTTTATCAAAAGGGATAACCTTAATCGGTAATGAGAGAGGGTTAACTATTTTTTCTTCTTTTGATTCTTCAAAAAATAAAATTTTTCAAGAAAGTAAACAAGCAACCAATGATTGGTTAATGGCTTCGGACATTAAAGATTCCGTTATTTCTGAAAATTTTAAGAAACTAAAGAGTTCGATCGAGCTTCAACAGGAAAGAATCAAAGATAATATTGAGACACCTATCACCTCATTTGTTCAATATTCAGAGATTAATGAATCTTTATTGGATTTAATCGAAAGAGAGATTGTTAATTGTAAATCTGCCAATATCGCTTTTCTAGCCAATAATTATTTGAATTTTGTTCTCTTAAAAAGAGCCGCTTTATTAAGGAGGGGTGTTGTTTTGCAAACTTTAATTGATAAAAAAAACAATGGTATTTTATTGGAATATTATTATGATGCCAAAGCTTATGAGAGTAAAATTGATTTCAGATTAAAGCATTCTGATTTAAAAGATGTCAATAACGATTTGATTCAATTAATGAACTCAAAAGCTTTGGCTACATTTAATGTTGATTCTTATAATGTCATAGAAAATAATTTAAGAATTTCTCCAAACTTGTGGTGGAGTAAAACCAACAAAATCATTGACAAGATTAATGTATTAGAAGAAAAAAATCTTAAATATATTGAAGAATATGCTGCCAAAGAGAAAGATGCTGCACTTAAAAACGTCATAGAATTGATTACGCTTTTGGGACTCTTTTTATTGGTGACAATCATTTTAGTGTATAAATTAATCCATAATTTATCGAGTTCACTAGAATCAATATCTATTGCCATTAAAAAAATATCACTGGGGAAAAATATAAGTTCACCTGATTTTTCAGGTAGTTTAGAATTAAAAGACATCTCTCAATCATTTAACCATCTATTGGTTGGAATGAATGAACAGATTAGTTTATCATCTAAAATAAGTTCAGGGGATTACGGTACTACCATTACGGTTAGAAGTGAACACGATACACTGAATAAATCAATGAATGCCATGTCTCAGGAGCTAGATAGATTACATGATGAATCTGTGGCGATAAATAAAATCAAGGAAAATATTAGTGAGGTAAATAAATCTATTTTAGTATCCAAGAATTTAAATGAATTTGGACAGAATATTTGCAGTACCATTGTAAAAATTACTGCGGGTTGTCAAGCTAGTTTTTATGTGTTGAATGATGGTGAAAATCAAAATTTACTGAACAAAATTGGCGGATATGCCGAGGATCAAAGCACACCCAATAGCATCAAAATAGGAGAAGGACTAGTTGGTGAAGTGGCTAAAATAAACCAACAAAAGTGTTTCAATAATTTGACCAATGCATATTCTTACATTTCGTCATCACTAGGAAAATCAGCTTGTTTTAATGTATTAATTACTCCTATAAGTTATAAAAACAAAGTAATTGGGGTAATTGAAATAGGATCGCTTGAAAATTTCAATGAAGATCATGAAAATTTCTTAATGACTTTATCGGATTCTATAGGGAGTGCCATTGAAGTTCATATTCGAAATGAAGAATTGAAAGAATCGGTTAATGAAATCAACCGAAAAAACAATATTCTTCAAGTGCAGGAAGAGGAGCTTAGACAAAGTAATGAGGAACTCAACAAACAAGCGATGCTGTTACAGCAATCGGAAGAAGAACTCAGGAATCAGGCAGCCGAATTGGAACAGACCAATGCGTATCTGGAAGAAAAAGGAAGGGAACTGGAAAATAAAAATCATGAAATCAATATTAAAAACGATGAATTGGTGGTTGCCCAGGAAGAATTAAATCTTAAGGCAGATGAAATTGCTAAAAGCAGTAAATACAAATCGGAGTTTTTGGCCAATATGTCCCATGAGTTAAGGACGCCATTAAACAGTATTTTGATTCTTTCGGATCTTTTAAAGGATAATACAGCCGGCAATTTGACCGATGCGCAAATTGATAATCTATCGGTAATCAATTCGTCCGGAAAGGATTTATTGAACCTCATTACGGATATTTTAGATATTTCAAAAATTGAAGCGGGTAAAATAGAAGTGTATCCCGAAGAATCAATTGTGGAACGTCTTTATGCCGATATGGAAGGGGTTTTTGGAGCCCAAATGAAAAAGAAGAATATCGATTTCTCTGTTAATATTTCAGAAGATTGTCCAAAGGAACTGTTTACCGATATTGGAAAGTTGGAACAAATCCTGAAGAATTTCTTGTCTAATGCCAACAAGTTTACACCAGAAAACGGAAAAGTAAGTTTGAGTTTTACCTCTGGAGCAGGGAAGGATGATTTTAATACTCCTTCGTTGGCCACGTTAGCTTCCCATGAAATTCTTTCAATTCATATTAAAGATAATGGAATTGGAATATCTGAGGAAAATCAAAAGAAATTATTCCAATCTTTCCAGCAGGCAGACAGTTCTACAAGCAGAAGATACGGGGGGACTGGGTTAGGTCTTTATATTTCGAAAGAATTGGCACATCTTCTGGGTGGAGAAGTTAGTTTTGAAAGTAAGTTAAATGAAGGAAGTGTTTTCAGTGTATACATCCCGACCATTTTAAAAGTGGAGCATTCGCAAACTGAAAATACCATTGCATCTATTGAAAACAAAAACGTAGAAACTGCGGTAGCGGCAAAACCAATAGAACCCACATTGGATTTATCTGAAAATTTGAATGATGACAGGTCTCAGGTTACGATTGATGATAAAACGATATTGATTATTGAAGACGATGCCTCATTTGCTGAAGTATTATTTCAAGTGGCACATGATAACGGCTTCAAAGCCATAGTTGCTTATCAAGGAGAAACAGGTTTTCAGTATGCCAAAAAATACAAGCCAAAGGCAATTATTTTAGACATGAAATTGCCTGGTATTGATGGTTGGACTGTTCTGAAATGGCTTAAAGAAGATAAGGAATTGCAACATATTCCGGTACATGTGATGTCGGGGATGAACAGGGAGAAACTGGCTAAAGAAATGGGAGCTTTTGATTTTATGGTCAAACCTATTACAACCGAAAAATTAAAAAGCGCTTTTGCCGCGATAGATGTCCAAATTAATAATATTTATAAAAAAGTATTGATTCTGGAAGACGATATTAATCTCAATCATTCTATCAAAGAATTGGTGCATAGTAGTGATCGAAATGTTATTTGTTTTCAGGCACACACGTTTAATGAGGCTGAAATGATTTTAAAAAATGAAGAAATCGATTGTGCCATCATGGATATTGGTTTACCGGATTCTAAAAATGTTAAAAACATATCGACTCTTAGACGTATTTCTAAAAACAAGGATATCAGTATCATTGTCAATACCGGAAAAACACTTTCTGATGAAGAAGAATTAGAACTTCAAAATAGCGCTGACCGAATCGTTATCAAAACACACAATGCCACGGAAAGGCTAAAAGACGAATTGGTTCTCTTTTTGGATAAAATAGAAACTTTGAATCCTAGAGAATATAAATCAGCCCCTAATATATTGGGTGGTGAAGTGCTTAAGGATAAGAATATTTTGATTGTTGATGATGATATTCGGAATATTTACGCACTCTCTAGTGCATTAACCACAAGAGGAGCGAATATTTTAACGGCCTTTAACGGCCTTGAAGCACTCGAAATGGTAGAAAAACATCCCGAAATCAATATTGTGTTAATGGATATTATGATGCCGGAAATGGATGGTTTTGAAGCAACTAAAAAAATCAGGGAAAACAGTAAATGGAAAAACCTGCCTATAATTGCTTTAACCGCAAAAGCGATGAAAAGTGATAGGGAAGAAATTTTAAATGCAGGGGCATCGGATTATCAGTCTAAACCAATAGATATTCAACAGCTCATTTCGTTGATAAGTATATGGATTTATAAATAAGCAGTATGGAGTTTTCAGACGTTGATGAAATAATTTTTTTGCTAAAAAGGCAGTTTGGGTATGATTTTTCAGATTACTCCAGGGCTTCGTTACTTAGACGAATCAATAGATTTATGGATAATAATCAATTAAAATCCATTGTCGATTTAAAATTTGAAATCATAAATAACCCTGCTTTTTTTACTCAATTTGTAAATGAAATTGTTGTAAATGTTAGTGAGTTCTTTAGGGACCCAACGTTCTACAAATCCTTAGAAACGAATGTTTTTCCTTATTTAGAAAGTTATTCAAAAGTCAACATCTGGAGTGCCGGTTGTTCTTTTGGTGAAGAAACCTATTCCTTGGCGATTATGCTCAAAGAATTTGGATTGTTGAACAAATCCATGTTGTATGCCACAGACATCAGTACGAATGCCATTGAAAACTCTAAAAAAGGAATTTATCAGACCAAAAATTTTAAAGATTATTCCAATAATTATTTTGCAGCTGGAGGCAAAGAATCCTTGAGTGAATATTTTGTTTCCGACGGAAAAATGTCAATCATCGACTCCGATTTAAAGAGAAATACATTATTTACCCGTCATAATTTGGTTACCGATGGTGTTTTCAAAGAATGTCAGCTTATCTTGTGTAGAAATGTATTGATTTATTTCAATGAAAGTCTGCAAGACAAAGTTTTGAATCTTTTCTATGAGAGTTTGCCCATTCATGGTTTTTTGGCTCTCGGAAAAAAAGAATCTATGCGTTTTAATAGTGTCTTTGATAAGTTCAAAGAAATTGATAAAGTCGAGAAAATTTATCAAAAAATAAAATGATATGGAAGCTATTGTAATTGGAGGTTCTGCCGGTTCGTTTCAAGTCATTTTGTCCATCCTTAAAGGATTGGACAAATCGATACAAGTGCCTATTGTATTTATTTTACATAGACTTAAAAACAGCGATTCGATGTTAGAGACTCATTTGCAATTGGCAACCCATTATATTGTTAAAGAAGCCGAAGATAAAGAGTACATGAAAGAAGGTTTTTTTTATGCAGTTCCTGCAGATTATCATTTACTGCTGGAAGAAGACGGAAGATTTTCACTGGACTCATCAGAATTAGTTAATTATAGCAGACCTTCAATAGATGTCACTTTCGAATCTTTTTCGGCTGTTTTAAAAGAAAAATGTTGTGGAATTCTCTTATCGGGATCCAATCATGATGGCGCAAACGGATTGAAACAAATTGCTGAAAACGGAGGGAAAACGATTGTTCAGGATTGTAGTGAAGCACAATTCGACGTTATGCCCAAATCAGCTATAAAAATTTATAAATACCACGAAGTCTTAACACAAAATAAAATTATTAAATTTCTGAATAATGAATCCAGATAAAAAACACACGATATTATTGGTTGATGATTTGCCTCAGAACTTATTGGCACTTAAAAGTATATTAGATCGACCGGACCGGAAAATAATTACCTGTCAATCAGGAAACGAAGCTTTACAAGTATTGTTGAAAGAAAAAGTTTCATTGATTCTTGTTGATGTTCAAATGCCAGACATGGATGGTTATGAATTTGTGGAAATAGTCAAGAGCTATCCATCTACGGCTTATATTCCAACTATTTTTGTAACGGCTATAAGTAACGAGCCTAAGTTTATGAATAAAGCCTATGATTTGGGCGCTATTGATTTCTTGTTCAAACCATTGCTTACCGAGGTAACCCGTAAAAAGGTGGATTCTTTTTTACGCATTTGGGATTATGACCAAGAGTTAAAAATATTAAATGACAAATTGGTTCAAAAGAATAAAGAATTAGAACATTTTGCCCATATCATTGCCCATGATTTAAAATCACCATTGGGTAATATACAAACTTTGATTGATTTAATTGAAGAGGAACATATACTTGAACCGGAAGGGGAGCTTGCTGATTTGTTCGATATGGTAAAAACTTCTTCCAAGAGTATGTCGAAATTAATTGAAGATTTATTGTACTACAGTAAAAACGTAGAGAACAATGAAGGAAAAGAAAATGTCAATATAGAATCTGCTTTTGAAGAGGTTTTAAAACTAATTAATCCTCCAGCAAATGTTAATATTATAAAGGAAAATTTAAATAATTATGTTCAATTTCAGCCTATCGCATTTCGTCAAATTTTATCCAATTTATTGTCTAATTCGATAAAATATAATGATAAGGAGATCGCAAAAGTGACAGTGTCTTTTGATTCAGATAATGCAAAATTGTCAGTTATAGATAATGGCCCGGGAATTGATGACAAATACCATGACAAAATTTTTGAGATGTTTCAAACATTGGGCAACAAATCAAATAGAGAAAGTAGTACGGGGATTGGATTAAATTTGGTTAAGAAATTAATCGAAAGAAATAATGTAACGATCAAGGTCAATAACATTCCGAATTATGGAAGTGCATTTGTAATTTCTGAACTTAAGGTATTGATTGATAGTTAGAAATATAATTTAATGTTTATCAGAAAAACAAATTAAAATTGATTTTTATATAACGTATTATTTGGATAAAATAACCTAAAAATGAATACATTTGCACTTTGAATTTTAGGACTATTTATTACTTGTTTTAAGGTAAGAATTAAGGTATGTAGATTCAGATAAAAGTGGATAATAAGAGATTAAAAAAAATAATAAATAATTATGGCAGACGATAAAAAAGTAATATTCTCAATGTCAAAATTGAGTAAAACCTATTCAAGCAGTAACAAACAAGTATTAAAAGACATTTATTTAAGTTTTTTCTATGGAGCTAAAATCGGTATTTTAGGTCTTAATGGTTCCGGAAAATCTTCCCTTTTGAAGATTATTGCAGGAGTCGATAAAAACTACCAGGGAGATGTTGTTTTCTCACCTGGATATACTGTTGGATATTTAGAGCAGGAACCACAATTGGATGAAACCAAAACCGTTCTTGAAATTGTTCAGGAAGGTGCAGCTGAAACGATGGCTGTTCTTGAAGAATATAATAACATTAATGATTTGTTTGGTCTTCCTGAAAACTATGAAGATCCTGATAAAATGGATAAGTTGATGGATCGTCAAGCGGCATTGCAGGATAAAATTGATGCTTTGGGCGCTTGGGAGATTGACACTAAACTAGAAATCGCGATGGATGCATTGCGTACGCCAGAAGGGGATACACCCATTAAAAACCTTTCGGGAGGGGAGCGCCGTCGTGTAGCTTTATGCCGTTTGTTGTTGCAACAACCGGATGTTTTGCTTTTGGATGAGCCTACCAACCACTTGGATGCCGAGAGTGTCCTTTGGTTAGAACAACACTTGGCACAATATGCCGGAACCGTGATTGCAGTAACGCACGACAGGTATTTCTTGGATAATGTTGCGGGTTGGATTTTAGAGTTAGATAGAGGAGAGGGTATTCCATGGAAAGGGAATTATTCTTCTTGGTTGGACCAAAAATCAAGCAGAATGGCTTTGGAAGAAAAAGTAGCTTCGAAACGTAGAAAGAACTTAGAACGTGAGTTGGATTGGGTTCGTCAAGGAGCCAAAGGGCGTCAGACAAAACAAAAAGCGCGTTTGCAAAACTATGATAAGTTATTAAACGAAGACCAAAAACAATTAGACGACAATTTAGAAATCTATATTCCGAATGGTCCGCGTTTGGGAACTAATGTGATCGAAGCGAAAAATGTGGCTAAAGCTTTTGGAGATAAATTGTTGTATGACAATTTGAATTTCACTTTACCTCAAGCTGGAATTGTTGGAGTGATTGGGCCAAATGGTGCAGGTAAATCTACTATTTTCCGAATGATTATGGGAGAGCAAGATACCGATAGCGGTTCATTTGCTGTCGGTGAGACAGTGAAAATTGCTTATGTAGATCAATCACACTCAAACATTGATCCTAATAAATCCATCTGGGAAAACTTCTGTGATGGACAGGAATTAATTATGATGGGAGGTCGTCAAGTGAATTCTCGTGCCTATTTAAGTCGTTTCAATTTTGGCGGAAGCGACCAAAACAAAAAAGTAGCTACACTTTCAGGGGGAGAACGTAACCGTTTGCACCTTGCCATGACTTTGAAAGAAGAAGGAAACGTATTGTTACTGGATGAGCCAACCAATGATTTGGATGTAAATACACTAAGAGCATTAGAAGAAGGTTTAGAAAACTTCGCTGGATGTGCAGTGGTGATTTCGCACGACAGATGGTTCTTGGATAGAATTTGTACACATATCTTGGCTTTTGAAGGGGATTCGGAAGTATATTATTTTGAAGGTGGTTTTTCTGATTATGAAGAAAACAAGAAGAAACGTTTAGGTGGTGATTTGACTCCAAAACGTATTAAATATAGAAAATTGATTAGAAGTTAATATTAATTAATTTGTGATTAAAATAGTTTAAAAACGGAACAGATTAAATACTGTTCCGTTTTTTTATAGTTTGTTTTTTAAAAATTAAAAAATGGAAATAAGCAGAAGGAAAAGAACAATAGGAATTATGGGGGCCATGCCCGAGGAAATTGATGGGGTCGTAACCTTACTAAGCAATTGTAAAGTGACCGAAAAAGGTAAACGCACTTATTTTTCGGGACAAATAAATGGTATCGATGCCATTGTTGTTTTTTCAAGATGGGGTAAAGTGGCAGCGGCAACAACCGTCACCACCCTTATTCATGAATTTAACATAACAGAACTGCTGTTTACCGGTGTTGCCGGAGCAATCAATTCCGAATTAAAAATTGGGGATATTGTTCTCGCCAAAAGATTGATTCAGCACGATATGGATGCAAGACCTTTGATGAAGCAATATGAAATTCCTCTGTTGTCCCAAACTTATATTGAAAGTGATTCCACACATCAAACTATCGCAACCAAAGCTATAAATACCCTAATTGAAAATAAACATCTGCATGAAGTTGTTGGCATTACTTCATTGGCAACATTCAATGTACATCAACCCAAACTATATGTAGGAGATATTGCCAGCGGAGATCAGTTTTTTTCAAGTAATGAACAAAAGAATTTACTGAATCTGCAATTACCCGACGTGCTTTGTGTAGAAATGGAAGGGGCGTCAGTAGCCCAAGTATGTTATGAATATGAAATTCCTTTTAGTATCATCAGAACAATTTCAGATACCGCGGACGATCAATCCCATATTGATTTTCCTTCTTTCATAAAACAGATTTCCAGTAAATATTCAGCGGCAATCATCAGGAATATTTTTAAGGAGTTTTAATGCAATCAAAGCAGAACATTTTATACTAAGTCCAATAAGAGTATTTGGTGTTTTTAATAATATAATCTGAAATCAAGCAGTTTACAAAGCGCATAATGTTTTTGATATAATTCTTCCACAATATCCACGACATCATCCAGTTCTTGGCATATGGTAAAAAAAGCTTTGTCGAGAGTACTGGAACTTGGTATTTTGTTATAGGAAGATCCATAACCAGAAACGGCGTAGGCGCCTGTAATGTCCAAAAAATATTGGGCTTCCTCTTCAGTTAAATCCAATACCTTTGTATTGGCAAAATGAATTATTTTACCTTTCATTTTCCCTTCAAAGAGTTCGGCTATTTCTTCAAAACTATAGTAATAATCATTAAGACAAATGTTGTTTCTTTCACCGGGCATAACCAAGTAGATAATTTCATAATCTTTAAAACCATGGTCGTCATAGAGCAAGGTATTTAAGCTTTCTTCTAAACCTTCTATGGTGTCACAGGTTTTATAAATACTTGCAATTCCTTGTTCGAGGGCTAATTCTTCCAAGTTTTGGACAACAAGTGTTTTGGTGGTAATTTCTACATCAGGAACGGCTTCGAGGCAAAAAATAAAAGAATCATGATCCATGGAGTACTGTTTTGCAGTTGCACTTACAGAAGCAAATGTAGCCTTTTATCAGGATAAAAAAATTAATGAATTTAAATTTACATTGATGGTAGTTCGATTGATTTTAAAACCAGAAAGAATCCCAACATCCCAAAAAGAGTTAAGAAGCAAAAATCATCTGTGTTTTAATACTGACTGAAATAATTATTATGGTATTTCTTAGTAATGGTCTATCTGATCATTTCCGATTATCTTTATTTAATTGTTAATCCGATGAAATAATGTTGCTTTTATCGATAGTAATATGATTTGATTTCAAGGCATAATTGAACAAATTGAACCAAGATGAACATTCATTTAAAATCCAGGCATCAGAACTAATTACTATTTTATTTCCTTTTGCAAGGAATTTATCAGGGGAATACATCAGCTCAGCTTCCCAAGGGAAATTGTTTTCAGTGGCTATTTCATAACATAGTTTTTTTGTTTTTCCGCTATTGGAAACCGGAGAATCAAAAATCCACATGACTTTTTCCACCTTTAGTTCCTGCAAAATCTTACCCACAATAATCAAAGCTTCTTTAGTTTGATTCACCCTGCGATAGGTTCCGTATACAGAGGAAATATCACGATAACAACCGTCTAATCCTTTAAATACGTAAGCGCCGGATAATGCACTTTCCATGATGATCAAAATATTAAACCCATCGAGATAGACGGTGTTGTTTTGCAAATCATCGGATTGTAATTCTTTTTCTTTTCTGATTCTGATATCTTCCTGAGAACAGGACATGCCCTGCAGTGCCAGTATTTGTCTTTTTTTTAGCTGATAATGGTGTGCAACCAAATGTAAAGTAGATTTCTTTGCATAGTTTTTACTCAACAGATAATACATGTCCTCCACAGCAAGCTTTAGTTTGTTTTGTTCATTGACAAGGCCAAATAAACTTTCATCTTCTGAACTTTTTCCCCTGTTTTTCCTTGATTGAGAAGATGGATCTATCATGAGTTCTGTATAGTTTATATGGCTAATTTTATCGGAGTTGATAAAAACAACAACAAAATGGAGAATTAGTAAGTGGATTTGTTTATCCTTTGATAACCGACACGGGTCGCAATCGGGCTACTTTTGTTGCGATGTTGGCCCTGTGAACGGTTTCTATTACCAGATCAATATCTTTGTAGGCTTGCGGTGCTTCCTCAGATACGCCACTTCTGGAGCCTGCACGTACATAAATTCCTTTTTTATTCAGTTCTTTTTCAAGCACGTCAATATTAACGGCACGTTTGGAAGCCCTTCGTGATAGTGCTCTTCCTGCACCGTGACAGCTGGAGCCGAAAGTGGTCTCCATACTTTGGGCAGTACCCGCCAATACATAGGAAGCAGTACCCATACTTCCGGGGATTATTACCGGTTGACCGCTTTCTGAAAATCTTGGTGGAACTTCTTTATTTCCGGGACCAAAAGCCCTTGTTGCTCCTTTTCGATGTACAATGAGTTTTTGAAGTTTACCATCAATGATATGCTCTTCTATTTTGGCAATATTATGTGCCACATCATAGAGCAGATGAAGCTCACTTTTGTTGGGAAACAGTTCTTTCCATGCCTCCCTGATTTCCCATGTTATGACCTGCCGGTTGCACCAGGCAAAATTTGCGGCGGCACACATTGCTTTATAATAATTTTGACCTTCAATCGAATTAAATGGGACACAGGCCAGTTCACGATCAGGCATGTTGATATTGTATCGCGGCATGGCTTCCTGCATAATCTTTATATAATCTGTTGCCACCTGATGTCCCAAACCACGTGATCCGGTATGAATAATTACTACCACTTGATTATTGGAAATTTCGAACAGATTGGCAGTTTTGTTGTCGAAAATTTCATCAACCCTTGCAACTTCCACAAAGTGATTCCCGGAACCGATAGTGCCCAACTGATCAGAGCCTCTTTTCTTTGCACGATCTGATATTGCGGTAGGGTCGGCATCTTTTAATCGACCATAAGATTCCATGCTTTCCAAATCTTTTTGAAACCCCATATTTTTTCTGATGGCCCATTCAGCACCTTCTGTCAACACTTCGTCAATTTCTTTTTCGGAAAGACGTAACGCGCCGCCTTTTCCGACACCTGAAGGGATTTTTTTGTATAATTCTATTGCAATATGCTCCGCTTGATCCTTGATTTCGTCATAATTCAGATTGGAGAGAAGCAATCGGACTCCACAGTTAATGTCGTATCCTATGCCTCCCGGAGAAATAACACCATCCGGATAACTCGTTGCCGCAATTCCACCAATAGGGAATCCATATCCTTCATGAACATCGGGCATTACAATGGCAGCCTTTTGTATTCCCGGTAGCGTGGTTACATTTACCAGTTGTTGCAGGGAACGGTCATCTTGCATGTTTTGTATTATTTCGGGAAGCGCATACACATAGGCAGGCACACGCATATCTTCTCTTGTGGTCATTGGAATTTCCCACAAGTAGTCTTTTTTCTGTTGTAGATAGGTTTTGTCTATCATTTTTTTTAGATATCAAAAATTATTGTCGCTTCCCACTCGTAATTCTCGTTTTGAAAAACATTGGCATCGTGATAAGTAACTGCTTTTATGTCTTCATCAAAATGACTTACCTGCATTCCCCATAAAGTGGCTTCTATTTCTTGGTCTGTCAGCTTTACTACGTTTAGATTACAAAAAATGATTTTTTCTATATTACTCTGTAAAAGTACTTCAGATAAAAAGTCGATTAAAAGCCCTGTAGTGTCCGCAGAACGAACATAAAGCTGTTTTTCAAAAATTCCGTTTACCTGCTGATTGCAAAAATCATTTTTCAACAGATTACTCATACCAAGCATTGCCATTTCAAAAAGAGCATTTAGTGTAGCGGCCTGTACTTTCATCTGGATATCGGCAGTATGCGAATGGTAAGAATAGTGATTCATCTGTCATGGTAATAACTATTGTTAGTACAGTTGGTATTTACTTTTTTGTGAAAGCAACTACGAACTAAGCACCATTTTTTTAGAGATTTGATTCGATAGAATAGGGGAGGCTAGACAAGAATAAAGCGGATTTTTACCCTTTATTCCGTTTGCTTTATAACAGAAGCAATAACATATAAATTTAATCAAAAAAATCGAGCTAAAAAAGACTTTGTTTAATCCTGTAAATGGCACTGAAAGCTTAATTTAAAAGTGTATTGTTCTAATTATTGGATATCATGTATTGCAATTCTAGACAATCCAATTTAAGTATTTCTAATTTTTAAAGACATTATTATTCTTAGATACTATTTTAATATATGTTTAGCCACTTCCGGCTATAACATAATGAATAAGGTCCATCAAATAGTTACGCATTAAATAATTCGGTATGCATTTTAAGGAAAATTGTATTTATTTGTTCAAATTGTTCCGAAGTTATTTGGAAAACAAAATCACTATGAGATGAAAAAAGACAGGGTAAATAGAATTATTAAAATGAAGTATTGTTTTTTAACCTAAAAACATGCAACCGATTGTGTATTGTGTATTTTTTAATATATTTACCATGCTTAATTAAAAACTGGATAAATTATTTGATATAATTTACTACGAACAAATAAAAACATATTAATGTATCCTTCGTCAATTAGAATTTAAAAAATATTTAGTGTTTGTGTGGCTTATACTTACGTTGTTTACTCAAAATAAGAGTGTTTCTACTCTTAAACATATCTTAATTAATAAAAAATAGATTTATGAAAAAAATGGTTCTTTGTGTTGTTAGTTTCCTGTTCACTGCAAGTTTATTAGGGCAACAATATCCTTATCAAAACACGAAATTAAATACCGAAGTTAGAGCAAAGGATCTATTATCTCGACTTACACTAGAAGAAAAAGCGGCATTGATGCAAAATAACTCGCCAGCTATTCCACGATTGGGAATCAAGGCATACGAATGGTGGAATGAAGCCTTGCATGGCGTTGGTCGTTCAGGATTAGCAACTGTTTTTCCTCAGGCTATTGGTATGGCTGCATCTTTCAATAATGGTTTGCTGTTTGATGCCTTTACTGCTGTGGCGGACGAAGCAAGAGCTAAATCGAATAAATTCAGTGAACAGGGAGGGTTGAAACGCTATCAAGGTTTGACTTACTGGACCCCAAATGTAAATATATTTCGCGATCCGCGTTGGGGTCGTGGACAAGAGACTTATGGCGAAGATCCTTTTTTGACCAGTCGAATGGGAGTTGCGGTAGTGAAAGCTTTGCAAGGGCCTGAAGATGCCGAATATGACAAATTACATGCTTGTGCGAAGCATTTTGCCGTTCACTCCGGTCCAGAATGGAACAGACACTCTTTCAATGCAGAAAACATTAACCCCCGTGATTTATGGGAAACGTACTTGCCAGCTTTTAAGGATTTGGTACAGAAAGCCAAGGTAAAAGAAGTTATGTGCGCTTATAATAGTTTTGAGGGCGAGCCTTGTTGCGGAAGTAATCGCTTATTGACACAAATACTGCGTAATGATTGGGAATTCGACGGATTGGTGGTGTCAGATTGTTGGGCTATTTCAGATTTCTATCATGATAATGCACATGCGACTCAACCGGATGCGACACATGCAGCTGCTAATGCGGTTTTGAATGGTACCGATTTGGAATGTGGTAGCGATTTCAGTAATTTACCAGAGGCTGTTAAAACTGGTTTGGTTGATGAAAAACGTATCGATGAATCGTTGTTACGATTGCTCAAAGCTCGTTTTGAGTTAGGTGAAATGAATGACAAGACTGTTTGGGATATCCCATATTCGGTAGTTAATAGTGAAGAACATCAAGCATTGGCACTTCGCATGGCGGAAGAAAGTATCGTATTGTTGCAAAACAAAAATAACATCCTGCCATTGAATAAAAAGCTAAAAATTGCAATTATGGGTCCGAATGCAAAAGACTCGATAATGCAATGGGGAAATTACAACGGATTTCCTAGTCACACTGTTACTTTGCTTGAAGCTTTGCAGAAATCTTTACCGGAATCTCAACTGGTTTACGAATGGGGATGTGACCGTACAAACGATGTTGCCGTTAGCAGTCTTTTTTCTGAATGTAGTATTGACGGCAAAAAAGGATTTAGTGCCCAATATTGGAACATCATAACATCCGAAGGAGAGCCTGTTGCAACGGATATCCTTTCAGCACCGTTTCATCTAACGACTATGGGAGCCACTGCTTTTGCTGCAGGAGTCAATATCCAAAATTTCTCAGCACGATACAAAACGGTTTTTAAACCAACCAAATCTGAAGATGTGGCATTCCAATTTCAAACCAACGGAAGAGCTACTTTGACAATTAACGGAGAGTTGGTGGTGCGAAATGTTTTTGCAAATAATACGACCAATGTATATACCTTGAAAGCTGAGGCTGGAAAATCATATGCCATTGATATTACATTTTCTCAAAGAAATGCCGATGCTGCCTTGAATTTTGACTTCGGTTCATTGGTTCCTGTAGATTTGGCTGCCAGTATTGCTAAAGTAAGAGATGCTGATGTTGTAATTTTTGCAGGAGGTATTGCTCCATCGCTGGAAGGTGAGGAAATGCGTGTGACAATTCCGGGTTTCAAAGGCGGTGATCGAACGGATATAGAACTGCCAGCTATCCAACGCCGTATGCTACAGGCTTTGAAAGCAGCCGGCAAAAAAGTGGTATTTGTGAATTTCTCTGGTTCGGCCATGGGATTTGTTCCTGAAACAGAATCTTGTGAAGCTATTTTACAAGCCTGGTATCCTGGTCAAGCCGGTGGGACTGCCATAGCCAATGTCCTTTTTGGAGCATACAATCCTTCGGGTCGTCTTCCTGTGACTTTTTACAAAAATAGCAATCAATTACCTGATTTTGAAGATTATTCCATGAAAGGTCGTACTTATAGATTTATGTCTAATCCACTTTTTCCATTTGGATTTGGATTGAGCTACACCAATTTTACTATTGGTAAAGCCAAGCTCAACAAAACAACCATCAAGAATAGCGAAACAGTGAATATTACCATTCCGGTAGCCAATACTGGTAAACGTAACGGTGCTGAAGTAGTTCAGGTTTACGTTCGAAAAGTAGATGATATAGAGGGGCCACTCAAAACCTTGAGAGAATTTCAACGTGTGGAAGTTGAATCTGGAAAATCGAAACAAGTGACTCTTTCGTTAATGCCTTCTACCTTTGAATTCTTCGATTCTCAACAGGGTAAAATGATTGTTGCTTCCGGTGATTACGAATTGTTGTATGGAAATAGCTCTGATTCAAAGGCTTTAAAAACGATAAAAGTTACCATTCAATAGTTCTCAAGTTTGCAATTCATTGTTAAAACGGAAATAAAAAATCACCAACACTCGAAATAGCTGTAAATGAGTTAAAAGAAGTTTGTATCAAGCTGTTCTATTATTTATTTGGTTTCTTATCCGCATTTAGTTTTCTAGGAGTAAATAGTTTATCTGCTCAAACGGTTTGGAGAGTTTCTCTACAAATTTTCGCCAACTAAATAATGCATTAAACGAAAATTAACTTGAGTAATTGACATAAAATTAAATAATTATGAAGTATAAAATGTTGAAAAAATTAATTGCCATTATAGTTCTGATGGTATTGTTGCCCTTTATGAGTAAGGCACAAAATCCGATTGTTCAAACCCATTTTGCTCCAGATCCGGCACCGATGGTTCATAAGGGTACGCTCTATGCATACGTTGGGGATGACATACCAGGATTTGACTTTTATTACATGACCAAATGGCGTGTATTATCTACTACCGATATGGTAAACTGGACGGATTATGGAAGTCCAATTTCTCTAGAATCTTTCAAATGGGCACGCGATCGCGCCTGGGCTTCTCAATGTATCGAACGTGATGGTAAATTTTACTGGTACATCTGTGCGCAAACTACAAAAAACGATATGGCGATAGGAGTGGCTGTTTCAGATTCACCAACTGGACCATTCAAAGATGCGCTTGGCAAACCATTAATTAGTACCGGAAGTTGGTCTAATATTGATCCAACAGTATCGATAGATGACGATGGGCAAGCCTACCTTTATTGGGGTAACGGAGGTTTATTTTATGTTAAGTTGAATAAAGATATGATTTCTTATTCCGATGATATTGTAACTGTTCCTCTTAGTGTAGAGACTTTTGGAGGTGTCCGAGGCAACAAAAGCACTGAAAATCCGAATAAAGATACGTTTGTCGAAGGGCCTTGGTTTTATAAAAGGAACAACTTCTATTACATGATGTATGCAGGAATGGGAAAAGGGGGAGAAAGCCTGTCTTATTCTACAAGTAATTCTGCAATTGGCCCATGGAAATACCAAGGGAAAATTATGGAGAACCAGAAAACAAATAGTTTTACCAATCACGGAGGAATTATTGATTACAAAGGCAACTCTTATCTTTTTTATCATACGGGATTACTCCCTACAGGGGGAAGTTATGGGCGTGCTGCTTGCGTAGAACAATTTACATACAACCCTGATGGAACTATTCCTTCGATTTCTATCTCCAGTGAAGGACCTAAACCTGTAGGGGAATTGAATCCCTACAAACGTATTGAAGCAGAGACAATGGCATGGTCAGAAAAATGTTCCATATCCCAAAACGCAAAAATTGGGGTATATGTATCAAGTACGAGACTGAAAGGGTACACAAAAGTTCGTGAGGTTAATTTTGGCAATCAATCACCCAAATCATTTTCTGCTTCATTGGCAGCAGGACTTGATGGTGGTATTTTGGAAGTTCGTCTTGACAGTGTTACAGGGCCAATTGTATCCTCTATTCAACTTCCTCGTACAGGCGGATGGGAGGTTTTTAAAACATTTACTTCTCAACTAAATCAGGAAGTAACAGGTAAACATGATGTTTATTTTTGTTTTAATGGACAAAATATCACAGCAGGACGTGAATTATTCAACTTTGATTGGTGGGAATTTTCTACTAAATGATAAAAAGGGAAAACATGAAATTTAAAAAGTAATTATTAAACAAGTAAAATGTTTTTAATCAGAAAAACACAAATAGAAGGAGATAAATCATTTGTCAAAATGATTTTAATTGTATTGGCAATGACATTTTTATTTACACAAAAGTTGAGTGCCCAAAATGATGACACCGTGGATAAAGGGAATATTTATAAAGATTTCAAGACTGAATTTATGTGGGATGCAAAAGTTAAAATTGCCAATATGATAAACGTTGGTGAAAGCAAGCGTGGTACTCGAAGAGTCATTCCGATAACTGGAGGAACATTTATAGGACCCAAAATAAAAGGAGAAGTTTTGTCTGGCGGTGAAGACTGGCAATTGGTTCGTACCGATGGAGATACTGAACTCAATGCCCGTTATCTGTTGAAAACTGATGACGGATATGTTATTCAGGTTATTAATAAGGCATTGATTCATATTGATGCAAAAAGTAAGGCTTTCTACTGCAAATCTGTTCTGGATTTAGAAGCACCAAATGATAGTCCTTATGATTATCTTAACCATGCTATCTTCATCGGAACATTAAAAATGCCAGAATTAAAACCAGGGGAGGAGCCTTATGTCGTGATTGGGGTTTATAAGTTGTTATGAACAAAGTCTGTAGATTAAAGGCATTAATTATTTAATGAAAATTAATATAATTAAGGGATTTCATATGATAGTTAAAAACTATATAAACAGTAAATTTACGCCTATTAACACTTTAATAACCATAATTAAACTAATTCATGAAAAAAAAGAATCTAATACTTTTATTACTTTTGGTACTAGCCATAAGTATTCAAGCGCAATCATTTCAAAAAACCAGTTTAGGTGTAAAAGTCAAAATTAATTCAAATGATGTTGAGGTTCAATTCTATAGTCCAAGCATTGTTCGTGTTTTAAAATCTCCAGAAGGATTTGAATACAAAAAAGAAAGTTTATCTGTAATTAAAAAACCACAGCGTACAAAATTCGCAATCCAACAAAAAGGAGATATACTTTCGTTGAAAAGCGAAAAATTGAAAGTGGATATTGATTTAAAATCTGGGGCAATATCTTATGGTTCAGTTACCGGTTCAGCTCTTTTAAAAGAAAAAGAATCTGGTGCAAGTTTTACTGATTTTGATGATGCAGGTTCAAAAACCTTTTCCATCAATCAATCGTTTACTTTGAGTAAAGAGGAAGGTATATATGGTTTAGGTCAACAACAACGTGGTAAATTGTCACTTCGAAACGCAAAAATCAACATGGTGCAGGGCAATACCGATGATTATGTTCCATTTCTTGTTTCAACAAAAGGGTATGGATTGTTTTGGGACAACTACTCACCAACAGTTTTTGAAGATAAGCCAGAAGCGGCATCATTTAAATCGGAAGTAGGTGATTGTATTGACTACTATTTTATGCTTGGTGGAAATATTGATGGTTCAATTGCTGGTATGCGTGAACTTACGGGACAAGCGCCAATGTTTCCATTATGGACATTTGGTTATTGGCAAAGTAAAGAACGCTACAAAAGCCAAAATGAATTGGTAGGAGTAGTGAGTAAGTATCGTGAACTTGGAGTACCGCTTGATGGAATTATTCAGGATTGGCAATACTGGGGTAACAACTATTTGTGGAATGCAATGGAGTTTCTTAATTCTGAATTTTATAATCCAAAGAAAATGGTGGATGATATTCACAATATGAATGCACATGTCATTATTTCTATATGGAATTCATTTGGACCACAAACCAAGCAATTCAGAGAAATGCAACCAAAAGGTATGCTTTTAAATTTTGGTACATGGCCTCAATCAGGATCGGAAATTTGGCCACCAATTCTAGAATATCCTTCAGGTGTTCAACCGTATGATCCGTACAATCCAGAAGCTCGTGATATATATTGGAAGTATTTGAGCAAAGGTCTTTTTTCTGTGGGAATAGATGGTTGGTGGATGGATTCATCAGAACCGGATCACTTGGATTTCAAACCTTCCGATTTCGATCTTAAAACCTATTTAGGGTCATTCCGTAAGGTTCGTAATGCTTTCCCATTGATGACAGTAGGAGGTGTTTCAGAGCATCAACGTGCGGAAAATTCTGAAAAGCGTGTATTTATCCTTACTCGTTCTGCTTTTGCGGGACAACAGCGCTATGGAGCTAACACATGGTCGGGTGATGTAAATTCCTCTTGGCAATCGTTACGCAATCAGATTCCGGCAGGTCTTAATTTTTCGATGAGTGCAATTCCTTATTGGAATACGGATATTGGCGGTTTTTTTGCGGGTTCTTACAATCATGGATGGAGCTCAGGAACTAAGAATCCATCATTTCAGGAATTGTATGTTCGCTGGCTTCAGTTTGGTGCATTTACCCCTATGATGCGTTCTCATGGTACCGATATTCCTAGAGAAATATATAATTTTGGAAAAAAAGGGGAGACAATCTACGATGCTATAGCAAAAACAATTCATTTACGTTATTCACTTTTGCCATACATTTACTCTGCTTCATGGGATATTACAAAAAATCAATCGACTATGATGCGGGCTTTGGTTATGGATTTCAATGATAAGAAAGTTGTCAATATGAACAATGAGTACATGTTTGGTAAATCAATATTGGTGGCACCGATTGTTAACGCCCAATATACCCCGGAAACGATTGTTAAATCAAACGAAGAGACTGGTTGGAATAAAAAAGAGGATGCCAATGGTGCCAAAGTCGAAGCTGTTACTTTCGCTCAAGCTAAATCGACAAAAGTTTATTTGCCAGAAGGAACAGCGTGGTATGACTTCTGGACAAATGAGAAAATCAACGGTGGTCAGGAAATAGTGAAAGCAACAACAATCGATGAGATTCCTTTGTACATTAAGGCGGGAAGTATAATTCCATTTGGACCACAAGTACAATATGCTACTGAAAAGAAATGGGATAGCCTTGAAATCCGTGTTTACCCTGGAGCTAACGGCGAATTCACTTTGTATGAAGACGAAAACGATAATTACAACTACGAAAAAGGGATATATTCTACAATAACTTTTACTTGGAACAATGCAAAGAAATTAGTAACGATTAATAATCGCAAAGGTTCTTTTCCAGGAATGCTTGCTACTCGAAAATTTAATATTGTAGTTGTAGCTGATGGTAAAAAAATGGATAAAGTTGTGACTTATGCTGGTAAAAAAGTTGTCGTTAAACTTTAAATATTTATCATAGGTTTCCAGAACAATAAGTTTTTCTTGTGCTTGGTTTTGGTTTTTTTAGCTTAAGCCAAGACATTAAAGCATAAAAACCTTTGAGGTAGCAGTTGCAAAGCTGCTTGAAAACACGTCAAAAGTAAAAGATTATTCAGAAGATGCAGTTTTAACAACTATTAAAAACTAACTAATTAAATTTAATACATTATGATAAAAAAAATTTTTATTGCAGGTTTAATCCTGATTGAGGCTTTAACTGTCTCTATATATGCTCAGGACAATACGTTGTCCCAGAAGTCACTAAAAGAAGCATTTGCCGGAAAATTTCTTATTGGCTGTGCTGATGATCTTACATCAAATAATGATGCATATCAAGCAAGTATTAAAGCGCAATACGACATTGTTACTCCTGAAAACTGTATGAAACCACAGTCAATTCATCCGTCGGAAGATACTTATAACTTCAAAACTGCTGATGCTATGGTTGATTGGTGTCAGGCAAATGGGTTAAAAGTATGGGGACATACCTTAGGCTGGCATTCACAGACTCCAGCATGGTTTTTTCAAGCAGTAAATCCGAAGACAGAAGAAGCACAACCGGCAAGACGTCCAGGAATGGGGTTTGATCGAAATGCACCACGCCTCTCAATGGATGAGATGTGGGCAAAAAGTATCAAAGGAGATTTGGCAAGTAAGAAAGTAGCGCTAAAACGTTTGGAGAAACATATCAAAACCGTTGTAGGACGATACAAAGGACGCATTATTGGTTGGGATGTGTTCAATGAATCCATCATTGATGGTGGCGACGGTTTGACAGAAGGTCTTCGAACTTTCAGTTGGTATAAGGTTGTTGGACCCGATGTATTAACCAAAGCATTTAAATGGGCGCATCAAGCCGACCCTAAAGCTAAGTTGTATTACAATGACTATAATATTGAACAAGGAGCTGTTCAAAACAAAGGAAAACACGCCAGCTCTATGTTACTACTTAAGCGTCTCATTAAAGAAGGAGCTCCTATCACTGGAGTTGGAATTCAGGGACACTGGCATTTGGACACTAACCTTGCCGACGTTGAAAAAGCCATTGAAAACTACGCATCGCTGGGGTTGAAAGTTTCTATTACAGAACTTGATGTAACTGCAACAGGGGATAACAGTGGTGCTTTTGGAGTGAATCAGGGCGACAGAAAAATTCCGGCTGAAAACTATTTAAAGCAGGCTGAAGTATATAAAAAACTATTCGAAATTTTCATGCGACATACTGACGTTATCGAACGTGTAACTTTCTGGGGTTTAAGTGATACTCGTTCTTGGCGACGTGGACAGGATGCGCTTTTGTTTGATGGACAATTGAATCCAAAACCAGCCTATAAGGCTGTTATTGAAGCAAGCAAAGCTATATAATTCTGATTTTCTCTCTGGAGTTATTGACCGAATGTTGGCACCTTACCGAAAAGAAGCCGGATTAGCTGTAAAGGTCAAAACCTATCAAAAATGGGACGGAATTGATGGTCATATTGCAGGACACTATTTGACTGCTATGGCTTTAAATTATGTATCTACAGCTAATTCAGAATGTAATAAACGGAAGGAATACATGCTTTCAGAACTTAAAATTTGCCAAGATGTGAACGCTAAAAATAATCCCGAATGGGGTGTTGATTATGTAGGTGGATTTCAAAATAGAGCAAAATTATGGACTGTCTTGAAAAAAGGATGTTAACTATAAATTAATTTTCTGAAATGTTTTTGTATACTAGTTCTTATTCCCCTTTAAAACTCTTAAGTTCTGTTTTTTAATTGCTTTAGAAATTATATTTATAGCCAATAATCCCCAATATATCAAAACTTAAATGTTCGATTTATTGGGGATTATTCGCTTATTTTGGAATAAAAAACAACGTTTTATCTGCTCAAATTGTTTGCCGGTTAATTATAACTGATTCCAATACAATCATCCGGTTTTTGGTAATTTGAGCGCCTACAATAACACTTGAAAATAAATTTGCAAGATGATTTCATCAATTTAAAAATGGGTTGTTAACCGTAATTTTGTTTCTCCTAGGCAAACTAAAGTACTGCAAAGTTGTGTTTACCATCCCATTTTAAATATTTTAAAAACAATTTATTGTACAGTAATTGCCAAACTACTCACAATATCTTTGGCCGATGTTGCTGTATAAAGTACAAATTCGCCCGGTTCTATTTTCCAGCTTGATGTTTTCTCATCGTAGAAAGCCAAGTCTTTTACTTTTACTTTCAAATCAACCGTTTTTTGTTCTCCTTGTGCAAGAAATATTTTATCAAATGCTTTTAATTCCTTTTTAGGTCTTAAAACAGAAGAAGTCGTTTGACCTGCATATAATTGGACAACTTCTGCACCATTGGTTTTTCCCGTATTTTTAATATTGAATTTCACCACGATTTCATCATTGGCACTATAGACTTTTTTGTCTGTAGTAGCATTAGAGATTTCAAAAGAAGTATAAGACATTCCGTAACCAAAAGGGTATTGAGGAGCTATTCCTTTGGTGTCAAACCAACGGTAACCAACTAAAATATCTTCATCATAATTCACTTTCAAATCATGTCCGGGATACGCCCCTAAAGCGTGATCTGGCGATTGGCTTAAAGTAACCGGAATTGTAAAAGGAAGTTTTCCCGAAGGGAATTCTTTGCCACTCAATACATCAACAACAGCATTACCGGCTTCCATACCGCCGTACCATCCCCAAACCAAGGCAGGCACACGAGATTCAATACCCGCTAGCTCAAGTGGAGAACCCGCAATAATTACCACAATTGTTTTAGGATTGGCTTTAGCTACTTCTTGAATTAATGTTTCTTGTCCGTAAGGCAAACGCATGTGCAAACGGTCAAAGGATTCTGAATCAAAATCATGATTAAGACCCGCAAAAATAATTGCCACATCTGATTTTTTAGCTTGAGCAACAGCTTCGTCTATTAATTTCCAATCGATCTTGTCGGTATTTAATTGTCCTTCGTTGCTTCTTTCCGCTACATGAGATTGTTTTTCATAACCTTGAGCAAAGTTAATTTGGACTGTATTACCAAATTTTTCAGTCATCGCTTGAAGCGGTGTTACCTCATATAAAGCTTTGATTTCTGAACTAAATCCGCCACCGCAATGTTTACGAGTCGCATTATCGCCAATGATTGCCACTGATTTTAAGGCATGCATATTTAACGGTAAAATTTGTTTTTCGTTTTTCAATAAAACAACTGCTTCTACAGCGGAACGATAGGCTGCTTGTTGGTGTTCTTTGGTATTAAACGAACCCACTTCGCGAGTTTTAGGATTCAATACTTTCGTTTTAATCATCACTCTCAGAATGTTTGCCACTTTTTCGTTAACAACACTTTCTTTTATGCGTCCTTCTTTTACTGCTTTGATCAAAGGGTCTGCGAAATACCAATCATCATAATTTGCTTTTTCAGTTCCCATTTCTAAATCCAAACCAGCCAAAGCCGCTTTTTCAGTACTGTGAACGGCATCCCAATCCGACATGTAAACCCCTTTGAAATTAAATTCATTTCGTAATATTGTTCGACCCAAATAATTGTTTTCGGTACAATATTCCCCTCTAAATTTATTATAAGCACCCATAACCGTCAATGCTCCTGCATCTACAATTGAGGATTTAAAACCAGGTAAATAAATTTCACGTAAAGCGCGTTCGCTCATATTTACATCAATAACAAAACGATTTTCTTCTTGATTATTGGCTACAAAATGCTTCACACAAGCAGCAACGTCTTTCGTTTGCAAAGCCTCAATATAATTTATGGAAAGTTGAGAAATAAGAAAAGGATCTTCGCTCAAATACTCAAAGTTTCGTCCACAAAGTGGAGAACGAATGATATTGATTCCAGGACCTAATAACACATCTTTTTTACGAAAACGGGCTTCTTCACCTAGAACTAATCCACGTTGTCTGGCTAATTCTAAATTCCAACTGGCAGCCATAGCCGTTCCGGGAGGAAAACAAGTAGAAGAATCATTAGTTTGTCCCGTATATTTCCAGTCATGACGATTCATTTCTGCTCTAACACCGTGTGGTCCATCAGACAAAGCCCATTCTGGAATGCCAAGATGTTTTATTTCTGAAGTGTAAAATTTAGAGTTTCCATGCAGCATACCGACTTTTTCTTTCAAAGTCATTTTCTTAATTAACTGTTGAATTCTTTTTTCAGTCGCTGCATCCGTTTGGGAAAAAGCACTCTGAAAAAATATTGAAAATAAAATAATGGCGATAGATCGTAATCTCATTTTAGATGTTTTAGTAAACCGACTTGGTTTAATTAAATAATTTGATTTTTATGGTAAGAGAAAATAAATCCAATTAACAATCATTCAAAAATAAAGGAATAGGGGAGATAGGACTCCTACAAATCAAGCATTTTATAGAACAAATGAAGCAGACTTAAACGAAAAAAACACATAAAACTTAAATTTCCATACCAAATTACATCTACGATATAATTCAGCATGGAAATTTTATACAATTTCAAAGTATCAATAATTTAATACCGTCAGTGTTTTTTTAAGGGTTTGGTTCTATTAGTTTGTTTGCCGATATTTCCCCACTAGGTATTGGCCAAATATAATTACTACTAGTTGGCAACACCAAAGGAGCTGTCCCGATAGCGCCTTTTTTGGCAGGTAAGGTTTGCACTTTTCTTTGTAAATCCATCAATCGGAAACCTTCACCTAAAAACTCAATATCTCTTTCTTTTTGTATGGTCGCAATCAAAGCCTCTTTTGTAGTAATGTCATTTGTTGGAAACACATAATTAGAGTCTGAACGGTTTCTTACTGCTTTGAGCAAAGCCGTTGCAGTTGTCAAATCATCTTTGTTTGCAGCTGCTTCAGCATAATTCAACAATATTTCAGCATAACGAATTACGGGTACATAATCTCTAAAAGGTGCTGTGGTGATACTGAATTTTTTCAATACTTTTTGATTGGCCGCGCTGTTACCTATGAGGCTGGAACGTGTATCTGTACTGGAATTAAATGCAGGATCGCTAACAATTCCTGCTGCAGCTAAAAAGATAATAGGTTGCGTTAAATAATTATACGCTAAGGCATATTGTGCGGCTGGTGTTTCGGTGGTAGAATTTGCGAAAGGAATAGAAAAAATAGCTTCAGTTCCAGTGTAACTTCCCCCAAAAATAGTCGTAAAATTAGCTTCTAATTTTTGGGTTAAATCCCCTTCTACATACTGAAAAGGCATTGTAGCAGACACGATTTTTTTAGACTCTGAAATCACTCTGTCAAAATTATTTTGCACCAATAAAACTCGTGTTTTCAAAGCAATTGCAGTACATTTTTTAGCTCTTGAAGTATTCAATAATGGCGTGGAGTAGCTAACAGGCAAATCCATTTCTGCCTCATCTAAATCTTTCAGAATTTGCGTGTATACCATTTCTACAGAACTTCTAGCCAAGTCATTATTCCCCGAAGTCGTAATCGGTGTTAATCGTAAAGGTAGACCCAAAGCATTTTTGTCTTGATTATAAGGTTTGGCATAGGTTTGAATCAAACTAAAATAACAAAAGGCACGAATAAATTTGGCTTCGGCAATGTAGTTTTTAGCCAATTCATTTGAAATCACCGTAGTTTCATTCATTTTACTAATTAGAATATTAGAGGCATTAATTGCTGTGTACCCTACGGACCAAACATTATTCACAAAATCATTTGTTGATGCCACATTTTGATTCCAAACGGCAGAACCTGTCGCCGCATTTCCGTCATTTTGACCAAATTGATCCGCTCGTTGTTCATTAAAAACAATGTATCTACCACCATAAAAACTTTGATTTTGCAATTTTTTGTACAAGTTATTGGTCTGCGCCAAAATTTTATCTGGAGTGCTAAACGCGATCGATTCGGGAATACTGCTTTCAGGATTGGTGTCTAATAAGTCGTCATTACAAGCTGATGTGAACATTAGAATTACCCAGCTGATTAAAATATATTTTTTCATTTTGTTTCTTTTTATAATTAAAATCCAATATTTAAACCCAAAGTATACACCTGAGCGTTGGGTGGAACATTTTGATCTTTTCCTGAATTAATGGAGTTTCCGTTGATAGAAACCTCGGGATCAGAACCTCTATATTTAGTAAAAGTGTATAAGTTAGTCCCTTGTAAATACACATAAATAGAACTGAATGTGTTTTTTAGAAAAGAGATATCCGTGGGTACATTATATCCCAAAGACACATTTTTAAATTTCACAAAAGAACCATCTTCTACTTTTGAAGTGCTTGAAAATGAGAAACCTGCCGAAATATTATCGCCATAATACAACTTTTGAATATCGGTGATTTGACCTGGAGTTGTCCATCTGTTTTTTATAAATTCGCCATTGTTAAAATAACGTTGATCTGAATTGGTTGCTCGCGTTCCGTTATAGAGTTTATTTCCTTGTGCAAAAGTTAGATTTACACCCAAAACAAAATTCTTATAATTGAACGTGTTATTTAATCCTCCAAACAGTTTTGGTAATGAAGGCCCTTGCATAACACCATCTTTGTAATTGTCTATCGCCGGCGCGGCACTACCATCAAGATACGTCCATTTTGGAGAACCGATATGATTGTATTGCACTTCTTTGCCTTCACGATTTATAAAAACCATTTGACCGTTTTCTGGATTTACACCTTTATTAGGCACCGCAAAAACAGATCCTATCGAATAGCCCACTCGAGTCATATTTTGTACCCCAAATACACTTGGTACAAATACATCACTCACCAATGAAGTCACTTTATTTTTAAGAGTAGAAAGATTCAAACTCACATTCCAATTGAAATCCCTGTTATTAATAGCGAGTGCGTTAATCCCGATTTCATAACCTGTATTGTACATACCACCCACATTTTCGTTGATATAATTATTCGGAATTCCTGCCGAAAGTGCTTGAGGTGTTTTTAGAATCAAATCTCTAATTTTGTTATTGAAATAATCAAACTCAACTGCAACGCGATTGTTTAACATTGCGAAATTTAGTCCTAAATCGAGTTTTGAACTTGTTTCCCATTTTAGATTAGGATTGGCAGTTTGAGAATAACCCAAAGTTGGTGAACCACCATAAGTTGATGAATTATAAGTTCCAATAGAAGGGTAGTTTCCTATTTCGCTGTTTCCTACAATACCATAACTGGCTCTCAATTTTAAGTTATTCAGGAAATCGTTTATTTTTGAATCTTTTAAAAAGGATTCTTCCAACAGGTTCCAACTTACCGAACCTCCTCCAAAATTACCGTATTTGTTTCCTTCGGATAAAGCCGATAAACCATCAATTCTATAATTTAAAGTCAGGAAATATCTGTTTTTAAAATTGTAGTTTAGGTTGGTAAAATAAGATAATAAAGCATTTTCTGAAAGCTCATTCCCAATAGGTGAAATATTAGCATAACTTCCTTGATAATTTTTATAATAGGAATCCGTGACATTAGTTTGAGAAGCACCCCAACTGTCCATAGTTGTTTTAATTCGCTCATAACCTACCAAGATCTCTAAATTATGGTTCTCCTTAAATGAATCTCTATATGTAAGGGTATTTGCCCAATCGGTTCTTGATAAATCAGTAGCGATGTTGGTTGCTACACCGTTATAAGAAGCACCCCCTCCGTGAATTGGATTTAGAAATAATTTGTTTTCGAGCCCAATGGAATTCAATCCCAAACTGGTTCTAAAAGTCAATTTTTTGTTTAAATCAAACTCTCCATACAAATTTCCTAAAAATGATTTACTAATTGAAGTGGTCAAATCAAGTTCTTGAACCATTGCTAAATTGTAAGCATTTATGGAACCAATAAGCGCCGGAATATTGGCTCCGTAACCTACACTTATTCCGTTTTGAATGCTATAAGATCCATCCGGATTGTAAACAGGTACATTGGGAGGCAAAACATAAGTCATTCTTCCCAAAGGTTCATTAGTGATATACTCTGTGTTATAGGTAGATGAAGACAAGGTATTACCCGCAACGGCACCCGTATTTGGCCCTACGTTTTTTGCTCTACTATAAGAAACATTGGCACCAGCCCTAATAAAATTATTGACCTTATGACTGATGTTTAATCGTGTCATGTAATTTTGAAACGTATTGTTTTTTATAAAACTATTTTGGTTTGTATAGTCTACAGAAAAATAATATTGAGTCGTTTCATTAGCTCCCGAAATGTTAATATTGTGATTGCTCGAAAAACCCGGTTCGTAAGCCACATCATACCAATTCGTATTTACCGTACTTCCATCGGGATTGGTAGCCAAGAAAAAACCAGGTGCTTTACCGGCATTGACCAAGGCTTCATTTTTTATCATAGTATAATCTTCTGCATTCAATAATTTTGGTAAATTATAAGGTGTGCTTCGACTGAACCAGCTGTTGTAATTGAATTTAGTGGTACCTTTTTTACCTTTTTTGGTGGTAATTACCATAACGCCATTTGCTGCTCTAGAGCCATAAATTGCGGCAGCCGAAGCATCTTTCAACACATTGATGGACTCAATATCATTGGGGTTAATTCCAGAAAGTGGATTGTTACCAACAAATCCACCCAATGAACCGGTAAAAACAGCCACACCATCTACCACTATTAAAGGAAAAAGCCCAGATGTAATCGTATTTAAACCTCGAACCCGGATAACAGGTGTGTTATTCAATACACTAGTAGATTGAATAACATCGATTCCCGTTCCTTGACCGCCTAATAATTGATCAAAACTGGCTGAAGGACGGTTCTGTAATTGCTTGGCTGAAACTGTGGAAACGGAACCGGAAAACTCAGATTTTTTCTGGGATAAATACCCACTCGAAATTAGGATTTCATCTAATTGATTAGAGTCTTTAAGTAGTCTCACTGTTAATAAATCAAAAGAGTGTACCACAATTTCCTGTGTTTGATATCCAATATAACTCAATTTTAATGTAAATGGCAATTTTTGATTTTGAATAACAAATTCGCCATTTTTATTGGTTGTAGTTTCTTCAATTTTTGAATGAACCGTTGCCCCAACCAGAGGCAAATTGTTTTTGGCATCTACGACTATTCCTTTCAAATTTTGTTGTTGCGCATTCATCATCGCAGTAAACAAAAAGAAAAAACAGATCAGTAACTTTAAATATTTTTTTCGTAACATAATTATAAGTATTGATTTTAATATTAAAATTTAAACTAACAAAGAAGTTTGTAATTAACATTTATAACAGCAGTAATGCTAATATACTTTGTGCATATACTTTCATTTGCTATTTTATTATTCGTTTAAATTTGATGATTACTCGTTTGAGCATTTGCAGCAAATTTTTGCTGTTCTTTTTTCAAATTCATTTCGATGTAATAACTCTCATTATATTTTCCAGCAATAACAAGGGCACCCGCAACCAAAACAAGATTTTTTATAATGTATTGGCCTATCATGGTTGGTTCGTAAGGAAATATCTCAAAACAGCTGGATTGTAGAATAAAGAAAGGAGTGAGGGTTGCTATCATGTGTAATAACAGCAATACAATAGCTGTAGGAATCAATTTCCTAATTAATAATCCTAATCCAATCAAGACTTCACAAATTCCAAGAATTGGAATAAAAAATTCTGGTCTAAACCAAAAAACGGTTTTCTCTACCAAATCACCGGCAGGACTCATTCCGAAAATTTTCAGAATTCCAAACCAAATATATATTATCGATAGGGCAGTGCGCATTAAGTTGACACCGTGTTTCCCCATTTTATTACTTAACAAGAAATAGAAAAAATTAAAAGTAGTTTTCATTTGTTTCGAATTTTGGATAATAAATCATTAGAACAAAGTGTTTATATTAAAGCATTGTTAGCTTCATCTTTTTGCTTAAATTAAATCGGTAAGAATATCCTAAATTAATAGAATAGTCAGCGAAAGCAGCATCTCCTTGGACATGCACATATTTGGAAGGATCAGTGATAACTGAATTTAGTAAATTCTGACGGGCAATATCAGCAGCACTTTGAATACGGTTTTTTACAATATTGTAAGGAATAAATAAGCTAAAATTATGTTTTCCTACATGATAAGAAAAGCCATATTCTATCGCCACAACGTATCCAGGGCGACGATAGGCAACTTGTCCCCCAAAAGCATCATAGGCAGGAATGCCTTCAACTCTTCCGGCCAATGAAACATTAAAATTCTCTTTTTTGTCTACTGCAACCGATAAACCTGCTCTTGCAAAATATTGGTCAGGACAAGCATAAATTTCATAACCTTCTAAACCTGCTTTTGGCGCTGATTTAAATGTGCCATTCGATTCCTTTGGGTTGAATAAATAATAACCATTTGCAAATCCGTAAAGGCGTTCAGTTAATTGTCGGAATACTTGAATTTCTGCAGTAATTCCAACTCCGCCATCTCCTGGCTGAATGGCTTGATCCATTACAACTCTTTTTGTTGTTCCATCGGTTTGCGGTGCATCATCCATTTTGTCATGGCTACCAGTATTTAATTTTAATCCTAATCCTAACATTAAATTACCTTTATGAGTCGTTTTTGGATCAAAAAACCAATAGTTTACGCTGATTCTGGCGTCTCCAATACCTTGTGCATAAACACTGTACCGAAGGGTGTCTTTTATGGGGGTTGATTGTTTTAGAACCTGAGAGCGTTCATTATGCACATAAGGCAAAGTGGCATTTATCTGTATTCTATTGGTTATTCCGTAAGATAAATTAAAATCTATCGCATTCGAATAAATGTTTACGGCATTGCCTCGCTCTACACCATTTTCGTCATGTCCACCACCCGTAGTTTGACGGTGTAATTGTTCTTCTTTACCAACAAAATGTCTCCAAGAATGAAAATATCGGTAATTTGTCCCTATTTGAAATTCGCCTTTGTCTAAATTATATGAACTGGCAGAATTCATATTAAGCCCACCCATTTGGCGAACAGCTACACAACCTTGTGCTGTAATTTTTTCTGTTTTTAAAGTGATTAAAATAAAAGTGATTAAAATAAATGCAGTATATAGAAATGAAATTTTTTTCATGATTTGTATATGTTTTTAAAAGAAATTTAAATGTTGAAGTTTTGAATTCATAAAATGAATTATCCCCAATTGGTTTCGCTTTCCAAAAGAAGAATAAATCGTACAATAATCGGGTAGTAAATTTTACAAACAAATTACATAAGCTTGATAAAACATGAAATTGTTTAGGAACAAGATAAGGGATGTTGTCAAATATTGATTTGCCAATTAAGAGTTCCTAAAAACAATTCGTTACAAGATCTTTTGAACCGTGTAAGTATTGTTTTTAAGAACTATAACATCTACAAAGTATAAATAATAACTTTTAGAAAATGGCTACTAATATGAAATCAACAAATCAATAATTGACTCAGAATGTGAGACAATAACTATTCTCTTAACATGTTTTGTTGAAATTTTTAATTGATTTTAACGCTTTGTAAAAACGAATTGTTTTTAGTAACCAAAAGATAGCTTTTTCCCTTAACACTAATTTTTTCCATGTTTTTAACATCTCCTGGAGTAAAAAATCCGCTATCAATTGCTGAAATCGATTTGAATTTTCCTTTGCCATCTCCTTTCAACAGTAATCCATGACCGGCATCGTTTCGAGGCGTTTCTACTTCGGAATTGAACATGTTTCCACTTATTAAAACATCGAGTTTGCCATCTTTATCATAATCATCTATCATTATTTGATTGATGCAACTAAGTTGAGCATCAACCGGAAGTTCATGGATTATGAATTTGCCGTTTTTATTTTCTAAATAAATACTGGCAAATGACTTTACTTTATAATGTAAGGCTTCTTTAAGTGATTTCTCTGTATAAACATCGACCAAGGTAGCTTCAGAAAAACTTTCGTAATCTTTGAATTTCTTCTTGATATTTGGAATTTGTTGAGACGAACAACCACGACCACGCACAGGATATTGCTTGCCGTCATTGTAGTAACTCAACACGATGTCTTTGTGTTTATCGTTATCAAAATCTTTAACAAAAATATCAAAGGTTTCTTCGGGAGTGGCTTTGTATTTGTAATTCAAGCCATTATTTCCAACGATATAATCCATGTCTCCATCATTATCAAAATCACCTTGTTGAATGCTCCACCACCAACCGGTAGTATCAACAGTTAGTCCAAGTTCTTCTGAAACTTCTTTGAAACCTGTTTTAGTATTTTGAAAAATACGGATTGGCATCCATTCGCCCACAATAATGATATCATCCAATTTGTCATTATTAAAATCGGTAATTACGGCACTTGTAGCCATACCTAAATCGACAAATTCTTTGGGTGCTTTTTTAGAAACTTCAAATTTTGGTTGTGATGCCGTGCTAATATTATGCAATAAATAAGTAGTTGCCGGTGACGGATATTGTCCCGGAACTTGTCTTCCTAATACTAAAAGGTCTTGCTTTCCATCTTTATCATAATCTATTGGATACGCTTTTGAACCACTTGTTAGCATCGTTGGCAGTACTCCTTTTTGCGCTTTGGTAAAATCGCCTTTTCCGTTATTGAGGTATAATCTGTCTTGTAATTTTGGGTCGTTAACCAAAAATTCATAACCACCACTCACTACATATAAGTCATTGTCACCATCATTATCGGCGTCAAAAATAACAACTCCAGTATCTTCGCTAGAATTATCATCTTCTAGTGCTTGTATTTTTTTCTCTACAAACCCATTTTTAGTTTGCATAAACACTTTAGCAGAAAATGTAGCGGCACCTCCTATGATGTAATCATCAAGTCCATCTTTATTTAAATCTCCGACAGCAATAGCTGGACCAAAAGTTGACATTTTGTGAGGTAATAAAACTTGATCTTTAAAATCATCATACTTATTTTCTTCGTGTTTAAAAACGGGAAACACACTGTCTTCAGTTGTAAACAAAGGGGCTTTAGTAGTTATTTTCGCTGCCGTTTCATCTTTGGCATCTTGCTCTTTAAAGCTTAGTGTTTGGTTTGCTTTTACATTGTATAATTTTTGCACCTTACCATTAGTCCAAACTACTTTAACTTCATCAATTGTAATGTCTTTTGCTACACCAAAATGCAATTCGGGAGCCACAGACGATTGAAAACCTCTGGATAAAGTAAGCTCTTGCATCTGGGTTCCTTTTTTGGTTTTTACATAAACACGATTCCCTAGACCAGAAGTGTTTTTTGAACTTCCTTCAAATTTTACTTTAATGTAATTATTGAAATTAGAACTTGAATTTTCAAAAACAGAGGCATAATCGTCAATATTATTTACCACCAAATCTAAATCGCCATCGTTATCTAAATCGGCATAAACTACACCATTTGAAAAACCTTTATATTCAATTCCCCATTTTTCATTTACTTGTTCAAAATTTAAATTTCCTTTATTTTGAAACATAAAATTATCAATTTTCTCTGAAGGAATTTCTTGAGATTTTTTAAGTAAGTCTTTTGGTTTTAAATTTAAAGCTTCTAAACTATGAAAGAAATCATTGTTATTAATTTCTCTTCTGGTACCATTGGTTATAAACAAATCTTTATTCCCGTCATTGTCAAAATCCGCAAATAAAGGCCCCCAACTCCAATCTGTAGAAGAAGTTCCAGTAATACGAGATACATTGCCAAAATGAGGTATACCTTCTTCATTAACGCCTGTATTCAACTGCATGCAATTGTGCATGTATTGGTAATTAAAACCGGCATCTACTACATCCCAAAAAAGTTGTGGATTCATACTGGACATGTTCGCTTTTTTGCGACGATTGTCTTTGGCATCCATATCTACCTGAAAAATATCTAAATTTCCATCGTTGTTAAAATCGGAAACATCTGCACCCATTCCGTAAAAAGAATTATGGGATGTCGCCTCTTTTACCACTTCCTTAAAAGTACCATCATGGTTGTTGATGTACATGAAATCAGGAGAATTGAAATCATTGGAAACATATATATCAGGCCAGCTGTCATTGTTTAAATCTCCAACTGTTGCACTTAATGATAACCCATAGGCTTTTACACCAGCCTCTTCGGTAACATTTGCAAAATGGTCACCATCATTTCGGTATAGATGCCCTGATTCATTGTCTTTGACATGGCGCATCATCTGTACATAATCACTAGTTGCCGAACTAAATTTGGTAGGGGGGTAGTTGGCTACAAATAAATCCAAATCGCCATCTTTATCATAATCAAAAAATGTTCCCTGGACACTGTTTCCGATATCATCAATACCGTATTCTTTGGCTTTTTCCGTAAACGTTCCATTGCCATTATTGATATACAATTCATTGTTTTTCGTTCCAAATTTTCCTCCTACGCTACAATAAATATCTAAAAAACCATCACCATTTACATCCGCCATAGTGACTCCAGTGTACCAACGGGTATCACCTTCAACACCAGCTTTTTCAGTAATGTCTTCAAATTTTAGATTGCCTTTGTTTAAATACAATTTATTTGACACCTGATTCCCTGTAAAAAAGAGATCTACCAGGCCATCATTATTAATATCTCCTGTTGCAACCCCTCCTCCCATATAAATATAATTATAGGTAAAGTAATTCAAGGAATCATTTTCTATCAAGTTATTGCTAAAATCAATCCCTGTATCGGAACGGTCTAATGTAGAAAATATCTTCTCACTTGAATCTTTTGTAGAACAGTTAATAAGCAATAATAAGCTTAATAGGCTAAAAATAACTGCTTTCATTTTTCTATTTTTCATCTTTATAATAATAAAATTTATCATTTTGTTTCTTTAATGTCTTAATTCAATGTCTTAATTCAATGTCTAAGACATTAATCTTTATCCAACTTGGCTTTTCAAGTATCTGTTTTTATATACAAATAGAAGATTTCGCACCAGCAGTTGGAAAAACTGTTCTTTTAATATCAACTTTTGAAAAGTTATTTTCTCCCTCAATAATTTTAATGTATTGATTTGGCTGAATGTTTTTAAACACTTTCTTCTTATGACTTTTTGGCCAAGTAATTTCGATTTGGTCAATGATTGTAGCTTGTCCAATTCCGATTTCCATTCTTAAAGCCGATGCCCCAAAACTTCCGCCTGAATTTAATATCCTATATACAGATCTGGAAACACCATTTTCTTTGAAACTGACTTTTATTTTGGTTCCAATTGCGGAACGATTGGTATCTGTACCTTCTAATTGCAATTTTATCCAACGGTTGTTGTTTTGACCCGGATTGAGGTATAGGGAATTATAAAAGGAATCTCCAATATAGGCACCACCAATTTCTGCAAAAATGTCGGCATCACCATCATTGTCCAAATCATTAAAAGCTACACCATGACCTTTTTGTAAATTTCCTACTCGACTGGAAACAGTAACATCTGCAAATTTTCCGTTGCCCATATTCCGGAATAATTTATTTGGAGTAAGCGATTTATAGTCAGGATTTCCAGTACCAAGATACATGTCCAAAAAGCCATCATTATCGATATCTCCAAAATTAGACCCCATTGCGAATACAGTTTTATGTAAACCTGCTTCTTGAGAAACATCAGTAAAAGTACCATCATGGTTATTGTGGTACAAATACATTTTACTGCCGTCATTGGCAAAACCTAATGCTTCCATAGCAATATTACCCGCAATAGAACCTTGATATTGATAACCACAAACAAAAAGATCTTGCCAGCCATCATTATCATAATCCCAAAACCAAGTTGGGAAAGTTAACACTTTGAGTTCTCCTAAACCTGCTTGATCTGTAACATCTATAAATTGAGGAATATCATTTTTGTTTCCCATGTTTTTCAACAAAATTTTCTTTTTATTCATACCAGAAAGAAACAAATCAACATCTCCATCATTGTCATAATCTGCTGATGTAACTCCTTTAATAAAACTAACAACGTCACATTTGGCAAGTTTGGCAACATTTTTAAAAGTCCCGTCTTGATTATTCAAATACAATTCGCAAGGGTATGAATTTTCTGATGATGATTCGTTACCAATGAATAGGTCTAAATATCCGTCATTATTGAAATCATTCCAAGTCGCTGTTTGGGTAGGAAATTCAGAATATATTCCGCTTTTAATGGTCACGTCAGTAAAAGTACCATCACCATTATTACGTAATAAGGAATTAGGTTGTCGGCCTAATTGTTTCATCCAAGCTCCTCTCAATACAAAAATATCAGTATCACCATCATTATCATAGTCTGCTTGAATCATATTCAAACCTCCTTTGAAACGACCTAATTGAGAAAATTTAGAAATATCTATAAAACCTCCTCTTTTATCGTTTTGATAATAGTGCATAGCACCATTCAAACTCCAGTCAGAAGTTACAATATCGAGATAATTATCATTGTTAAAATCGTCAAGAATAACCCCGCCAGATAAATTTCTGCTTTTTATACCAACGTTTGTGGCTACATCTACAAAGGGTTTTACAGTATAATCTGAATTGTTTTTATTCAAATTAGGAATTAGATATTGACTTGGTACTTTTGCTGGATAATCGCCCAAAGTCATATAAGCAATATTGAGCAGCCATCTTGATTCATAATCATTAGGATTTATTTCCAATAATTTTTTATATACCTCTATTGCTTTTTGAGAACCTTGTCGAATGGTATGAATTCCGTTTTTTTGTATGGGTAAGATACAGGATTCTGTATTGTGATAATTGAAGCAATTTTGTTTTTCGCCCAATCTCATATACGCAATTGCCAAATTTTTTAGTGATTCAGTGTCGTCTCTACCACCTAACTTTTTTATTTTGTCGATAACCCTTTCTAGGGTTGCTACTGACTCCGCTTCTTTACCAAGTTTCAATAATGCATTTCCTTTGTTTATTTCGTTGGAAAATTTGTAAAAACCATCTTCTGAAGTTTTAATAATGGAGTCGTAGAAAGCCAGTTCTAATTCTGTAGAGAACGGATTGTTTTTCACATCATACATTTTATTTCTAGCCTCCAAAATTCGAACCATCTTGTCATTGGGATTAGAAAAATAATCGCAAGACTGGGTTGAAATACATACTATAAATAGCAATGATAACGGTTTAAATTTCATAATTAAAACATTTATGATTGGGCTAGTCACTTTTACGTTGTGAAAGTTATTTAAAAAAAACTTCATTATTAATCGAAAGTTTTATTTCCTATGTGAATATTGTAAAACTTCCATTCTTCATGTGCCACATCTCTACCAAGTTTTAAACCTTCAAGATTATCAGATTGAATATGATAACCTCCCATCACTCTTGAAATTCCAGCCATATTTGCAGTTTCAGTAAAAGTAGGGAAGTTTAAAACAACTTTCTTTCCTAAATTATTTGGTTCAGTTAAAGCTCCTGCTACTAGTTCGACAGATTGACCAAACTCCTCACTGCCCGTCCATAATTTTAAAGCTTCTGCACAACCACCACTTATAGTACTGTGACCTGAAACATAACTCGGGAAAGGTGGGCATAAAAATATGTCTGGAGAAAAAGGTCTCCATTCTTCTCCTTGCATTGTAATAGTCCCTTTTCCTGGACCTCCCCAAGCATTAATGGGTTGATTGTTATAGTAGTAATGCACCAACGCATTTGGTCTTGATGAATCATAAAACATTTTGGTGTCCCAACAAGCAATAAAACAGTCCATTGCCGTAATTTGATTTAAAAAATACATTTTGACATCCTGATCTAAAGTATGATTATCTCTTCTAGAGACATCTTGAGCAAATTTTAGCCAGTGGCCAGCTTGTTGGACAGATTTTGGTCCATCTCTCATAAACTCAACAAGGGCTTTATTTTCATCTGTTAAGTTGGCTTGTAGTGCGATTACCTCATCAACTTCTTTTTTAAGTTTTTCCGAACCAAATAATGGGGGAGGGATAGAACGGAATTGATCAGCTGATTGCAATCCAACAGGTTTCACTTTATTCCAAAAAGGAGTTAAACAACCAGGTGCAAATTTTCCGCCTTTTCCATCAGAAAAATATTTTGGTTGCCAGCGATTAATATCATTCATTTTATCTACTGGATTTACAGGTGTATATTTGCTATAATCATAAAAGGCAACCCCATTAGAACCTTCTTCTTCTGCATACTGATTAGCACCGTCTCCTCTTCGCGCTGCAATTACAGCTTTAGCCGCTAAATTACCTATTCCTTCAGGTGTTTCAGGGTCTAAAGATATATTTGTTGGATCAAGACCTAATTCTTTCATAAAGGAAGAGAACAACTCTTTGTCACTGTAATAATATTCGCAAAGCGCTCCATACGCTGCATAACTTATTGCAATTTCTTTATTTTTTAAATTTTGATCCTTATTTGGCCTTCTTTTAACATCGTTTAGATAGACTGGAATTGCTTTCTCATCATAGCGACTCCAGGCATCAAAAATAGCTACAAAAGTCAAACCTAAAATACGGGAAGTAATGGTTGGTCTTGGTTTAAATTTATCAGTGTCATTCGCAGTTGCAAGAACAGCCATTTCTCCCCATTTATAAGCAATATTATTTACTCCTATTGGTTCGATAATTTGATTTTTATTCTCTTTAACTTGTGCGAATATATTTGTGGTTAAAGTACTAAATAATAATGCTTTAAATAAAAAATTGTAAATTTTCATCTTGATAATTTTATATGGTTTTATTAATAGATTTCTTTTCAATTAGAATTAATTGAGTGTTGGATGTTAAATTTTAAATGAGCAAATTCAATCTTAAGTTAAACACTAAAGATTTAATGCTAGAGCAAGATTTTTACTAAATCCAGTCTATTTATATTTAACATCAAAGGAAATACTATACCATATCAGGAGGAGGATAATTAGTTGTAAAATATCCAGAAAGAAGATCTTTTTTTGGATTGTAATATAAAGTAACTGGAAAAATTGATACAATAGTAATTACAAAATCAAATGTATCATTTGGAATGTAATCCTTAATAAAGGATTTCATTAATTTTTTATTTGGGTTTTCTTTATTTGAATTTGTACCAAATATTTGACTATTGACAATTTTTTTTAAATCTTTACTCATAACGTCATTATGAGAATTTTTTAGGCAATATAGTTTTAAAACGTTGTTTTGAATTCTTTTCTTAAAAACGTGATAGGTCTTATTTTCGATAACGAAATCTTCATTAACATTTTCAATACCTGAATCCACAACATAAGCATAAGGATTAATCTGAATTTCAATTACTTTAAAATTGGAATTATCGGTATTCTCCATAGCATTCACCCATACTTGCTCTTGTTGTTCAGCAAACATCATATAAAACCCTAAGACATTGTAAAACAATGTTACGATTAAAAAAAGTGATGCAATTTTCTTCATATGGAATAAAACTGGGTCTTTGTTACTAAAATTTTATTTAAATATTGAAAATATATTCAATGGAGCATTATTATTAGCTATCATCAAATATTTTTTACCTTTAATTTGTATTGATTTCATTTGTTTGGCATTTTCACCATTATAAAAATTTAAATCCTTATAGGGTGTCAAATTTCCTTTTGCATCGCCTAAAAGGATATACCCGACATTGCTGTCATAACGAATGGTTTCTACTTCAGATTCATAAATACCTCCAACACCTATAACATCCTGATTGCCGTCCTTATTAACATCTGCAAACACAAATGACATTGTTGGTCCCGTTTGCGCCGTACCAGGCAATTCATTGAATGCAAAAACTCCATTACCCTTATTGATGGCATACCCTGATTTAAATTGATAAACTTCTTTATGGTAAGAAGCCTCTAATTCTTTTTTTCCATAAATGTCAGACAAACTAGAAACCGCAAAACTTTTGAAAGTTGGCATTTTCTTGCTCACAAATGAATTTTGCTGCGTCGAGCATTCTTTACCTCTCACTGGAACCAAATTCCCTTTATACAATTTGCTCAATACCATATCATAAGTACCATTACTATCAAAGTTGTTCCCGTAGATATGTAATGGTTTTTTAACGGAAGGATGAAATTTATTGTTTCCTCCCAAATTTCCAAAGAAATAATCCAGATCACCGTCTTTATCAATATCAACTTCTGCAACCGTATTCCACCAGCCTTCAGTATTCATAAACTCTTTTAGTTTTGCAATTTTAAATTGGCCTTTTGTATTTTTTAAAACAGTAATTGGCATCCATTCTCCAACTACAATTAAATCTTTTAAACCGTCCTTATCATAATCCGAAAAGATAAAATCATTGACAATACCAATTTTAGAAAATTCAGGGGCAAATGTTGCTGTTACGTCTTTGAAAATCCCTTTGTCATTTCTTAAAAAATAGGACTGAGGTACAAGGGGGTATTTGCCCGGAATACAATGTCCTCCAACAACTAAATCTAAATCGCCATCTTGATCAAAATCAAAAGATTTTACAGCTTTAGTACTAGTTAACATCTTAGGCAAAGTAGTACTTTTTACAAACTTTCCATTTTTGTTGTTCAAATACAAACGGTCTTGTAAAAAAGGACTGTTTTCTGATAATTCATAACCACCACTAGATACATATAAATCTAAATATCCATCACTATTGGCATCAAAAAATAATGCTCCATTATCTTCAAATAGTTTGTCTTTTTCAAAATCAGCTTGAACTGAAAGATCAAATTTTCCAGAACGATTTTGTATATATAATTGACCAGATTGTCCTTGAGAACCACCAACGTAGAAATCATCTAAGCCATCTTTATTTATGTCGGCAACAGATAGGGCAGGCCCTTGTTGTGAAAGTTTTTGTGGTAACAAAACCTGTTTAGAGAAATCATTGAATACATTTTCTTTATGTATAAAATCAATCCCTAGTTGTTTTGGATTAATTAGGTTAAAATTACTCTTTACTTTTGTAATGGATGGTGTAACAGAAGTAGCGTCTTTAATATTGAATTCTATTGTTTGATTGGCTTGTTCGTTTTCAACAATTGATACTAAACCATTATTCCAAACGACTTCTATTTTATTTATTTTTTCCTCATCACCCAAACCAAAATTCAGAACATTTGTCATACAAGATTGGTATCCTCTTGTAGGGTATTGCTCTTGATATTGCTGGAGTTTGTCCGTAAACACTTTTACTTTTGCTCCAATTCCATTTGAATTATTTACACCACCAATGAGTTTTATGTTTAGATAATTACCTGTAGAATTATTTTTATAAACGGATGCTTTCTCGGACATATTATTAACAACCAAGTCTAAATCTCCATCATTGTCTAAATCTGCATAAGCTACGCCATTGGAATTTACTTTTTCATCCAATCCCCATGATTTGGTAGTATTTGAAAACGATAAATTGCCATTGTTTTTATAACTATAATTGGATAACTTTTCAGAAGGCATCATATTGACAACATCTAAAACTGTCATATTTATGTTATTGTCAATGTTGCTTTTTACTTTACGAATGTAATCCTGATTGCTAAAATTACGATCAATGCCATTAGTAATAAATAAATCTTTGAAACCATCATTATCAAAATCAGCAATAAGCGGAGCCCAACTCCAATCGGTTTTGGATACTCCTGTTAATTGTCCAATGTCACTAAATGTGCCATTCCCGTTATTTAATTGCATCACATTTGCCATATAGGGAAGATTATAACCAGCATTGACTATTTTTTCAAAACCTTCCGTATTCATACTTGGCATATTTTCTTTACTACGAATATGATCTTCTGCTGACATTTCTAAAACCATTAAATCGGGCAAAAAATCATTGTTAATATCGGCATAATCAGTACCCATACTGTTATAAGAAATATGTTTAAAACGAGTATTCAATTGATTTGAAAATGTCCCGTCCTGATTATTTATGTATAAAAAATCAGGCATTATATAGTCATTCGCAACATAAATATCTGGCCAGCCATCATTATTATAATCCCCAATAGAAGCACTTAGTCCCCAAGCTTTATTGACAACTTTTGCTTCGACAGTTACATCAATAAAGATATTTCCATCATTTCTAAATAAATGATCCGATGTTTCAGGATATTTTTTTTGATTTTCTTTCTTTTCAAGTCGCAATGTATTTTGGAAATCAACTCTGTGATTCACTAAATACATGTCTAAATCGCCGTCTTTATCATAATCAAAAAAGTAAGATTGTATAGAAAAACCATCATTATCTAAACCAAAAGCACGGGCATCTTCTTTAAATGTACCATCTTTTTGATTGATATATAACTTGTTTTTTCTCCATTCTTTTGATTCTAAAGAAGCTGATTTACAAACATAAATATCTAACCAACCATCATTATTAATATCAATCATTGATACTCCTGTTTTCCAGCCAAATTCATCTGAAACATTTGCTGATTGCGTAATATCTTCAAACTCGAAGTTTCCTTTATTAAGATATAGTTTGTTAGATTGTTGATTTGAAGTGAAATAGATGTCTTGTAAACCATCATTATTAATGTCACCAATAGCAACACCTCCGCCATTTAAAGCATACATATATCTAACACAATTGAAAATAGTATCCTGCTCTACAAAATTCGCAAAGTTAATTTGGGTTTGTTCACTTGGAACTAAAGTAAAAAGAGTTTCAGCATTGGAAGTTTTTTTCTTGAATTGATTATCGCAACGGACAAAGAGAAAAACAATTGAAACAGAAACAATAACTTGAAGTAAGCGCATAGAACTTATTGTTTTAAATATAAAAATATTGTAGTGGTAATTATTTATACAAACAGTACCACTACAATAAATTAATAAACAGCGCATATTAATGCGCTGTTTACCTAAATAACTAACTAACTCAAACTAACATCAAATCGTTTAGTAACCAGGATTATTATCACTTGGTTTTATATTAGGATTAGAAGATGTTTCTCTATTCGGTATTGGCCATAATTCACTTTTACCAGCGGTAAAACCAGTTCCTACTAGTTCAGTACTTGCAATACCCCATCTAATTATGTCATCAAAACGAACTTGTTCGCCAGCTAATTCAACCTTGCGTTCATGAATAAGAGCCGTAAAGACCTCTGCTTTTGTAAGATTTGTTGCTAATAGAGGCACATTTGCTCTTAAGCGAACTTCATTAATGTAACCGATAGCAGTTGATTGTACACCTCCTTGTCTTAAACTTTCACATTCTGCTTTCATTAGCAATACATCTGAATAACGCATAACTTTGAAGTTAATACTTGAATCTTGATTTTCATCTGTACGCTTATAGTAGTTTTGATATTTTTTCCAACCTGCTCTTCTAAGACCTTCAGTTGAAGAAAAATTAGCAGCTGTCATAGTTAAGGTTCCATTATTGTATACTGATCCTGGCACATAAAAAGTATCTCCAAAACGTTTGTCACCGGACTCATACTCATCCAATATATCATCTGATGGATATACATTATACCAACCTAAGTTACCGTATTCCTGACCTCTAAGAGTTGCTTCAGCAACACCGGTTCCAGCAGTATCGCTACCCCATTTATCAGCTGTCCCTAAATTTTCATCATATTCAATCTCAAAAATGGATTCTGGACCATGCTCAGTTTCATCCATAAAGTTGTTGTAAAAATTAGATTCTAAGCTAAATCCTGTAACATTATTAAAAGCAGCTAAAGCTTCATCATATTTATTTTGATACAACAATGCTTTTCCTAAATAAGCATAAGCAGCTTCTTTGGTCGCTCTTCCTTTTTGTTCTGTGTTTTTGCTTAATAAATTTTTAGAAGCAAAATCAAAATCATCTGTAATCAATTTATAGACATCCTCTTTGGAACTTCTGGGAGCACCAGTCGTAGTCTGCGTAGTATAAATTGGTAAATCACCAAATCGAGGCACTAATAGAAAATAATAGTAGGCTCTTAAAAAATGAGCTTCTCCTAAAAATTTATTCTTTTTCTCTTGTGATAAAACTGAATTTGGTAAAGCCATAATCTTCTCCTCATTATCTAATACAAAATTAGCTTTGGATATTCCTAAAAAACAAGCTTCCCAATAGTACTGAATAATATCACTACTGGCATCAAAAGAAAAATTTAGGAAAGGTGTTTTGTTCCCTTCTAATTGCGGATTTCCTTTGTTTTCCTGTGACATATTGTCCAATGCAAAGAAAATATGTCTTGCATAAAGTCCTCTTGTTTGTAAGTTTGCATAGCATGCATTTACAGTCGCTTGTACTTGAACTTCCGTTTTAAAGTAAGTGTCAGGAGATAATTCATTTGGATTACTCAATTCTAAATCCTTAGTGTCGCATGAATTTATTGCAAAAATTCCGGACAATACGATAACTATATATTTTATTTTTCTCATCATCTTTTTATATATTAAAATGTAACGTCAAGACCAAAAATCACTGATTTTGGTTGTGGATATCTTCCTATATCAATTCCTGCAGAATTGGCATTACCATCTACACGTGCAATTTCAGGATCTAAACCAGAATATTTTGTAAGAGTAACAAGGTTTTGTCCACTTAAATATAATCTTACATTAGAAAAGTACTTCTTAAATGTGTCACCTGATAATGAATATCCTACAGTAATATTTTTTAATCTTGCATAAGAGCCATCTTCAACATATCGTTGACTAGCTGAAGACCAGTTTTGAGTTGCACCAAGCGCTCTAGGTATTGTAGCCGATGAATTGGTAACAACTCCATTTGAAACAATTGCTCGATCTAAAACATCAGTACTCGCGTTAAATAAACGTTGCATAGCCTGTAAATCAAATATATTTGCGTTAAAAACATCATTTCCTTGAACTCCTGTTATAAAACAGTTAAAATCGAATTTTTTATACGCTGCGGTAAGGTTTAAACCGTATGTGAAATTCGGATATGGATTTCCAATATTTGTTTTGTCTTCTGAGTTGATTACCTTATCACCATTACGGTCAACAAATCGTATATCACCAGGTCCATAAGTTGTTTGACCCGGAGCTAAAACAGCATCTACTTCTGCTTGGTTTTGATATATTCCATCGGTTTCATAACCCCAAAAATAGAATGCCGGTTGACCCACTTCCAGTCTCGAGAAGTTTTCTAAACCAGCTCTTCCTGAAGGTCCGCCTAAAACACTGGTTACACCAGGAGCTAAATCTGTTACTTCATTTTTGTTAGTACCTATATTAAGTGTAGCTGACCAAGTAAAATCTCCTTTTCGGTCATTGTAACCTAATGATACTTCAATTCCGCTTCCTTTCATATCAGCAACATTTTGAGTCTGAAATCCATCACCTATACCTACAGAAGCAGGAAGAGGTACTCGAAAAAGAATATCAGTCGCTTTATTGTTAAAATATTCGAAAGATCCTGTGAATTGTTCATTGAATAAACCAAAATCCAAACCTATGTTTCTTTCATTTTTAGACTCCCATCTCAAATTAGGATTTGCAGCACCTCCTGCTGTAACACCAATTGCAGCAACCCCATCAATTGGGTAAGTATAATTAGATGCTAAAGTAGGACTATATTGATAATCGCCAATTCTATCATTACCGGTTGTTCCTGCACTCGCTCTAAGCTTTAATGTACTAAAAATAGAATTTTCCATAAAGCTTTCTTTTGCCATATTCCAACCTAAAGCAAGAGAGTAGTAATTACCATAACGGTAATTAGATCCAAAACGAGAAGAACCATCTCTACGTCCTGATACAGCAAAGATATATTTGTCGTCATAATCATAATTAATACGAGCAATATAACCTAAATTATTAGTCTCAGAATTAGAAGAACTCAAATTTGCATTTTGAAGACTCAACTGATCAATTTCATCTGAAATTAAGTTGCGACTACCGGCAACCAAGTTCTGGAACTTACTCTCAATTTTTGTTACAACTCCTAATACTTCAAAATTATGTTTATCGGCAATAGTAGTTTTGTATGTTAAACCATTATCAAAAACGATGGTTTGGCCTATAGAATTTGTTTCATTAGTTGACGAATATGCCTGATTATGGGCGGTACCATCACTATAGCTAGGAACAAAAGTATGATCTTTACTGGTAAAATAATCTAAGGAAACTTGAGATCTAAATTTTAAGCCTTTGTAAAGTTCTAATTCAGCAAATATGTTTCCTATTATAGATAATCCATTAATTTTTTGATATCCATGATTTGCAACACGTAAAGGGTTTTCTGCATCTTGTCCATCAGATGTAGAAGGACCTTGATATCCACCTAGATTATTTTCATTGTAAATAGGTAAATAAGGAGCACTTTTAATAGCATGCTCCAATAGGGTTCTACCTCCGGCACTACGCTCTGGACTAGTTTTGTTAAAGGATAATCCAATACTACTTCCTACAGTTAATTTACCTACGGTTTGTGTATTATTAGATCTGAAAGAGTAACGTTCAAAACCGGTATTGATAAGAGCTCCTTCTTGTTTTAAATAGCCACCAGAATAACGACTTGTAGAAGTTTCGGAACCACTTGAGTAACTCAAATTATAATCTTGCATTAAGCCTGTCTGGAAAATTTTGTCTTGCCAATTGGTATTTCTATTACCAAATTCAGCAGCTCTTGCCGTTAAATTACTTCCTAAATCATTAGCATACTGAATATATTGTTGTGTATTTAAAACATCATATCTTTTGGTAACTGTTTGAGAACCTACGTAAGAACTAAAATTTAATTGGCCAGGACCTTGTTTTCCTTTTTTCGTAGTTACCATAATTACCCCATTAAAAGCTTTTGCACCATATAAAGCTGTTGTTGAGGCATCTTTTAAAACCGACATGGATTCAATGTCACTAGGATTTAGCCCGGATAAGTTCCCTACCAAAACTCCATCAATTACGTATAAAGGCGCACTATTATTCATTGTAGCTAAACCACGAATTTGTACTGTAGGGCTTGAACCTGGAGCTCCATTTACCACCGTAACACCTGCCGCTCTACCCTGTAAAGCTGACTCTGCGTTAGTGATTGGAACTGCTACAATATCTTTTGAGGTTACCGTTGAAATAGCTCCAGTTACTTTACTTCTCTTTTGAGTACCGTAAGCTACTACTACAACTTCACTTAAGCTTTGTGTAGATTCTGCTAATTTTACATTAATGACAGTTTGACCACCAAGAGTAATTGTTTGTGACATCAAGCCAATATAAGAGAAAGTTATTTTGTCTGTGGCATTAACTCCTTTTAAAGAGTACTTACCATCAAAATCAGTTGAGGCGCTATTTTTTGTACCTTCTACATTAATACTGGCACCAGGCAAAGGAAATCCTGCCGAATCGGTAACCACACCCTGTATGGTCTTTGATTGTGCCATTATATTCTGACTGCTAATTATTAGCAATGCGATTATTGCAAATTTTAGTTTTAACATCATAGTTAATTGGTTTTTGATTGATTTAAATGATTATTTAGTTGTAAAAATTATTATTGATTATATTGATTATAATCTATTTTCTACTTCCTTAAATTTTTTATTATAAATTCTTCTACGTTTATATTTTCTCGAATCATATTATATTATTTTTTAATTTAAAAAAGAGGTGTTCAATAAATAAATTTGGTCGTCATTTCATACTATAAAATTGTTTTTAAAATTGTTAATATTGGGTTCAGGTTGTTTAATATTCTTTAATCCAAAAATAGAATGTTAACATAAAATTCACATACTACAAATGATGCAAAAACTATCACTTTTGTAGCATGATAGTTGAAAAAAACGAGCAAACACAGTGTTTTAGACATTTTTAAAAATTTAAATTCAAAATAAGATATTATTAATAATATTCTTTTATTTTTTTAGTATGTGAAAAAATAAAAGAATATTTATGCATATTTAATAATTTTAAAAAATTAAAAATAAGACTAAAAAGCAAAATTTAATGCTAATTTATTTGTTATTTATTATGCTAAAATGACAGTAAAGTTTGTTAATCACCAGCGTAATTTATTTATAAAAGCCCAAAAAAAGACGGTGTAAACCGTCTTTAATACTATTTAAGATTTCATTTGCTTATTAAGTTATTGTTTGTTTATTATGTGTAGGTAAATACCCGTATTTTTCTTTATAGCATTTTGTAAAATAAGAAGGAGAACTAAAACCAACTTTATAGCTAATCTCGGTTATATTATCGTTACCCAACTCTATTAATTCTTTGGCTTTTTCTAAACGAACATTGCGAATAAATTCATTTACTGATACGCCAGTTAGGGATTTAATTTTTCGATACAATTGGCTTCTACTCAGAAACACCTTAGAAGCCAAAACTTCAACACTTAACTCCGATTCACTAATGTTTTCATTAATGTAATTTAGGGCATTTTTAATAAATTCATTATCTAAAGTGGTTGTTTTTTCTTTTGCTTTTGGAGTAATTCCATTGTAGTACTTATTAAACATGATTTGTCTGCTGTTAATCAACTGTACTAAACTAGATCTTAAAATATCCATGTCAAAAGGTTTACTTAAATAGATATCCGCACCAGAATCAATCCCTTCTAATCGATCTTTAATTAATGCTTTTGCAGATAGCATCATTAACGGAATATGACTGGTTTTTAAATTGGCTTTAATGTTTTTACACAACTCTAAACCATTCATAACAGGCATAATTACATCTGTTAAAATCAAATCAGGTAGTTTCTGCAAAGCTAACTCTAAACCAACTTGACCATTCTCTGCTACTATAACTTTATATTCTTTTTTGAGTTCATTTTTTAAATAATTTCGCAGTTCTACGTTGTCTTCAACAATCAAAATTGTATAAACTCGATTTTGTTTTTCCTGTTCATCTTGTGACTGAATATCCTCTTGTTCAATAATAGGTGTGAAACTTATTTTTTTCTCCTTTTTAAATTCCTCTAGCAGTATTTCGGTTTCATTAAAAAACTCCTTTCCAATAGGAAATAATAGTTTAAAAGTTGTACCAACGCCTAATTCACTTTCTACTTCAATTATTCCTTTATGTAAATCCACAAATCCACGAACAACTTCCAGTCCGATCCCTGTACTTCCATAATAAGCTTTATTTAAATTATTTACTTGATAAAAACGGTCAAAAATTTTCTTAATATCTTTTTTTTCTAATCCAGCACCTGTGTCTTCAACAATAACCTCAAAATACGGATTAGTACTATCTGAACTTATCAAAGGAAAAGGAAGTACTTCTTCGTTAACCACTATTTTTATAATTATTTTTCCATTATCTGGAGTAACCTTAAAAGCATTTGAAATGACATTAAAAATAATTTTCTCAAACATTTTAGGGTCAATCCAGTCTTTTAAGAATGCTTTATTAGACTCAAACTCCAACAAAATTCCACGACTGAATGCTTCTTCATCAAAATAACTGACAATTTCTTTTGTAAAACTAACGACCTCAATTTTTTGTAATTTCAGTGTCATTTTATTAAACTGTAGTTTATTAAAATCCATTAACTCATTGATTAATCTTGAAAGCCTATCGGAACTTTTTTGAATAGTTAGCAATTTATTCAATACACCCTCTGGCAATTCCAAACTATTATTCTTGATTATATCTGCTAAAGGATTTAAAATTAAAGTAAGCGGAGTTCTAAACTCATGGGAGATATTTGTGAAGAATTGTAATTTTTTATTGTTTAATTTTTCAATTTGAATAGCTTTATTCTTTTCAAATTCTATCATTTGTTTTTGTTTAAAACGATTTTGATAGTATTGATTGGCAAAATGAATCGCTGCGAATAGTAATAGGGAATAGAATAGATAGGCAAAAGAAGTCTTCCACCAAGGTGGCAAAATTTCAATTCTTAGTTCTAAGGGAGTTTGACTCCAAACTCCATTTTTTTCGGCTGCTTTAACCTTGAAAATATAGTTGCCTGGTGCTAAGTTTGTATAAGTTGCCGAGTGTTTATTGCCAACATAATTCCACGAAGCCTCGAAGCCTTGTAAGTAATAAGCGAATTCATTTCTAGCGGGATAAGAATAATTAACAGCAATAAAATCAATTGTAAAGACGGACTGATCATGTTTAAGGATTATTTTTTTTGTTTCGGATATTACTTTTATTAATGGCGAGTTTTTTTCAAGTGGTTCAACTGATTTTTTAAAAAGTTTAAGATCGGTAAAATAAATTGAAAGCTGTTTTTTACTTTTAACTAAATCCGCAGGATTAAAGTAGTTTAAACCTTCATAACCTCCAAAATAAAGCAATCCATTTTCATCTTTTAGAACTGAATTGTTATTAAAATCATTTCCTAACAAACCATCATATGTAGAATAATTAACGGAAGTTTTGTTTTTTAAATCCAGTCTGGTGATTCCTTTCTTTCCGCTAATCCAAATTCCTCCATCGTTGGATTCTAAAATGGACGAAATTGATTTTTCATGGAGCCCTTTGAAGTTTATATACCATTTTAGGACCTTTGTTTTTTTATTGTAGCTAAACAATCCAGCACCATCAGTACCAATCCAAATTTCTTTGTTTTTTGTCTCATATAAACTATTAATCGTATGCGTACTTTTATGATTTTTAAGCTTTTCAGACATTTTGTCTCGAAAAGAGGTCACTGAAAAAGAAACAAAATCTTTCGTGTTAACCTTGTATAAACCGGTTGTTGATCCGACCCAAACAGCATCATCTGAATCTACTATCACTTTTCGGATGTCTGAATTCATTAGTCCATTTTCATAAAATGGCTTAGAATTACAATGGTGAAATTGACCATCTGAGGGTGTATAATAATGTAAGCCTTTTGAAAAAGTTGCTATCCAAATTACACCTCTAGAATCTTCAGCAATACCCATAATATTGTTTGAGGCCAAATTAGGAGTGTTTTTTGTATTGTAATTAATAAAGTTTTTACTTCCTTTCTTTAAAACAAAAATCCCCTCATTCCAGCTGGATAGCCAAATATTCTCTTTTTTATCAATAAATACTTTTGTGATGTTATCGTTGGTTAATCCAGAATATAAGCTAGTGTCTGATTTGGTAATATGTTTAAAGCTTTTAGTTGTAGGATTGTAAATATCGACACCTCCGCCTTCCATAGAAATCCATAGCTGTCCTTTATTGTCTTTGGCAATACCGGTAACACAATTGGTTTGTAATGATTGTGGATTTCCAAACAAACTTTCGATACCATTTATCGGACTGTTTATCTTATCAAAAAACCCCAAACCCTTGTTATAATAGCCCAACCAAACTTTATTCTCTTTATCTAAAAATAAAGACCAAATAGAATTTGAACTTAAACTGCGATTATTGTATTTACTGTTAACATATTTTTTTTGAATAACTCCTTGGTCGTTAACAATGATTAAGCCATCATTTTCTGTAGCACAAAGAATGGTTTTAGCATCCATTGCCAGTATTGACATAATTCTTTTTTTGGTAATAGGGTAGGAATCAGCCTTTTTTACTTTAGAATATAAATCTGCCTTAATCAGTCCTTTATATCCATTGCCAATCCACAAGTTTTGCTTACTGTCAAAAAACATAGACACAATATTTCCAGATAGTATTTTATTGTCTGTTCCAATGTCTACTTTTTTAATCTCATTGTTTATCGGGTCAACTACTTTTAACCCCAAGTTGGTACCTAAATAAATAATCCCTTTTTTGTCTTTTGCTAAGCAATTGATAAGATAATTTGTGGAGTTTGGGATATCCAGCTTAATCGTAGTAATTTTTCGAGATTTAATATTTAATTTTAGTAAACCACTATTAAACGTTCCTAAAAATAGATTACCTCTATTATCTTCAATTATACTTTTAACAGAAATTACGTTTTCTTTTTTTAATTTTTTTTGAATATCAATATTTTCAAAAGTATTTAAATTTCGATTATAAAGGCACAATCCCTCATCAGTGCCTATCCACAACCGGTTGCGTAAATCTACGTAAGTAGTATAAATTATATTGCTATTTATAGAATTACTAAGGTTAGAGTCTTGCTCATAAGCTATAAAATTGGTCCCATCATATTTATATAAACCGGCTCCATTCGTTCCAATCCACATAATCCCAAATTGATCCTGTGAAATGGTATAAATGCCACTTTTTGAAGTCTCATTATCTAATAATCTAAATTGATGGTTTTCAAATGTATTTTGAGAAAACAAACTATTTGTTATAAAAAATAAGAGGACAACTACTCTAAAACAATTTTTTGAGGACATTATAAAATGATTTACTAAATTGAAATTAAATATATACTTTTTTAATCGAAAACTAATTATTTTGTATCAATCAATACATTTTTTGTTATTATTACGCATAAAAATCTTATTAATTTATGTTTTGTTATTTTTGAAATTATCGAGAATGGTTCAACTTACTTGTAATTCAACTCGATAAATAAGTTTTTCTATAATCTTTAACAAAGTAATGATTTTGTCTTTTTAGGCTATATCTAGATATTATCTTTAGGAAAATAATAAGCTTTGTTTACGCAAACATACATGTAGGTTTGTCCTTTTGAAAGGAGAAATAAAATTAGATTAAGAACCATTAAAGACAAAAATGGTGATAAGAAGATTTAGTAGTTATTTCTAAAATGAAATCCATAAGCATCCTGAATATCATAATTTTAAGCTATAACTACTTTGAATAATAACTCATGATTGAAGGATAGTTAATTTAAGATATAATTATTCTATCCAAATTTATAGAATTTCGGTCCATAATGTTTTAGTTTCTCTTCCTTCTTTTAAATCTTTTTCAATTTGAATTTCCATTTTTTTATCTATTATGTAAAAACACAACAGTATTGCACTTATAATGAATATAAAACCAGGATAAATACTTACAGAAAGTTTGATTCCTTCTACTGCTGCGGGTACTTGATTCACTTCTTCAGCTACATAGCCATAGGTAGATAAAAAAGCCGCACCTAAAGCACCACCAACACTTATCCCTATTTTTAGTCCGAAAAGCATTGCCGAAAAAACTGTAGCAGTCGCTCTTCGATTGTTTTTCCATTCGCTATAATCAGCCACATCAGCAATCATAGCCCACAATAAAGGAATTGTGATTCCGTAAATAAATCCATGAATTAATTGGGTCAGAAAAACCATTACAATAGCGGTTTTGCTATAAAAATTAAAAACCAACAAACTTATAGCTGACAAAAAAATGAAAGTGATGAAAATATTCCTTTTGCCAAATGAATCTGCGAGTGATTTTGAAAACATAATTCCAAAAATCATAAAAATAATTCCTCCAGCATTAAAAAGACTAAATGCTGAAGTGGGAGCGTCTTTTGGCCACTGAAAATCTCCAAATCCAATTTCTTTTAATAAATTATTTAGACTATCTATAAATGTAGTAAAACCAATATCATTCAAAAAACCAGTTAGCGCAACTGGATCTAAATAATATTTAAAGTAGAAAACATACATTCCACCTTTTAAAGACAAAGTTATAAATACCAGAATAGTAACCAATAACATAACCAGCCAAGGTCCATTATTAGACAAATCGATAAAATCTTGTTTAATTGAGGATTTCTGATTTTTTGCAGGGATAATTCTTTCTTTGGTCGTAAAAAAAGTAATTAGGAAACAAATTACCCCAATGATAGCAAATAGTATCATCGTATTTTTAAAACCAACAGCTTTATCGCCATGTCCTAAAATTAAAACCAATGGCAATAATAGCGATTGAATTATAAATTGAGCTATCATTACAGCTACAAAACGATAGGAGGAAAGGCTATTTCTTTCTTTCATGTCACCCGTTAGAACACCACTTAAAGCAACATAAGGCAAATTATTTGCAGAATATATGATCATTAAAATAAAGTAAGTCAACAAGGTGTAAATTATCTTGCCGTTTTCTCCGAAATTCGGAGTTAAAAAAGAAAGAACTGTGGCAATTCCAAAAGGTAAAGCGGTCCATAAAATCCATGGTCTGAACTTTCCCCATCGGGTTTGAGTACGATCAGCAATAACTCCCATAATGATATTAAAAAAAGCGCCGGTGAATCCGCCTATAAAGATAATAGCACTTGCCGTTCCAGCAGGAATTTTATAAACATCCGTGTAAAAGAAAGCCAAAAAGGTCAGCAAAGTTTGAAAAATCAAATTCGCTGCAAAATCACCTAAACCGTAACCTATTTTTTCTACTACAGAAAGCTTTTGCGATGTATTGTTCATAAATGTATTTATTACTTTTTTTTCTGCTTTTTAGCATTGTGTAGATTAAAAAATATTTTGGAGTGAATTTTTTTATCAATAAAACAAAGACTTCTTTTTCATTTCATTTTAATGGATTATAAAATTAGTTTGAAAGCAAGAATAAGATTGTCACTTTTGAAGCGTTTAATGGTACATTTGAAGCATAATTTAGTTTCAGTAAGTCTATTAAATATAAATTGCTACTTTAGCTTCCTATTTAAAAAACTCAGAAGCCACATTGTTATTTATCACTATTTCACTTCAATTATATGCGTATTCTCAATCTTTTTATAATTATCTCTCTTGTTTTTATAAGCTGCAATAACAAACAGAATAATCAAGAAAATCACAAATACACCAATGATTTAATCAACGAAACGAGCCCGTATCTTTTACAACATGCGCACAATCCTGTAGATTGGAAAGCTTGGAATAAAGAAACTTTGAATAAAGCAAAAGCAGAAAATAAACTTATTATTATTTCTGTAGGCTATTCTGCTTGCCATTGGTGTCATGTTATGGAAGAAGAAAGTTTTGAAAACGAGGTTGTTGCCAAATTAATGAATGACAACTTTATCAGTATAAAAGTTGATAGAGAAGAGCGTCCAGATATTGACCAAATTTATATGAATGCAGTACAATTGATGACCGGAAAAGGGGGATGGCCCTTAAATTGTATTGCGCTTCCTGATGGTCGTCCTATTTTTGGGGGTACCTATTTTACCAAAGAAGAATGGATAAAAGTATTGACCGAACTATCTGATTTGTATAAGAAAAACCCAAAAAAGGCCAGTGAATATGCAGATAAATTGGTAGAAGGAATTCAGAAATCGCAGTTGATAACAGTCAATAGCGATAAAGCTAATTTTAAAAATTCAGAGGTTTCGACTGCCGTAAAATTATGGCAAGAGCATTTAGATTATGATGAAGGTGGTTTAGTTGGCGATAACAAATTTCCAATGCCAAATTCCTTGAATTTTCTGCTCCGTTACAGCGTTCAAAATAATGACAAATCGACTCAAAAATATGTACAAACAACACTTACTAAAATGGCCAATGGTGGAATTTATGACCATATTGGGGGTGGTTTTTCGAGATATTCGGTAGATGCAAAATGGCATATTCCTCATTTTGAAAAAATGCTGTACGATAATGCTCAATTAGTGAGTTTGTATTCCGATGCTTATCTGGCAACCAAAGATGAATTGTATAAAAAAACGGTGTATGAAACACTGAATTTTGTTGAAAAGGAACTCATGGCTGCAAATGGTGCTTTTTATTCTTCTTTAGATGCCGACAGCAAAAACAAAGCAAAAAAACTGGAAGAAGGCGCTTATTATGTGTGGAAGAAGGAAGAATTACAGTCTATATTAAAATCTGATTACCCTCTTTTTCAAGCGTATTTCAACATTAATGAAAATGGTTTATGGGAAAATCAAAACTATGTTTTATTTAAAAACCAATCGGATAAAGATTTTGCACTCAAAAACAAATTGACTCTGGCCGAACTTGATTCCAAAGTAAAAAGCTGGAAGAAAATACTTTTATCGGAAAGAAATAAAAGATCGCGACCTCATTTAGATGATAAAACCCTAACTTCCTGGAATGCTTTGATGATAAAGGGCTATGTTAGTGCTTATCGGGCTTTCAAAAATCCACATTATAAAGAAATAGCTTTAAAAAATGCCAACTTCATTGTAAATAATCAGCTTCAAAATGACGGAAGTTTAAATCACAGTTACAAAGATGGTAAAAGCAGTATTCTTGGTTTTTCAGAAGATTACGCCACTGTTATAGATGCGTTTATTGCAGTGTATCAAATTACACTTGACGAAAAATGGCTGAACAAAGCCAAGCAATTAACGGACTATACGATGACTCATTTTTGGGATAAAAAATCAAATATGTTCTATTTCACATCTAATGCTTCCTCAAATTTAATTGCTAGAAAAATGGAAATAGCTGATAATGTAATTCCTGGTTCTAATTCGATTCTGGCTCATAATTTATTCCTGTTAGGACATTATTATTCGAATGATTCTTATTCTAAAACTGCCCAGCAAATGTTGAATAATGTAAAAGAAGACGCGTTACAATCACCTACAGAATATTACAATTGGCTGAATTTAATGCTGAATTATACCAATAATTATTTTGAAGTTGCTCTATCTGGAAAAGAGGCTATTGCTAAAACGAGTCAACTGCAGAGTTACTATTTACCCAATATCCTTATTGCGGGAGCAACAAAAGAAAGCAAGCTTCCTATTCTGGAAAATCGTTTTGTTGACAATGAAACCTTTATTTATGTTTGTGTCAACAAAGCATGTAAAATGCCTGAAACGGATGTTGCTACAGCAGTTATTAAAATAAAAAATAGTTTATAGGATATGAATTTTGAATCATAATTATTGATTTCAAGAATGACTTTTTTTGTAGCAGTGCAAATGTGCCTCAACCCAATTAACAGATTTTGCCCAGAACGGTCGGAGTGGAGTGATGTGCTCCCGATTTTATTTTAAGGCTCGCTTATACAATAATTTTTTTCAGGTTTTCCTTCTGTTAAAACAGCCTTGACAGATGAGCTTCTGTATTTATGGTTTTGGTGTTTCCTTTCGAACTCATCGGTTGTTTTAAAATATAGTAATATTTCTTAAAGAGCTATTTGTAAAATTATCCTAGTTTTTCCTTTATCTCGTTTCTTTAAAAACCCGAATTGACTCCATTAATTTTGTAGATTTTAACTTTAATCACATCAATTTATATAGGTATAATATCTTTTTTTGGTGCTATAATTATATAGAATGTTTTTTTAATATTAATTTTTTTCACAATTCATAAAAAAAATCAAACAACCGGTTGCGTATTAATTGTTTTTATTTATATTTGTGGAGAATACACTTATTGACTAAAATCAATCGGATTCAACTATTTAAACCAATTTGCAGAACCAACTTTTTTATAATTAAAAGTAGGTTGCAATTTTTTAAAGTTATGGATTCTTGATTGTGATTAAATTACGGAGCGTATAACATCAAAGGTTAATAGAAATATAGATTCCCATCATTATCTGCATCCAATTCACAATGTGGATTTAGAAATGAATACTGCTCAAAAAGCAGAATTTCAAAATCTATGATGTATTGTATAATTAAAATGTTTTAGTGTTAGTTTTTTTAATAAAAGCCGGAAGCTTAATCCCTTTCGGCTTTTTTAATATTTTGAATCATAATTATTAATTATGTGATTATAGGAAGAAAACAGGAATAATGATTACACGGTCTATTTAGTATAGGTGTAAGTTTTCAAATGAAACAGCCTTGATTAATTAGTTAAGGTTCTGGTTTTGAAAAGAGAAGCGAAAGGTTAAGATTTAGGCGGATGTGCTGCCTTTAATTGGGTTAGAGTTAAATTTAAAAAGAAACAAAAATGATTGTAATTAAAAATTTTGGAAGTGAATGCTTGGTTAGAATACGAGTTTTGATAATGATTTTTGTGTTGATTGTTCCAGTTCTGGTCATTAGTCAAAATAAAAAGAAAACAGAAAAATCGGCCCTCAAAACATCTCAATATCGCAACCTTTTTCAAGAAGTAGGATATAGTCAATCAGAAATAGACAAGAAAGTGGCAAAAGCTTATTATGATGTTTTTGAAGGACCAAATAAAGTATATTTTGAAGAAGGCGATTCATTAGGATATGTTTCTGACGTTAAAAATAAAGATGCTCGTACCGAAGGAATGTCTTATGGTATGATGATAGCGATTCAATTAGATAAAAAAGAAGTTTTTGACCGCATTTGGCGTTGGTCGGTAAAATTTATGCAACACCAAGACGGCCCAAGAGAAGCTTATTTTGCTTGGAGTGTCAATCCTCAAACCAAAAAACAAAATTCGCCAGGTTCTGCTTCTGACGGAGAATTGTATTATGTAACCAGTTTGCTTTTTGCTTCAAACAAATGGGGAAATGATACTGGGATAAACTACTATAAGGAAGCCCGCAGAATATTGGATGCCATGTGGAAAAAAGACGGTACCAATAAAGTATATAATATTATCAATACAGAACATAAGCAAATATCTTTTGTGCCAGAAGGTGGAGGTTATTTATGGACTGATCCTTCTTACCATGTTCCTGCTTTTTATGAAGTGTGGGCACTGTATGCAAAGGATGGGCATGAGCAATTTTACAAAGAATGTGCCGATGTTTCTCGTAATTTTTTACATAATGCCTGTCATCCCGTAACAGGTTTAAATGCTGATTATACCGAGTTTAATGGCGAACCACATTCAACTTCTTGGATGCCTGCTGCATTTCGTTATGATTCTTGGAGAGTTCCAATGAATATTGCAATGGATTATACCTGGTATGGTAAAGACAAAGAATGGCAAGAAAATTATGCAAAAAGATTTCAAAATTTTTTAAGATCTAAAGGAATGGATACCTATGTAGATCAATATAATTTAGATGGCTCTACGCCAGAGTTTATTCTTCAGGCAGGTCCTGTGAAGAAACTTAGACATTCAATAGGCTTAGTTAGTACTGCTGCCACTGCATCGCTAGTTAATCATGATAAAGAAAGTCTTGATTTTGTTCACGCTATTTGGAATGCCAAACTAGAGCCCTATGAAGACGGCTATTTTGATCCCTATTATGATGGCTTGATGTATTTGTTTAGTCTAATGCATCTAAGTGGGAACTACCAAATTATTACTCCACAATCGAATTAATTGTTTTTTAACTATAAAATTTAGAAAAAATGAAGTGTCAATCTATTATCATTATTATATCAACTATCCTAATATCCGAAGTTTGTTTGGCTCAAAATGAAACAGCTGTAGTCGATGATTTTAAAATTTCGGCAACAACTCAGGAAGAAAAGCAATTTCCACAGGTAAACTCCGAAGGGCGGATGCGTGTTCAAATAGCAGCTCCGGAAGCGCTTAAGGTTCAGCTAGATGTGGGTGCTGTAAAATATGATCTTATAAAAGATGCAAACGGTGTTTGGACAGGGGAATCAGCTCCCCAAGACGAAGGGTTTCACTATTATCAATTGAATATTGATGGGGCTTCTGTGCCTGATCCAGGAAGTATGTACTTTTATGGAGCGAGCCGTTGGGGAAGTGGAATCGAAATCCCAGCCAAAGATCAAGATTTTTATGCAGTCAAAAATGTACCACATGGAGAAGTAAGGGAGTTGATTTATTTCTCTAAAAGTAATAATTTGATGCGCCGTTGTTTTATTTACACACCACCTGGGTACAATAAAGAGACTAAACGCTATCCTGTGCTTTATTTGCAGCATGGTAGAGGAGAAAATGAAACAGGCTGGTCTAATCAAGGACATGCTAATCTTATTATGGATAATTTAATTGCAGAAGGGAAAGCTATGCCCTTTATTATTGTGATGGATAATGGTACTTGGACGCCACCAAAGCAATCAGCTGAAGTTACTCAAGAACAGCGTGCAAAAGGAGGATGGCCTCCTAAAGGATGGGTAGATGCCTTTTCAAAAACGTTGTTAGAAGATATTATTCCAATGATTGATGCTAATTATCGTACTCTGGCAGACCAATCACATAGAGCTCTGGCAGGTTTGTCTATGGGAGGTATGCAAACTCGTGTGATTACGTTGGCCAACACGAATGTGTTTTCTTATGTTGGGATGTTTAGCGGAGGAAGTATCAGTTTAGAGGATCTTAAAAGTGCTCCTGATTTTAAAGAAAAAACAAAGCTTTTGTTTGTGAGTTATGGCAGCAGAGAACTAGAAAATCGTAGAGAAGGTTTTGGAGGTGATCCTTTAGCCAATACGGAGAGTTTAAAAAAGATTGGATTGAATACCCATTTCTACGTTTCTCCTTTAACTGCACATGAATGGCAAAGTTGGAGACGAAGCTTGTACGAGTTTGCTCCTTTATTATTCAAAAAATAAAACAATTTTAAAAATATAAATATGAAACAGTTTTCAGTCGCATTAGTATTTGTTATGGCTAGTTTTTTGTGTGTTGCACAAACAACAATTTCTGAAGATTTCAAGCCTTCGACACTTAATCAACCCGGTCAGGAATATCCACAAGTTAATTCTCAAGGGTATGCTCGATTTCGAATTTTGGCTCCCGAAGCTAAGTCTGTTGTCGTGAGTCTTGGATTGGGTGGCGCAAAAGGAGGTACCGTTCTTGTAAAAGAGGAAGATGGTTACTGGAAAGGCACTACTGCAGGAGTAATGGATGAAGGATTTCATTATTATCATATAACCGTTGATGGCGGCGTTTTTAACGATCCGGGAGCGTTAAATTTTTATGGTTCTACTCGTTGGGAAAGCGGTATTGAAATTCCAGCTCATGATAAAGACTTTTATGCGTTGAAAGAGGTACCTCATGGAAATGTACAACAAATTCTTTTTCCTTCAAAAAGTACCAACACCTCTCGCAGAGCTTTTGTTTATACTCCTCCAAGTTATCATAAAGATAAATCCAAGAGCTATCCGGTTTTGTATTTGCAACACGGTTGGGGAGAAGATGAAACCGCATGGAGTAATCAAGGATGTGTCAATTTAATTATGGATAATTTGATTGCTGAAAATAAAATAAAACCTTTCATTATCGTGATGACTTACGGAATGACAAATGAAGTTAAATTTGGAGGTTTGGCAAGTTTCAAGATTGAACCGTTTCAGACAGTTCTAGTAGATGAATTAATTCCATATGTTGATTCAAATTTCCGTACAACTGCCAATCATGCACATCGTGCAATGGCAGGTTTATCAATGGGAGGTATGGAAACTCATAGTATCACTCTTAATAAACCGGATGTTTTTTCTCATTATGCGCTTCTTAGTGGGGGACTTTATAAGCCAGAAGAGATTAAAGATAAATCAAAAGTCAAACTTATTTTTATAAGCTGTGGTAGTCGTGAAAATCCAGATCGAGTAAATAATGCAGTAGTTAGTCTTAAGGAAGCAGGTTTCAATGCGGTTTCTTATGTTTCTCAAAATACAGCGCATGAGTTCTTAACTTGGCGTCGAAGCTTTAAAGAATTGGCACCACTTTTATTCAAAGAGTAGTGATTTTTCATATCACTAATCCAGAATTAAACAAGTAGACTGTTATCTAATATAAGGGATTTGTATTTGGTTGAAAAAACATTACAATCACACAAATTCATCAGCACTGTAAGTAACTTTTTGAATAAATAATTAAATCTAAATTATGAGTAAAAGTAATATCATTTTAACAGTTCTTTTCAATAGAATTTTATTGAAAAAAGGAATACTATTTTTTGGTTTGTTAAGTTTATCCAATATTTCATTTTCTCAAAATTTAGAATTAAACGAAAAGGGATATTTAGAAACTCCAGGTTTGAATGTTTTGGTTTTTAATAATGAATATAACGGGATATTTTTTGATGAAAAAACGGCCGGTATTGAGTTTATTCATCATGGGGTAAGAACGGTAACTGGTGGGGCAATCAGGCTTCATAACACACCAGAACAATGGGATTTAATTCCTAAAATGACGAATCGAAAAGTGGATAAAGCCACTAATAGTGTTGAAGTAAGCTTGCGTTACGAAGATTTTGATTTTGATTCCAGAATCATAGTTACTCCAAAAGGAAAAGGATTTGTAATTAATGTTATTTTAGATAAACCAATCCCAAAGATTTTGGAAGGGAAAGCCGGATTTAATATGGAGTTTTTGCCAAGTGCTTATTTTGAAAGCAATTATTTGGTTGATGGAAAAGTGGGTACGTTTCCCAGATATCCTGCAAGCAATACAGAAACTCGACCTACTTCTGAAAAAATTTCTCAATTTGCTAAACACAACACTTTTGATGATAGAGGCAGAAATGAATACATTGTAACCTTGCCATTAGAATCAGGGAAGAATTTAATTTTTTCACCCGAAAATCCAGAGCGCACTGTAAAAATCCAGAGCGCGAATCAAGAAGTTATGCTTTTTGATGGAAGAAATCTTGGGCAGAATGGATGGTTTATCGCGCGAAGCCTTTTACCAGCTAACAAAACAGGTAATGTACTTAGCTGGTATATAGAGCCAAATGCAATTCCCAACTGGACACGAGAGCCCGTGATTGCATTTTCTCAAGTGGGTTACATGCCAAACCAAAAGAAAGTTGCTGTTATCGAACTTGACAAAAAAGATAAAGTGTTAAGTGCCGCATCGCTTTTTAAGCTTAATGAGGATGGGAAGTTTGTAGAGAAACTAAAAGCAGATGTTAAGGTATGGGGAAATTATCTAAGATATAATTATGTCCAATTTGATTTTAGCGCCGTTAAAGAAAAAGGCCTTTATTATATTCAATATGGAGAGCAAAAAACAAATACTTTTCAAATTGAGGATGATATTTATTCAAAAACATGGCACCCAACTATGGACGTGTGGTTTCCGGTGCAAATGGATCACATGGAGGTAAATGAGGCGTACAGAACTTGGCACGGAAAACCATTTTTAGATGATTGTCTTCAGGCACCCATAAATCACGAACATTTTGATGGCTACAAACAAGGCCCAACCACTGAAACTAAATACAAACCATTGGAACGAATTCCAAACATGTCAGTAGGAGGTTGGTTTGATGCAGGTGATTTTGATATTCAAACTTTTTCACATGTTAGCGTAATCAATAGTTTTGTAGAATCATGGGAAGCTTTTAAAGTAAACAGAGACGAAACTTATATTGATCAAAAAACACAGTTTGTTGATATACACCGGCCTGATGGTCAGCCTGATTTATTGCAACAAATTGAGCATGGCGTATTGAACCTTGTGGCACAAGTTGAAAATATTGGACATCCAGTAAGAGGTATAATTGTGCCTAACTTGCACCAATACCACCATTTAGGGGATGCCTCTACAGAAACGGATAATCTTCCTTACAATCCCTCCCTTAAACCATATGAGTCAAACGGACTTTCAAGTGGCACACTCGATGATAGATGGGCATTCACCAACCGAAGTTCCTTTCTTGATTTTAGAACTGCAGGTGCTTTAGCATCGGCAAGCAGAGCTTTAAAAGGCTATAACGATGCACTTTCCGAAAAATGTTTGGCTATTGCCAAAAAGCTATATACGGAAGCGGGTGAGGAACCAAAAATTGCCAAAAATGAAGATAGTTCAATGGGCAGATGGGGTAAAGGCAGTAGCATGATTGCTGCTTTGCAGTTGTATTTAAGCACAAATGATAATCAATATAAAGCAGTTTTTTTAGATAAAATTTGGAAATTATTAGATGAAAATGTCGAATTAAATATAAATCAAGCTCTTTTGGCTTTGCCAGCCATGGATGCTGATTATAAAGCAAAATTACGTGGCTATATAATAAAGCACAAAGAAAAAATGGATAAAGATACTGCGGAAAACCCTTACGACGTTCCCGTAGTAAAAAGATCTTGGGGAGGCAGTTCACAGGTTATTAATTATGCAATTACAAACTATTACATACATAAAAGTTATCCAGATGTTATGGATAAAGAATATGTGTACAGAGGTTTGAACTATGTTTTTGGTTGCCATCCTTATTCTAATTTATCGTTTGTAAATGCTGTTGGAAATAAATCAAAAAAAGTGGCATATGGAGGCAACAGAGCCGATTTTACTACAATTGCCGGTGGTGTTGTTCCTGGACTTATTTTTCTGAAACCCGATTTTTTGGAAAACAAGGATGATTGGCCATTTTTTTGGGGAGAAAACGAATGTATTATTGATGGAGGTGCTTGGTTTGTTTTTCTTGCCAATGCCGCAAACGAATTAGCAGAGCAAAAACAATAAACTTTCTAAAAACTAAATATGAAACGATTTCTTAGTATAGTCATTCTATTTTCTGGCTTGTACTTTCAGTCAAGTTGGGGGCAAGAAAAGCAATTGGTGGTTGAGGATTTTAAGCCTTCATCGGTCAATCAACCAGAAAAACAATTTCCTAAAGTTAATTCTCAGGGACGTGTTCGTGCCAGTATTCTTGCACCAAATGCAAATAGAGTCCAACTTGATATTGGTGGTACAAAATATGATATGCTAAAAGACGACAATGGGATATGGACAGGGGAATCAAATCCACAAGATGAAGGATTTCATTACTATCAGTTAAACATTGATGGAGCTTCTGTTCCAGATCCAGGGACCTTATATTTCTACGGCGCAGGTCGTTTGGGAAGTGGAATAGAAATTCCGTCAGGAGATCAAGATTTTTTTGCTTTAAAGGATGTGCCTCATGGTCTTGTTAGTGAAAATATCTACTTTTCTAAAGTAACCAATTCGTTCAGACGCTGTTTTATTTATACTCCTGCTGGTTACCATGAAAATGCTAAAATGCGTTATCCAGTTCTTTATTTACAACACGGAAGTTTTGAAGATGAAACAGGTTGGTCAGTTCAAGGGAAAGCCAATTTAATTTTAGATAATCTGATTGCTGCAAAGCAAGCAGCACCCATGATTGTTGTAATGGAAAATGGGTATGCTTATAAACCACAAAATAATACTGTTACAGACAAAAAAGAGCGTCAGGAATCTGTTTTTGAAGAGGTACTGATTACTGAAGTTGTTCCCATGATTGACACTAAGTTTCGTACTATAGCCAATCGTGAGCACAGAGCAATTGCAGGACTTTCTATGGGAGCGAATCAAACCATGAGGATTGTTATGAATCATCTGGATAAATTTGCTTATTATGGAGGGTTTAGTGGAACTCCAAACTATCCAAGTTCAGAGCAAATCGATCCGGCTACTTTTTTAGGAGGAAAATACAATGATGGAAAAGCATTAAATAAACAGCTTAAAGTTCTATGGCTGGGACTAGGAACAAAGGAGCCAAATCCTTTTCCGGTTTCAATAGGTGCTTTTAGAGCAATGCTAGAAAAACAAGAAATAAAATATGATTATTATGAATCAAATGGAACAGCTCACGAATGGCTTACCTGGCGCAGATGTTTAAATCAATTTGCTTCTAAAATATTTAAATAAAAAAAGATCCTAAATTTATAAAAAATGATAAAAATAATAATTTCTGTAGTGATGTTTGTTGTGTGTAATCTTATTGGTTATGCCCAAAAAATTGAAAAAGAAGGCCCAAAAGGATTTGACCAAGTCCGAGCAGGAATTCCTAACGGAAAAATAGTGAGTTTAGAATATAATTCTAAAACTGTGGGCAATACAAGAAAAGTGACTGTATATACTCCTCCTGGTTTCAGCAAAAATAAAAAATACCCAGTTTTATATTTACTGCACGGAATAGGCGGTGATGAAAAAGAATGGTTAAATGGAGGCAGTCCACAAGTGATATTAGACAATCTTTATTCAGAAGGTAAAGTAGAGCCTATGATTATTGTAATGCCAAATGGTAGAGCAATGAAAGAGGACAGTGCATCAGGTAATATAATGGCACCCGATAAAGTGCAAGCATTTTCTACTTTCGAAAAAGACTTATTAAAAGACTTAATTCCTTTTATCGAAAAAAAATACCCAACTCTCAAAGATAGGGAACACCGTGCTATCGCAGGTTTGTCTATGGGAGGTGGCCAATCTTTAAATTTCGGATTAGGGAATTTAGATAAATTCGCATGGGTTGGTGGATTTTCATCAGCTCCTAATACTAAGATGCCACAAGAATTAGTTCCTAATCCTGAAGAAGCCAAAAAGAAATTAAAGCTGCTTTGGATTTCATGTGGGGATGATGATAGGCTTATCTATAACAGTAAACGTGTGCACGATTATTTGTATAAAAATGATGTGCCTCACATCTATTACATTGAGCCAGGAGTTCACGATTTTAAGGTTTGGAAAAACGGTTTGTATATGTTCTCACAGTTTTTGTTTAAGGCAGTAGATCCATCAAGTTTTAATAAATATACCATTTTAGGATCCCCGGCAGAAACGAATATCCGCAATGCTAAATATCCGCAAATATTGCCAGATAATCGAGTAGTTTTTAAAGTTAAGGCTCCAGAAGCTCTAAAAGTGCAAATCGATTTGGGTAAGAAATATGACATGGTAAAAGATGAAGAGGGAACTTGGACTGTAACTACGGATGTTATAAATAAAGGATTCAATTATTATTCACTGCTTATTGATGGTGTTGCTGTTGCTGATCCGTCAAGCGAAAGTTTCTATGGTATGGGACGAATGGCCAGTGGAATAGAAATCCCTAATAAAGAAGGCAATTTTTATACTTTAAATAATGTTCCGCATGGTGACATTAGAATTAAAAAATACTTTTCAAAAGCAACTAATTCTTGGCGTGAAATGTATGTTTACACACCACCAGGTTATGAAAACACCACCGAAAAATATCCGGTTTTATATCTATTGCATGGAGGAGGTGAAGATCAAAGAGGATGGGCAACTCAAGGTAAGGCTAATTTAATTTTAGACAATTTAATAGCTGAAAATAAAGCAAAACCAATGGTGATAGCAATGCTTGATGGCAACATGGGCAATACGGGAGGAATTGCAGGTTTCAATGAAAATGCGCTTAAAGCTTTTGAAAACGAATTAAAAATGGGAGCAATACCATTTGTGGAAAGTAATTTTAAAGTAGCAACAGATGCTAAAAACAGAGCTTTAGCTGGTTTATCGATGGGAGGATTACAGACTCTTTATGCTGGTGTTAAAAATTCAGATATGTTTTCCAGTATCGGTGTATTCAGCTCAGGTTGGTGGGCAAATAATTCAACTTTATCAGAACCTCAATATGAGTTTATGAAAAATAATGTAGCAACTATTAATTCAAATATTAAAGAGTTTTGGATTTCAATGGGAGGTAAAGAAGATATTGCTTTTGAAAATTGTAAAATAATGATGAGTAAGTTTGACCAAATGGGAATTAAATACAAATACAGCGAATATCCGGGTGGACATAGCTGGCCCGTTTGGAGACATGATTTATTTACGTATGCCCCATTATTATTTAAGTAAGAGATCTTTTATTTCAGATAATAATATGAATTCTGAAATAGTTAAATTTACTTGTTAAGTTACAATCGAAAATCAACTATTTAAATCAAATAAAATCATGAAAATCAGTTGTCTATATGCCATATGTTTATTCTCTTTATGTAGTTTAAACGCTCAACAATATGCTTTTAAGGATCCGTCACTTACTTCAGCGGAACGAGCAAAAGATTTAATTTCACGATTAACTCTGGAAGAAAAAGCGGCCTTAATGTGTGACCAAAGTGATGCTATACCAAGACTTGGAATTAAAAAATTTAATTGGTGGAGTGAAGCCTTGCATGGTTATGCAAATAATGACAATGTTACTGTTTTTCCGGAACCGATAGGTATGGCAGCCTCATTTGATGACCAATTACTGTTTCGTGTGTTTGATGCCGTATCTGATGAAGCTCGGGCAAAATACAATCAATGGATTAAAGATGGAAATGAAAACAAACGTTTTTTGAGTCTTTCGGTATGGACACCTAATGTAAATATTTTTAGAGATCCACGTTGGGGTCGTGGTCAAGAAACGTATGGAGAAGATCCCTACCTTACTTCTCGAATGGGAGTTTCAGTTGTTAGAGGTCTGCAAGGACCGGCAGATGCTAAATACCGCAAACTTTTAGCCTGTGCAAAACATTTTGCAGTTCACTCAGGACCAGAGTGGAGCAGACATGAATTGAATTTAAATAATGTGGATCCTAGAGAATTGTATGAAACTTATTTACCGGCATTTAAATCATTGGTTCAGGATGCCGATGTGCGTCAGGTAATGTGTGCGTATCAACGCTTAGACGATGAACCTTGTTGCAGTAATACGCGACTATTACAACGTATTCTCCGTGATGAATGGGGATATAAATACCTAGTTGTTTCAGATTGTGGTGCTGTAACTGATTTTTACACCACCCATAATGTGTCGTCAGATGCAGTACATGCAGCATCTAAAGCTGTTCTTGCAGGTACTGATGTCGAATGTGTATGGGAAAAATATCCGTTTAAGGATTTGCCTGAAGCTGTTGCAAAAGATTTAATAAAAGAAGCCGATATTGATAAAAGTCTGTTACGTGTTTTAATTGGGCGTTTTGATTTAGGGGAGATGGATGATGACGCAATTGTGCCTTGGGCTCAAATCCCAGCATCGGTGCTTAATAGTAAAGAACATCAACAATTGGCACTTGAAATGGCTCAAAAGTCAATGACGCTTTTACAAAATAAGAATAATGTTCTTCCTTTAAATAAAGCAATAAATAAAGTCGCAATTATAGGCCCAAATGCTGACAATGAACCTATGTTATGGGGAAATTATAATGGTACACCTATAAAAACAATTACCATTAAAGACGGAATAGAATCAAAAATAGATGTAAACAAAATCTTTTATGATAAAGCTTGTGATTTAGTGGAGGATAAAGTAACTCAAACTTATTTTGACCAAATTTCATTTGAAGGAAAAAAAGGAATGAAAGTGAGTTTTTGGAATAATCCTAACAGAGATGGAAATCCTGTTATCTCTCAGCAAATTTTATTCCCTATAAAAATAACTACGGCCGGTCAACATGAGTTTGCTTCTGGAGTTAAATTAGAAGGTTTCTCAGCAAAATATGAAACAGAATTTACTGTAAAAGTCAGTGATACTCTTATTTTTAAAACTGGAGCTACTGGAGCATTTGAATTATTAGTTAATGGAAAATCAATAGCAAAATACACCAATTGGCGTACTGTTCCAGGGAACTTTCGTTTTGCAGTAGAGGCGGGTAAGAACTATAAAATCGAAATTCTTTTTGCTCAGTCAAACAATTGGCAAGCCAATCTTGAATTTGATTTTGGAAAAGAATACAATATCGATTTTGGCTCCTTGATTCAAAAACTAAAAGGAATCGATACAGTCGTTTTTGCCGGAGGTCTTTCCACTTTATTGGAAGGCGAAGAAATGCCTGTCTCTTATCCCGGTTTTAAAGGCGGGGATCGAACTAACATCGAGCTTCCTGCTGTTCAAAGAATGTGTTTAAAAGCGCTTAAAGCTGCAGGTAAAAAAGTGATTTTTATAAATTGTTCTGGCTCTGCAATTGCGTTGACACCAGAGACGGAAAGTTGTGATGCTATTTTACAAGCATGGTATCCAGGAGAGTCTGGAGGTCAGGCTGTTGCTGATGTTCTTTTTGGGGATTATAATCCAGCAGGGAAATTGCCAATATCATTTTATAAAAACTCAGATAATTTAGGTGACTTTGAAGATTATTCGATGAAAGGGCGAACCTATAGATACACAACAGATGTTTTATTTCCGTTTGGTTTTGGTTTGAGCTACTCTAAATTCAATATTGGTTCAGCAAACTTAAGTAAGGCAAATATAAAGTCGAATGAAAATACTCAATTAAGCTTTCCAATTAAGAACATCAGTAAACGGGATGGAACGGAAATCGTGCAAGTATATGTTCGTAAATTAAACGATCCTGATGGACCTTTAAAAACATTAAAAGCTTTTAAACGAATTAATTTAAAAGCAGGTGAAAAGCAAAATGTGACTATCGATTTACCATCAACTTCATTTGAATTTTATGATTCTAAAATAATAGGAATGAATGTCACTTCGGGTGAATATGAGGTGTATTATGGCTCTAGTTCAGATGCCAAAGATTTAAAAATGACCAAAATCACAATTCAATAAGCATAACACAAGAAGCTTCGTAAAAAAAGTAAGATTTAAAATCTATCAATATAATCCACTTAATGAATTTTTAAATGAAAAAAGCAAATCAATATTTTCATGATACAAATAAAACAAGGTCGCTCTTAATATGCTATTTTTTGTTTTTTTCGGTATTAATTCAGGCGCAAGAAATTATTAATTTATATCCTTCTAAAATTCCAAACTCAAAACCAACAGAGTTAAAAGAGTCGGGAACTGGAATGTATAAGGATGTAACCATTCCAACACTTGAATATTTTAAACCCAATACCGAAAAGGCAACAGGAGCAGCCGTAATTATTGTGCCAGGAGGCGGCTATTCAGTTGTGGTTTATAATGGAGAAGGAGTTGGTACAGCCAAAGCATTGGCAGAAAAAGGGATTGCAGCCTTTGTTCTTAAATATAGATTGCCAAATGACGCGATAATGGTGGACAAAAAAATAGGTCCCTTGCAAGATGCACAACAAGCTATTAAACTAGTTAGAGATAATGCTGATAAATGGGGATTAGATGGAAATAAAATTGGTATTATGGGCTTTTCAGCAGGCGGACATTTGGCTTCTACAGCAGCAACTCATTTTGAAAAATCTTATATTGATAATAAAGAAAACACTAGTTTGCGTCCTGATTTTCAAATTTTAGTTTATCCTGTAATAAGTATGGAGGCCGGGTCAACACACGGCGGATCTCGAGAAAATTTATTGGGAAAAAACCCTAGCAATGAAGAAGTGGTGCTGTTTTCTAATGAAATGCAAGTAAAAGCAAATACCCCCATTGCCTATCTAACCCATACAGCCGATGATAGCACGGTAGATGTGGACAATAGTATTCAATATTTTGAAAAACTTAGACATAATAAAGTAGATGCCGAAATGCACATTTACCCAAAAGGAGGTCACGGCTTCATCTTTAGGTTTCCTGGTTGGATAGATCCATTATTAGATTGGATGAAGAGAAACCAATTAAGTAAAGATTAATGTTTTTTAATAAAGGGACAAAATAAACATCAGTAAAAATGACTCAAAAATTTTTTAATATAGCGATTTTATTCATTTGGTTCGGCGTTCTAAGTCAGCCAAAAAAACAACCTGAATTTATTTCACCACAAGTTAACTCAGATAATACGGTAATTTTTAAATTTTATGCGCCTAATGCAAATTCTGTAAAGCTTAATTCACAAATAGAAAATGGATTGGTTGAAATGGTAAAAGATTCGTCAGGTGTTTGGAGTGCAACTTTAGGCCCTGTAAAACCAGATATGTATCCATACGCATATAATGTTGATGGAATTCAGTTGGCAGACCCAAAAAACACAAATATTTTTCCTAATGAAGGATTTCAAAATAGTCTGGTAGAAATAACTGGAAATACTCCTTTGGTACATACTATACAAAATGTCCCTCATGGTACGCTGTCTTACAGATTTTATAGCTCGCCTGAATTAGGCCAGAGACCAGTTGTTGTGTACACTCCGCCGGGTTATGAAGCAAATACAAAAAATACTTATCCTGTTCTTTATTTGCTTCATGGGACTACAGATACAGAAGAAACATGGACAAAAGTAGGTCGTGCAAATATTATTCTGGACAATCTCATCGCTCAGGGAAAAGCAAAACCTATGATTATTGTAATGCCATACGGAAGAGCTTATCCAACTATAAATAAATCGGCTGGGAGTTTGAGAAACTGGGATAATCTTCAGGAAATAAAAAAGGATTTTTTAAATTATCTTTTTCCATTTATAAATGAAAATTACCGAATCAAAAAAGACAGAAATTCTCATGCTATCAGTGGTTTTTCAGGTGGTGGAGGTACTAGTCTTTTTATCGGTTTAAGTAATCCTGAAACTTTCAGTTGGGTTTGTGGATTTGCACCTGGAATGTTACCTAATGAATTTGATCGTAATAATGCTGTTCCTTTTGAAAATCCACAACAAACCAACAAAAATCTCAATCTTTTTTGGATTGGTGTTGGTAAGGATGATTTTACATACACTGCAATAAAGGATTATTTTAAAGTATTAGATAATAAGGGTATTAAATATGAAAGTTATATTTCTGATGGTGGTCATACCTGGATGAATTGCAAATTATATCTTTCTATAATTGCTCAAAAACTTTTTAAATAAAATGTAATTTTTTAATTGTTTTAAACAAACTATAAGAATGAAAATAAATATAAATCTATGGCTTTTTGCAGTGTTATGCATGTTGCAGTTTAAAGTATTCGCACAACCACGCGGGCCATTTGTGAATTCCCCACAGGTACATGAAGATAAGACGGTCACTTTTGAATATTTAGCTCCTAATGCTCAAAAAGTTTTGTTGAGTGGACAATTCCTTACTGGCGATCCTGTTGAAATGATAAAGGGAGAACAAGGTATATGGAGAACTACTGTTGGTCCAATTGCACCAGATATGTATCCTTATAATTTTCAAGTTGATGGCATTAGTGTTATGGATCCAGGCAACGTAGATTATTTCCCTAATGAACGATTTAAAGGAAGTATTTTGTTAGTTCCCGGAAACCAACCGCGTATGTATGAGATGAAGGATGTACCGCATGGTTCTATTAATTATGAATATTATCCTTCTATTGAAAATTCAACAGGGTCTTTGGTTGTTTATACACCACCTGGTTATGATGCTTCTCCAGATAAATCGTATCCTGTTTTTTATCTTATAAGCGGAACTACAGATACCGAAGAAACTTTCTACAAAGTTGGAAATGTGAATTGGATTCTGGATAATCTTATTGCTGAAGGTCTTGCTGAGCCTATGATTGTAGTGTTGCCGTATGGCAACGTTGCCGCTAGAATTGCCGAACAAAATGGAGGTGCTAAACCAGATGACCCGGCTAGAGAAAGTGAAGCATCTAATGCAAGAATGAAACAATTGGAAAACGATTTGATAAAAAATATAATCCCTTATGTTGAGTCTAATTACAGAGCCATAAAAAAACGAGAAAGCAGAGCCATTGGTGGTTTTTCAAGAGGTGGCGGACAAACTTTAAGAACGGCCTATGGAAACATGGACACATTTGGATCGATTTGCTGTTATAGTGCTTCAGCTTCTCCCAAAGATATGGATAAGGATTTTAGTTATATAGGTAAAAATCCAGAGCAGACAAATGCGCAACTTAAACTAAATTGGGTAAGCGTTGGAAATTCAGATTTTATGTATCCATCGACAGTGGAATATATGAATTATTTAAATAATCATAATATCAAATATCAGGGGCTTATTACATCTGGTGGACATACGTGGATGAATGTGAAAAAATTTATGGTTGAATCTGTCCAATTGCTTTTTAAATAATAGATATCATGAAAAAATTTATATATACAGCTTTCATACTTTTTTTAGCAATTCAGCTTACTAGTGCGCAAAGAGCACCGAGGTTGAGTTCACCTGATGTTTCATCTGATAATAATGTTACTTTTAGGTATTATTCGCCAAATTCTAAAAGCGTCTTTTTAAGCACAGAAATTCTTAAGGACAAACTGGCTATGAATAAAGATGATAAAGGGGTGTGGACTGTGACACTCCCAAAAGTTAAACCGGATATTTACCCTTATAGCTTTATTGTAGACGGAGTCGAGACAGAAGACCCAAACAATACTTATGTATTTGCAAACGAAAGATTTAAAAGAAGTATTGTTGATGTAAAAGGCAATAAACCTTTGATACACGCCTTAAAAAATGTGCCTCACGGAAAAATTAGCTACAGATTCTATACTTCCAAAACCTTAAATAAAACGCGTCGTGTATTGGTTTACACACCGCCAGGATTTAATACTCAAGAAAGCAAAAAATATCCAGTTTTGTATTTAATTCATGGAGGATCTGATACAGAAGAAACATGGACAAAAGTGGGAAAAGCAAATCTCATAGCTGATAATCTCATAGCTGATGGAAAAGCAAAACCCATGATTATTGTAATGCCTTATGGAAATGTTAGACCTGCTCCAATGCCTGATTTTACAAAAGATATAATTAATGATATTATTCCTTTTGTCGAAAGTAATTATCCTGTTTATAATGATTCGGAACATCGTGCCATTGCTGGTTTCTCAGTTGGAGGAGGACAAACCTTAAACATTGGATTCACTAATACAGACAAATTCTCTTATGTTTCTTCTTATGCCCCTTATACTGCTACAGAAGAATTTGCTAAGAATTTTACAAATTGGAATCCTGATGCGAAGAAAATAAATGAACAATTAAAACTTTTTACCATTAGCGTAGGGAAAGACGATTTTTTATACGAAAGTGTAAAAGCAAATATTGCCATGTTTAAAAGTAAAAATATTGATATTGAAACTTTAATTGTTTCAGGAGGTCATACATGGATGAACTGTAAATTATACTTAACGAATACATTACAACAATTGTTCAAATAAAAACACATTTATAAATTAATAAAAAAAAACGAAAAATAAACACACTTTAAATACAATGATTCTCAGAAGAAATGCCATTTCAACATTCTTAATATTGGTTTTTAGTTTTAGTATAGTTCAGGCTCAAAATAAAAAGAAAGATTCTGCTAAAAAAACCTCAATATCGAAATCTTTTTAAGGAAGCAGGATGTAGCCAAAAAGAAATAGACGCAAAATTAACAAAGGCCTATTATGATGTTTTTGAAGGCCCTAAACGTGTCTATTTTCAAGAGGGAGATTCTTTAGGTTATGTTTCTGATGTAAAAAATAATGATGATTGTACTGAAGGAATGTCTTATGGTAATGATGTTATCGGTTTTTTGGCGGTTTTTAAAAATCCATTTATCGCCGTCAATTCCCAATGAGATATTATTTTGTGTTAATTGCTTCACGTCAATGTAAGCCAGACCGGTAAAGCAGCTAAAAACAAAGATATCGCGAACAAGTTCCAATCTGTCGGAAACAAATTCTTTATTGATCAAATCCTCGATTTCTTTTTCGGTTAGGAACTCCCGAACGACTTCTTTGACTTTGGCTTTGTAATTGACAAAAGTGTCTTTGTTGAGCCACCCATTGGCCAAACATTGGTTGATTATCTTGTGGAAGTTCTTGATGTATTTTACTGCCGTATTATTGGCGCATTTGCGTTCGCTACGCAAGTAGAATTCATATTCGGTAATAAAGGCATGGTCTATCTTTTCGATATTGATATCACTGATGTTGTATTTCCAGGAAAGAAAATTTTTGGTGTGCTTCAGTGAGGTTTCGTATCGTTCCAGTGTGCCCGGTGCATATTCCTGACCCAATAATTCTTTAATTTTGCGATTGTGTTCTTTGAAGATAGGGATGAGGAGACGCTCTACTTCTTTGAGACCGAAAAATTCATTTTTTAAATTTTCAGAAGTAATAGGCAAGTCTTTTTTGTACAGTACTTTTTCGGCATCTACAATTTTGGATTTTATATATTCAAGATGGGTATTGATTGAACGAGCTTCATCATTAGTCCCCTTTACTTTTGAAGTTTCATTAGACCATTTATCTGGATTAATAAATTTAGTACTACTAAATTCAAAACGAACAGATTGAATTGTGACGCGCACATAAATTGGACAGATGCCATCATCATTGACTTTTGATCTCTTTATGTAAAAGAGTACGGATACAGTTGCATTCATGGTTGGTAACCTTTAGTTATTAATTAAATATAAACTTTAGTCGAATTGCAAACAAGATGTTCAAATAGTGATAGAGTTATTGAACTACTGATTAGCTGGCCATCTTTAGAAATAGGTGTCACTTGAAAAATAAATTTTAAGTGGATCAGGAACAAAACCTGGGGAGGATTTAATAAAAATATAGATATTTGTAGAGCAAAACAATAATAAATGAATTCTGTCGAGCTTTTAAAATTTATGCTTCCTGATTTTTTAATAGATAACTTTGAAATAGTCTCTGCTACTAATTCCGAAGAAAACCTACATCTGTATTTCGAAGAAAAATCAAAACCACCGAAGGAGTTTGATTCTTTGGAATTAGTATCCAAAGGATTTTTAGATGAAATCACAATTCAAGATTTCCCCCTTAGAGGCAAGTTTGTCTATTTACACATTAAACGCCGTCGTTGGACAAATAAAACTACTGGAGTAATCATCAAAAGAGATTGGAAGTTGGTAGCTAAAGGGACACGTATGACGCAAGAGTTTGCGTCTTTTTTAAAAGAAATTAATAGATAACACAGCTATTAATTGTCACACTATTGGAGGTTTCTTTGGTGTCAATGGTAAGAAACTCCAAAGACAGTATAAAAAGCACCTTAGTTCGTTTAGTATATGGAAACCTAAAGAACATGCGCACCAATGGCTTCTTTTTCCAAAAAACATAGGTACACATTTAGCTATTGATGAAGTTGCCTTGTCTCAAGGAGAACTCTATACTATTGTTACCAATAAAAAAGCAAAAGGCAAGGAAGGGTCATTAGTAGCTATAGTTGCAGGCACTAAGACAGAGCAAGTTATTGAACACATCAGTAAAATTGACTCTAATAAAAGACAAGCGGTTATAGAAATTACCCTAGATATGGCTAACTCCATGAAATTGATAGCTAAAAAATGTTTCCCAAAAGCCATACAAGTAACTGATCGTTTTCATGTGCAAAAACTAGCATTAGAGGCTTTACAAGAGATAAGAATTAAACACCGATGGGAAGCCATGGACAAGGAAAACCAATCGATACTACAATCTAAATTAGAAAACAAAATGCATACTCCCCAACTTTTAAACAATGGAGATACTGTAAAACAATTATTGGCCAGAAGTCGCTATTTACTATATAAATCAAGAGAAAAGTGGACGGACAGCCAAGAAGAAAGAGCACATCTCCTATTTGAGTTATATCCCGATATAAAATTAGCTTATTCAATATCTCAACAACTACGAGCTATCTACAACAGCAATAACGATAAAAATGTCGCTATGTTGAAATTAGCACATTGGTACAGAAAAGTAGAAGAATCAGGGTTTAAAAACTTTAACATTATCCTTAATACGATAACAGTTAATTATCAATCAATACTAAACTACTTTGATAATCGAAGTACAAATGCTTCTGCAGAATCATTCAATGCCAAAATAAAAGCTTTTAGAAGTCAATTTAGAGGGGTTAGAAAAATTGACTATTTCCTATTTAGATTATCCAATCTTTTTGCTTAATCCCCAACTTTTGAACTTGATCCCTTGATCCCTCGAAAGACACCAAAGCTTTGAGATTTAATAAATAATTTAAAATGCCATTAAAAGAAAAAACCCTTTAAATCATACGATTTAAAGGGTTTTAATTCAATTTGTATTCCTACTGGCGGAGAAAGAGGGATTCGAACCCCCGGACCTGTTACAGTCAACAGTTTTCAAGACTGCCGCATTCGACCGCTCTGCCATTTCTCCAGTATGTCGCTTTCATTACCTGATTGCGAGTGCAAATATAAGTGCTTTTTTCGGTTATGCAAATCTATTTTTAGAAAAAAATCGTCAATTATTAGGATAATTTTTTAAATGTTTCATTTTCTTTGTTTTAGAAGAAAAATAATTTAAAATAAATTTTCAAAAAAATCTAATAATGTACATTTTCTACAATTTCTAAGCCATAGCCAATCATTCCAACACGTTTGGCTTGGATATTATTGGTCACTAATCTTATTTTTGAAATGTCTATATCGTGTAATATCTGCGCTCCAATTCCAAAATCTTTACTATCGATTACAATTTTTGGTGCTTTCATTTCTCCAGTTGCCTGAATGGATTTAAGCTCCGTTAATCTTGCCAATAAATTTACCGATTGCATATCTTGATTGATAAATATGATAGCTCCTTTGCCATTATCATTGATAACCTTAAACATGTCATCCAGTTGTTGGTCTACATTATTGGTTAAGGTACCCAATAAATCATTATTGACTTGTGAAGAATGAATTCGGGTTAAAATAGGTTCGCCCAGATTCCAATTTCCTTTGGTCAATGCAATATGAATCTGTTTGTTGGTGGTCTGTTCATAAGCTCGTAATCTAAATGCTCCAAAACGAGTTTGGATTTCAAAATCGTCTTTTTTATGAATCAAACTGTCATGCTGCATTCTATAAGCCACCAATGCTTCGATAGAAACTAATTTTAAATTGAATTTCTTGGCCACTTCTGCCAATTCCGGTAAACGTGCCATCGAACCATCTTCATTCATGATTTCGACAATGACACCCCCAGAGCTACATCCAGCCAAACGGGCAAAATCGATAGCTGCCTCGGTATGCCCCGTTCTTCTTAATACTCCACCTTGTTTGGCGATTAAGGGAAAAATATGTCCCGGTCTTGCCAAATCATGTGGTTTGGTAGTGGGATCAACTAAAGATAAAACGGTTTTGGCTCTGTCTGAAGCAGAAATTCCGGTAGAAACGCCTTTCCCTTTATAATCTACAGAAACGGTAAAAGCGGTTTCCATAGGATCGGTGTTATTACTCACCATAACCTGTAATCCCAATTCTTTACATCTGCTTTCTGTCAGGGGAGCACAAATCAATCCACGACCATGTGTTGCCATAAAATTGATCATCTCGGGCGTAACTTTATCTGCAGCAGCAACAAAATCACCTTCGTTTTCTCGGTCTTCATCATCAACTACGATGATTACTTTTCCTTGACGAATATCTTCAATGGCTTCTTCAATAGTGTTGAGCTGTATTTTATCTTGAATCATGGTGTATGTTAATTTTGGGAACGAAATAGTTTTTGAAATAGTTTTTGAAAAGGAGCTAAAATGACATCCATATTTATAATTCCGATGTCATTGGTTGCTCTATATGTAAGCAGGATGGCTAGTGGAGTCAGAACGAAAGAAGACATCCAGGATCCCATAAAAGGGGTCAGTCCGTTTTCTTGCGCAATTCTTTTTCCAAAAGTATTTATAAAATGAAAGGTGATAAAAATTAATACGGCAAAAACAATAGGAAGTCCGAGTCCCCCTTTTCGTATAATGGCTCCCAATGGAGCTCCAATGAAGAACATTAAAAAGCAGGCGTAGGCAATGACAAATTTCTCATTAAAAGCCAAAATATGATTATTGATGTTTTTCTGCTTGCTTTTTAAATCAACTTTCGATGCTTCAATGGAAAAATTGATATTTGCAACATTACTGCTGGCCAAGTTTAATATTTCGGACTTCTGTTCGATATTATATTGTGACAATAGGTCGTTCGGTAGTTTATTGTTTTTTGTGTTCCTTTTTTTAATATTGTCTTTTTTGATTCCTGTTCTCAAATTAATGTTTTCTGAATAGGAAATGACTTCTGTTTTGAAATTTTTATTTAGGGAATCAATGGTATATGTTAATTCATTTACCGTCAACATTGTATTTGTATTTGAAATATTGGTTTCGTCAACATCTACTTCATTTAATTTTGACAAATCTAAATTGATGGTATATTTTTTGAAAGAACTTTTCGCAAATGGGATTTTATTTCTTTCGGTATATTTTTTTGGAACAATATCTTCGTAATAATTACCATTATTTAGAACCAATTGCAGAATATTAGATTGTTCGCTGCTTATTAATTTCCCATTTTTCGCTTTTATGACTGTTTTACCTCCATCACCACTGTTAGATATTTTGTGAATGGTAATTCCGTCTAAAGTATTTCCATTCTCCCCAGATTTTTTGTTGACTTTAATGTTGTAAAAACCAACATCACTAAATTGACCTTCAGTTATAGCCATTGCGGGTTTTAACTGAGCGATATTTTTTCGGAAATTAATGAATTTGTATTCGGCATACGGTATGACATTATTGGCAAATAAAAAAGCAATGATACTCAGTACGGAAATGAAAATTATTAAGCTTCTCATTGTTCTTTGAAGTGAAATTCCAGAAGATTTCATGGCGGCAAATTCATAATTCTCTGCCAAATTTCCAAAAGTCATGATGGATGAAAGCAATATCGACAGGGGCAACACCAGCGGAATTATTCGAGGCATCGAAAAGAGCAAAAACTTTATAATTAAAAAAAGGTCTAAATCTTTACCTGCCAATTCAGCGATAAATAACCAAATGGTTTGAAGGATGAAAATAAAAAAAAGAATTACAAATACAGTCGCAAATGTAATTAGAAATGTTTTTAATAAGTATCTGTCAAGTATTTTCACCTAAGGTTTAATCTAATTTATTGATGTAGTAATTTGGATATTTACTTTCGGCAAAGGTAAATTGATTTTTTGACAATGGTTGGTTGGTTTTAAAAGAATTAACGGTCAATGTGGTTTTTGTTCCTTTTTTTCCCACTTCAATCAAATTATAGATATGTTTTGTTTGCACATCGATACCCAATAAAATTTCTTTGCGTTGATCTTTGGTGTTGTTTGGAACCAATTTTATATATTGAATTTTTCTTCCTCTTACATTTTGTAAAACATCCATAGAGTAATGGTATCCTTTATTGAAAAAAGTCAACATTTTTGAAGGTGTAACAGCATTTTCATCCCCATCATTTACAGCTGAAATGGTGATTTCTTCGTCTTCCGGGACTATAGTGTATGTTTTTTTACCATCAAATATTTTAGTAACTCCCATGAAATTCAATACATATTGATTTTTTTTCATCGTTACATTTCCCTTACTGTCTTGACTGATGTTTTCTTTGGCATTGTTTAAAGAATATTTAAAATCAATGACAATGTTATCGTAGCTTTTAACTTTAGCGGTAACTTGATCTAAAAGATCTCGAGCTTTTTGGTCTTGTGCCTGAATGGAAAAACTGAACAGAAAAAGAAAGACAATTTGGAATATTTGTTTACTCATAAGTGAAACAATGCTTGTTTTGAATTTATTGGTGTTTGATTTCATTTTTGTGTTAATTATTTTGCTCATTATTGAAAAATTCGTCCAGAGAACTTAAGTCCAAAATGTTTACAGACCTTGCTTTACTTCCTTCAAAAGGACCTACAATTCCTGCAGCTTCCAATTGATCGATCAATCTACCGGCTCTGTTGTAACCTAATTTTAATTTCCTTTGCAATAGGGAAGCAGAACCTTGTTGTGCATTTACTATTATTTCGGCGGCTTCTCTAAACAAAGTATCTCTTTCGGAAATATCTATATCAAGATTAATGCCACTTTCCTCTCCAACGAATTCCGGTAGGAGATAAGCGGTAGCATATGCTTTTTGGGAACCTATAAAATCGGTTATTTTTTCTACTTCGGGAGTGTCTATAAAAGCACATTGAACACGAACTACATCATTTCCGTTAGTGTATAATAAATCTCCACGTCCTATTAATTGATCAGCGCCTTGTGTGTCTAAAATGGTTCTAGAGTCAATTTTTGAGGTTACCCTAAAAGCAATTCGGGCAGGAAAGTTTGCCTTAATCAGACCAGTTATTACATTTACAGAAGGTCTTTGTGTAGCAATTATCAAATGGATTCCAATGGCACGAGCCAATTGAGCCAAACGGGCTATTGGAATTTCGACTTCTTTTCCGGCAGTCATAATCAAATCGGCAAACTCATCGACCACCAAAATGATATAAGGTAGAAAACGGTGTCCGTTCTCCGGATTTAATTTTCGGGATTTAAATTTATCGTTGTATTCTTTAATATTTCTTACCATCGCATCTTTCAATAGCGAGTAGCGATTATCCATTTCTACACAAAGGGAATTCAAAGTATTCACCACTTTAGCATTATCGGTAATAATGGCATCTTCGGTATCAGGCAGCTTGGCTAAATAATGTCTTTCAATTTTATTAAAAAGGGTTAGTTCTACTTTTTTAGGATCGACCAAAACAAATTTAACTTCTGCGGGATGTTTTTTGTAAAGTAACGATGTTAAAACAGCATTCAACCCAACTGATTTTCCTTGTCCGGTAGCTCCAGCCATCAATAAGTGAGGCATTTTGGCTAAATCAACGACAAAAGTCTCGTTCGAAATGGTTTTTCCCAATGCAATAGGCAACTCCATTTCAGCTTCTTGAAATTTGGAAGAACCAATCACACTTTTCATGGAAACCATGGTTGGTGTTTTATTTGGAACTTCGATACCAATGGTTCCTTTCCCAGGAATAGGGGCAATGATACGAATTCCTAATGCTGAAAGCGAAAGTGCAATATCATCTTCTAAACTTTTGATTTTAGAAATACGAATTCCGGCTTCGGGAACAATTTCATATAAAGTGACCGAAGGACCAACGGTAGCTTTAATCTGCGCAATTTCAATTTTATAATTGCGGAGCGTATCCACAATTTTGTTTTTATTTTCTTCTAATTCTTCTTGGTTAATCGTAATTCCGCCTGTAGAATATTCTTTTAATAAATCAATTGTTGGGAATTTGTAATTGGATAAATCAAGGGTAGGATCAAACAAACCAAAATCAGAAACCAATCGGGAAGCCAAGTTTTCCTCGATAACGTCTTCTTCCGCCACTTTTTCAATTACAAAAGAATTGTCAAGAAGGGTGTCTGCTCCAGAAATTTTGCTTTTTACGGGAATAGGATCGGATAACGGATTCAAATTGATTTCAGAAGCATTTGAAATGGTAGGTTTCAGCGCTTCTTTGTTGATTTCAAATTGCGAAGGTTTGGTCTTTAAAACGATTTCTTCTGGGGAAACTTCCTCAATATCTTCATCAGATATGGCAAATTCTTCCAAATTATAAGCTCCATCATTACTTACCGGAGTAATTGAACTTAAATCGGACTTAATGTCTTTCTTGGTTTTTTCAAAAAGAGCCTGAATTTTTTCAGGGGATATTTTTAATTTAAAGACCAAATAAATAACCAGCCCAAAAATTAAGACCAATAAAGTCCCTGTTTTTCCAAGGTAATCCTGTAAAAACAGATTCAATTCAAAACCAATGACTCCGCCTAATTCCGGTAATGAAGTTGCAAAAAAGCCCAACAAAACGGAAATTATAATAATGGCAAATAAATCCCAAAACCAAATGTTTTTTAATTTTTTGGAGGAGAGATCAAGAATCAAAAAAATACCGGTTAGAAAAAATAGGCGCACCAATAAAAAGGAAGCCAATCCAAAACCTCTATATACAATTAGGTCGGATAGAAAGGCACCAAATTTACCCAACCAGTTTTTAACTGTTTCGGTTCGGTCCGTAAATTCAGCAACTGCGCTTTGGTCCACTTGTCCATAGATATAGAACGAAATAAAAGCGACTAATAAAGCAATGGAGAATAATAACAAAAGACTGCCTAAAACAATTTTATGCTGCTTGGTTATTTGCCATGATTTATTAGTTGTTGTTGAATTTTCTTTTTTGTCTAAAGGTTCTTTTTTTGTTGTTTTTGCCATCCTTAATTGTACTTGTACCTATATAAATTTAGGTATGTATATGATTAAACCGATAATTATTGCTGTAATAGCCGCAAAAAGTACTGCACCAGCTGCAATATCTTTTATAAAACCAATTCTTTCATGATAATTAGGGTGAATAAAATCAGCCACTTTTTCTACAGCCGTATTCAAGCCTTCAATACTCAGTACAAGACCGATTGCTAAAGTTTGAAAAAGCCATTCGGTACGGGAAATACCAAAATAGAACCCTGCAAAGGTAAGTGCTATCCCTATAGAAAATTGCACCATTATGCTGTGTTCTGTGGTAATTAATTTTATTGCTCCTTTAATAGCATAAGTCACACTTTTTAATCTTCCACTGACGAAAGTGTTGTCTTTTTGAAACTTCATTAGTTTTTCATTATAGAACTGCTAAAGCAGCTTCGTAGTTAGGTTCGTCTACTGTTTCCGCAACTTGTTCCGTATGAAGAATAATTCCGTTTTCATCTGCAACAATAATAGCTCTGGAATGCAAACCGGTTAAAGGACCATCTATGATTTCTAAACCATTTGTTTTTCCGAAACTACCTTCTTGAAAGTCTGATAAATTAATCACATTTTCTATTCCTTCAGCACCGCAAAAACGTTTTTGGGCAAAAGGCAAATCTTTAGAAATACACAAAACAGAGGTGTTTTCTAAGTTAGCGGCAGTTTCATTAAATTTCCTTACCGATGTAGCACAAGTTCCGGTATCAATACTTGGGAATATATTTAACACTAATTTTTTTCCTGCGAAATCATGTAACGAAGCTACAGAAAGATCATTTTTTACTAATCTGAAATCGGTGAGTTTTGAACCTACTTTTGGTAATTCACCTAATGTGTTTATTGGAATTCCTTTCAATGTAATTGAAGCCATTATTTAATTTTTTTGTTGAGCTTCAAAAGTATGAAAATTATTTAAGAATTAAGTTTTAAGAAAATAAGATTTTAGAACAATCTATAATTCATTCTAATGCAATGTACCTTTGAAGAATAGGTACTATAAACGAGAAAAAACGCATTTATTTCTAAGTGCGTTTTTAGGACTATCTGAGTTTAGATAGCGCTATTATTTGTCAATGGATCCTAAAACACGTTTCATGAATGTGTTTAAAGCCTCTTTTTTATCGGTGCCGTTTTGTACCAATTTGTGTACTTCTAAAGCGCCATACATATTTGATATTAATTCCCCAATCACATCCATTTCTTCATCTTTTAACGAAGGTATTTCAGTCATTGCCTCCAAAACTTCAATCGTTTCAATGATATAATCTTGATCGTTTTCTTCGATGAATTGCGTTAATTGTTTAATTACAGGTAATTTCATGTTTTACAATGTTTAATTGGTTATCTGTCTAACCGTTTAACCGATTAAACAATTCAACTACTATACTATTTCATTCACTAATTCAATCAATACTTCTTGTTTGTTGGTTTGTGTTTCGTTTACCAATTTACCATTTACAAAAGTGGCAAAAGTAGGCAAGTTGCTCACATTAGCCAGTTTTCTGGATTCCGGAAAATTTTCAGCATCAACCAAAGCAAAAGTGATGGCTTCGTTTTCAGTAGCCAATTTTTTGAATTTTGGTTTCATAATGCGACAATTTCCACACCAAGAAGCCGAAAATTGAACAACCACTTTCTCTTCTTTTGAAATTAAGTCCGCTAATGTATCTTCGTTTAATTCGATTAACATATCTTTTTGTTTTTTGTTGCAAGCGTTCAAAGGAACAAAGTTGCAATAGTTTTTTATAAGTTAAAAAAACAAAGTTGCAAAGATTTCGAAACGATTTATACTTTGCAACTTTGTCATTATTAAGAAATTAGTTTGCGCTTAAATATTCTGCAGTACTGATTCTGTCAGCGGTCATTGCTTCTTTACCAGCTTCCCAGTTTGCAGGACAAACTTCACCTTTAACTTGAATGTGAGTATAAGCATCAATCATACGTAAATATTCGTTTACGTTACGACCTAGAGGCATGTCATTTACACTTTCGTGGAAAATTTTTCCAGTTTCGTCAATTAAATAAGTCGCTCTGTAGGTTACGTTTGAACCTTCAATAATAACTGAATCTGTTTCTTCGCTATAGCTAGTAGATTCTACATCAAGAATTCCTAAAATGTTGGAAAGGTTTCTGTTAGTATCTGCAAGAATTGGGTAAGTAACTCCTTCGATTCCACCGTTATTTTTTGGAGTGTTTAACCAAGCAAAATGTACTTCGTTAGTATCACAAGAAGCTCCTATTACGATTGTGTTTCTTTTTTCAAATTCTGGTAAAGCGGCTTGAAAAGCGTGTAATTCAGTTGGACATACGAAAGTAAAATCTTTTGGATACCAAAACAAAAGTACTTTTTTGTTATTGTTTACTGCTTCTTCAAAAATATTGATTTTTAAATTGTCACCCATTTCTGAAATGGCGTCAACGGCGATACTTGGGAATTTTTTTCCTACTAAAGACATAGTATTCTTTTTTTAATGTTAGACTTATTTTGGCGCAAAAATAGGGCATCCTTCAATAAATAAACAATAAGTAGTGATTATAAAAATTTATTTTATAATAGGTTTTGGCTATTTAAGCACTGTGGTTTGATTTAAATTACTGAAAGTCAATATCTACGGGTAAAGCCCCGTGCAGCTCTAAATTATTTAAAAGTTGTGTACCAGCCGTAATTTGAAATTCTTCAAAATCTTGATAGGCTTCTACGAGTCCAAAACTTTTTTTGATATTTGGTATAATCGGTAAGGCGTAAGGGTTTCCAAAAACATAAAGGATGCCTTTTTTGGTCTCCAATAATTTACCTAGAAAAGAGAGTATTGTTGCGTCTAATTCAAAATTATTTAGTGGTTTTGCTTTGGGAACAAAAAGTGCGAGAAGCAAAACATCATAGCCTTCAAGTTGCTTTTCCAGTGTTGCTCCATCAAAGTTTTCATTCTCCATTGCAAATTCAGGACTGGATACTTTTGTGTTTAGCGTTTTAAAAAATGTATTTTCAGTATTTTTATAAATGCTCAATTTGGCTAACTGACCGCTTTCTTTGGCTTGAAACACCGTTTCTGAAATGGAATTTCCTTTGACCAATGTAATGCTTTGTTGTGCAATTTTGGTGTTTAATTCTCTTGATTTTTCAAAATCTAAACAATTGATCTCAGATTGATTTTCATTAAAAAGACCTGCTTTTTCTTTGCATTTCATGATTCTGTTGAAACTGGCTTCAATGCGTTCGGGAGTTGCATTTTTAAGAATTTCCTGAATTCCTTCAGCTACATTTTCGGCAAAACACAACACATCATTTCCGGCATTGAAAGCTTCCCATTCCAGTTGGCCTTTTATGGAATATAATTTGGAAACACTGTGCATATTTAAAGCATCCGAAATTACCAAACCATCATATCCCAATTGCTTTCGTAAAAGATCTTCAATTACCGATTTGGAAAGTGTGGCTGAAGTGTCTTTTCCTTCGTTCAATGCAGGAACGGCGAGATGTCCAATCATAATTGAATCGACTTTGTTTTCAATTCCTTTTATGAATGGATATAATTCGTTTGCCAATAATTCGGCTAAACTTTCTTTTAAAATAGGTAATCCTAGATGGGAATCCACATTCGTATTGCCATGACCCGGAAAATGTTTCAAACATCCCAAAACACCAACATCCGACATTCCTCTTAGGTATTCTAAAGCAAAATGTGCCACTTTTTCTTTGTCTTCCCCAAAAGAACGATACCCAATAACGGGATTATTCTGATTGTTGTTAATGTCAGCCAAAGGAGCTAAATTATAATGAATTCCAACCGATTTTAAATCCAAACCAATTTGTTTTCCTACTTCATAAACCAAATTTGATTCACTCACAGGTAGCGCACCAAGCGTAATGGCATAAGGATATTGCGGTGTTTTTTCGATACGCATGGCTAAACCCCATTCGGCATCAATACTCATCAAAAGGGGAGTGGAAGCACATTTTTGATATCGGACAATCAATTCTTTCAGTCGAAGGTAACTATCGTCATTATAGGTTATTTTTTTCTTGCTTTCATAATTCGTCGCCGCACTGGCTCGACTATGAAAAAAAGTAAGTCCTCCAATATGATGTTCTCTAATTAATTTTTCCGTGGCTTCTATGTTTTCCTCGGTATCATTAATGAAAACAGCCGGAAAAAAAAATTGACCTATTTTTTGTTCTAATGTCATTGATTTTTAGAAAAGTATATCTTGTAATTTAAACTTTTACTTCGTCTGATTTTTTTCCGTAATCGTATGGGAAAATCAGATATCGGGAGAGGATTAATCCCGGAATGGTTGCCAATAATACCCAAATAAAGAAATTTCCATATCCTAGGTATTCTTGTATAAAACCACTTGCCATACCCGGTAACATCATTCCCAATGCCATAAATCCGGTAGCGATGGCATAGTGTGAGGTTTTTGATTCGCCGTCAGCAACATAAATTAAATACATCATAAAAGCGGCAAAACCGAAACCATAGCCAAACTGTTCCGCAATAACGGTAGCATAAACATAATAGATTTGCTCCGGTTGGAAATGGGATAATAATACAAATCCGATGATGGGTAAATGCATCGCTAAAATCATGGGTAACATCCATTTGCCCAGACCGTCTTTTGAGATAACAATTCCTCCGATAATCCCTCCAATTGTTAGTGCCAAGACTCCAAATGTTCCATAAATGATTCCAATATCTTGGGTGGTAATTCCCATTCCTCCAATTGCTTTTTCATCGATTAGAAAAGGGGTTAACATCTTTAATAATTGAGATTCTCCTAATCGGAATAATAAAATAAAAGAGAGTATTAATCCAATTTGTTTCTTTTGAAAAAAACTGGCAAAGACAGCACCAAAACTTTGTTTGGTATCTGATGCAATCATTTCATTTGTTTTGGCAATTTCGGTTTTTGGAGTAGAGAAATAATTGTAAAGGGTCATTACAATCATTATCAAACCTACAATAATCATGGTATACGACCACGCTTTTTGTTTGTCTCCATACAATTGTTCCAGGTATCCTCCAATAATGACAATCAAACCATTTCCGGTAAGCATAGAAAGGCGATAAAAAGTACTGCGAATCCCCAGAAAAAAAGATTGTTGTTCTTTTTCTAAAGCTAACATGTAAAAACCATCACTCGCGATATCATTGGATGCTGAAGCAAATGCCGCTACCCAAAATACCGCCAGACTAATGATGAAAAAATGATTCATCGGTATCGTCAAGCCCACTACGAGAAAAGCAATTGAAATAATTAATTGCATGGATAAAAACCATTTTCTTTTGGTGGAATATAAATCTATTATTGGGCTCCATAAGGGTTTTATAACCCAGGGTAAATACAAAAAACTAGTATAAATACCGATATCTTCATTGCTGATTCCAAGGTTTTTGTACATGATTACCGAAACGGAAATGATAATGGCATAAGGCAAGCCCGAGGCAAAGTTTAAAATGGGTATCCAGTACCAGGGTCTATTGTCTTTCTCCATTATCTAATTTGTTTGGATTGATTTTGTTTTCAGTTGTGTTTTTTAATAAAGTAACGTCGCTCTCATTTCCATATAAATCAACAAACGACAAAGCATAAGTACTGTCTTTGTCTAAAAAGTCTTTTTTGATATGGATGGAAATGGAATCTTTTGTTTCTTTGAAAGCAATTTTATCGATTATTTGACTGGGATTGTTGGCGTCAATAGTTTCATTGTTTTTGGCACCGTAAACCATAACGTAGCGCATTTTGCTTTTAGAAGGATAATCCAACGTGATTGTATGACAATCTGCCGTTTTTGAGGTATTGCAGATCGTTGGAGCTTCAACAATCTTGTTGTTGTTTCTTGGCACGACATACGGTAACGCCGGATATTTGTATTGTTTTTCTAAAAGTAAATCGGTTACGGCTTTATTCTTGTTCACAAATGATTTGGCACTGAAAAAAGCATTTCCCCCTATGTTTTTATAAGTTCGGGTGATATCAATCTGATTCGGAATTTCGTTTGGATTGAACCATTTTTTATCCGAATCGGTATTGACTTTATAACTCCCATTTCCAATATAAATAGCGGCATTTTTAGAGTTTTGCGCCCACCACTTCAATAGTTTGGAATAGGATGCCGTCTTGTGGTCCATGCTCCAGTACAATTGCGGAATTAAATAATCAACCCAACTTTGTTCCATCCATTCTATTGGATCGGCAAATAAATCATCATAATTCGTTTGTCCGGATTGTGTGTCAGAACCTTTTGGATCGACCGATTTATTACGCCAAACACCAAATGGACTGATTCCGAATTGAACCCAAGGTTTTATCGTTTTTATGGTATATGCGGTGTATTTTACAAAATTATTGACATTAAGACGACGCCAGTCTTCCAAACTCATACCATTCCCGTATTCCTTGAATGATGTAGTATCATTAAAAGCTTGTCCGGGGATTTTATAAGGATAAAAATAATCATCAAAATGAATGGCATCAATATCATAATTGGTAACCACTTCTTCAATCACTTTTATCAAATGCGTTTGCACTTCTGGAAGGGCTGGATTGTAATAGTATTTTTCCCCATATTTAATCATCCATTCCGGATGTTTGAAATAATCATGATTGGGACTCAACACAGCAGTGTTCAAATCCATTGTTGCTCGATACGGATTTAACCAAGCGTGAAATTCAAATCCTCTGTTGTGTGCTTCGGTAATCATCCATTCGAGTGGATCGTAGTATGGGCTAGGAGCCTGTCCTTCTTTTCCTGTCAAATATTTAGACCATGGCGCATATTTAGAACAGTAAAAAGCATCACCAACACTTCTGATTTGAACAATCACAGCATTGTAATTTAGTTTTTTATACGTTTCTAAAATTTCAATAAAGTCCGCTTTTTGCTTGTCTACGGAATCTACTTTATCTTTTGGCCAGTCAATATTGACCACCGTAGCAATCCAAACGGCTCTAAATTCATTTTTAGGATAGGTTGCTTTCTCTTGTGCGTTGGCTTTTGAAAAGGTCAACAGGGCAAATAAAAGCAATATGGTTGTAGAAATTTTGGGACTCATTTAATGTCTTTTTATTAAAATCAAAAATAGTTTTTTTCTTAAGCTTTCTAGAAATATTATATTAATATTTTAGCTTAATTTACATCCGCAATATCTTTGCCAAAATTTTAAAAGTCAATATAGAATGGTGTTCTGTCAAAATATTTTTTTTCAATGGTAAATTTGGATTTTTTCTTGACTTAAAATTGAAAATTAAAACCAGTAATATAATTATATTTGTCGAATAGACTTTTAAAAAAGTTTGTATTAATAATTACAGCTAAATAGTAGAATTTTATATGTTCCTTTCAAACGATTTATTACAACAACTTTCTGATTCTATTGAAGGTACCCTTTTATTTGATAATCTTCATAAAACACTTTATGCCACGGATGCCTCGGCATATAGAATAATTCCTTTGGCAGTTGCCTTGCCCAAAACAACCGAAGATATTGTCAAATTAGTTCGTTTTGCCGAAAAACATAAAATTTCTTTGACTCCCAGAACGGCGGGAACTTCGTTGGCAGGCCAGACAATAGGAGATGGAATTGTGGTGGATGTTTCCAAACATTTTACAAAAATTATCGCTTTCGATGCCGAAAAAAAAACGGTAACGGTACAACCAGGTGTCATCCGAGACGAACTGAATTTGTTTTTAAAACCGCATGGCGTGTTTTTTGGCCCTAATACTTCTACGAGCAATCGTTGCATGATAGGAGGAATGGTAGGGAATAATTCTTCCGGTACCACTTCTATTCGATATGGTGTCACTCGGGATAAAATTGTCGAAATCAAAGCCGTTTTGGCCGATGGATCCCAAGTAAAATTCAATGAAATAACTTCGGCTGAGTTTATCGAAAAAACCAAAGGAGATGCTTTAGAAAATAAAATTTATAAAAGCATTTATGAGGAACTTTCGGTTAAAGAGCATCAGGAAGAAATTTTGGCTCAGTTTCCCAAACCGGAAATCCATAGAAGAAATACGGGGTATGCGATTGATATTTTATTGAAATCAGATTTGTTTTCCGGAATGGAACCTACCATAAATGTGGGTAAATTACTTTGCGGTAGTGAAGGAACACTGGCATTTACAACCGAAGTTACTTTGAAAGTGGATGATTTACCGCCGACGAATAATGTGATGGTAGTAGCGCATTTTAATACCATTCAAGAAAGTCTGGAAGCCGTGGTGACTGCCATGAAGCATCATTTGTATACCTGTGAAATGATGGATGACACCATTTTGAATTGTACCAAAACCAATCGGGAACAAGCCAAAAACAGGTTTTTTATTCAAGGAGATCCCAAAGCGGTGATTATGTTGGAGGTAGCTTCCTATATTAGTATGGAAGATGCCGAAGCGCAAGCGGATGCCTTGATTGCCGATTTAGAAAAAAACAACTTCGGTTATGCGTTGCCTAAGATATATGGAACCGATATTGACAAAATAAACGAGTTGAGAAAAGCAGGACTCGGATTGTTAGGAAGTATTGTTGGTGATGACAAAGCGGCTGATTCAATTGAAGATACCGCGGTAGAATTGAGCGATTTACCCAATTATATTGCCGAGTTTTCGGCCATGATGAAAAAACACGGTCAAGATGCCATTTATTATGCACATGCCGGAGCCGGAGAAATTCATTTGCGTCCGGTTTTGAATTTAAAGAAAAAGGAAGGGGTTTATCAATTTAGAAATATCGCTACCGAAGTGGCGGTTTTGGTCAAAAAATACAGAGGTTCGTTGAGTGGGGAACACGGTGACGGAATCGTGCGTGGGGAGTTTTTACCTTTTATGATTGGGGAAAAGAACTATGAATTATTGAAGCGAATCAAATTGGCCTTTGACCCGAATTCGGTTTTGAATATCGGAAAAATTGTCAATGCATTAAAAATGGATGAAAATCTGCGTTTTGAAGTCGATAGAGTAGAACCAGATATTAAAACGATACAAGATTTCTCGGATAGTTTGGGGATTTTGCGTTTGGCCGAAAAGTGCAACGGTTCCGGTGATTGTAGAAAATTACCGTCGGCCGGAGGAACTTTATGTCCGAGTTATCGCGCCACCAGAAACGAAAAAGACACCACTCGAGCCCGTGCGAATGCGTTGCGGGAATATTTGACGCATTCCGAAAAAGAGAACAAATTCAATCATGAAGAATTGTATCAGGTTTTTGAATTGTGTGTGAGCTGTAAAGCCTGCGCCAGTGAATGTCCGAGTAATGTAGATGTGGCTGCTTTAAAATCGGAGTTTTTATACCAATACCAAAAAGCGAATGGTTTTTCGCTGCGAAGCAAAATTTTCGCCAACAATTCCAAATTAAATAAACTGGGAAGTATTTTTCCGGGATTGACCAATTTTATGGTAAATCAAACTTTGGTGAAGAAAAGCATGGGGATTGCGCCTCAAAGAGAAGTGCCGTTATTGGCCAAAAAATCTTTTAGAAAGTGGTACAAAGAAAGAATCAAAAACAACAGCAATGAAAATAACAACGGAAAAGTCTATTTGTTTTGCGATGAATTTACCGATTATTATGATGTAGAAGTTGGAATTGATGCATACGAATTGTTGTCTCAATTAGGCTATGAAGTCGTATTGGTTGACCATGAAGAAAGTGGTCGCTCTTATATTTCGAAAGGATTTTTGGAAGAAGCTAAAGTGCTGGCCAATAAAAATGTAGCGGTATTTTCTTCAATCGTTACTGAAGATGCTCCTTTAGTCGGAATTGAGCCTTCGGCGATACTGACTTTCAGGGATGAATACCTGCGTTTGGCAGATGACAAATCAAGTGCCGCGCAATTGTCTGAAAATGTGTTTACAGTGGAAGAATTCTTCAAAAAAGAGATTGCTTCAGGAAAAATTCATGCGGGACAATTTTCTGAAAACGAAAAAGAAATCAAGATTCACGGACATTGTCATCAAAAATCATTGAGCACTGTTGAAGCTACTTTTGCGATGTTGAATGTGCCCAAAAACAATTCGGTTACGATTTATAATTCCGGTTGTTGCGGAATGGCAGGTTCATTTGGTTACGAAAAAGAACATTACGAAATTAGCATGCAAATGGGTGAGGATACCTTGTTCCCGAAAATTAGAAATACAGAACCACAAGTTGCCATTTCGGCTGCGGGAACCAGTTGTCGCCATCAAATTTTTGATGGAACGAGCCGAAAAGCCCAACATCCCGTGAGTATTTTGAGAAGTTGTTTGCGATAAAAATATAATTTAATTTTCATTAAAACACTAAAGCCATGAATTTACTCATGGCTTTAATTTTATGATAGGTTTCCAAACTGAATTGAAGATTGTATATAATGTGAACTATTGTTTTTTCTAATTTAGAATTAAAACTGTTTCTAGTTTTCTATTCATTGGATTATCATCCACCACCTCTTCTTTGGTAATATTTTCCATTTGTTATACGTATACTTTTGTTCTGTGAATTGACTAATTCAAGATCAAAAGTACCGTTGATAGCAAAAAGGGGATATTCATACCAGTTGCCTGTGTTAAAATCAAATTGCTTATATGTTGAGATTTTTTTACTGGTGTAGGTATGATTCCCTGATTTATAAAAATAAACAGAAGCAGAATCTACTGCTGTTCCATTTGAGGATAATTGACATTCGAATAATTGGTTTATATTATTGTTTACTGGACTTAAAAAAGTACAATTAGGATCCTTAAAAAGAATTACTCCTCCAAATATATCAGGTCGATTTATCCAAATGAAATTGTTTAATGCAATCCATGGATGTTCAGGTCCAAGTGCACCGCCAGATCCCACATTAAATTCACCCAAATTGTATTGTTGATTGTTGTAAGTAAAACTAAAATAACTTTTAGGAATTGCTTGATCATCATCAGTATCACAAGACGTTAAGAAAAATGGTATTGAATATATCAATATGATGTAAACGTAAAATATAGATTTCTTCATGTTTCAATATATTTAGTGTTTTTCAATGATAATTATTGCAGAAAAAAATACATGATTGATATACAAATAACAAAATTTAGGAGTCTAACCTAAAAAATTGTTGATTATAATCATTGAGGGACAAGGCTTAATTACTATATAAATTTACGAATTAAAGTGCTTTAAATCAATCTGTTTGGTTGATATTTTTTGTTTTGAAAAAGCGTAAATATATGGAGTAGCTTTTTATATAATTTTCTGTTTTTCAGTTGGTTTCCCAATTTCATGAAGTTTATTTGAAACGAAAATTGAATTGATTGTTTAAATAGTGCAAGCAATTTAGAAACATAGTGCAGTATTGGTCTCTAATGTATTTTGTTTGGAATTAGACTGAAATAAAAAACTAATTTCTTTTATATGTAAGAAATATTTTTAAATTTGTTACATACGAATAAAATAATGCGCAGGAATAGCAATTAAAAAGGCGTATAACATTCTATTTTAAAATAAAGGAGATTAGATTTATGCGTATGTAAAGTAGTTAACTGCAAACATGACGCAAAAACCTGAAAACAGAATTTAATATTTAAATTTCACTAACATTCTGTGTTAATAAAACTATTCAAAAAATCTTATATATTAATTTTAACTCTTTAATAAAAGAGTAAGTTTTAAAATTACATATTTAGTTTAATAAATGTTTCAAAAATTACTGATTTAATGTTATGATAGAAAATAAAGCAATAACTTATAGTTTATTAGCACATGTTAGAAACAGTGGAACTCTAATGAAAGGTCCTGTTGATGTTTTCATTCCTTTAATAAAAAGAACTTTACATCAACTAAATAGTAAAGGTATTTTTAAAGGTGAATCCATTTTAGAGATACAATCTGAAGCCAATTGTATGTATTCAATAGACTTCCCTATTCCTGTATTGAAAATAATTTTATCACAAATATCTTCTGAAGTTAATACAGATAGTGAGAAAAATTTTGTAATTCACCATGACGGTTCATTCATTTTAAAAGCTTTTTTCTTTGAAGATTTCGAGGAAAAAATTCAAGAAAGTAAAAGAGATTCTGAAAACTTAGAAAAGATTTTTAGTGATTTCTGTAAAATCAACAATATCATATTAAATAATAAAACTTCAATTTTTGACTTTATTGATAAAAATAAAATGTCAATTTCAAAATATTTATCTAACCATACTGCTCCTAACGGACACGATTTTACAATTGAAGCTCAATTCGTTGACTATTTCAAAAAAATTCCTAAAGTTTTTGATATTGTTAGAAGAATTTATCTGGGTTCAATTATATCCAGCTTTTTAGAATATAAAACTGAAAATTTCACGCATGATGTAGAATTGCTATTTGATACTAATTTTATAATCAGTCTATTAGACTTGAATACACCTGAATCAACACATACTTGTAAAAAATTATTAGAAGTTGGGAAAAATTTAGGTTTCAAATTCACTGTTTTATCAGATACAATTGATGAAACTAAAGCTTTAATTAATAAAAAAGCTGAAAATTTTACTAATACCTTTTTAACTCGACGAATTAATCCTGAAGACATTTATAACGCCTGTGAACGACGAAATATAAATAGATCTGATTTAGAAAGAATTATTGACAATATTGAAGAAACAGTAAAATCATATGAAATTAATATTTATCAGTATACCCAAAAATTAAAAGAAAAAGCAAAAATTAGTTCTGAATATGAAAGCTTTAAAAGAATTAGAACATCCCATTACTCTGCGCTGCACGATGCTATAACTGTACTTTATATTAAAGAAAAAAGAACAAAGAGAATTCGTGAATTTGAAAATGTTAATTGTTGGCTCGTAAACAACTCAACTTCTCACGAAACAGAAGATTATAGAGAAAATAGTTCTGAATATCAAAAAGAAGCAATTCGAGTCGACGAATTACTTAATATTTTGTGGTTGAGTAATCCAAGTATTAATACAAGTTTAGATAATGAAGATTTAATTGAAATTGGTCTATCATCTATTGTAGCATATACTTTAAACGATTCTTTACCAAAAGCAAGTATAATAAGAGAATTAGATGAAAACATACAAAAATACAGAACAGATATTATTAGCGATAAAGACATCATCAATATTTCATCAAGAATTTCTAATAAACAATTAAAGAATATTAATGAGTTAAATAGTTTAGCTAATCAAAATAAAGATGAATTTGTAAAAAAATTAAAAGAGGAAGCTTTAATTCAAGAAAAAGAAGAAGAAGAAAGAGTTTTAAAATTTGATAAATTGTATCAAAGATTTGAAGTACAAATAAATGCTTTAGATAAAGCCAAACTAGGTATAAAAACTAAAGAAATTTCATTAAATGAAAAAGAAATAGAAATTGATAAAATTAAAAAAGATGCTGAAAATGAAAAAAATGCTAATCAAACTCAAATAGACTTATTAAACCAAGTATTAGAACAAGAACGAAATCAAAAAATAGAACTGCAAAAACAAATACGTAAAGACAAACGAGAACAATATATTAGTACTGAAGTTAAAAAATGGAGAAAAAAATCATGGAATCAGTTATGGTCTTGTATTGCATTTCTTACAGCTACCCTTTTTTATATTTTTTATCTTTGTGATTTTGATTTTAAAAAATTTGACATACTTATAAAAAATTACAAAGAAAATTTATATATAACAGGTTTTCTTACTTTAATACTATCTCTATTTTCTTTATTTATTTTGAAAAATTTACGAGAAAAATATCATAATAATTCAAATCTAAAATCGTTCAAAGAAATGCTTCTAATACCCGATGATTTGAAAGACTAATAGTCTCGCTCGTGAATACAAACAAAAGCAAAAAATAAGATAAAATGGCACGAGCCTAACGCAGTCGCTAGTAGTGCTAAAACTAAACAATTATGAAAAAGCTAAATTCCCTTATTATTTTTACAATTTTAATCCTTTTGACATCGTGTAAATTTGAAAAGGATAAACCGAAAACCGATGTTAAATATGAAAAGTCGGAATTATTGGGGCATTGGGTTCGAACCAATGAAATGGAGGAACTAGAAAATTCTAAAGATGTAGTTATTCGCAAATTTAATATAAAAGAGGATAATATTGCCGAAATTGAAATTCTGGATTCTATTGGGCGAAAAACAGTATCTGGAAGTTGGAAAATTGGTGAAGAACAAAAAATTATTGAACTTATTTCTTTTAAATCTGATTTTGCCTTAACTTTTTGGTCAAGTTCGAATTATAAGCATATGATTTCATTTTCAGTTGAAAAACCGGATGATAAAATTATTTTGAATTTACAAGGAGTAACATTTGAAAAGGAATAAATATCCGATCGCGCAGCTATACCCAATCGTTAGTTAAGTTTTTTAAACTGTGCCCACACAGAGTATCAAAACAAATAAAATCTGTGTCATCTGCGTGCCAAAACCAACTGCAATCTGATTAAAAATAGTTCTCGATACATTTTTTTGTGTAATCCCGTCTCGAAGCTTCAGGATCGGGATTACACAAAAAAAACACTCGAACTGACGTTTTTAATAATTACACCCCAACCCAAAAGCAAGACATTCTCTATTGATTTTAAAAACGAATTTTCGGTATTTTTTTAAATTCATCCCAGTTTTAGGGAGTAGAATTGATTTAAAGTGATTATTTTTAGCATCAAATATCAAATCTATGGGATCTAAAAGTTTATTTCGAAAAAAAACGGTTCAAGATATATTACAACAAGTTGAAAAAAATAATGCGGATGGTCATAATTCATTAGGAAAGCATCTTAAAGCTAGAGATTTGGCAGCCTTTGGTATTGCCGCCATCATTGGAGCCGGAATTTTCAGCACCATTGGGAAAGCCAGTTTTGATGGTGGTCCTGCAGTCATCTTTTTATTCCTTTTTACTGCCATAGCCTGTAGTTTTGCCGCTTTTGCCTATGCCGAATTTGCTTCGATGGTTCCCGTGTCCGGCAGTGCTTATACCTATTCTTATGTGGCTTTTGGAGAATTAATAGCCTGGATTATCGGTTGGGCATTGATTATGGAATACGCCATAGGAAATATTACCGTTGCCATATCGTGGAGTGATTACTTTACGAGTTTGATGGAGAACATCATCCATAACCTCAATCATAATTACCATCTTCATTTACAGGTTATTGCAGATTGGGCTCAAATGGATTATTTAACCGCTTCCAATGGATTCAAAGAGGCAACCGCATTGATGCAAGGAGGGAAGTCTTTCGAAAATTTAAGTACCGGTTTGCAAGCCGCTTATTCGGCTTGGATAACCGCCCCAACGATTGGTTCGTTTCATTTTGTTGCCGATTTCCCTGCTTTGTTTATCATTGTTTTGATTACCGCATTGGTGTATCGTGGGATGAAAGAATCTCGTAATGCCAGCAATATGATGGTTTTAGTGAAATTATGCATCATTTTATTGGTAATCGCCGTGGGTGTTTTTTATATTGATATCGACAATTGGACTCCATTTGCTCCCAACGGCGTGAGTGGCGTTTTAAAAGGAGTTTCGGCTGTTTTCTTTGCCTATATTGGTTTTGATGCGATCTCTACCACAGCTGAAGAATGTGAAAATCCACAACGGGATTTGCCAAAAGGAATGATGTGGGCTATTATTATTTGTACGGTTTTGTACATTACAATTGCCTTGGTTTTAACCGGAATGGTGAATTATGCTGATTTGAATGTTGGAGATCCTTTGCTTTTTGTTTTCGAAAAATTAGACTTAAAAATAATGTCTGCCATTATTGGGGTGAGTGCCGTAGTTGCCATGGCCAGTGTTTTATTGGTTTTCCAAATGGGGCAACCGCGTATCTGGATGAGTATGAGTCGTGACGGTTTATTGCCCAAACGCTTCTCAAGAGTGCATCCTAAATACAAAACGCCATCTTACGCAACAGTTGTTACGGGTTTTGTAGTGGCCATTCCGGCTTTGTTTTTGAACTTAACCATGGTAACCGATTTGTGCAGCATAGGAACTTTGTTTGCCTTTGTTTTGGTTTGTGCCGGAGTTTTGGTTTTACAAAACAAACCCAATATTCCCAGAGGAAAATTCAAAACCCCTTATGTGAATTCTAAATACATCATGCCTTTGCTCTTGGTTTTAGGTTTGTTTTATGCTTTTCAATACAATACCAAAGCAACTATGGGTTTTATTACGAATGAAACCCAAGTCAATTCGGCCACATCTATTATAACCGCATTAAATAAAGAAGAATCACAAAAAGTATATGCTTATCTCGTAAGTATTGATACAGACAAGAACAATTCGGATAATTTAGATGTAGAAACTTTATTGAGTGCTTACCAGGATGATGAAGTGAAATATGCTTCCGTTGTAGCTGGTTTACCAATTGATGATTCCCTGAAGTATGAAAGTGGTTTTGATTTGTTTAAACACAAAATTCCGATGTGGATTTTCCTAATTTCCTTAATTGGGCTGTCCATTTGGTCTTTCCGTCAAAATTTATCTTTGATTCCATTATTGGGACTTGTGAGTTGTTTGTACATGATGGCCGAATTGAGTGTTTGGAACTGGATTTATTTCACGGCTTGGTTGCTCATTGGACTTGCGATTTACTTTGGCTTCAGCCGAAAAAACAGTAAACTGAATTTTGAATAGGATTTAAGATTCGTTCTTAATTGTAGTTTCAATTTCCGTTGAAATAAAGTTTTGACCACATTTTATTAAGAATACAGCGTTTAAAAAACACAAAGCTGTTAAAATTCGTAACAAAAAATCGTAAACTTTAAACTTTAAACAAAACTTAATTCCTTAATTTTGTGCCTCAATAAATAAAAACATACTAAAAAATATACTATGAGTTCATTTGACGTAGTCATTATAGGTTCTGGGCCAGGAGGTTATGTGTCGGCAATTCGTTGTGCACAATTAGGTTTCAAAACAGCCATTATTGAAAAATATTCCACACTTGGTGGAACTTGTCTTAATGTGGGATGTATTCCGTCTAAGGCATTATTGTCTTCTTCACATCATTATGCTGAAATCAAACATTTTGAAGATCACGGAATTGAACTTTCCGGTGAAGTAAAAGTGAATTTGGAAAAAATGATTGCTCGTAAACAAGCCGTTGTAGACCAAACATCTGGAGGAATCAACTATTTGATGGACAAAAACAAAGTGACCGTTTTCAATGGTTTAGGATCTTTTGTAGATGCAACTCATGTAGCCATTGCTAAAGCAGATGGAACTTCGGAGACTATCGAAGCCAAAAATATCATTATTGCAACAGGATCTAAACCATCTTCTTTGCCGTTTATTAAAATTGACAAAGAAAGAATCATCACTTCTACAGAAGCTTTGGCTTTGAAAGAAGTTCCAAAACACCTTGTTATCATTGGCGGAGGTGTAATTGGAATCGAATTGGGTCAAGTGTATCTACGTTTGGGAGCTCAGGTTTCTGTAGTGGAATTTATGGATCGTATCATTCCTGGAATGGACGGTGCTTTGTCTAAAGAATTGACGAAAGTATTGAAAAAACAAGGGATGAAATTCTATACTTCCCATAAAGTACAATCGGTAGAACGTTCTGGAGATGTGGTTACAGTTCAGGCTGAAAACGCAAAAGGAGAAACAATTACTCTGGAAGGAGATTATTCTTTGGTTTCTGTTGGTCGTCGCCCTTATACAGATGGATTGAATGCTGATAAAGCAGGAGTAAAAATTTCGGATAGAGGACAAGTGGAAGTAAACGATCATTTACAAACTTCGGCTTCCAATATTTATGCAATTGGTGATGTAGTTCGTGGAGCGATGTTGGCTCATAAAGCCGAAGAAGAAGGAACGATGGTTGCTGAAATCCTTGCAGGTCAAAAACCACATATTGATTACAATTTAATTCCTGGTGTAGTGTACACTTGGCCGGAAGTAGCGGCAGTTGGACAAACAGAAGAGCAATTGAAAGCTGCCGGAACCAAATATAAAGTGGGAAGTTTTCCATTTAAAGCATTAGGAAGAGCCAGAGCCAGTGGAGATTTGGACGGATTTGTAAAAATTCTTGCCGATGAAAAAACAGATGAAGTTTTGGGAGTTCACATGATTGGAGCGAGAACAGCCGATTTAATCGCTGAAGCCGTAACGGCAATGGAATTTAAAGCATCTGCCGAAGATATTTCAAGAATGTCACATGCGCATCCTACATTTGCGGAAGCAATAAAAGAAGCAGCATTGGCCGCTACTGATAATAGAGCGTTACATGTGTAATACGATTTGAGTTTAGTATAAGCTCATTTTAAAATAAAAACCGTCTCAATATTCAAAATTGAGGCGGTTTTTTTAGGTCAATTTTTCAATAACGATTAATTCGTTGTGTTTCTCAACTCTCGGGATCGATTTGATGCTGTAATTTTTTTGGTCAAAATCGGTAATATATTTTTTGTTTCGTAGATTTTGTTTTTCATCCAAAAGCATGGTATTGAATAAAATGAAACCTTTACTTTTCAAAAGAAAACAGATTCTATTGATGAAAAAGGATTCAAACAGGAAGTTGGGCATCGTAGTGTCCTGAAAGATATCTATAATAATTAAGTCGTATTTGTCTTTGGTTTTCAAAACAAATTCAAATGCATCATCAAGAACGATGTTCAGCTGTCTTACATCACTTAAATGGAAATACTGATTGGCGACATGGATGATTTCCGGATCGATTTCAACTCCTGTAATCTTGCCTTTGTAATGAATCTCATCTATCAAAGTCTTGATTACACTGCCACCGGCAACTCCAAGCACCAAAATATGATCCATTTTGGTAATCTTTTCAAAACCAATGTTTTTTAATCCGATTCTCAGTATGCGTTGCAAACTGCCATACGAATAATTAGTATTCTCTGAATCCAAAACCAATTCCCCGTTAGCCCAAGTGATTTCAATCGACTTGCTCAACGAAGATTTTTTTTTATAAATAGTTATAGGAATCAAATAGCTGAATATTCTTTTTAACATGAGAGGGCAGTTTTAACCAAAAATAAGCTATAAATGATAAATACTCTAAGAATGAAGAAATAATTTTAGCGCTTTTTTTAGAGAAGTTCGAGGTAATTCCAATAAAAAGTAAAAAAAAAATAAAAAGTTAAAACCAATAGTTCTGCTATTTCGTAGATATAATTAATCTTTTAAAAATTATACTTATGAAAAATTTGTGTGTTAGCTCAGTCTTACTGATTTTATTTTTTGCTTCCTGTGACAACAACGATTCCGAAAACGTTTCTAAGGAATTAAGTTTAGTTACATCAAGTAATACAACCGGAAAAATCACCTATTCTAATTTGTTGGAGCCAACTCCTATGGTGCAATCATTTACAATAGGTTCATTGGATGCCGAAGGTATTTCATATGACAGCAAAACGGATGCAATTATTGTAGCTTCCAGAACGAATAATCGATTGGAAGCCTATACCGGATTGAAAAATGCTCTTGCCAATGGTATGGACAATTTAATGTTATCGCAAAATAGTACGGTAGGGGATTTTACTAATGCGAGAGAAACAGCGGTTTCCGGAGACATGATTGTGGTAACCCAGGATCAATCTACCCTTAATGGTATGATTAATAAATTGTTTGTGTATCAAAAAACGACCACGGGTTTTACTTTGATGAAAACATTTACAACCGATTTCAAACTTTGGGGAATCCACATGGATGATACCGATTTGTACGCTGTTGCTGATTTGACGGGTGACATTGTTCAATTTAAGAATTTTATGGGCAATGCTTCCGGAAATATTACAGCCACAAAGCGTGTCGCCATTGAAGGCTTGATTCGCAGTCACGGAATTACGTATTCGGCTAAAGACGATACAATGATTCTGACAGATGTTGCCAGTGCTGCATCGGCTACTGATGGCGGGCTGATTGTACTGAAAAATTTCACCAACGTTTTTGCTTCCACAGCAGCTTCAGGGGCAATTACTTTAGCAAATCAAGTTAGGATTTACGGTATGAATTCGCTTTTAGGAAATCCGGTAGATGTAGCTTATGATGATGTGACAAATAATATTTATGTTGCCGAAAGATTGAATGGTGGTGGGCAGGTTTTGACCTATGCGTATCCAACGGTTTCAGGAGATTTCGCTCCGATACAAGTAAGAGCCGAAGCAGGAGTCACTTCAATTTTTGTGTTAAGAAAGTAGTTCTAAAAATCAATAATACAGTGTTTTAAATAAAAACCTTAAATTCATTCTTATTGGATTTGAGGTTTTTTGTTTTAATCAGGAGTGTAGCTTTTGAAAGTCCCGTTTTTATAAAAGATTACAATTTTATCAATTTCAGAAGAAGTGTATCCTGATGGGTAATTAGGGCTTTCTGTTTTTTTGCTTTCTAATGAAGGAGTCGTGTTCGTGTGTTGTCTTTCTGAAAATAAATCTTCAGGGATAATTTTGTCATTGAGAGGCGTGGGGATGGTTTGTTTGGAGATATTATCAATGTCATCCTCTTTTTTATCAATAGATTCCGATTTTTTGGGAAAACTTCCTTTTCCGTTTAACAGCCAATATAAATCTACTTCGGGAAAAACGTCTAAAATTTTAAGAATAAAATCAAGACTCGGTTTGTTTCTTCCAGAGAGGAGGTGAGATAAACTGGAACGTTGTACTCCAATTTTATCGGCAAAAGAAGAAGCATTGAGACTATAATAATCGAGTATATTTTCAATACGTTTTATAAAATCATCCGTGTTTACCATTGTAAATTGCATTTTTAAAATAGGTTTTACAAATGTAACTAAATTCATTGATATAAGCAATATTACAGCTGTAAACAATATAAAATACGGTCTATAAGTGAAATTTATAGTTTAAATAATAATACTTAAATAACTGAAATAAAGATTATTAGCCATTAGATATAAAACATAATAAAATCGCCGTTTACGGGAATAAACAGTTGGATTAAAAGGATTAAATTAAGTTTACAAAAATGAATTATAACAACAAAACGAGAGTTTACAATTGTAAAAATAAAGATGTTTACTTTTGTAAATCAAATAATATAACATGGATTTAGAACAATTGTTTATTGAAAACAAAGAGCAATCGATTCAAGGGAGGTATTTAACTTTAGAATCAATTGAACCACTATTAAAAAAATTAAATACCAATAATCAGCTTTCAGTTATAGGTCAATCGGTATTAGGAAAGCCGATTTATAAATACCAAATTGGAACCGGAAAAACCAAAATCTATCTTTGGTCTCAAATGCACGGAAATGAAAGTACCACCACTAAAGCTTTATTTGACTTTTTAAATCTTTTGCATAGCGGAACGGAATTAGCGACAAAGTTCTTAAATAGCTTTACATTTTGTTGTATTCCGATGTTGAATCCTGATGGAGCTAAATTGTATACCCGTGCCAATGCAAACAATATTGATTTAAACAGGGATTCCCAAGATTTAACCCAGCCGGAAAGTGTTGTGTTAAGAAATACATTTGAAGCATTTAAGCCTGATTACTGCTATAATTTACACGACCAACGTACTATTTTTGGGGTAGACGACACGGGAAAGCCGGCCACATTGTCTTTTTTGGCGCCTTCTTACAATGAGGAAAGGGAAGTGAATGAATCCCGATTGAAAGCGATTAACCTTATTGCAGGAATGAATGCGGTGCTTCAGCAGTATATTCCAGGTCAGATAGGTCGTTTTGATGACTCATTTAACATTAATTGCATTGGTGATACCTTTCAGTTTTTAGGAGTGCCAACTATTTTGTTTGAAGCCGGGCATTTTCCAGAGGATTATGACAGGGAAAAAACGAGAGAGTTTGTTTTTATGGCTTTGGTTATAAGTTTTGATTTGCTTTCCGAAAACGTTGTAGTCGACAACGGAATGGATAAATATTTGAATATTCCTCAAAATAAAGTCGTTTTTTATGATTTTATATACAAAAACATCAAAATAAATTATGATGGTATTGAAAAAATCACGAGTTTTGCTGCACAGTATAAGGAAGAGTTGATCAACGATGAAATTGTATTCAATGCTTATATTGCAAAAATTGGTGAATTGGAAGGTTATTACGGTCATTTAATATATGACGGTAAACAATCTAAATACATAGATGGGGATAGTAATTTTCCGGAAATGAACAAAAAAGCCAGTTTTTGTTTAGATAATAACGTAGAATTCGTTAATGGATTGATAAAAATATAATATTTTTGCTGTTTTTATTGTTTTTATATATATTTTTATACTCCGTTAAGGCAATTAATAATATTAATTAAAGAATTATGAGTAAATTCCGTTTAGATGAAGTAGATCATCAGATTTTAGACATGTTAATAGATAATACAAGAGTTCCTTTTACGGATATCGCCAAAAAACTATTAATTTCTGCAGGTACTGTCCATGTGAGAGTAAAAAAAATGGAAGATGCCGGAATCATAATGGGTTCTTCATTGGTACTTGATTATGATAAACTAGGCTATTCTTTTATTGCTTATGTTGGGGTTTTTCTAAATAACACCTCTCAGACTAAGTTTGTTTTGGAACGTATCAATGAAATTCCTTTTGTAACCGTTGCATCTGTTACTACAGGTAAGTTTAATATTTTTTGTAAAATCAGAGCCAAAGACACTAAACATGCTAAGGATGTGATTTTTATGATTGATGATATCGATGGAGTTTACAGAACTGAAACTATGATTTCTCTTGAAGAAAGCATAAATGATAAGAAACGCTTAATGCATACTATTTTTAAAAATATGTAATTAAACTTGAATGCTATATTGTAAATATATATAACCTCAAGTTGGCTCTTGGGGTTTTTTTTTAATAAATAATCAAATAAAACTACTTAATATATATGTATACACTTCCTAAAATCGAACGCTTTAATCAGACCGTTTTTTCAAAATATAATATATACAATAGTGTATTTATAACGTTGCCTTTTGACTCTGTGGATAATACAGGGGTTTTACTTCCTTTGTTTACAGAAGTTTGTGAAAAAGGATTTAACAAACAAGAGACTCCTACAGAAATAGTTGATTTTTTCTCTAAAAAGTATTTGCACACTAATAATGAAGAAGATGAAATTGATATCATGTTTCGTTTTATTCAATACATCGAACGTCAAATTGTTTTGTTTGATGCGGTTGAAGATGCTGCTTTTCCATTTGTAAATAACATGGAAGGAAGAGGTTCTTTAAGAGATATCAAAGAAAAATCGGATGCTAAAGACAAAAGAGAGGAACTTATAGAATTTTTGGAAAATTTTAATATTAGAACGGTATTAACAGCGCACCCAACACAATTTTATCCAGGATCTGTTTTAGGAATTATCAATGATTTGACGGAAGCAATTCGCAGCAACAACTTATTGGGAATAAACCAATTGTTGGCGCAATTGGGTAAAACTCCGTTTATAAAGAATGAAAAACCGAATCCTTTTGACGAGGCGGTAAGTTTAATTTGGTATCTAGAGAACGTCTTTTATGACACTTCCGGAGACATGGTTCATTATCTTCAAAAAAATGTTTTTGAAGGAGAGTCCATTAAAAACGCGATCATTAAACTCGGATTTTGGCCTGGAGGAGATCGTGACGGAAATCCGTTTGTAACTACTGATATCACATTAAAAGTAGCGGAACGCTTGAGAACTTCTATTTTGAAATGTTATTATTTTGAAATGAGAAACTTAAAAAGAAAACTGACTTTTTCAGGAGTGGACTTTTTGGTTTCCGAATTGGAACATAAATTATATCGTTCTGTGTTTTATTCTACCGGTGAGATTTTTATCACTTTGGAAGAGTTTAAAATGCAACTGAACAAGATAAGAACAATAATCATAGAGCAACATCAATCGCTTTATTTGGACGAATTAGAAGGGCTTTTGATAAAAGTAAACTTATTTGGTTTCCATTTTGCTTCTCTAGATATTAGACAAAACAGTAAAATACACGATGCCGTTTTTAAAGATATTTTTGAGCATTACTTAACAATTGACCCGACTGTTTTTCCTAAGAATTACTATGAGTTAACCGAAACAGAAAAGTTTGAGGTTTTATCCAGGGTTTCAGGAGATCTTAACCCAGAAGTTTTTGACAATGAAATAACGAAATCAACTATCGAGTCGATTCAGGCGATAAAGGTTATTCAACAAAAGAATGGTGAATTTGGCGCTAACCGCTACATCATAAGTAATAACGAAAGTGCTCTTAATGTAATGGAGACTTTTGCATTGATTCGATTGAGTAATTGGGAAAACCCGACGGTAGATGTTGTTCCGTTATTTGAATCTGTTGATGATTTACTGAATGCCCATAATATTATGGAGCAATTATACACGAATCCAACCTATGCCAAACATCTTGAAAACAGAGAAATGAAGCAAACAATTATGCTTGGTTTTTCTGATGGAACAAAAGATGGTGGGTATTTGATGGCAAACTGGAGTATCTATAAAGCTAAGGAAGCGTTAACCGATATTTCTAGAAAATACGGTGTAAAAGTTATTTTCTTCGACGGACGCGGTGGACCACCGGCACGTGGAGGAGGAAAAACGCATAAGTTCTATGCTTCGTTAGGACCAAACATTGAAAATAAAGAAATCCAAATTACGGTACAAGGACAAACGATTAGTTCAAATTTTGGTACGGTAGATTCATGCCGTTATAATTTAGAGAATTTATTGAGTGCCGGGGTTACCAATCAGGTTTTTAATAAAAATAAGAATAAATTATCTACTTCTCAGAAGGAGGTAATGGATAAATTAGCCGTTTTAGGTTATGAAAAATATTTAAGTTTTAAAAATCATCCAAAATTCATTCCTTATTTGGAGCAAATGAGTACGCTGAAATATTACGCAAAAACAAATATCGGTAGTAGACCTTCGAAAAGAAGTAAATCGGAAAAACTTGATTTTGCTGATTTGAGAGCGATTCCGTTTGTTGGGTCTTGGAGTCAGTTGAAACAAAATGTACCTGGATTCTACGGAGTGGGAGCTGCTTTAAAGCATTATGAAGATGCTGGAGAATGGGATAAAGTTCAGGATTTGTATGATAGTAGTATGTTCTTTAAAACACTATTGGAAAACAGTATGATGTCATTGGCAAAATCCTTTTTCCCATTGACGGCTTACATGAAAAAAGATCCTGAATTTGGAGAATTCTGGCAAATTATATATGACGAATTTTTAGAAACCAAAAGATTGCTTTTGAAAATTGCAGGTCATAAAGAGTTAATGGAAAACTATCCTGACGGTAAAGCATCAATTCAAATAAGAGAGCGTATCGTGTTGCCATTGTTGACAATACAACAACATGCTTTGTTAAGAATTAATGAATTAAACAAAGAGGAAGTAGTAAATACAGAACTGATTAAGATCTATGAAAAGATTGTAACTCGTTCTCTTTTTGGAAATACCAATGCAAGTAGAAATTCAGCGTAAATTTAGAAAATGAAAACCGATGAATTATCAATAACTGAATATTCCAATTTTCTGGCTACTTATATCAAAGCGGCTGGCAATGTTGAAATGATTGAAGAATTGGAAATTTGTCTTCATGAATTCATACGTTTCGTTCAAGATATTCCAATGGAAAAGTTTGATTATTGTTACGAAGAAGGGAAGTGGACAATTAAAGAAATTATTCAGCATATAATTGATACCGAACGTATTTTTAGCTATCGAGCATTACGGATTTCTAGAAATGACAAAACGCCTTTAGCTGGTTTTGAACAAAATGATTATGTTGAAAACACTAATGCAAATAATAGAGGTTTACAGGGGTTATTGACAGAAATGGCAATTGTAAGACAATCTACTCTGGCACTTTTTAAAAGTTTTTCTGAAGAACAATTGAAAAGAACCGGGATTGCATCAAATGCAGATGTTTCTGTTAGAGCAATTGGTTTTGTTATTATTGGACATCAGCAACACCATCAAAATATCTTTAAGGAAAGATATTTGTAACTATTAGAAACAAGCTGACCAAATTTTTAGCTTGTTCTCAAAAGACATTGTATTAGCAGGACTTGTAGAAGGCATCACATGATAAGTGATGCCTTCTTTTTGTCCAAAATTTTTATAAAAATAACGATGACTTTCTTTACCGTTAAAGATGATGGTATTAATATTTGGATATTTCTCCAATAAGGTTTCGAAATCATTAACCTTCACATTTTTAATATGTATATCAAGACTTCCTCTTCTTTCACAATTTTCTAATACATCCCACAATCCGATTTTATTGGACTGTAAAAATTTAATTTTCTCCTGAAAATGCTCCGGAATGGATAATGTGTTAAAGCTAGCGTATATAATTTTCCAAAAATGGTTTCGGGGATGCGCATAGTACTCTTGCTTCTCAAGGGAAACAATGCCGGGCATGGTTCCTAAAATTAATATTTCAGTCTGTGAATTTACAAATGGATCAAAAGACGTAATCATGGATTAAGTATTAGAATTCTCTTTTTCAATTATGGCTAACGCCAGTCTTATCTTTTCATAAGAAACCTTTTCTTCAAGATAATCAAAAAAAGGCTTCAATAGGGTTGGTTTTTCTAATTTTATCTGTGCTGCCTTAACAAGACTAACTTCTTCTTTGGATACAAATGACGTTAGATCTATTAATTTGCCATCTTTGTATAATTTGGCTAAATGGGACATGATGGTTCCTGTGCCTAGTTTTCTTTTTAAAGCAATTTCCTCTACAGTTAGTCCACTTTGAAATAGGAGTAGCGTTTCGTTATAAGTCGTGGCTTCTTTTTTTGTCTTTGTGCTTTTGTTTTTTTGAAATGCAATTATAGTCTTTATAAAGACATCACCGTATTTTTCCAGTTTTGCTTTTCCAACTCCGTCTATTGTAATGAATTCCTCATCACTCATGGGTCTGATGTTTTCCATTTGTCGTAAAGCGGCATCACTAAAAATAACATAAGCAGGGACATTTTCCTCTTTTGAAATTTCGTAGCGTACTTTTTTCAACGTTTCAAATAAAGAAGGAACTGCTGTTTTTAATTTTGTTTCTTTTATTTCTTTTTTCTCTACGACTACTTTTTTAACTGTTGTGAGTTGTACTTTTTCTCCTTCAAACAAAACTTCACGGGCTAAAGATGTAAGTCGGATTTTATTTTGTTGATGAAAAGCTATTTCGCAATACCCCTGGTTAATCAACTGGATAATATATTGATTCCAATCGTGCCAGGAAATATCGTGACCAATACCGTAGGTTTTTAAATTTTGATATTCTTTTTCAAAAATATAGGCGTTTTTTGAACCTCTCAAAAAATCAACGATTACAGGTAATGACTCTAATTCTTTCAATCGCATAATGGCAGAAAGTGCTTTTTGTGCGATTATTGTTCCGTCGAAAAAATCAGGTGGATTTTTGCAAATATCACAATTACCACAATTTTCAGTTACCAATTCCCCAAAATAGGAAAGCAATATTTTTCTTCTACAACTCAAAGCGTCTGCATATTGCTTCATTCTCTCTAGTTTGGCCAATTGCACTTCGGCATTCATTCCTTGTGAAGCAAATTTTTGCAGTTGGATTACATCGCCATAACTTTCGAACAAAATTGTTTCCGAAGGAAGGCCGTCGCGACCGGCACGACCGATTTCTTGGTAATACCCCTCAATATTTTTGGGTAGATTGTAATGTATAACCCAGCGCACATTTGATTTATCTATCCCCATTCCGAAAGCTATTGTGGCACAAACCACCTGACAATCGTCATTGATAAACTCATCTTGCGTTTTAGAACGAATGACATTGTCTAAGCCTGCATGATAGGGTTTGGCGTTAATTCCGGCTTTTTGAAGTCTTTCCGAAAGTTCTTCGGTTGTTTTTCTGCTAAGGCAATATACAATTCCGGATTCGGTTGGTTTTTTATTAATAAAATCAATAATTTGTTTGTTCCTGTCAAGAGCGGGACGGACTTCTAAACTTAGATTTTTTCTGTCGAATGAAGAGATAAAAGTTTTGGCATTTTTTAAATTTAATTGTTTGCTAATGTCTTCACGTGTAGCTTTATCGGCTGTTGCAGTTAAAGCTAATATTGGAGTAGAAGGGAAGCGGTTTTTTAGGTATCCCAGATTGGTGTAAGCAGGACGAAAATCATGTCCCCATGACGAAATACAATGTGCTTCATCAATGGCAATAAGGCTTATAGTAATCTGGCTGAATGCATTTTCTAAATAAGACAAACTCTCTGGAGCAACATAAACCAGTTTGACTTTGTTGTCTATTAAATTTTGGATATGCATTTCTTGTTCCGAATCCGTTTGGCTACTATTGATATAACAGGCTTGAATTCCGTTTGCCTTTAAGCTATCTACTTGATCTTTCATTAAAGCAATCAAAGGAGAAATGACAATCGTAATTCCAGGTAATAATAATGCCGGTAATTGAAAGCAAATTGATTTACCTCCGCCAGTAGGCATAATTGCTAAGGTGTCTTGACCAGACAAAATTGAATTTATAATGCTTTCCTGATTCATTCGGAATTTTTCAAAACCGAAATTTTCCTTAAGTGTATTTTGCAATAATGGAGAGAGTATCATGTTAAGGAATCGATATAAATAGTCTGTTTGCTTTTTATCTTATGTTTAATAAAAAAGGAACTCGTTTGGGAGTTCCTTTTTTATTTTTATTTGCTAAATTTTAGTCTTAGTCTTCGTCTTCATCGTCATCGTCGTCTGCTCTGTCAGATTCATCCGCATCTTCATCGTCATCATCATCAGTATCCGGCTTATCAAGATCTTCCTCTTCATCGTCGTCATCAGAATCAATATCATCATCGTCTATCCCTAACGCTTTCATTGGTGCAATAGCAATTGGTTCAATCACATCATCAATTTCGTCATCTTCATCAAAATTTTCGATACGATCAGCCAGTTTTGTACTCACTTTTACTAAATAAATAGTGTCCTCTGTTCGTACTTCAACAGCATCAATTAGTTCGTTTTTAGCATTTCTAAAACGGATAATATCCGAATCATCATAGCCATCAGGAAATTTTTCGACTAATAAGTTTAAAATTTCGTTTGTCAGTTTAGCGTAATCAACAATTACTCTTTTCATAATGATATTCTATAAATCTAATAAATAAGCAAAAATTAACGGAGCTACAATGGTAGCGTCAGACTCAATAATAAATTTTGGAGTTTTGATATCTAATTTTCCCCAAGTTATTTTCTCATTTGGTACTGCGCCAGAATAAGAACCATAACTTGTTGTTGAGTCAGATATTTGACAAAAATAACTCCAAAATGGCACATCATGCATTTCCATGTCTTGGTATAACATTGGTACTACGCAGATAGGGAAATCTCCTGCAATACCTCCACCAATTTGAAAAAATCCAACACCCTTACTGCTGTTTTTTGGATACCAATCAGCTAAAAAAGTCATGTATTCAATACCTGATTTCATTGTTGAAGCTTTAAGTTCTCCTTTTATAACATACGATGCAAAAATATTTCCCATTGTACTGTCTTCCCAACCCGGTACAATAATAGGTAAATTTTTCTCAGCTGCAGCGTACATCCAGCTATCTTTTAAATCAATTTCGTAATATTCTTCGAGTACACCAGAAAGAAGCATCTTGTACATGAATTCATGAGGGAAATATCTTTCTCCTTTATCATCGGCATCTTTCCAGATTTTATAAATGTGTTTTTGCAAACGGCGGAAAGCTTCATGTTCCGGTATACAAGTATCGGTTACACGGTTCAATCCTCTTTCCAATAAATCCCATTCATCTTGAGGTGTTAAATCACGATAATGAGGTACTCTTTCGTAATGCGAATGAGCCACTAAATTCATGATGTCTTCTTCAAGATTAGCACCTGTACAGGAAATAATCTGAACTTTATCCTGACGAATTATTTCAGCGAATATTTTTCCAATTTCAGCAGTACTCATGGCGCCGGCCATACTTACCATCATTTTGGCACCATTGGCTAATTGTTGTTCGTAAGCTTTAGCTGCATCTACTAAGGATGCTGAATTGAAATGCAAATAATGTTTTTCAATAAATTGACTTATTGGTCCTTTACTCATTTTATGGGGTTTAAAAATTTAAAATCAATAGAAATGAAAATAAATCACTTTCAAATTTAATGAATTTTTAAATTGTCTTAGGGTGTTATTAGTTATTTTTATTTATTGTTGTAGCCTAAAATTTTCAGAATATCATCGGATGTTTGTTGTTCTGAAAAAACCTCAGTAGCCAATATTCCATTTTCATCTCTATCGATAAGAATATGTTTAGGTTGTGGAATCAAACAGTGATGTAAGCCTCCGTAACCACCTATAGTTTCCTGGTAGGCTCCCGTGTTGAAAAAACCAATATACAACGGTTTTTCTTTATTGTATTTCGGTAAATAAATGGCGTTCATATTCTGTTCTGAGTTGTAATAGTCATCACTATCACAAGTCAATCCGCCCAATAAAACCCTTTCGTATGTTTCATTCCAACGATTAACGGCAAGCATTATGAATCGTTTATTGATAGCCCAAGTGTCCGGTAGCGTCGTAATGAAAGAGGAATCGATCATGTTCCATTTTTCTCTATCATTTTGTTGTTTTTGATACAAAATCTGATAGATAGCACCTCCACTTTCACCAACGGTAAAAGAACCAAATTCGGTAAAAATATTAGGAACGTCTACTTCAGCCTCATCACAGGCGATTTTTATTTGATTGATGATTTCGTCAATTAGATATTGATAATCATATTCAAATGCCAATGAATTTTTGATTGGGAATCCACCACCAATATTTAATCCGTCCAAAGAAGGACATTCTTTTTTTAGTGCAATATATACTTTAATACATTTTACTAATTCATTCCAATAGTAGGCATTGTCATTAATCCCTGTATTGATAAAAAAGTGCAACATTTTAAGTTCCAATTTTTTATTGTCCTGAATTTGTTTTTTGTAAAAATTGACGATGTTTTTGTATCCAATTCCTAATCTCGAAGTATAAAACTCAAACTTAGGTTCTTCCTCGGCAGCAATACGGATTCCAATTTTAAATTTGCCTTTAATTTGAGCTTGAAGCAAATCTAACTCTTCATAATTATCAATAATCGGAAGCGTGTTTTTATGTCCGTTATTGATTAATCGGGCAATGTTTTCGATATACTGATCTCTTTTGAAACCATTACAGATTACATAAGTACTTTTATTGATTTTTCCATTTTTCAACAGATTTTCAACGATATTGATATCAAAAGCAGAAGAGGTTTCGATATGAATATTGTTTTTAAAAGCTTCATTCATGATGTATTCAAAATGAGAGCTTTTGGTGCAATAACAATAATAATACTTTGCCTCGTATTTATTTTTTTCCATCGATTTACGAAACCAACTTTTGGCTTTGTTGATGTTATTGGAAATTTGAGGTAAATAAGTAAACTTAAGAGGAGTTCCGTATTTCTCTACCAGTTTCATCAAATCAATATTGTGAAACTGAAGATTGTCTTTGTTTAGCGTGAATTCTTCTTGAGGAAAGTAATAAGTTTGATTTATTAAATCAGAATATTTTGTATTCATTTGGATTGTTGGATTTTAGAATGATTAAATAAAAAATAAATTAAACTAAAATTCAAACCCTAATGTTAGCGTAAATAATCTCAAAATTTTGAGATTCTGTTTTAAAAAAGGAATCAATACCAAAACCAAAATTCTCTTTAATTGAATATAATTTTTTCAATATTCTTAAAAAGAAACGAAGGCTTGTGGTATCATTTGAACTATAAATTCTGTGGTATCGATTTTTTTTCATTGCGGCAAATGTAAAAAATAATTTATACGTAATGCAATCCTTTTTTGTAAAAAATGATTAAGATTTATAATCATTAAATGCTTTAAGAATTAGCTCATTTTCAACAGATTGATTGATGATTATTTTGCCGATTCCTTCAATCAATGCAAATTGAATACTGCCGTACTCATTTTTTTTATCATGAATCAGTAATTCAAGAATTGGTTCGATGTCATTTTCAACAAATTCAATGTCATCAAAGATAGTTTTTATTGTGGATTTAATTTGATCATATTCCTCAGAACTGATTAATCCTTTATGCAATGAAATATAACTTTCTAAAATCATACCCACCGCAATAGCTTCACCATGCAATAAAGTAGTTTTGTTTTCATTTTCTAAAAAATAGCTTTCAATAGCATGCCCAAGTGTATGTCCGAAATTCAGTGCTTTTCTGATGTTTTTTTCTGTTGGGTCTTGTTTAACGATTTCATTTTTGATTTCCACTGAACGATAGATCAGTTCATCCAAATCGGCATAATCAATCGCTTTTAGATCCAAGAATTTCTCCCAATAGGCTTTATCGTAAATTAATCCGTGTTTAAGCATTTCTGCTAAACCGGAACGCATTTCGTTTTGTGGAACAGTTTCTAAATATTGCGTGTCTATTAATACCATTGTTGGTACGTTAATCACTCCAATTTGGTTTTTTAGATTTCCCAAATCCACTCCGTTTTTTCCTCCAACGGAAGCATCTACCATAGAGAGAAGAGTGGTTGGAACATGAATAAAGTCAACTCCTCTTTTGAATGTTGACGCCACAAAACCTCCTAAATCAGTAACAACACCACCACCCAAATTAATAACAAGACTTTTTCTGTCGGCTCCCAGTTCTGTTAATACATTCCAGATTTGAACACAAGTTTCAATATTTTTATGTTGTTCTCCTGCTTCAAACTCAATAATTTCTATAGTTAAATCAGTTTCAAGGTAAGGAAGGAATTTTGGTAAACAAGCCTCATTGGTATTACTGTCAACAATAATAAATAGGTTAGAGTACTTTTTTTCTTTCAAATGAAGGTTTAATGCTTCATATCCTTTTTCGTTGAAATATATTGGGTAGTTATTGGCTTGAATTGTTTGCATCGCTTTGTATTAATTTGAAGCGCAAAATAAGGGAATTTTTGCTAAATAATATTCAAAAACAACTCAATAATTTGTAAAAAAAAGATAATCAAAATAAAATTACCAATTCGTAATTCAATTTTGGCCTAACTATAAAAAACAGATTACATTTTTAGACACTACTATATATAAAAAAACATTTTAGTTGAATTAATTGAAATTCATAAATTATAGTTTAAATTTAATTGTTTTTTGTGTTTAAAATGTCTCTTTTGTATTTATCACCAAGTATTTAAAAATGGAAAAAATATTCAATAATACCCAAATAGCCTTTGCTTTAAAAAGTGACAGTGAACTTGAAAAAGCCTATTTCCTATTTAAAATGATTGCCAGTCAACCGCTGGTTCGCATTGGAACGATGGTTACCAATTTTGCATTAAATGCCAATCTTCCCGTTGAAGGATTGATACGAGCCACTGTTTTTGATCATTTTTGTGGCGGAGTAAACGAAAAAGATTGTCTTCGTGTGGTCGATAAAATGTATACTAAAGGGGTTTGCTCGGTTTTGGATTATTCTGTAGAAGGGAAAGAAGAGGAAGAGCAGTTTGATGCTGTTTTGAAAATGACTTTAAAAACGATTGAATTTGCCAAAGAGAAACAAGCAATTCCTTTTGCTGTTTTCAAACCAACTGGATTGGGGCGTTTTGAATTATATGAAAAAATCAGCAATAAGGAGTCTTTAATTTTAGAAGAAAAAGCGGAATGGGATAGGGTAGTAGCTCGTTTTGATAAAGTTTGTTCCGATGCCTATCAAAAAGATGTTGCGTTACTAATTGATGCAGAAGAGAGTTGGATGCAAAATGCCATCGATGAATTGGCTTATCAAATGATGACAAAATACAACAAAACGAAATCAATCGTTTACAATACTTTACAAATGTACCGTAAAGACCGATTGGACTTTTTAAAGAATCTGTATAATCGTGCTAAAAAAGAAGGATTTCATGTTGGGGTAAAATTAGTTCGCGGAGCCTATATGGAAAAAGAGAATGATCGCGCCGAAGAAAAAGGATATGCTACACCAATATGTCCTTCGAAAGAAGCTACAGATTTAAATTATAATAAAGCGTTATATTATATTATTGAGCATTTGGATACGATTACCGTTTTTGCAGGGACACATAATGAAGAAAGTGTTTATTACTTAATGGAATTGATGATGCAAAACGGAATAAAAGAAAACGACATGAGAATCTGGTTTGGACAATTGTATGGCATGAGTGATAACATTAGTTATAATTTGGCCGCACGGGGTTATAATGTGATAAAATATGTCCCATTTGGTCCCGTAAAAGATGTTATGCCTTATTTGATAAGACGCGCCGAAGAAAACACTGCTGTAACCGGACAAACCAATAGAGAATTGGCTCTAATTAAAGCGGAAAGAAAAAGAAGGAAAGAAAAATAGTTATAAAAAAAAACTCCGATGTGACTCGGAGTTTTTTGTAAAATTAAGAATGACTAAACTGAAGATTGCTCAGGTTTTTATAGATTCCGTTTTCTATAGCAATCAATTCCTGATGTGTTCCTTGTTCTGAAATTTCTCCATTGTCAAGAACCAAAATTTGATCTGCACTTCGAATAGTGGCTAATCGATGCGCAATGATAATGCTCGTTCTTCCTTGCATTAAAATCTCTAAAGCTTCCTGAACTTGTTTTTCGCTTTCACTGTCTAAAGAGGAAGTTGCTTCATCAAGAATCAAGATACTTGGATTTTTGAGTAAAGCACGGGCAATGGCAATACGCTGTCTTTGACCACCCGACAATTTGATTCCTCTTTCCCCAACAACAGTGTCAAATTTTTCAGGAAACCCTTCGATAAAATCAAGAGCGTTAGCTTGTTTGGCAGCCAAAAGAATTTCCTCTTGGGTAGCATCTGGTTTTCCATAAGCAATATTTTCTCGAATAGTTCCTCCAAACAATATTACATCCTGGGGAACAATACTCATATTGCCACGAAGATTTTCCAAATCATAATCATAGATGTTTTTTCCGTCTACCAGAATTTCGCCGTTATCAATTTCATAAAAGCGGAGTAATAATGACGCAATTGTCGATTTACCGGTACCACTTGGTCCTACAATAGCAATCTTTTGACCATAACTAGCCGTGAAGTTTACCTTTTTTAATACTTTGATTTCTTTTCTGGATGGATAACTAAAAGCTACATTTTTGAATGTTACGATTCCTTTTATTTTCTCTGTTGAAGAAGTATTTCGTTTGGTATTGATTTTTTCTGGAGTTTCATCCAATAATTCAAAAACTCGTTCGGTAGCGCCAACTGCTTTCTGAATTTGAGCATACATTTCTGCAATACCACCGAATGAAGCCCCAATAAAAGTAGTATACAGTACAAATGAAATTAAATCACCCACACCTTCGACTTCTCCTTTAATGGTCAATGTAATACCATACCAAACCACCGCAACCACACAACCAAAAAGACACAAAATGATAAACGATGCAAAATAGCCTCGGTATTGTCCGCCTTTAATGGCAATTTTTACAATTTCTTTGATTTTGTTTTTATACCGGTCTATTTCATACCACTCGTTTGCAAAAGATTTTACGTTGCTTATTCCTTGTAATGTTTCTTCAACGATTACTTGACTCTCAGCAACACTATCTTGTGTTTTTTTACCATATTTACGAATAAATCGCCCAAATACAACCGCTGCAACCGCTACAACCGGAACAATCGAAAGCATCATAAAGGTAAGTTTCGGACTGATACTTCCTAAAATAATAAAACCTCCGATAATTAAAATAAGTTGTCTTAAAAACTCGGCAATAGTAGTTGTGAAGGTATCTTGTAATTGTGAAATATCGGCACTAATTCTACTGTTGAGCTCCCCAACACGTTTTTGGGAGAAAAAAGACATCGGTAGTTTTATTAAATTTTCATATAAAGCCAAACGAATGTTTGATAATGAATTTTCAGTATAGTTTACAAAGAGTGATATTCTAAAAAAAGAAAAAACAGCTTGAAGGGTTAGTATTCCCATTAAACCTATTGCTATATTATTGGCCTTGTCTAGATCTTTATTGGTAACACAATCAACCAACATCCCCATTAATTTAGGAAAAGCTAAAGCTGTAGCACTGGTTAATAATAAAAAAACTAATCCGACATAAAATTTCCATTTGTGGTTTTTACCGTATCTAAAAATGCGTAAAGCTTTTTGTAGTGAATTAGCGTCTAATTTAGCTTTTGGTAAATCATTTTCTTTAAATCTTGCCATTTGATGTATTTTGGAATGCAAATGTACTACTATAGCATTTCATTACAAAAAAAATAGAGTTATAGATAAAAGCATTAATTGGCTGTTAGTGAGTATAAAAGGATTTTACGTCAAATTATTATCAATTTATTTTTAAATTTCACTTGCAAATACAAAATCTAGCTGTATATTTGCACTCGCAATCAGGTAATGATAGCACAACAAAATAGGGCGATTAGCTCAGCTGGTTCAGAGCACCTCGTTTACACCGAGGGGGTCGGGGGTTCGAACCCCTCATCGCCCACCAAGAAACTCCTTAAGCAATTAAGGAGTTTTTTTTATGACTATCTTTAAGACTTCAAAGCTCTATTTAGGGATTAATCCTAAAACCTGTGGAGCACTATAAATTACATCAAGCCCAGAAGTTGGGGGGGGGGACTGGTCAAGCCTTCTTTTTTCTTTTTTTGAGTTTAAAATTATTTTATTTTCAATTCGTTATTAATCCATTATATTGGATAATATTTTATTAATTCGACAACCCAGGGATGGTTAGGGTCTAGAACTTTAAGTCGTTTCGCAAAACGAATCATTCTTGGTGTATCAAATTTTTTTTGGCAAATTTTGAGTATCGCTATTAGGCTGTCAATTTCATATTCGCTTCCCTTAATTTCATTTTCAAATCTTTCAAAAAGCCTTATTGCGTCAGAATATCTTTTAAAACCACTTAAAGTTGTAAGCGTCAAAATAATATCTTCAACACTTTTAAATTGATGATTATCAATCTCATCACCGCTTCTTTTTATTGTTTTCTTCTTAAAGATAAGATTCATCGTAATATAATGGTATTTAGTTTATTAAGTTATAATTATCATACTTCCAAAGAGTTTGTAATAATCTTAATAATGTTCAAGTTTCTTTTTAATGAACTTCGAAAGTATAAAGTTTCTATAAACAACTGTAGGGTAAATTTCAATCTTTAACAAAATAGGCGGTTTTACTGCAAACTATGTTAAAATTTCATCTTGAGTTTATTATAGCGCATAAAATATTATGCAAGAATTAAATAAAGAGAGGAAGAGAGGATTATTAAAATAGAAAACGAAACATATTCACTTCATCAATGTTACGTAAAAACAAAAAAGTATTTAAATAAATCCTTGTTTTATAGCTCCTTTAACCAATCCGGTATCATCGGAAACATCAAAAGCATTTTTCATTTGGATAATGCGTTTTTGAATAGTGCTAGCACTAAGACACACAACTCCTTCAAGTTCTTTAACTTTAAATCCTTGAGATAAGTAATTGAGTATTTGTCTGTTAAAATCATCAAACATCAATTCCTTTTTCTGAATTTCATTGATACAATTCTTAATAATTGGGCTATGGTATTGGTTGCCTTGCATTACCTCTGTCACAATAAGTTGTAAGTTATCCGGGTTAATGTCATTCTTATTGATAAGGCTATCAGGGCGTACCTTCTTAACAATATCATAAATAATAATTACTTCGGCATGTGCAGTTATCATTATTATTTTACAGGTAGGCATGGTTTTTCGAATGAATAAAGCCAAATCACTTCCTGACAAAATGTTTTGTTCACAATAACTAGGCAATCCTTGATCTATGATAGCTAAATCAAAAGGGGGGTGATTTTTAGCACTTTTTAAAATAGCATTAAAACCATCTTCACAATTATGAGCTTTAGTAAAAACAGTTTTATTTTGAGGGAAATTCACTTGTGAAAGGGCGTTTATAAAACCTTCCACCGTCATAGGGTGATCATCTACTAAAAGTATATTCATAAACTCACAATATTAAATTTTAACATAATAAGCAGTTTTACTGCATCAAATAAAAATGGTTCTTGTCTAGATTGCACGTTTTAGCAAGAGCGTATGCATTTTTCATTTCTTATTATTGACAATAACGACACTTCTGTTAGGGAAATTCTGGATGTATTCGAAAATTTCCCTAATTATTTTTGTGCAGGAATCGTCAAAGATAATAAAACTGCGATAAAACAAATTTTAAAAACAAAAACCCAACTCGTAATTGCACAAATTCCAATCCAATCGAATGATTCGGACTTATTTTTTGAAACAATAAAAGAATCATTTCAATATTTAGAATCAATTCCATATTTCATTGCATTGGCTCAAAATTCAGATTATGCACTTACAGCAATACAATCAGGATTCTCCGATTATATACTAATGCCTTTGTACATAAACCAACTAGGAAAAAGCCTGTTTAAATTTGAAAAAAGGAGTCAGGCTCCTGTTATTGCCACAACAATTTGCATTAAGTCATATAGCGATTATAAAGTGGTTCCGCTACAAGATATTATTTACTTAAAAGCTGACAATAATACTACCGATATTCAACTTTATGATGGTAAAACAGTAAATGCATTTAAAACTTTAAAATATTTTGAAAACACATTACCATTCTATTTTTTAAGAATTCACAAAAGCTATATTGTTAACATCAATTATGTTTCAAGGATTTATTTCAGCAAATCAAAATGCTACGTCAATTATAATGAATCTGTACCCTTGCCTTTTTCCTTAACTTATAGAGATAATGTCGAAGCTATAATCCGAAAAATTAGTATTTAATCTCCGTTAAGCTCCCCATCACAATTTAATAAACCTACTTTTCAAAATAGAACCCCCAGAGTTTTATAATATCCATTTCCTTTCGAATCTCAATCATTTTTATCTACCAGTTTATTTTTTTTGAGCAGTTTGCTTGAATTCTCCATGCATTTTATTCCAAATTTTACTTGTTAACCCGAAAGTTTTACTCCTGTTTTTATCTATTTCAACTCCTCAACCAGTTTCAAAACACACTGTTTCACCACTCAGATTTACCTATAAACTACTGTAATGGTTCAGCTCACTATAACCCTTTTAGATTTTAAAAATCTACCCTTTTTTAACTGTTAATTTGCCTTGATTGTTATTCAGAAAACAATTGAAGCTTCAAACAAATAATTATTGAGAATGGGGAAAAATCTGCTGATAAAGTAGTGTCATTCTCAATAGTTCAGAACAGCTAATTCCCAGTTTTTCTTAAAAAAAACGGCACTCCATTTATGGATCGCGCCACGCTAAACTATTCTTTAATTTTTTAAACATTTTTTTATGAAAAAGCTAATATTTGTTATGGGCAGTTTTGCCGCTATTGTTTTAATGTCTTCTTGTACCGTAGATAATGTTGATGACACAAATAAAGAAAATTTAATAACTCCAACTAAAATTCCAGTTCAAGAAACAGGGGGCGTTATGGCTATAGGGGAAGATAAAAATCCTCCAAAACCTTAATTTTTTTATATTTAAAACCAGATAATAAAAACATTATCTGGTTTTAAATATATATTTTTGATAATAATTAAAATCGTTTATCAAAAATTGAAAACAAAGTGCAGAATAATTGGGTTGCTTAGTTTCTTTTTTCTGATACAGTCCTGTCAGAAAAAAAAGGATCCCATAGATTATAAAAGTCAAGTCTTAATTATTTTAAACAATTTAGATTCTTCAATACAAAAAGAGACAAGCAAGGAGAGGACTTTGGATACCTTAAGTCAGTATATACTGAAACATAATAATGATTCCATAAGCAGGAATTTAATTTTTAAAGTAGCTAATAAGTATTATTATTTAAATAAGTATGACAAATATTTAAAACTGACAAACAAGGTTCTTAAATTGTCAACTAAAAAAAATGATACCAGTCATATTGCAAAGTCATTATGTTATATAGGAAATTATTATGATGATAAATCAAGTTTTGATAGTGCTTTTAGTTATTATAATAAATCAGAAAAATTATATAAAACTCTAAATGATACCTTAATGTTAGGTATGATGTCAATCTTGAAAGGAGGAGTGTTTTTCGATACTGGAAATTTTGCAGAAAGTGAAACAGAGACTGTAAAAGCATTGCAATTATTATCAAAGACCAAAAACATTGATTTAGTTTACAATTGCTACAACTTGATTGCCATCTCATTAAAAGGATTAAATAATTGTAAAAAAGCGTTGGATTATTTTGATTTGGCTTTACGGCAATTGGATAAACTGGAAAAAAAAAACTATCCAAAAGGAAAAATTGTGAAAGACAGAATTGCCTGCTACAACAATATAGGGAGAGTTTATCAAAAAATGGAAAACTATCAGGAAGCGATAAACTATTACAACAAAGGATTACAAACAAAAAATATAAAACAAGATTTTCCAAAATCCTATGCTTTGCTACTGGATAATCTTGCCTATTCAAAAATGAAAACAGGGAATTATGAAGATGTCGAGGAACTGTATTTTGAATCATTAAAAATAAGAGATAGTCTCGGTTTGGAATTAAGTGTGGCAAGCAGTAAAATAGATATTGGGGAATATTACCTTATTAAAAAAGATACGGTAAAAGGATTGGAATATATTAAAGAAGGATATTTATTATCCAATAAATTCAAAAGCAGTCCATATATAATCCAGTCTTTAAAATTATTGATGGAAAATGACTTAAAGAATAAGACGTATTATACAAACCAATATTTAAAAATTAATGATAGTATACAGGAAGTAGAAAGAAATACAAGAAATAAATTTGCTCGAATTGCCTACGAAACAGATCAAATTGAAGAAAAAAATGAATTATTATCCAAAAGGAATACTAATATACTTATCGGTTCTGGAATCATTATCTTTCTTTTAGGAAGTTTTTTTATCGTATACCGCCTTAAATCCAGAAACAAGGAATTACTTTTTATTAAAGAACAACAGGAAGCCAACGAAAAAATTTATCAATTGATGCTACACCAGCAATCGGAGACAGAACAAACACGTAATGAAGAAAGAAATCGAATTGCGATGGAATTGCACGATGGCATAGTGAACAGTATTTTTACGACCCGTTTTAATTTAATTCAATTAGAATCTGAAGCCACAGATAAAAAGGAGCAATTAGTCAAAGAACTCGAAAAAGCAGAAAATGAAATTAGAAGGGTTTCACACGATTTACAGCAGAATCTACTTGTTGAAGATAAAACATTAACCGAGATTTTGGTAAATTTAATTGATGCTCAACAAAATGAATTCAATACAAAGTTTGATTTGTCTGTCGATAAATACATTGACTGGTCCTCTATATCAAACGACGCTAAAATACATATTTACCGTATTATACAAGAATCCATTCAAAACAGCAATAAATACTCAAAAGCCGAAAGATGTTGTGTGTTTCTACTAAAAACGGGTGATAAAATAACTCTCCGGATCTGGGATAACGGTATCGGTTTTAATCCTGAAAAAGCAAAACAAGGCATTGGATTAAAAAACATTAAGGTAAGAACCAAAGCTTTAAATGGTATTTTGAAAATCACCTCAAGTTCAGAAAAAGGAACAACCATAGAAATCGTTTTTTAACGATAAAACAATATTTTTTTTAAAGACATTCCCTAAAATACTTCTGCCTATTTGGATTTTATAAACAATACATTTGAGCCTTGTATAAATATCGAATCTCCTTTGCGAACTTTCAAATCTTGATTGTTCCATCAGCCTTGATTAAGTATTTGAGGGTGTACTTCATACTTAAAAAGCATTAGAATTTTAACATAATTTATAGTTTAACTGCCGATTTTGTTAAAGTTGTTCGCTAAATATTTTCTTCTTTTTTTCATATCATTATTTTTATTTCCGATTGAATTAATAATAATCAAATGATGAATAATAAAATGGATAAAGAAGAAATACTTAATGCTTTAGACGAAGTTCGATACGAGCTTATTAAAGTTAAAAAGAAATTGGACAATTTAGTTTCTGAATCTATCCGCTACAAAGAAATCTATCCAGAATTAGACAGTCCGGTTCATATATTACAAGGACTCAATGATGAAATTCATGAGACTATTTTAATAGAAAAATGGGTGTTAGTTGATTCAATGAACTAGTACCTACAGAAATCATCAAAAACAATAATTATTTAATTATTTGCAGTACAGACTTGCAGGTAATTTGCTTTTACTGAAGGGAAAATTGTGACGACGCAAAATTCTGTATGTATTCTGTTAAAGAAGAAGATACTCATGAAGATTACAATGAATATGATAAATAAGGGTGCCGAAAATGGTCTAGAAACTATAAATTAAAATTTATATTATGAGAAAATTTAAAAAATTAGGAGTTAATTTTATTAATAAATTTTGGATGTTAATTATTCGATAATAATTGAAAAATAATGTTTTAATAATTAGAAAAAGATACTGACAATTTTTTTTTACGTTTAGAACTATAATTGAAACAGAAAGAATCTTTGATTACTCACAAAACTTCAACAGAAATGTTGGAGTTTTTTTAGTATAGTTTTTGGAAAACTAATTCAATGTCAGAGCTCCTAGAATTTCCTCTGACATAAATGGCCCTCCCGGATATTTAGCGGTGTAATCCAAATTCAACCAGACTTGATTTCGTTCATCAATGTGATAATGAAGTTGTTTTCGGTAACTTTCTTTCTCAAACAATACATTTTTGATTAAATAGTTTACTGTTTCAAGATCATGAAGTGAACCGATTAATATTTCGGGGTAGATATGTCCTTTAGTATGTATCAATCTTGGAGTTCCACCAATAGCACGAATACAGGCAGCCATTAAAATAGAATGATCGTCACAATCACCGGAAAAATAACTTAGTGATTCGCTTGCTGTCGCAATGTAATCTCCGTTTTTAGGATCGCTTACATAATTCCAACGATGATTAATTTCTTTAAAAACAGCAAAACATTGAATTATAGTTCTGTATTCCGAATAACCGCGAATAGTTTTGTGATTTTTTGAAATGGCCATAATAGCAAAATTTCGAACTTTTGGATTTTCATACTCAATTGCCGAAATAATTTTAGACTTATTAGGAAAAGGAAGCAGTTTTGCTATGATAATATCCTGTGGATTCGGATTGTCGGACATGGTGTAAATCATGGAATTGTAGTCCTCATAAACGCTATTGAATCCATAATGTCCTGAGACAGTACCGTAGGTAAGTGCTAATAAATATAAAATAACACAAGCTATGATTATCGTTCGTAATAACCTGAATATTAATTGTATGGATATGATTATCAAAAGAAATAATAGAATTCTATCCAGATTGAATGTCCAATCAAATTCAATCAAATTTTGATGGGCAATAATAAAAATAGGAATTGCAATTAAAATATTAAAAACAAATATAATAACATCATCCCAAGGTTTTTTGACCTGTAGTTTTTGTTTTATATTTTGTAAAGAAATATTTTTAATGTTCATCATAGTAACCCAAAAATGTAAAAACTATATTGTATTTACAATTTCATCAAAAGTACCTATTTTATCAATGATTTTCAGTTCAAATAATTGATTTTGAACATTGTTTAACATTTCTTTTGTTAGTTGCTTATCAGACCAATGTGTTAAAGATAGCCATTTCTGTATATCCTCTAATTTTTGATGGTATTTGTTTGCCAAAAGGGTTTCAATATTTGGAATTGTTTTGAATTCCTTCGTTTTAGAATTGATAATGTTTAAAATAGCATGAATCGCTTCAGGTTGATTTTTTAAAATTTCTTCTCTGACGGCAATCACAAAACATGGCCATGGAGTGGGGCAATCTGCTACTCTTCTAAAAATTCCTTTATCAACCAATGGCTTGGTCATAAAATGTTCCCACATAAAATAATCTGCCGTTCCATTGGTTAAAGCTTCCACAGCTCCATCAATGGTATTCACAATTTCAAACTGCAATTGGTCTGTTTCCCACCCTTGATTATTGGCATTGACATACGCCATTAATTGAGAACCTGAACCCAAACGGGAAATAGCTGCTTTGGTATTTTCTAAATCAGATAAAGAATGATATTTAGAATTCGCTCCAACATGAATGCCCCATATTAATGGAGATTCTACATAAATCTGAACGATTTTAGATTTATTTCCGGCAACAATATCTTTTACGATTCCTTCGGTCAAAATTACAGCGATATCTGTTGTTCCTTCCCGAAGCATTTGACACATTTTTCCCGTTCCTTCTGGAACATCGGTCCATTGTAGATCAACATTTTCTTTTTCAAAATCACCATTGGTAATAGCCAAATGCCAGGGTAGGTTGAAATGTTCTGGTACTCCTGCAATTTTTATCTGTTTCATAGTTTATTTAAGACTCGTGAATTTAATTTATTATTCAATGAATTTTTTTAAAGTATAATGAATCAATTCATTGATTACTTTTTCTGGATTCTCACTAAAAGTCCCCGAAGCACGATTGGCTATAATGGCATTCAAAGACAGGCATTCATGCCCCAACAGTTTACCTAAGCCATAAATAGCAGCAGTTTCCATTTCGAGGTTGGTAATTCGATTTCCTCCAAAATTAAAAGCATCCATTTTAGCATTCAGATTTTCATCTTGAATATTCAACCGCAATATGCGTCCCTGAGGACCATAAAAACCTCCTGCTGTAGCTGTAATTCCTTTATGAATATCTTTTGAATCGAATTTTTGTTCTAATTTTTCGGAACATTGCGTAACATAAGGTTTTCCTTTATTTAAATCCCAACCGGTATGTTTTATAAAATGATCTGTAATTTCTGTATTGGAAATGTCTTCAATCAAGTAGGAGCGTAGCATATTATCCAGTCCTAAACCCCATTTTGAAAGCACAAAACTATCCACAGGAATATCCGCCTGTATCGATCCCGAAGTTCCAATTCGGACAATATTCAAAGAGGTCAAATTGTTTTTAGGAAGACGATTTTCTAAATCTATATTCACCAATACATCCAATTCATTCAAAACGATATCAATATTGTCCGGACCGATTCCCGTTGAAATTACGGTAATTCGTTTTCCTTTATAGTTTCCGGTTTGGGTTTTGAATTCTCTTTTTTGTGTCGAAAACTCAATCGAATCAAAGAATCGGGTTATTTTTTCAACACGGTCAGGATCACCTACGAAGATAATGTCTGATGCAATATGCTCGGGTTTTAAATTCAAATGATAAACACTTCCGTCTGGATTAAGAATTAATTCTGATGATGCTATCATTAATTATTTGTTTAAAGTTTAAGATTTAAAGTTATGTAGTTGTTTTTATCCTCCAACACGTTTCACTTTAAATCCTTTTTCTTTGAGTAAGTTCATGATTTTATCGCGATAATCACCTTGAATGATTAAAGTGCCGTCTTTAAAACTTCCACCAACACTCAATTTGGTTTTCAATTCTTTGGCTAAAATTTTAAAATCTTCATCTTCACCTTCATAACCTTCAATTATTGTTGTTGGTTTGCCTTTTCGTTTTTCGAATTTGCAAATCATAGGTTCTTTTTGAACGTATAGTTCATGTACTGTTTCCTCTATATTTTCCGGTTCATTGGATGGAATATGTTCTGGGAATAAATTTTTAAGTTGGTCTTGTAAGTCCATTTTTTATTATTATTTTTTGCAACACAGATTTTAAAAATCTATAAAATTTTTCGAATTTCTTAAATCTGTGTTCAATGATTCAGCAGGTCAATTTAAAATATTATTTTATTTTTTTATCAATCCCAAATCGACCAATCGCTCGTATAAAAAGTCACCTGCCGTGATGTCTTCGAATTTTTTTGGATTCTCAGCATCAATACAATTTTCTAGGCAATCCAGTTTCATATCGCTTACCGGATGCATGAAAAACGGAATTGAATAGCGGGAAGTTCCCCAAAGTTCTCTTGGAGGATTGACTACTTGATGAATTGTTGATTTTAATTTATTATTGGTATGACGTGACAACATATCTCCAACGTTGATAACCAATTCATCGGGTTGGGCAATAGCATCAATCCATTCACCATTATGATTTTGAACTTGTAAACCTTTGCCTTGAGCTCCCATCAGTAAGGTTATCAAATTGATATCTCCATGAGCAGCCGCACGTATCGCATTTTCAGGTTCAGTGGTAATAGGTGGATAATGAATAGGTCTTAAGATGGAGTTTCCTTCATGAGCATATTCGTCAAAATAAAACTCATCAAGTCCCAAATGTAAAGCCAAAGCCCTTAAAACATAAACTCCGGTTTTCTCTAACATTTGATACGCTTCTTTTCCCACTTGATTGAATCGAGGTAATTCAGTTACTTCAATATTTTTAGGATATTCTGAAGCATATATTGAATCATCGTTTACGTATTGTCCAAAATGCCAAAATTCTTTTAAATCACCTTCTTTTCTGCCTTTGGCATGCTCTTTTCCAAAAGAAACATAACCTCTTTGTCCGCCGATTTCAGGGATTTCATAACTGCGTTTGGTTTCTGTTGGCAAAGCAAAAAACTGTCTGATTTCAGAATATAAATCCTCAACCAACTGATTGTTTAAAAAATGACCTTTTAATGCCACAAAACCTATTTCTTCAAAAGCATTTCCAATTTCATTTACAAATTTTTGTTTTTGCATCGGGTCGTCCGACAGGAAATCACATAAGTCTACACTGGGAATATTATGCATATTTAGGGGTGTTTTTTTTATAAGTTGGAAGATTTAATACCATACAGTTACAAATGTATTGAATAATTTTATTTTATAATTTTAAAAAGTTTAAACAAACGAAATATAATTTAAATCTAATTTGAACTCCACTATTTTCATATCTTTAATACAAAAATACAAAGCAAATAAAATGAAATTTGACAGAAAAAATATTTCTGATGTGCAATTATTAGAATTATATAATAAGATGCTTAAACCCAGATTGATTGAAGAAAAAATGCTAGTACTAATCCGTCAGGGAAAAGTAACCAAATGGTTTTCGGGTATTGGTCAGGAAGCCATATCGGTTGGGGTAACGGCAGTTTTAGGAACTGATGAATACATTTTACCTATGCATAGAAATTTAGGGGTGTTTACAGGGAGAAATATACCTCTGTATCGCTTATTTTCGCAATGGCAGGGCAAAGCGAACGGATTTACGAAAGGTCGGGACAGGAGTTTTCATTTCGGAACCCAACAATACAAAATTATAGGAATGATTTCCCATCTAGGCCCTCAATTGGGAATTGCTGACGGAATTGCATTGGCCAATAAATTAAAAAACAACGGAAAAGTTACCGCAGTATTTACCGGTGAAGGAGCCACTTCGGAAGGTGATTTTCATGAAGCGCTTAATATTGCATCGGTTTGGGAATTGCCCGTTTTGTTTATCATTGAAAATAACGGTTATGGGCTTTCAACTCCTACCAACGAACAATATCATTGTGAGAATCTCGCCGATAAAGGAGTGGGGTATGGAATGGAAAGCCATATTGTGAACGGGAATAATATTCTGGAAGTTTTTAATGTGCTGACCGAATTACGAGAGTCGATAATTAAAAATCCTCGACCTGTTTTATTGGAATTTAAAACGTTTCGTATGCGGGGTCATGAAGAAGCCAGTGGCAACAAATATGTCCCAAAAGAATTACTGGACGCATGGTCTTTAAAAGATCCAGTAGATAATTATAAAAAATTCTTAGTCGAAAATGGAATACTCTCTGATGAAATTGATTTGCTTTTAAAAGGCAAAATCCAAAAAGAAATTGAGGAAAGTTTAACTTTGGTCAATGCTGAACCTGAAATAGTAGCTTCTTACGAGGAAGAATTAAATGATGTCTACAAACCTTTTGACTATAAAGAAGTTAGTGCTTCAGAAAAAACAGAAAACATTCGTTTTATTGATGCTATTTCCGATGGTTTGAGACAATCATTGGAGCGTCATGAAAATGCTGTCATTCTGGGGCAAGACATTGCAGAATATGGTGGCGCTTTCAAAGTTACTGATGGTTTTGTGGAACAGTTTGGAAAAGAACGGATAATTAATACTCCGATTTGTGAAAGTGCCGTTGTTTCTGTTGGTATGGGATTGTCAATTAATGGTTTTAAGGCAATCATCGAAATGCAGTTTGCCGATTTTGTTTCAACCGGATTTAATCCAATTGTGAATTTATTGGCTAAATCACATTATCGCTGGTCGGAAAAAGCCGATGTGGTTATTCGGATGCCTTGTGGGGCTGGCACCCAGGCTGGACCGTTTCATTCTCAAACCAATGAGGCATGGTTTACTAAAACACCCGGTTTAAAGGTCGTTTATCCCGCATTTCCATATGATGCCAAAGGATTATTGAACACATCTATCAATGATCCTAATCCCGTTTTATACTTCGAGCATAAACAATTGTACCGAAGTATTTCGCAAGAAGTGCCGTCAGATTATTATACGCTCCCTTTTGGGAAAGCCAGTTTGTTAAAGGAAGGGAATAGTGTTTCTATCATAACTTTTGGCGCTGCGGTTCATTGGTCGTTGGAAACGTTAGAAAACAATCCTGATATTTCGGCAGATTTACTGGATTTAAGGACATTGCAACCATTGGATACAGCAGCGATTTACCACTCGGTCAAGAAAACGGGGAAAGCAATTATTTTCCAGGAAGATAGTTTATTTGGTGGGCTGTCAAGTGATATTTCGGCGTTAATAATGGAAAATTGTTTTGAATTTCTGGATGCTCCCGTAAAAAGAGTAACCAGTTTAGATACTCCAATTCCGTTTGCCAAATCCCTCGAAGATCAGTATCTACCAAAAGCAAGATTTGAAATAGAACTCAGAAAACTTTTATTGTACTAAAAAAGGATAAAAACGTTACTAAAAAGTAAAAGTCTCTATCCTTTTTAAAACTATCGATTACTCAATTTTGCTTTTTCTTTGATGATGTCGCTGATTTTTCGATTTTCAATTTTACTTTCTAACCATGAAATAATATCCAAATAAAGAAAGGCTCTTTTTTCGTAAGTGTTCTTTTCCAACTCGATAAATCGCTCGCGCATTTTTATAAATTCTTTTTTAATGTCACTCGGATAAAGCGAATTCAAATTCCTTAAAAAACGAATAATCTCTTTTTGAACTTCATTCAAATCGTTCATTTTAATTAGAAATTTATAAGTACTTTTTAATTGGGCTTCGAGATTAAAATCTTTCCCCATTTCGTAATGAACAATCAAATAGAGTAGCCTTGAAAAGCACATTAAATCTTCCCTCATGGTAAGATTTTTGTTGTTGATGATTTTTTCCAAATAATAAATGGACTCAACATATTTTTCAGTTCCAAAGTAAATACAGGCAATTTTATAGTAAAAAACCATCTCATGATGTTCATCAAGATGTTCGCTGTGTAATTTTAATTTTTCCAATACTTCGGGAATTAAATATTCCGCTTCCGAAAAAGTTCCTTCCAGAATATGATAATTTAATTTGTTGTTGTACAAATATAAAAATGCCAAAGACGCAATATTATCGTTTACCGGAAATTTATCATCGTTAATAGTCTCTTCCAATAAAGCCAAGTATTTTTTAAATTTTGTAACGTATTTAAGCATATACAATGACTCCAAAAAATAATGATTTCCTTTTAGAAAAAAAACAGGATTTAGTGCTATCATATTCGGATTATCATAAAAAAGTGTCACCCATTTGTAAGCATATTTATAACTCGCCAAAAAATCCTGAACCAAAAAACTACGCCATAAATTGGCATTGTAAAACCAATATTTTTCTCGAAATCCAAATTTGTTTTCGTCTAATTTTTGAGTGTGTTTTTTAAAATAGTCATCAATATATCGGTATTCCTCATCACTTTTTACATATCCCGTTTTAAGCATGATTCCATAAAGCTGTAAGGATAAATTGGATAATTTACTGGAAATGGTATTTTGATAGTTTAATTCTTTTGCCTGAATAACCAATTCATCAGCTCTACCTTGAATACTTCGGGTAATGTATTGTGATTCAATTAATTTTTCGAATTCAACAATTTCAAAAGCCATGTATTTTTCATCGTTTTCAATGGCTAATTGTTTGGTCTTGTCCAATATTTTTAAACTCTGTTTGTACAACCCTTTGTTGTATAAAATAGTGGCGAAATCAATTTGTTCCCGTAATTGATATCGGATGTTTTGACTTGGAATATTCAATCGAATACTCACTAATATTTGTTTGTATAAATAGGATTTTAGGTTTGATAATTGCACTTTTTTGATGATGCCACTTTTCAAAATAATCTTCTCATCATAGACTTCCGATTTGTCTAAAATGTTGAATAATTCGATGAATTTTGTATTTGAACTTGTCTCGAGTCGACTTGCGAAAATCTTAAATTGTCTTTTTTCAGACTTGGAAAGGGATTTTATCAGTACAAATAAGAAATCTTTTTGATGGTTAGCCATTGTAAAATAAAGTATTATATGTTATTGATAATCAATTAATTAAACACTGTTTGGTGCCTTTATAAACAGTATATTTTATCAATAGTGAATTTTAATTTAAAGATAAGTATATAATTTTGTTATCAAGATGTGAAATTACATTAAATAAATGAAAATGAATAGAGAGAAAGTTCAAATTTTTGATACCACTTTACGAGACGGAGAGCAAGTTCCTGGATGCAAATTAGACACCAATCAAAAACTCGTAATAGCTAATCGTTTAGATGAAATGGGGGTTGATATTATCGAAGCTGGTTTCCCTGTTTCTAGCCCAGGAGATTTTTTATCTGTTACTGAAATCAGCAAGGTTGTGAAAAACGCGACTGTTTGTGGTTTGACCAGAGCGGTAAAAAATGACATCGATGTTGCTGCAGCTGCTTTAAAACATGCTAAAAAGCCACGTATTCATACTGGAATAGGAACTTCGGAATCCCATATCATTCATAAATTAAATACCACACCGGAAGATATTATAGCACGCGCAAAATTTGCGGTTGCCCATGCGAAATCCTATGTGGAAGATGTTGAGTTTTATGCAGAAGATGCTGGTAGAACTGATAATGCTTTCTTGGCAAAAGTTTGTGAAGAAGTCATCAAATCTGGAGCAACTGTGCTTAATATACCTGATACAACCGGTTATTGTTTGCCTGATGAATATGGAGCCAAAATAAAATACTTAAAAGAAAATGTAAAAGGGATTGAGAATGTTATTATTTCTTGTCACTGTCACAATGATTTAGGTATGGCTACTGCCAATTCTATTGCTGGAGCCATAAATGGTGCCCGTCAAATAGAATGTACTATTAATGGAATTGGAGAAAGAGCCGGAAATACAGCGCTTGAAGAAGTCGTTATGATTTTTAAACAGCATCCTGATTTGAATTTATATACTGATATAAACTCAAAAATGTTGAATGAAATGAGTCGTTTGGTTTCAGAAAGTATGGGAATGATGGTACAACCTAATAAAGCTATCGTTGGTGCGAATGCATTTGCCCATAGTTCCGGAATTCATCAAGATGGAGTGATTAAAAACAGAGCTACTTATGAAATAATTGACCCGTTAGATGTGGGTGTCAATGAATCTTCCATTATACTTACTGCCAGAAGTGGTAGAGCGGCTTTAGCATACAGAGCCAAAAAAGTGGGGTATGAATTAACTAAAACACAATTGGATGTGGTTTACGTTGAGTTTTTGAAATTTGCAGATATCAAGAAAGAAGTTTTAGATGAAGATATTCATCAAATTGTTGAAGCTTGTAAATTAGAATTGATTTAGTTAATAGCGTAGTTTACACCAAAAATAATCATGAATTTAAAAATTGCTGTATTATCGGGAGACGGAATAGGTCCTGAAGTAATTTTACAGGCTAAAAAGGCATTATATGCCATAAGTACTGTTTTTGAACATGAATTTGTTTTTGAAGATGCTTTAATTGGCGCACTTGCTATTGAAAAATCGGGTAAATCATTACCTGATCAAACATTAAATTTATGTTTGAATACTGATGCCGTTTTGTTTGGAGCTATTGGTGACCCTAAATATGATAATGATCCAGAAGCTAGGGTTCGTCCAGAACAAGGGCTATTACAATTAAGAAAAGAATTAGGTCTTTATGTTAATATTAGACCTATAAAACCATATACAGAATTATTAAAGGCATCTCCATTAAAACAAGAAATTCTTGAAGGAACTGATTTAGTTTTTTATAGAGAACTAAACAGCGGAATTTACTTTGGAGATAAATACCTGAATAAAGAAGGAAATCTAGCAACAGATTTGTGTACGTATTCAGAAGAAGAAATTATAAGAGTTTCTAGGTTAGCTTTTGCTGCAGCACAAAAAAGAGGAAAAAAAGTATCGTTAGTGGATAAGGCTAATGTTCTTGAAACTTCTAGGTTGTGGAGAAAAGTAGTAAAGGACATAAGTTCTGATTATCCTGATGTAGAATTAGAATTCCTATTAGTTGATCATGCTGCTAGAAAATTAGTTGAACATCCGAAAAAATTTGATGTTATTTTGACTGAAAATTTATTTGGTGATATTTTATCCGAAGAGGCAAGTGTTTTAACCGGGTCAATAGGTGTGTTAGCATCCGCCTCGATAGGGGATAAGCATGCGCTTTTTGAACCAATTCATGGAACATACTCTAAAGTTAAAGGACTAAATATTGCCAATCCGTTTGGTTCTATTTTATCTGCAGCCATGATGTTAGACCATTTTGGTTTAACTAAAGAAGCAAAAAAGATTTATGACGGTATAGAAAAAGCAGTACAACTGAAAGTCGTAACTCGAGATTTAAATCCGGATTCAAAGTTTGGAACTCATGAAGTAGGGGAGTTTATTTCTAACTTCATCTTAGATAAGGAAGATTTGTTATATTTTAATAATGATAATGTTAATTTAGGACAATCAACGATTCTTTAATAAAGAATAATAATGATTGTAATGTAATAATTGAGGATTTAACAATAAATAATTAGATATATTTTTTTTTAGTTTCAATTGTTTTTATACTTTTGTACCCAATTAAGAAAAAAATGAAAAATCTAACTATTATTTCTTCAGTTGTCAGTGTCAATGTGGTAAACACATCTGCAAAAGGAATGATATAGATATAATTGAATAATATTTATAACCTTCCAGTCATATGGGAGGTTTTTTTTTAGAATAAATTTAAATACACAAACAATATATAAAAATGGAATTAAATAAATTTAGTAAGACAATAACCCAAGATGAAACACAACCTGCTTCTCAAGCTATGTTGTACGGAATTGGTTTAACTGAAGAAGATTTAAAGAAAGCACAAGTTGGAATTGTAAGTATGGGTTACGAGGGAAATACTTGTAACATGCACTTAAATGATTTGGCTAAAGAAATCAAAACAGGTGTCTGGGCAGCAGATTTAGTTGGTTTGATTTTTAATACTATTGGTGTAAGTGATGGTATCTCTAATGGTAATGAAGGAATGCGTTATTCCTTAGTTTCTAGAGATGTAATTGCAGATTCTATCGAAACAGTAATGGGAGCGCAATGGTATGACGCGATGATTGCTGTTCCAGGATGCGATAAAAATATGCCTGGAGCTGTAATGGCAATGGGTAGAGTAAATCGTCCCTCTATAATGGTGTATGGAGGTTCAATTCATCCCGGAAAATGGAAAGGTCAGGATTTGAATATTGTTTCTGCTTTTGAAGCATTGGGGAAAAAATTCAGCAATACCATTACCCCTGAAGATTTTAAAGGAGTAATACAAAATGCTTGTCCAGGTGCAGGAGCTTGTGGTGGTATGTATACTGCAAACACGATGTCTTCAGCAATTGAGGCTTTAGGAATGAGCTTACCATACAGTTCTTCCAATCCTGCTTTGAGTCCAGAAAAACAACAAGAATGTGTAGATGCAGGAAAAGCAATCCGAATATTGTTAGAAAAAGATATTAAGCCTAGAGACATCATGACTCGTAAAGCATTTGAAAATGCAATTACTATGGTAGCTGTTTTAGGTGGTTCTACAAATGCCGTAATGCACTTAATTGCAATGGCTCACTCTGTAGGTATAGAGATTACACTAAAAGATTTTCAAGACATTAGTGATAAAACACCATTATTGGCCGACTTGAAACCAAGCGGTAAGTACTTAATGGAAGATTTACACAATGTAGGTGGTGTTCCTGCTGTAATGAAATATTTATTAAAAGAAGGTTTCTTGCATGGAGAATGTTTGACTGTAACAGGAAAAACTATTGCCGAAAATTTAGCTTCAGTTCCTGATTTGCAAGATGGTCAAGAAGTAATTTTTGAAATCCAAAAAGCATTAAAAGCAACCGGAAATATTCAAATTTTATACGGAAATATTGCCTCAGAAGGTTGTGTAGCAAAAATTAGCGGAAAAGAAGGAGAGTTTTTTGAAGGTACTGCAGTAGTTTATGAAAATGAAAAAGATGTAATCAAAGGAATCCAAGGAGGTGAAGTTAAGCCTGGTAATGTCGTCATCATCCGCTATTGCGGCCCAAAAGGTGGTCCTGGTATGTCTGAAATGTTGAAACCAACTTCTGCTATTATGGGAGCTGGTTTAGGTAGCACTGTCGCTTTAATTACTGACGGACGTTTCTCTGGAGGTTCTCATGGTTTTGTGGTAGGTCACGTTACTCCAGAAGCCTATGAAGGTGGAGGTATTGCATTGATTGAAAACGGAGATCTTATTACAATTGATGCTGTAAAAAACACCATCAACATGAAGATTTCGGATGAAGAGTTTGCAAAACGTAAAGCCAATTGGAAACAACCAGTATCACCAATCAAACAAGGAGTTTTACTTAAATACATGCGTTCTGTATCAAGTGCCTCTGAAGGATGTGTGACTGATAAATAATTAAAATTAAAAACTTTAAAACTATAGTGTTTAAGGTTTGAACAAAAATAAATTCCAATGGAAACAAATAAAATATCTGGTGCAGAAGCAGTTATTAGATGCTTACTCGCAGAAGGAGTAGATTTGGTTTATGGATATCCAGGTGGTGCCATTATGCCGGTTTACGACGAATTATATAAATTTAGAGATCAATTGCATCATGTTTTGGTACGCCATGAACAAGGTGCTGCTCACGCTGCTCAAGGTTTTGCCAGAGCAACCGGAAAAGTAGGGGTGGCAATCGCAACTTCAGGACCGGGAGCCACGAACCTTGTGACAGGTATTGCAGATGCACAAATCGATTCCACGCCGTTAGTTTGTATCACCGGACAAGTTGGAAAGCACTTGTTAGGTTCGGATGCTTTTCAAGAAACTGATATTATCGGAATTTCAACTCCCGTGACTAAATGGAATTATCAAATTACCGAGGCGCATGAGATTCCTGAAATAATGGCAAAAGCATTTTATATCGCTAAATCAGGTCGTCCAGGTCCCGTTTTGATTGATATTACTAAAAATGCTCAATTTGATTTATTAGATTTTAGTTATAAAAAATGCACCAGTATAAGAAGTTACAATCCGGTGCCTAAATTAAAACTGGATAAAGTGGCTGAGGCAGCAGCTATAATCAATCAAGCCAAAAAACCAATGATTGTTTTTGGTCAAGGAGTTATCCTAAGTGAGGCCGAAGAAGAATTAAAAGCTTTTATAGAAAAATCAGGGATTCCTGCTGCATGGACCATTTTAGGTCTTTCTGCATTACCAACTGATCATCCATTAAATGTTGGTATGGTAGGGATGCACGGAAATTACGGACCGAATGTATTGACCAATGAATGTGATGTATTAATCGCACTCGGAATGCGTTTTGATGACCGTGTAACCGGAAACTTGGCTACATATGCTAAACAAGCTAAAGTACTTCATTTTGAAATTGATCCAGCCGAGATTGATAAAAACGTTAAAACAGAAGTAGCTGTTTTGGCCGATTTGAAACAAGCTTTAACCGCGATATTGCCAATGATAGAATCAACTAAACATGAGTCTTGGCATAATGAATTCAAGAAATACTATCAAATAGAACTGGATTCGGTAATTAATGAGGAATTAAAACCAACAAAGAAAGCCGGTATTTCTATGGGAGAAGCAATTGAAATGATCAACAAACATTCTAAAGGAGATGCTATTATGGTATCCGATGTTGGTCAACACCAAATGTTTACCTGTCGTTATTCAAAATTCAACACTTCAAAAAGTAACGTAACTTCAGGAGGTTTAGGAACTATGGGATTTGCACTTCCGGCTGCTATTGGAGCCAAAATGGGAATGCCAAACCGTGAGGTTGTCGCAGTAATTGGTGACGGAGGTTTTCAGATGAATATTCAAGAATTGGGAACCATTCATCAAACACAAGTTCCGGTAAAAATTGTGGTGCTAAACAATGAGTTCTTAGGAATGGTTCGCCAATGGCAAGAGTTGTTTTTTGACAACAGATATGCTTCAACTGAGATGATTAATCCTAATTTTGTGGCAATTGCCGAAGGATATTATATCAAAGCCAAAAAAGTGACCAAAAGAGAGGATCTTGATGCCGCTGTTGCAGAGATGATGGCTTCAAAAGATTCTTATTTCTTAGAAATCATGGTAGAAAAAGAGAATAATGTATTTCCAATGATTCCAACAGGAGCTTCAGTTTCTGACATTCGATTAAGTTAATATTATGGAAGAAAATAAAACATTCACGATTTCTGTGTATTCAGAAAACAACGTTGGCTTACTAAACAGAATATCAGGAATATTCTTGAAACGCCATATCAATATTTTAAGTCTAAATGTTTCCGAATCGGAAATTGAAAATGTATCTCGATTCATCATCGTTGTGAGTACATCAACAAAATGGGTTCAAAATATAGTAGGACAAATCGAAAAGCAAATTGAAGTTATCAAAGCTTTTTACCATTTGGATGAAGAAACCATTTTCCTGGAAAATGCAATATTCAAAATCGGATCCCATTTACTTTTTGACGAAAGACAGATACAAAATATCATCAAAGAAAGTAATTCTGAAATAGTTACTGTTTCCAGAGAATTCTTTGTGATTTCAAAATCAGGAAGACGTTCAGAAATAGAAGAATTATACGAAAAATTAAAACCTTTCGGAATCATGCAGTTTGCACGTTCGGGAAGAATCTCCATTTCTAAAGAAAAAATGGAAATATCGACTTTGTTAGAAGAATTAAAATCATAAATTAAATATTAAAAAATGGCAAATTATTTCAATTCATTACCACTTAGATTACAATTAGAACAATTAGGCGTTTGCGAATTCATGGATCAATCAGAATTTGCTAATGGAATCGAAGCTTTAAAAGGTAAAAAAGTAGTTATCGTTGGTTGTGGTGCTCAAGGTTTGAATCAAGGTTTAAACATGAGAGATTCAGGTTTAGATATTTCTTATGCTTTACGTGCTGAAGCTATTGCTCAAAAAAGAGCTTCATTCATGAACGCTGCTGATAATGGTTTCAATGTGGGAACTTATGAAGAATTAATTCCAACTGCTGATTTAGTTTGTAACCTTACTCCGGATAAACAACACACTGCTGTAGTTACTGCTATTATGCCATTAATGAAACAAGGAGCTACTTTGGCTTATTCTCATGGTTTTAATATTGTTGAAGAAGGAATGCAAATCCGTAAAGACTTAACAGTTATTATGTGTGCTCCAAAATGTCCGGGATCTGAAGTACGTGAAGAGTACAAAAGAGGATTTGGTGTACCAACACTGATTGCTGTTCACCCTGAAAACGATCCAAACGGAGTAGGTTTAGATCAAGCTAAAGCTTATGCTGTAGCAACAGGAGGTCACAGAGCTGGAGTTTTACGTTCTTCTTTCGTAGCTGAAGTAAAATCAGATTTAATGGGTGAGCAAACTATCCTTTGTGGATTATTGCAAACAGGTTCTATCTTGTGTTTTGACAAAATGGTAGCTGAAGGAATTGAGCCAGGTTATGCTTCTAAATTAATCCAATACGGATGGGAAACTATCACCGAAGGTTTGAAACATGGTGGTATTACAAATATGATGGATAGATTGTCTAATCCTGCTAAGATTGCTGCTTTCAATGCTTCTGAAGAATTAAAAGATATCATGCGTCCATTATTCCAAAAACATATGGATGATATTATCTCTGGTCATTTCTCTAAAACTATGATGGAAGATTGGGCTAATGATGATAAAAACTTATTAGCTTGGAGAGCTGCTACTGGCGAAACTAATTTCGAGAAAACTCCTGCTGGAGATTATGAAATTTCTGAACAAGAATACTATGACAATGGTACTTTAATGGTTGCTATGGTTAAAGCTGGTGTTGAGTTAGCTTTCGAAGCAATGACTGATTCTGGTATCATCGAAGAATCTGCTTATTATGAGTCATTACACGAAACTCCACTTATTGCTAACACAATTGCAAGAAAAAAATTGTTCGAAATGAACCGTGTTATCTCTGATACTGCTGAATACGGATGTTATTTATTTGATCACGCTTGTAAACCATTAATCGCTGATTATGTTAAAAATGCACCATCTAACTTGATTGGTCGTCCATTTAACAACGGAAACAACGGTGTTGATAATAAAGAATTAATTGATG